>JANJWO010000008.1 GCA_024709485.1 Hydrogenophilaceae bacterium | reverse complement strand
CACGATCGCCTGGTGCAACATCGCGACGTCGCCGGGGCGGCGCGCGCTCATCACCATGCAACCGGGGTAGGCGGCGCGCAGCGCGGCTTCGCATTCGGCTTGCGCCGCGGCGTCGCCGACGTGGTCGATCTTGTTGAAAATGCGCAGGCGCGGCACCTCCTGCGCGTCGATCTCGCTCAGCACATGTTCGGTGGTTTCGATCTGCCGTTCGAAGCCGGGATCGCTGGCGTCGACGACGTGCAGCAGCAGCGACGCATCCAGCGCTTCTTCGAGCGTCGACTTGAACGACGCGACCAGCCCGTGCGGCAGGTTCTTGATGAAGCCGACCGTGTCGCTGACCAGCACCCGCGGCACGCTCTCCGGATAGAGGCTGCGCACGGTGGTGTCGAGCGTGGCGAACAGCTTGTTGGCGACCAGCACCTCGCTCCCCGTGAGCACGCGCATCAGGGTCGATTTGCCGGCGTTGGTGTAGCCCACCAGCGCCACGCTGGCGAGCCCCTGATGCCCTTGCCGGCGCGCGCGCTGGGTCTTGCGCTCCACGTCCATGGCGACGATTTCCCGCTGCAACTCGGCGATGCGGTCGCGGATCTTGCGCTTGTCGAGCTCGGTATGCGACTCGCCGGCGCCGCGCCCGCCCACGCCGCTGCGCTGCCGCCCCTGCGGTCCGGCGAGCTTCGCCATCTCGCGCAGGCGCGGCGCCAGATAGCCGAGGCGCGCAATCTCCACCTGCGCGCGCGCCGCGGGCGAACGCGCGTTGCGGTGGAAAATCTCGAGGATGACCATGGTGCGGTCCATCACCTGGCAGCCGACCTCGTTTTCCAGGTTGCGCGCCTGCGACGGCGAGATCTCGTGGTCCACGAAAATGGCGTCGATCGGATGCGGCGACACCGGCACGGCCTCCTCGCTCCCCTCGTCCGCCTCGGAGGAACCCACCAAAGGGGGCGACGAATCGAGAGCCGGCTCCGTTTCGTCATCCGAATCGCCCATCACGAAATGCCGAATCTCCTGCCGCTTGCCCACGCCCAGATACGCCGTCGCGTCGAAACCGGCACGCTTTTGCGTGAACGCGCGGGTCACCGTAAACCCCAGCGTCTTGGCCAGCTCGCGCAGCTCGGTCAGCGACGCCTCGAACTCGGCATCGCTCACCCCCGGCAACTGAACCGACGCCACAATGGCGTACTGGGGCTTTACTTTGATTTCATCTTGCATGCGGTGTGGCTTCTGTAAAAAGTGCGAAACCGGGCATTATCCGCTTATATGGTCAACCCCGGTTTTTTGGACTGCACAGGCGGCCAGCCCCCGGCGCAAGGTCGCGTGGCGTGCATGAAGGAACATCGCCAAGTTGGCGGCTTTACGGGGAGAAGCAGTTAAGGGGCCAGGCTCGGCTTTTTCGTTATCCTGAGGGTTCAGGTTGCGCCGTCACGCCTCCCAGGGGCGGTTGGCAGGGTTGTTCAAATCCCGGCTGCCGTGCAGCACAGTCAGTATGTCGACCTTGGCTGGCGATACCCGGTAAATAATGCGGTATCCCTGATAGACCAGTTCACGTATGTCGTTCCGGCCGGCTTCCGGAACGCGGCGCCCCAATTCCGGGTAGGCCGCGAGCTTTTCGACGTGTTCGAAAATTCGCCGGATGAATCTTTGCGCGTGGAATTTGGAATCGCTGGCGATGTAATCTCGCAGCGCGACCATGTCATGCACGGCCGGCTCCGTCCACTCAATCCGCATCGCCAAGCAGGCGTTTCTTCGCTTCTTCGTGCGGGATGGTGCGGCCTTCTTCAGCGGCTTTCAGCCCGACCTCGATTTTCTGCCGAACATAAAGCTCGTACATCAAATCGTCGAAACTGGCCGTGTCGGGCAGACGCTCAATCAATTCCCGTGCTATTTCCTTAACTGTTTGCATACATGGCCTTTCGGTATGGGGGCTGCTGAAATTCTACACCTGCTATTTTTGAGCCGCTAACAACACCGATCTCGGCCCTGTCGCAGGAATGAGAACAAGCCCACAACGCCGACCAAAACCCCACCGCCACCGCTCTCATTTCCCCCGCACCTTTCCCATGAACTAATGTCAAAGCAGCATCGATCATTCTTGAATGCGGAGGTGAATCATGACTACGCACAAGATGCCTGTCTGGAGTCCTTCTGAGCTGCACCGCAAGCTGAATGCGGGCGAGCGCTTCACCATCCTGGATGTGCGCAACCGGGACGAATTCGAGACCTGGCGGATCGAGGGCAAGCGCCCGCTCCCGACCGTGAACCTGCCTTATTTCGACCTGCTGGAGCTGGAATCGGAGGACGAGGAGATCGCCGCGGCGGTGGCGCGCGCGGCGCCGGTTAAGTTGAAGGGCAAACTGCCCAAAAGCGGAACGATTTTGGCGGTGTGCGCCAAGGGCGACACTTCGACGCACGTGGCCGAAGGACTGCGGCGGCTGGGCTATGACGCCGTGAACCTGGAGGGCGGCATGGCGGCCTGGGGCGCGCATTACGAAATGCGGGTGGTGGAAGAAAGCCCGCGCCTCACCCTCCTGCAGATCAGCCGCCCGGCCAAGGGCTGCCTGAGCTACATGCTGGCCGGCGGCAACGAGGCCATGGTGGTGGACGCCGCGCGCCACATCGATGTCTACACGCGCATTGCCGCCGAGCGCGGCTGGCGCATCGCCCACGTGCTCGACACCCATCTGCAGGCCGACCACATCAGCGGCGGCGTGGCGCTGGCGAGGGCGGCGGGGGTGGATTACTGGCTGCATCCCTACGACAGCATCGATCCCGACGATCTGCTGCCGGCGACGTTCAGCTTCCGCTATCTGCAGGGCAACATGAGCTTCAAACTGGGCGCGGCGAGCGTGCGCACGCTGCATCTGCCCGGCCACACCCTGGGCATGATCAACCTGGTGGCGGACGAGCGCCATGTGCTGACCGGCGACACCCTGTTCATCCACTCGATCGGCCGCCCCGACCTGGGCGGGCATGCCGAGACCTGGGCGCCCCTGCTCTACCATTCGCTGCAACGGCTGCTGAAGCTGCCCGACAGCACCGTGGTGCTGCCGGCCCACTTCGGCAATATGCAGGAGGCTGACGCGCATGGCTGCTACCGCGCCACCCTCGGCGCGCTGCGCAGGCAGCATGAAGGCTTGCGCATGCTGGACCAGGGCGTGCCGGCGTTCGTCGCCTACGTGCTGGACCACTTACAGCCGCATCCGCCGAGCTACGACGACATCCGCCGGGTCAACACCGGGCTGTTGCAGGTGGATGAGGTGAAGGCCGGCGAGCTGGAGCTGGGGCGCAACCGCTGCGCACTGGCGCAGCATGAGGAGGAGCAGCGCGAGGCGGCTTAGGTGGGCGGGGCATCCCCCTCCCAGCCTCCCCCACTGGTGGGGGAGGCGCCTTTTCCCAGCCCAGCTCACGCGATGATGTGGTGCACCGGTAGCTTGTCCATCTGCCATTCGCCCGTGTTGGCGTCGTATTGGGACGCGGTGAACACGTGCCAGCCGGCATCGTCAAGCCGGGGGAAATCGCCGCGGTAGTAGTAGCCGGGCCAGCGGGTTTCCTGGCGGTAGAGGGTGTGGCGCAGCACCGCCTCCGAAGTCCACACCCGGTGGCTCAGTTCCCAGGCGCGTTGCAGCTGGTGCAGGTCCTCGGCGCCGATGTGGGCGAGGTCTTCCCTCAGCATCGCCATCAGTTCCAGGCCGCGCTGCAGCATGGGTTCGCTGGTCATGTAGAAGGTGCTGATGCCGCCGACGTATTCGTCCATGAGCTTTTCCAGCCGCTGCAAGCCCTGCAGCGGCGAGAGGTAGCTCGGCGCCACGCTGCCGGCGACGATTTCGTTGCGGCCGACTTCGTAGTTTTCGCGCGGCTGGAAAATGGTTTGTTCGAGCTGTCTGACCTGCGCCTCGTCGAGCTGCGGCGGGGTCGTGCCCATTTCGCTGACGTATTTGACCGCCGCCTTGCCGGCGATGCGGCCTTCGGTGAAGGAGCCGGAGGAGAACTTGTGTGCCGAGCCGCCGATGGTGTCGCCGGCGCCGAACAGGCCTTCCACCGTGGTCATGCGGTTGTAGCCCCACTGGTAATCGGCAGGCGCCACGTCCTCCGGGCCGCTGGCCCAGGCCCCGGAACAGGTGGCGTGCGAGCCCATGACGTAGGGCTCCGAGGTGATGAGCTCCGAGGGTTTTTCTTTCGGGTCGATGTTCTGCGAGGCCCAGACCACGGCCTGGCCGACGGTCATGTCGAGGAAGTCCTCCCAGCCGATTTCTTCCTTTTCGCGGCTGTCGAGCACTTCCTGGGTGTGCATGTAGATGGGCCCGCGCCCGGCCTTGATCTCCTCGAGCATGGCATGGTTGCGCAGGCAGGTCGGCATCGGCACGGTCTCGGCATACTTGCCGACCAGGGCCTTGATCTCTGCGAGGCGCGCGGCCTCGTACTGCTCGCCGTAGGCGTTGGTGGCGTAGGCCTTGAGCAGCAGGAACCAGGCGCCGACCGGTCCGTAGCCGTCCTTGAAGCGGGCGAGCACGATGCGGTTCTCCATCTGGATCATTTTGGCGCCCGCCTGCAGCACCAGGCCGTAGGCCGAGGCGCTGCTCCACGGCGCGTACCAGGTGCGGCCGGTGCCCTCGCCGATGGAGCGCGGGCGGAAGATGTGCGAGGCGCCGCCGGCGGCGACGATGACGGCCTTGGCGCGGAACACGTAGCAGTGGCCGTCGCGCACGCTGAAACCGATGGCGCCGGCGACCCGGTTGGGCTTCGCCTTGTCCATCAACAGGTGCGTGACCATGATGCGGTTGTAGACCTCGCTCGCGGACTTGCGCGCGGCCTCGGCGATGATGGGCTTGTAGCTTTCGCCGTGGATCATGATCTGCCACTTGCCTTCGCGCTGGTAGCGGCCGGTCTCGGGGTTGAGCATGATGGGCAGGCCCCACTCCTCGAACTTGTGCACGGTGGAATCGACATGGCGCGCGATGTCGAAGATCAGGTCTTCGCGCACCAGGCCCATGAGATCGCCGCGCGCGTAGCGCACGAAGTCGTCGGGCTGGTTCTCGCCCCAGCGCATGCCCATGTAGCAGTTGATCGCCGACAGGCCGTGGGCGACGGCGCCGCTCCGCTCGATGTTGGCCTTTTCGACCAGCACGATCTTGAGGTCGCGCCCCCAGAAGCGGGATTCGTAAGTTGCGCCGCAGCCGCCGAAGCCGCCGCCGATGACGAGGATGTCGGCGTCGACGAACTTGGTTTTTCGGGAAGAGAACAGGCTCATGATGCTGAACCTAGTGCTGCGGCCCGGCCGGCGGCAAGAGCGGCAGCGCCTCGACCATCAGCGCGTCGGGCTCGTGCGCGAGCATGGGCGAACCCAACGCGCCGGCCTCGGGCGCCGCGTAGTCGGACGGCGGCTTGATGGAGCCCCAGGGCGTGGTGCGGATCGGGAAGGTGAATTCCTTCACCCGGCCGTCTCTATATTTGATCTTCCAGGAGACGGTGCCCGCGGCCTCGTCCCGCAGCACCGTGACGCTGTGGCCGAGCGGCGCAAAGTCGGCATAGCCGCGCACGTCGATGGCGTGCTGCGGGCAGGCTTTCACGCACGAGTAGCATTCCCAGCAGAAGTTGGGCTCGATGTTGTAGGCGCGCCGGTAGGTTTTGTCGATGTGCATGATGTCGGACGGGCAGATATCCACGCACAGGCCGCAGCCGTCGCAGCGCGTCATGTATGTGAAGGTGGGCATCGCTTCGCTCCTGGCGCGGCCGTAGGCAATTTGGACGAACCGCTGGCTTCTTCCACCCTGCGCTGGAAGGCCACGACGGGCTTGTAGAACATGTGCGCGAACTTGGACCACGGCACCGAAACGAACAGCAGCGTGCTGAAGAAGATGTAGAGCGCGAAAAACACCCAGGCCACCGCAGGATAAGGCGTGGTTTGCGCGAACGACCAGACCAGCGCAAACGTCACGCTCGCCAGCAGCGAACCGATGAACAGATCGGCGCGCACCAGGCGGAAAGGCGAATGCCCTTCATGCGCCACGTCCACCCTCAATAGAAAGAAGAACCAGTAGCCGCCGACCGCCACCATCAGCGCGCCGAGGTGCCACAACAGCGGCAGCAGCGCCGGCGTGGGCGTGGCCGCCGTGGGATAGGCGCAGACCATGGCGATTGTGGCGAGCAGATAAACGACGAAGCCGTAGGACATCAAAAGATGCGAAAGCCTGCGCGCCGGCTTGCAGAACTCGCCCGAGGTCGCCACTTCTTTTGCCAATGTCCTGGCCGCCAGCGACGCGACCTCGCCGCCGCCGAGTTGTCGCTTTGCTGCAGCCTGGGAGGCCTGCCAATCCCGCGCGAAGAATTTGGCGCTTTGCTTGTGCAGCATGTCGAACACCGTGCCCGCAAGCACCGCCAGCGCCATCAGCACAAGGTAGCCCTGCATGACCGCGGGGGAGATGAACGCGGCAAGCGGAACAAAAGGATTGGCGGTAAACATGATTACCTCCATGCCAGCGGACGCCGCTGAATGAGTAGCGCCCTGCTTCCAGGCGAGAGCCATGTTGGCGATGGGATTTCGGCGCTGCACTTGCCTGGGAGTCAGCCCCTGCGCCTGGGGCGAGAAACTAACCGATAAGTTGACGTTAGCAGCTAAAGCGGCCGTGTCAATTTACCCTTTCGTCAGCGCGGGAAGCAGGCGTCAATGCGGGCGCGGCTGTTTCGGCAATTCGGCGGCCATGGCACGCCGTCTACTGCCGGCCGCACGCCGCCGAGCCGTTCGCCTGCCTGAGATACGCGATCAGGTCGGCGCGCTCGCCGCGGTCGGCAATGCCGGCGTAGCCCATGCTGGTGCCGGGCACGGCCTTGAGCGGGTTGCTCAGGAAGCGGTCGAGGGTCTGCGCGTTCCACACCAGTTTCGAACGCCGCATCGCCTCGGAATAGGCAAACCCCGGCACGCTGCCGGCGCGGCGTCCGAACAGCCCGCAATGGCGCGGCCCGGTCCGGTCGTAGGCCAAGGCATGGCAGGCCTGGCATCGTTCATACACCAGCTTGCCCCTGTCCGGATCGCCCGGCGCCGCGTTTGCGCTGAAGGCCAGCGCCGCGCCGGCGAGCAAGAGCA
Source organism: Hydrogenophilaceae bacterium (assembly GCA_024709485.1). Lineage (GTDB taxonomy): Bacteria > Pseudomonadota > Gammaproteobacteria > Burkholderiales > Thiobacillaceae > UBA6918. The sequence continues at coordinate 33,366 of JANJWO010000008.1, read as the reverse complement.
GGCGCCAAAGCGCATTCACGACACGAAGGCGGCGGGCACCGGCGTTTCGCCCAAGACATTGCGCAGGACGGCCCAGTGCATCGCCTCGTCGCCGAGGATGCTGGCGGCGGCCTTGGCCAGATCGCGGTTGCCGAACACCGGCACCGCGCCCAGATAGGCGCTCACCGCGCCTTTTTCCAGCGTCGCGGCAAAGCGCAGCACATCGGCCTGGCTCTTCAGGGTGTCGGTGGGGAAGGTGTACTGCTTCCTGGCCTCGGCCGGCTTGCCGCCCAGGGTGATGATGGTCTTCGCCAGCAGCTCGACGTGCGCCTTGTGATGGCCCTGAAAGGTCAGCGCCAGGTCGAGCGCGGGCTTTTGCAGCAGGCCGCTCTCGGCGCCGACCTGATAGGCGGCCACGGCCTCGTGCTCGGCCCCCAGCGCGGTGTTGAGGATGCTGACATCGGCGGCGGACGAGGCATTGCCCTTGGCCAGCGCCTCGCGGCCGGCGAGCAGTGCGATCGCCGCGCCCGACAGCAGCAGGCCGGAATGGTTGAAGAAGGAACGGCGCGATGCGTCCACCGCGGCTTCGCTGTTGCGTGCGCGCGGATCTTGGCTGAATGCAAACATGACTTTCTCCTGAAATGAAAAACGGCTACTGCATTTAAGCCCCGGCGGCAGCGCCGCCGGGCGGGTTCAGGCCTTGCGCCTGGAAGGATCGAGCCTCGCCATCACGCCCGCAACGATGCGGTCGCAGCGCTCGCCCGCGAAGGAGAAGGCGTCCGCAACGCAGGTGTCGATTTCGCGCGCCAGCGCCTCGCGCAGCAGGCCGCGGGCGCGGAAATAGCGGGTGCGCACGGTCTCCGCCGGAATGCCGAGGCAGTCTGCGGTTTCGTCGACCGACATTTCCTCGAGCGCGCGCAGCACGAACACGGCGCGGAAGACATCCGGCAAGCGGCTCACCTTGTCCTCGACCAGGCGCCGCATCTCCATGCGCAGCAGCGCCTGCTCGGGCCGTTCGGGTGCGTGCGCGCCCATGTCCGCCTCCGGCAGCTCGCCGTCCGGCGCCGCATCGCCATACAGGTCGATCACCTCGGCGCGCCGCCGGCGCTTGCGCAGACGCTCCAGCGCCACATTGACCGCGATGCGCACGAGCCAGGTGGACAGCTTGGCGTTGCCCTGGAACTGGCCCATCGCACGGTAGGCGTGGATGTAGGCTTCCTGCACCGCATCCTCGGCTTCGGCGTCATCGTTGAGGATGCTGCGCGTTGTGCGGTACAGGGTCTGATTGTGGCGCCGCATCAATTGCGGCAGCACGGACAGATCGCCGTCCGCGATCCGCCGCGCAAGTTCCGCATCGGGCAAGGGCTGCGCGGCATCGTGCTGCTGTGGTTGGCGCATGGGGCTGTTCCTCCTGATTCGGGCTCTTACCACATTAGATGAAGGCAAGGCGCGCCACGTTCCCAGCGCCCGCACGCGGGCGACGGCGAAGCTCGCGAAAGCCGCGGGCCATTGCGCCGTATCGCTGTAATTGAACGCCGAAGAGGCGCGAAGGCGCTCAAGCCCGCGGCGGCATCGCAGCCGCCGCATGGCGCAAGCAAGAGGCGCTCAGCCGAGCCGCACCGGCACAAAGATCCGGCTGTCGCCGCGCTGGATCAGCAGCGCGACGGATGTGCCCGCCCTGGCCACGGCAGCGCGAACCTGTGCGGCATCGAGCACGCGCGTGCCGTTCACCGCCAGGATGACGTCGCCCGGCTCGATGCCCGCGCGCGCCGCGGCGCCGCCCACGTCTTCAACCACCAGGCCGCCATCCAGCCCCGCCTGCGCTTTTTCCTGGGGCTGCAGCGGGCGCAGCGCGAGCCCGAGCTTCGCGCCGTCCGGCCGCGCAGGCGTCTCGTCGGAGGCCGCTCTGGCCTCTTTCAGGTCGGCCAGCCTGGCATTCAGTTGCACCGGGCGCTTGTTGCGCCAGACATCCAGCGTCACCGCCTGGCCCGGCGCAAGCTCGCCGATCAGGCTCGGCAGGTCGATCGAGGCAACGATCGGGCGGCCATTGACGCTACGGATCACGTCGCCCGGCTGCAGCCCCGCCTTGTCCGCCGGACTGCCCTTTTCCACCTCGGAGACCAGCGCGCCTTCCGGCCTGGCGAGGCCGAAGGAATCCGCCAGGGTCTGATCGATGCCCTGCACCGCCACGCCCAGGAAGGCATGGGTGACATGGCCGGTCTTGAGCAGCTGATCCTTCACGTGCATCGCCACGTCGACGGGAATGGCGAAGGACAGCCCCTGATAGCCGCCCGAGCGGCTGTAAATCTGGGAATTGATGCCCACCACTTCGCCGCGCGTGTTGAACAGCGGCCCGCCGGAATTGCCCGGATTGACCGCCACATCGGTCTGGATGAACGGCACATAGGCGTCATCCGGCAGCGCGCGCCCCTTGGCGCTGACGATGCCGGCCGTCACGCTGTTCTCGAAGCCGTAGGGAGACCCGATCGCCAGCACCCATTCGCCCACTTGCAGATTGGCGGGATTGCCGATGGGCACGGCGGGCAGGTTCTTCGCGTTGATCCTGATCAGCGCCACATCGGTCTTGGGGTCGGCCCCCAGCACCCTGGCCTGGAACTCGCGCCGGTCGGTCAGCTTCACCACCACCTCCCTGGCGCCGTCGATCACGTGCGCATTGGTGAGGATCAAGCCATCGGGGCTGATGATGAACCCCGACCCCTCGCCGCGCACGATCAGGTCGCGCGGCGGCGGCAACCGGAAGCCGCCCTGCCCGCCGAAATGCTTGAAGAACTGGGAAAAGGGGTCGTCGCCGAAGGGGTTGTCGCCATCCTCATTGGGGGCATCCAGCGACGCCCGGCTCATGCCCGACACGCTGATGTTGACCACGGCCGCGCCGTATTTCCCGGCGATGCGGGTAAAGTCCGGAAGGCTGACACCGGGATTGGGCGCGCGCATCGCCGGCTCGGCGGCGGCAACGCTCGGGGCGGAGGGGTGGCGCTCCATCTCGAACGCATAAATCCCGCCCCCGCCCAAGAGGCCGCCGGCCAGCAGGGCAAGCAAAACGGGTTTCGAAAAAAAAGCGGATTGGCTCATCGATCTCTCCTTCTTGCACAAGGTATCGACCCCTCGAACTCCCCTGATGAAGTGGGGCAAAAACGCTGTTCGCGCCCTCGCCGAATCCTGCTCCGATGGACAGCGGACCCCGGAGAAAATTCCTGGCGGCGAAGCCGCGTTTGCGGCGCCTCGGGCAGGGGAAAAACCGGCCGGCCGGCGGAAAGCAATCACTTCCAGCGCGGTTGTTTTGCCTTCGCCAGGGGCTATAAAAAAGCTTCCCCGAAAGGAGGTGAGGATCATGGAAGCGAGAACACGTCTGAACGGGGGTGATGCTTCAATCCAGGCCGTCGCAGAGGCTTGGCGGAAAGAAGAGCATCACTTCCACTGGAGTGAATCCGAGCACGACCGCTGGACCACCGGATACGCCCGCCGGCTTCACGAAGAGGCGCGGAAGGCGGGGCCGGCAAAGCCCGACCCGCGGAACGTCCACCATTAATCAAAACAAAGCCGCCCAACCGGGCGGCTTTCGGGTTTGGCGCGCGCAGCCGATCGACTCGCCCCTAGGCTTCCGAAACGCTCAAGCGCTCCGCGTCAGCACCAACTGGGCCGGCATCGGCGAGGGGAAGCCCGCCTGCGCCAGCGCTTCGCGGATCATGCGGTTGCCATCGAAATACACCTGCCAGTAATTGTCCGTATGGCAAAAGGGGCGCACGGCCAACACCGGCCCCACCAGGTTGAATTCGAGAATCTCGACTTCCACCGGCGGCGCGGCCACGACGTTGGGGATCGTCTGCAGCTTGTCGCGCAGCAACTGCATGGCCGAGACGTGGTCGGCGCCGCCCGCCAGCTGGCATTTCAGTTCGACGCGGCGGAACGAGTTGGTGCTGAAATTCTGGATGGTGTCGGAAAAAATCTTGCCGTTGCCGACAATGGTGTGCACGTTGTCCGGCGTGTCGAGCGCGGTGGCGAACAGGCCGATTTCCCTGACCGTGCCGGTGACGCCGCCTGCGGTAATGAAATCCCCCACCTTGAAGGGCTTCAGCACGATGAGGAACGCGCCTGCCGCGAAGTTCGACAGCAGCCCGCCCCAGGCCGCGCCGATGGCGATGCCGATGCCGGCGACCAGGGCGGCGAAGGTCGTGGTCTGCACGCCGAAGTAGCCGAGTATGGCGACCACCAGCACGATGTTGAGGGTAACCGCGACAATGCTGCCGATATAGCGCATCAGCGTGGGGTCGACCTTCTGTTTCTCCAGCACGCGCTGCAGCATGCGCCCGGCCAGCCCGATCAGCCAGCGGCCGATGATCCAGAAGGCGATGGCGGCGAGGATCTTCATCCCGATCTCGGTGGCATAGGTGGCGATCAGGTCGGAGTATTGGGAAACATTCTTCTCCATGAGCGGCTCCTTTACGTTGTCATGACGCGCACGGCCCTTGCCGGCGGCTCAGCCTCACCTGGTTCTTTGCACGGCCTGCACTGCCCTTGCGGCAAACAAGCGCCGCCATCCCTTTGTAGACCATAATCAAGCGATCCCTTTATCCGGATTTCGTCACGGCCGGCCCGGCTTTTCTCTGGCACTTCCCTGATGAGCATCTGCGCAATCTGCGGATCAGGCGCGCTCCTGATCCTGGGCATGCGCGGGCCGCCCACTGGCAGCGAAGGCCGCCGCTTGAATTCATCGCCAATGCCCCTGCTTGCGTCACGGTTGATTTGCCGGCTTGAGGCCCCATTTGCACAGCTGATTTTTTTTTACCCGCATGAAAGGAGATGAAAACATGCAACCCAGAACGAAACTCAATGGCGGCGAAACTTCCCTGCAGGAAGTCGCAGAAGCCTGGGAAAAACAGAAGCCCGCTGTCACCTGGAGCGACATGGAGAGCGCCCAATGGTCGGTGGACTATGCCAAGAAGCTGAAAATCGAAAACGATGAAGCCGGATTCGGCACGCCCGATCCGCGCAACATCCATCAGGGCTGATCTGACCCCGGAAATCTGACCCGCAAAAAAGCCGCCCACCCGGGCGGCTTTTTTTTCACGGCGCCATTCAATACCGCGAATACACCCGCGGCTTGCCGTTCCTGTCCAGCAGGATCACGTCGTACGCCTCCTGGTGATGGCCCTGCTCCATGCCGGGCGAGCCGACCGGCATGCCCGGCACCGTGAGGCCGCGCGCCGCGGGTTTCTCCTTGAGCAGGCGCCGGATGTCCTTCGCCGGCACGTGGCCCTCGATCACATAGCCGCCCACTTCCGCCGTGTGGCAGGAATCGTAGCCCGCCGGAATCCCCAGGCGCAGCTTGTGCTGCGCCACGTCGCGGGTGTCGTGGCTGCGTACCGCGAAGCCGTTGGCCTTGAGGTGATCGATCCACTTGCTGCAGCAGCCGCAGGTCGGGCTCTTGTACACGTCGACGACCGGGGCGGCAGGATCGGCCCAGACGGCGGGGGCGAGCAAACCGACGAACAGGGCTTGGGAAAGAATGCGCTTCACGTTTGGGCTCCTTTTGCGTTTGCCGAGTGACAGCACGCGCCTCCTGTTGGTTCCTTGAAGGCAAAGGCGGGGCCTGCCTACGCGCATGGCCGGCACTGCGGAATGCCGGTTTTTGGCCGGGGCGCGCACTCGCCGCCCGGCATCGTTTATGCTATTGGCCGATTCCCCTATCCAAGCCATCATGCGTGCCCTGCTCCCGCTTCTTCTGCTCCCCCTGCTCGCGGCCTGCGGCAAGGGCGACGGCCAGCCCGCCGAACCTGAACAAGCGCTCAGCGCCAAGCCGGCGCTGAGCGTCAGCCTCGTCACCCCGCAGCAGCAGGAATGGCCCCGGATCCTGGAGGCCAACGGCAACATCGCGGCCTGGCAGGAGGCGGCGATCGGGCCGGAGATCGGCAACCTGCGCCTGACCGAGGTGCTGGTGAACGTGGGCGACCGCGTGCAGAAGGGCCAGGTGCTGGCGCGCATCGCCAGCGCCACGGTGGCGGCCGACCTTGCCCAATCGAAGGCCGCGGTCTCGGAAGCCGAGGCGCTGCTGGCCGAGGCCGTCGCCAACGGCGACCGCGCGCGCAAGTACCAGGAGACCGGCTTCCTCAGCGCGCAGCAGATCAACCAGTACCTGACCGCCGAGAAGGCGGCGCACGCGCGCCTGAACGCGGCGCGCGCCAGGCTGCAGGCGGACGCGGTGCGCATGGCGCAGACCACCGTGCGCGCGCCCGATGCCGGCGTGATCTCCTCGCGCAGCGCGACGGTGGGCTCGCTGGCCCAACCCGGGGTGGAGTTGTTCCGCCTGATCCGCGGCGGCCGCCTGGAGTGGCGCGCCGAGGTGAGCGCATCGGAACTCGGCAAACTCAAGGCCGGGGTGCCGGCCACGCTCATCGCGCCGAACGGCGCGCGCGTGCAGGGCCGCGTGCGCATGGTGGCGCCCACGGTGGACCCCAAGACGCTGAACGGCCTCGTCTATGTCGACTTGCCGCGCGGCGCGGGCGACGCGCTGCGCGCCGGCAGCTTCGCGCGCGGCGAGTTCGAACTGGGCCAAGCGCCCGCGCTGGTGCTGCCGCAGTCGGCGGTGCTGCTGCGCGAGGGCTTTGCCTACGTGTTCCGCCTGGAGGGCAAGGACCGCGCGGCGCTGATGAAGGTGGCGCAGACCAAGGTGACGCTGGGCCGCCGGCTGGGCGACCGCATCGAGATCACCGGCGGCCTTGACCCCACTGCGCAGGTGGTGGCGAGCGGCGCGGGCTTTCTCGCCGACGGCGACATCGTGCGCGTGGTGAACGCGCCCGCGCGGCAATAAGCCCGAGCGCGCATCGCTCAGACACGGCTGCGAGCACCCCGCCATGAACGTCTCCTCCTGGTCCATCAAGAACCCGATCCCGACGATCCTGCTGTTCGTCATGCTCACGCTCGCCGGGCTGTGGGCGTTCAAGGCCATGAAGATCCAGCAGTTCCCGGACATCGACCTGCCGACGGTGACGGTGACCGCGACGCTGCCGGGCGCCGCGCCGGCGCAGATGGAAACCGAGGTCGCGCGCAAGATCGAGAACTCGGTCGCCACGCTGCAGGGCATCAAGCACATCTACACCAAGCTCCAGGACGGCACCGCCACCGTGACCGTGGAGTTCCGCCTGGAGAAACCCACCCAAGAAGCGGTGGACGACGTGCGCGACGCGGTATCGCGCATCCGCGCCGACCTGCCCGGCGAGCTGCGCGACCCGGTGATCTCCAAGGCCAACCTGGCCGGCTCGCCCATCCTCACCTACACCGTCGCCTCCAGCCGCATGGACGACGAGGCGCTGTCCTGGTTCGTCGACAACACCGTGACCAAGCGCATGCTCAGCGTGTACGGCGTGGGCGCGGTGGCGCGCGTCGGCGGCGCCAGCCGCGAGGTGCGGGTGGAGCTCGATCCCGCGCGCCTGTTGGCGCTGAACGCCACCGCCGCCGACATCTCGCGGCAACTGCGCCAGATTCAGCAGGAAGCCTCGGGCGGGCGCGCCGACGTGGGCGGCGCCGAGCAGACCGTGCGCACCCTCGCCACCGTGCGCTCGGCCGAGGAGCTGGCGGCGATGGACATCGCCCTGTCCGACGGCCGCCGCGTGCGCCTCGACCAGCTCGCCACGGTCAGCGACACCGTGGCCGAGCGGCGCCAGGCGGCGCTGCTCAACGGCAAGCCGGTGGTCGGCTTCGAGATCACGCGCAGCCGCGGCGCCGGCGAGATCGAAGTGGCCAAGGGCGTGCGCGCCGCACTGGAAAAGCTCAAGGCCGAGCACCCCGACATCACCATCACCGAGGCCTTCAACTTCGTCGATCCGGTGCAGGAAAACTTCGACGGCTCGATGTCGCTGATGTACGAGGGCGCCTTCCTCGCCGTGCTGGTGGTGTGGCTGTTCCTGCGCGACTGGCGCGCCACGCTGATCTCCGCCACCGCGCTGCCGCTGTCGATGATCCCGGCCTTCTTCGCGATGCAGCTGATGGGCTTCACGGTCAACGTCGTCACCCTGCTCTCCATGTCGCTGGTGGTCGGCATCCTGGTGGACGACGCCATCGTCGAGATCGAGAACATCATCCGCCATCTGCGCATGGGCAAGACCCCCTATCAGGCCGCAATGGAGGCGGCCAACGAGATCGGCATGGCGGTGATCGCCACCACCTTCACGCTGATCGCGGTGTTCCTGCCCACCGCCTTCATGAGCGGGGTGCCGGGCAAGTTCTTCGTGCAGTTCGGCTGGACCGCGGCGATCGCGGTGTTCTTCTCGCTGGCGGTGGCGCGCATGCTGACGCCGATGATGGCGGCCTATTCGCTCAAGAAGCCGAAGCAAGAGCACGGCGAGCCGTTCTGGATGGTGCGCTATCTCAAGTGGGCGGCGTGGTGCCTCAGGCACCGCGTGCTGACGCTGATCGCGGCGGCGCTGTTCTTCTTCGGCTCCTTCGCGCTGGTGCCGCTGCTGCCCACCGGCTTCATTCCGCCGGACGATCTGTCGCAGACCCAGGTCTACCTTTCGCTGCCGCCCGGCAGCACCTTCGAAGAGACGCTCGCCGCCGCCGAGGAAGCGCGCAAGATCGTGCAGCAGAACCCGTACGTGAAGCTGGTCTACACCGCGGTAGGCGGCGGCGCCTCCGGCGCCGATCCCTTCATGCCGCGCGGCGCGGCCGAGGTGCGCAAGGCCACGCTGACCCTCAACCTCACCCACCGCTCCGAGCGCGGCGGGGTGAAGAAGCAGGCCGTCGAGCGCCAGCTGCGCGAGGCGCTGGCGGCGCTGCCCGGCGCGCGCGTCAACGTCGGCTTCGGCGGCTCCAACGAGAAGTACGTGCTGGTGCTGGTGAGCGAGAACGGCGAGGCGCTGGCCGAGCATGCCGTGAAAGTCGAGCGCGAGCTGCGCACCCTCCCCGGCATCGGCAACGTCACCACCAGCGCCAGCCTGGTGCGGCCGGAACTGGTGATCCGCCCCGACTTCGCGAAGGCGGCCGAGCTGGGCGTGACCTCGGCCGCGATCGCCGACACCCTGCGCATCGCCACCGCCGGCGACTACGACCAGGACCTGGCCAAATTGAATCTTTCCCAGCGCCAGGTACCCATCGTGGTCAAGCTGCCGCCCGGCGCGCGCGCGGATCTCTCGCTGCTGCAACGCATGACCGTGCCCGGCAAGGCCGGGCCGGTGCCGATCGGCAATGTCGCCACCCTCGCCATCGACAGCGGCCCGGCCGAGATCGACCGCTACGACCGCCAGCGCAACATCAACTTCGAAATCGAGCTGAACCAGCAGCCGCTGGGCGAGGTGGAAAAGCTGGCGACCTCGCTGCCCAGCATCCGCAACCTGCCGCCGGGGGTGACGCAGACCACCATCGGCGACGCCGAGGCGATGAACGAGCTGTTCGCGAGCTTCGGCCTCGCCATGCTCACCGGCGTGCTGTGCATCTACATCGTGCTGGTGCTGCTGTTCAAGGATTTCGTGCAGCCGGCCACCATCCTCGCCGCGTTGGTGCTGTCGATCCCCGGCGCCTTCCTGGCGCTGTTCCTCACCCGCACCGCGCTGTCGATGCCGTCGATGATCGGCCTCATCATGCTGATGGGCATCGCCACCAAGAACTCCATCCTGCTCATCGACTACGTGATCATGGCGCGCCGCGACCACGGCCTTACGCGCCGCGAGGCGCTGCTCGACGCCTGCCGCAAGCGCGCGCGGCCGATCGTGATGACCACGGTGGCGATGGGCGCCGGCATGCTGCCGATTGCCATCGGACTGGGCACCGACCCCAGCTTCCGCGCGCCCATGGCCATCGTCGTCATCGGCGGCCTCATCACCTCGACCTTCCTGAGTCTCTTGGTGATCCCGGTGGTGTTCACCTACGTGGACGACGCGGTGGGCTGGAGCCGCCGCCTCTTCCGCCGCGGCCCGCCCGCGGCTTCGGGCAAGCCTAGCTCTTGATCTCGCCCATGGCGCTCTGCAGGTAGTTCTGCAGGCCCAGCTGCTCGATCAGGCCCTGCTGGGTCTCGAGGTAGTCGATGTGCTCCTCGGTGTCGGCGAGGATCGCTTCGAGAGTTTCGCGCGAGACGTAGTCCTTGACCGATTCGCAGTAGGCGATGGCCTCGACGTAGAGCTTGTGGCCGCCCCGCTCCAGCTTCAAATCGCCGGCGATGCACTCGGGCACGTTCTCGCCGATCAGGAGCTTGCCGAGGTCCTGCAGGTTGGGCAGGCCCTCGAGGAAGAGGATGCGCTCGATCAGCTTGTCGGCGTGGTGCATCTCCTCGATGGACTCCTCGTATTCGTGCTTGCCGAGCGCAACCAGGCCCCAGTTCTTGTACATGCGCGCATGCAGGAAATACTGGTTGATGGCGGTGAGTTCCACCGCCAGGGCCTGATTCAGATACTGGATGACTTTCTTGTCGCCTTTCATGGTTCTCTCCCGATGCGTTGAAAAGAACCCGCGTGGATGCCGGTGGCTGAGGAACGGTTGGCTAAAGGGCGCCGCGGATGCTGGCTTTCATTCTAGGCAAACTACTTTGCCAGGCCAAATAAAGGCCATGACACCACAAGGTTTATGCCTTTCACAAATAACGCCGGCGCGGGTCAACCGCACCGGCATGTCCCAAGGCGTCAGAACTTGTAGTTCATGCCGACTTCGAAATTGCGCTCCGCGCCGGGGAAGATCCCGTCCGGGTTGCGGCTGGCGATGTATTTCCGGTCGAGCAGGTTGCGCACGGTGCCGAACACGTTGAGCTGCTTGTTCACGGCGTAATGCGCACTCAAATCCATGGTCGTGTAGGCGGGGATTTCGCCGCGGCGGCCGTCGGCGCTTTCGGCCTTGGTGTTCTCCGGGTCGACGAACTGGCTGGACACGTGATACGCGCTGAGGCTGGTCTTGAACCCGCCCACCTTGTAGTTGAGCGACAGGTTCGCCGTCAGTTCGGGCGCATAGGGCAGGCGGTTGCCGTTGCGGTCGATGCCGCCGACGATCTTGGTGCTGTTGTACTTGGCGGTCAGCACCCAGGTCGCGTTCGCGCCCACGCTCCAGCCGCCGCCGAGCGCATAGTCAAGCGCGCCTTCCAGGCCCTGGTGCAGGGTCTTGCCGGCATTGGTCACCGTGGCGCCGACGCCGCCGGATTCGGACTGCGGCACGATCTGGTTCTCGAAGTCCATGTAGAAAGCGGTGGCTTCGTAGCCCAGTCGGCTGAGCGCGCCGCGCACGCCGATTTCGAAGTTGGTCGAACGTTCGGCATCGAGCTCCTGGTCGGTGCCGTCTGCGCTGATGGCCGTTGCCACCATGGCCGGCGAGAAACCCTTGTAGGCGCCGGCGAACAACTGCGCCTGCGGAATCAGCTGCCAGGTCAGGCCGAGGCCGGGCATGACTTCGACATTGTTGGACTCGCCGAAGTCGCCATTCAGCTCGTTCTTGCGTTCCTGCTCGTAGGATTCGATGCGCAGGCCGGGGGTGATCGCCAGCTTGTCGGTGATGATGAAACGGTTCTGGCCGTAGAAGGCGATGCCCCTGGCTTTCTGCGTGTCGTCACCGGTCAGCGTGCCGGAACGTGCGTTCTCGTCCGTCTTCGAACGCACGGTCTGGTTGCTGAGGTGGTCGCTGTGCAGTCGGATGCCGATCTCGGCCTCGTTGCCGATGCCGAAGGCCCGGTGGTTGATGAACAGGCGCGAATCGATGCCCATCATTTCAAACGCGCGGTTGCGTCCCGACATGCAATAGGATGCGCCGCCGCAGGCGACGAAAGTGGTGCCGTCCGCCGAGCGGCTGGCGATGTCGCGGCGCCAGTAGTCGCGATTGAGATGGCTCCAGTACAGCAGGGTGTTGAGCTTCATGTCTTCGTTGATCTGAAGCTCGTGGTTGATGTCGAAGGAATAGCGGTCAGTCAGGAAATAATCATTCGGCGCCGGGTTCTTGGTCGGGTCATTGCGGTACTCGTTCGGCCGCAAGCCGACATAGGAAGTATTGACCTCGTTGTCGTAGTAGGTGAACTTGGCGCTGACCCATTGATTGCTGCCTAGCGCCATGCCACCCTTGAGCACGACATCGTTCATGTCGAAGGCATTGTTGCGGAATCCGTCGCCCTGCGCGGTCACCACGCTGATGCCGCCCACCGCCTCGCCCGAGGGACTGACGCCGCCGGCATCCAGGCCCAGCAGATGGTAGCCGTGGGAACCCGCCTTGGCGGTGACCTTGACGCCACCCTCGGGGTCTTTGGTCTTGTAGTTGATCACGCCGCCGATGGTGGTCGGGCCGTAGCGCAGGCCGGCCGCGCCCTTCAGCACCTCGATGCTTTCCATGCGCTCGATGCGCGGGCTGTAATAGGACTCGTTGGCAAGGAACAGGCCCGGCGCCACCGGCACGCCGTCTTCCAGCACCAGCAGTTTCTGGCTGCGGTTGGGGTCCAGGCCGCGCATGCCGATGTTGGGGATGAAACCGTAGCCTTCCTCTTCGCGCACCACCACGCCCGGCACGGTCTTGAGTGCATCCTGTGTGGATAGCGGCTGCAGGAGTTCGAGCTCTTCTTTCTCGATGATCGCGACCGAGCCGGGCTGCTTGGCGACTGCCTGCTCATCTTCGCCGACCACGTCGATGCGCGGCAGTTGGACATCGGCCGCCATGAGCTGCAGCGGGAAGCACATGGCCGCCGCAACCGCCAGCGTCAGTTTGGTCTTGTTCATGGGCCGCGCATCGCGCCGCGGCGTGGGAATACAGCTTTTCATCGATTTCTCCTTGCGTCGAAAATGTCTGGCTGGCTCGGCGCAAGGCATGCGATTGGCTGGCTGGTGTTGAATTAAAAAAACTACTTGGTCAGGATCAGTTTGTTGTCCCTGGTCTGGCGCAGGATGTAGACCTGGCCGGCATGCAGGATCTGTAGCTGGCGGCCGCCGCGGAACAGTTCGCGGCTGTCGACGGCCGGGATGGAGGCAGCCTGCGCTTCACCGTTCCTCGATGCCGAGGCAAGTTTGTCGGTAGCGCTCATCGCGGCTCTCCGACTGGCGCATCGCGCGGGTCAGTCACGAAACCCAGCTTGGACAAGCCTGCGCGTGCGGCGTCGGCCATGACTTGCGCGACATGCTTGTAGGCCAGCTCGCCGTCGGCGCGGAGCTGGATTTCCGGCTGCGGCGTCTGTTGCGAAGCCGCCTGCATCTTCGCGCGCCAGGCAGCGGCGTCGACCTTCTCCGCGTTCCAGTACACCGCGCCGTCGGCCTGGATGGACAGCTGCACGGTTTCCGGCCTGGGCTGGTCGGGCAGGCTCGCCGCCTTGGGCAAGTCGACCTTGACCGCGTGCGTGAGCAGCGGCGCGGTGATGATGAAGATGACCAGCAGCACCAGCATGACGTCGATCAGAGGAATCATGTTGATTTCCGCCACGTCTTTGGGCGGGCTGCCTGCAGTGAGTCCGCCGAAGGCCATTCACGCTTCCCTCATCTTGAGCACCACCGGCTCGCCGGCCACGCCGGGGGCATTCACTCGCGCCCCCGTGGACATGAAGGCGAACAGGTCGTGCGCGAAGCCGTCGAGTTCGGACAGCACCAGACGATTGGCGCGGTTGAAGAGGTTGTAGGCCAGCACGGCGGGGATGGCCACGGCCAGGCCCAGCGCGGTCATGATCAGCGCCTCGCCCACCGGGCCCGCCACCTGCTCGAGGCTGCCGGAGCCGCTCATGCCGATGTTGACCAGGGCATGGTAGATGCCCCACACGGTGCCGAACAGGCCGACGAAGGGTGCGGAGGAGGCGATCGACGCGAGCATGGTGTGGCCGTACTCGAGGCGCGCGGTGTCCTGCTCGATGGCGCGGCGCAGCGCGCGGGTGAGGAATTCGTCGGCGGAACCGGACTCGATCAGGCGGCTGCCGGCCTTGTTGCGATACTGCTCGGCCGCCTTCAAGCCATGGTGGGTCATGTGCGAAAACGGATCATGCACGCCGGCTTCCTTGATGTGCAGCGCGACCGAAGTCAGCCCCGGCGCATCCCAGAAACGCGCAAGAAAAACACGCGCGCTTTTTTTCATGCGCCAGTTGGCAATGGCCTTGGAGGCGACGAGATACCAGGTGATGACCGACATGGCCAGGAGCACGGCCAGCAGGAATTTGGCCAGGCTGTCGGACTGGGCGATGAAGTGGGCGAAGCCCAGCTGGACCTGAGCGGATGCGGGTTGCATGTTTAACTCCCTAAAGTGAAATGGATGGGCACGACGACCCAGGCCGCGACCGGGGCGCTGCCCTGCCGCGCCGGCACGAAGCGCCAGTGCTGCACGGCGCTCATGGCCGACTGGTCGAGGCGCGGATGGCCGCTGCCGCGCCTGAGTTCGAGCCTGCCGACGCTACCGTCGACGTTGACAAAGACGCGCAGTTGCACCACGCCCTGCTCGCCCAGGCGTTTGGAGAGGCCGGGATAAGGCGGCTTGGGGTTGTCGAGGTAGTTGGCGTCGAAGCGCGGCTCGATCAAAGGCGCTGGTGGCGCCGGCACGGGCGCCTCGGCCGCCACCGCAGGCGCCACTGGCGCCGGTTCGGCGACGGCTTTGGGCGGTTCCACGAGCGGCTCTTGCTCCCTCGGCACGATTTTCGGCTGCGGCACGGCCAGCACCGGCGGCGTGGGCTGCGGTTTGAGTACGGGCTTGGGCGGCTGCGGCTCGGGCTGTTTGACCTCGTTGGGCATTTCGATCAGGCTGACCGCGAGCGCGCGCGGCACCACGACCGGCGCGTCCAGCTGCCGCATCGTCGCCAGCGCCAGCAGTGCGCCGGCGTGCGCCAGCAGCACCCCGGCCAAGAGGCCGGGCGAAAGGCGCGGAACAGGCAAAAGATTTGCAGCAGTGGCGGCCATTCTCGATCCTGGCCGAGGCTCAGGGCCGGTTGCCCCAGTTGGCATACTGGGTCAGGCCTTCCAGGCACTCGCCCAGGTTTTTGCACTCCTCGCACAGCTTGTCGCCGAGGCTCTCGTCCTGCCCCAGGCAGGCGAACAGCATGCAGGCGACGGCGCAGGAGCGGCGCGAGCCGGTTTCCATGGCATTGCGCAAATGGTGAATGGCGCCCGCCATCAATTCGTTGTGGTCGCCTACGGGTTTCGCGATGCGCGATATTCGATTCATGACAACTCCGTTCAAGTCAGTGAAATCTCGCTGGCTTGCCCGGAGCGGGCTGGCTGGCTTGCTGGTGGATGCCGCTGGCCGGCATCCGGTCAAAAATTTTTACCGTCGGCGCACTGGGCGCGCTTCCGGTTTGTCTCAGGCCGCCTGCGGGCAGGCGGCACAGGCGCAGCTTGCGCGCGCTTCCTTCAGTACTTCCCGCGCGCAACCTGCGCACTTGCCACACTGCGAACTGACGCCCAGCCGCTCGCGCAGATCGCGCATGCGGCTGGCGCCCTGGGCCACGGCCTGGCGGATATCGCGGTCGGTCACTTGCCGGCAAATGCAGACGTACATTCTGGTCACCTCCTTGGTCGGACGAAAGCTGCTTCCTCACCCCACCATCGATAACGATAATGAGAATGGTTCTTATTTTATATGGGTGCGGCCTGGTGTCAATACTTTTTTTGCGCCTGGCACGCGGCCAGCCTGCCCTGAGCTGGCCGCGCCACGGCGACGAAAATCATTGCCGCCGCGCCATCCGTTGGGGAAAGCTAGCGCTTCGGCTGCCAGCCGTCGCTCAGCGTCTCCATGAAGGCGAGGATGTCCTCCCTCTCGCGCCGCGTGAGCTTGAGATCGCCGAGCTCGTCCTTGTTCACATTGTTGATGACTTCGGGCACCGGCCAGCATTGGCGCTTTTGCGCCTCGGCTTCGCGCACCTGGCTGCTGTCGCATGGCGGGCGCGTGTCGCGGCTGTTGTAGAAATCGAGCAGGCCTGGCAGGGTCCGGAAATAGCCGTTGTGCATATAGGGCCCGGTCACGGCGATGTTGCGCAGCGTGGGCACCTTGAATTTGCCGTCCTCGGACGGCTTGCCCAGCGCGCCGCCGAGGCCGCGGTCGACGAACGCTTCGCCGACCGGGTTGTATTGCGCAGGCAGGCGATAGAAGGGGTTGTCCGGATTGCGCGGCACGCCGAGGTTGTCGTAGCTGAAATCGGTGAACAGCGGCGGCTCGCCCTTGGGCCCCGGCCGGCTCGGATGGCAGGCGGCGCAATTGCCCTTGTCTTCCGCTTCGAACAGGCGCAGGCCGCGCATTTCCCGCTTGCTCAGTTTGGCCTTGCCGGCGAGGTAGGCATCGTACTTGGAGGAAAACGGCGCGAATTGCGGCGTGCGCTGGAACGCGGCGAGCGCCTCGGCGACGCGGTCGAAGGCCTTGTCGTCGTCCTTCAGCGCATCCTTGCCGAACACCCGATCAAATTCGGGCGCATAGGCGGCGCGGCGGACTTTCTCCACCAGCGCGCGGCCATGCGGATTGGCCATTTCCAGCGGGTTCAGCAGCGGGCCCTTGGCCTGCTCTTCCAGGCTTGCGGCCCGCCCGTCCCAGAACTGGCCGCCAAGGTAGAGCGCCTCCTTCTCGTCCCAGTGAAACCGGGGGCTGAAGGCCATGTACATGGAGGTCGGCGTATTGCGGCTGCCGACCAAGGGCGCAATCGCGCCCTTGGAGGTGACGGCCCGCCTGTCCGGATCGACGAAGGCCCTGGCGGGATCGTGGCAGGAGGCGCAGGCCTGGCCCGCCGGCTCCGACAGGCCGCGGTCGAAATACATCAAGCGCCCCAACTGGGCCTTGGGCGAAACCGCCTGGGCGCCGGTCTTGACCGCGCCGCCCGCGGCAGCGGCCATCGCGGGCGGCAAGGCGATGGCCGCCGCCAGGACGGCTAGCGATAGTTTTTTGCGATTCATTTCAAAACGTTTCCCCAAACAGCCCTCACCTGCCTGACTCGGCCGGGTATTGCCGGCTTTACTTGGTCAGGATCAGCTTGTCGTTGCGCGTCAGACTGAGTTGGTATACCTGCCCCCTGTGCAGGATTTGAATGGAAACCCGGCCGCCCAGCAGCCGTTCCACCGGCACGGGCTTGCTGCTGTCCGGCGCCGGCATGGCCGGCTCCTCCCCCCGTTGCTGCAGATTGCGCATGATTCATAAACGATAACGAGAATGGTTATCATTATAAAACCATTTCCACCCCTGTCAACTTCGACCCGCACCGAGGCGTTGATCGCGCCGCCCGGAAACTGGCACTATCGCTCCATGGCCATGCAACGCCCTTTCCTTCTGGAGGCTTTCGCTGTCGCCCTGGCGGCAGCCAGTCCGCAAACCCTGCTGCCGCCGCAGCTTCCGCCGCCTCCGCGCGGGCGCACCCTGGTGGTGGGCGGCGGCAAGGCGGCCGCCAGCATGGCGCAGGCCGTCGAGGCGCACTGGCCGGCAACGGCCCCGCTATCCGGGCTCGTGGTCACGCGCTATCAGCACGGCCTGCCCTGGCAGCGCATCGAAGTCGTCGAGGCGAGCCATCCGCTGCCGGATGGGCGCGGCGCCGAAGCGGCGGAGCGCATGCTGCAGGCGATCGCCGCGCTGACCGCCGACGATCTGCTGCTGGTGCTGCTGTCGGGCGGCGGCTCCAGCCTGCTGGCCCTTCCGGCGGAAGGCGTCAGCCTGCGGGAATTGCGCTCGACCACGAGGACGCTGCTGGCTTGCGGCGCCACGATTCAGGAAATCAACACGGTGCGCAAGCACCTCACGCGCTTCTCGGGCGGCCGGGTGGCCGCGCTCAGCCGGGCGCCGGTATGCGCCTTGATCCTGTCCGACGTGGTGGGCGACGATCCCAGCTATATCGCATCCGGCCCCTGCGCGCCCGACCCCGACAGCTTCGCCGACGCGCAGGCCGTGCTGCGGCGCTACGGCATCACGCCGCCGCCTGGCGTCGCCGCTCACCTGCGCCGCGGGCTGGCGGGCGAGATCCCGGACACGCCCAAGCCCGGCGCCCGCCCATTCGAGCGGGTGGACAACCGCATCATCGGCAGCGCCCGCGCGATGCTGGAGCGCGTGCAGGCCTGGCTCGAACGGCAGGGCGTGGACACTCTCAACCTCGGCGAGATCGAGGGCGAATCAAGCCGCGTCGCGCAGGCGCATGCCCGGCTGATCCGGGACAGGCTCGCACGCGCACGGCGGCCCTTCGCCTTGCTCTCTGGCGGGGAAACCACGGTCAGCGTCCGGCACGAAAACGGCCGCGGCGGCCGCAACAGCGAATACCTGCTGGCGCTGGGCCTTGCGCTGGGGGATGTGGCGGACGTGTGGGCCCTGGCCTGCGACACCGACGGCATCGACGGCACCGAGGACAATGCCGGCGCGCTCTGGACCCCGGACAGCCTGAGGCGCGCAAAAGACGCGGGGCTGGATGCCGCGGCGCTGCTGGAGGCGAACGACGCCTACGGCTTCTTCAGCGCCTTGCACGACCTGGTCATTAGCGGGCCGAGCCGCACCAACGTCAACGATTTCAGGCTGGTGATCCTCGCCTAGCGCAAACAGCCAGGCTAGTTAGGCTTGAACACCTGAATGCTGTCGCCCACCTTGAGGCCGAGCTTGTCGGCCGCGCTGCCGCGGTTGACGGCGAGTTCGAGCAGGCCGACGCTGTTGCCGAACCAGAAGCCTTCGCCCTTGCCCACCGCGCCGAAGGTATCGGCATTTTGAAATTCAGCGCCCCTGGCGACGATGCGCGTGCTGGGCGGAACGGACGCGGCGCGCAGGCCGGTCCAGGCATTGCCGTAATGGTCGATGTAGATGACGCGCGCCAGGTCGCCCGCGTCAAACTCGACGTGCAGCCCGGGCTTGGCCTCCAGCTTGTCGCCTGGGAACTCGCCCTTGGCGATGAGGGCGGCGATAACGGCAAAAATGTCGCGGCCATGGAATGTCGCGCTGGCGTGTTCCGGCTGCCAGTCGATGCGCCAGACCCTGCTGTCGCGGTTTCGCGCTGCGACGACGGACAGCAGGCCGTTGTCGGGGCCCACGAACCAATGCCCGCCGGCGCTCAGCACGACGCCGTCGCGCTCGGTGCCGACGCCCGGGTCGACGACGCACATGAACACCGTGCCGGGCGGAAAGCCGGGGGCGAAAGCGGCGACCAGATGCGCGGCGGCGTGCGCGTTGAAGTCGGGGACCTCATGCAGCAGATCGACCACCTGCTGCGCCGGCGCCAGCGCATGAATGCGCGCCTTGACCTGGCCGGCATAGGGATCGCGCGCGCCAAAATCGGTAATCAGAACGATCATGCCGTTTCCTTGGAGTTTGCGCTCAACGATGACACTGTCAGAGCGGCCTGGCAATGCGGCAATAAAAATGCCGGGCAAGCCCGGCATTTTCAAGTCGCATCATCCGCGGTTTTATTCGGCCGCGACGGGTTCGCCCGCTTCCGTCTCAGGGCGGTCCACCAGTTCGACCAGCGCCATGGGCGCATTGTCGCCAACGCGGTAGCCGAACTTCAGGATGCGCACATAGCCGCCGGGACGGGTCGCATAGCGCGGGCCGAGCTCGTCGAACACCTTGACCACCATCTCGCGGTCGCGCAGGCGGTCGAACGCCAGGCGGCGATTGGCCAGCGAGGGATTCTTGCCCAGGGTGATGATGGGTTCGACCACGCGGCGCAGTTCCTTGGCCTTGGGCAGGGTGGTCTTGATCACTTCATGGCGCAGCAGCGAGTTGCTCATGTTGCGCAGCATGGCCAGGCGGTGGCTGGTGGTGCGGTTGAGCTTGCGATTGGATTGACGATGACGCATGGCGGATTCCTTTCAAAAAAACTGTTTTTCTTTGGCCAGGGCGGCTGCCACGCCGCCCCGCACTTTTGTTATGTGTTGGTTCAGGGTTTTTCGAGCCCGGCCGGCGGCCAGTTCTCGAGTTTCATGCCCAGGGACAGACCCTTGGAGGCCAGCACTTCCTTGATTTCGTTCAGGGATTTGCGGCCCAGGTTGGGGGTCTTGAGCAGTTCGGTTTCGGTGCGCTGGATCAGGTCGCCGATGTAGTAAATGTTCTCGGCCTTGAGGCAGTTGGCCGAGCGCACGGTCAGTTCGAGGTCGTCGACCGGGCGCAGCAGGATGGGGTCGACCTGCGGCGCGCGCGCGGCTTCGCCGGTGGCGGCTTCGGTACCCTTGAGGTCGGCGAACACGGAAAGCTGCTCGACCAGGATGCGCGCCGCCGTGCGCACGGCCTCTTCCGGATCGACAATGCCGTTGGTCTCGATGTCGATGACCAGGCGGTCGAGGTCGGTGCGCTGTTCGACGCGGGCGTTTTCAACGGCGTAGGCCACACGGCGCACGGGGCTGAAGGAGGCGTCCACCAGGATGGAGCCGACGCCGCGCGAATCCTGATCGACCTTGCGCGCCGGCACGGGCTGGTAGCCGCGCCCGGCTTCGACCTTGATTTCCATCTCGAGCTTGCCGCCCTTGGTCAGGTGCGCAATGACATGATCGGGGTTGACGATCTCGACATCGTGGCCGGCCTCAATGTCGGCGGCGGTGACGATGCCCTCGCCGCTCTTGGCGAGCCTGAGCAGCACTTCGCCCTTGCCGTGCAGCTTGAAGGCGATGCCCTTGAGGTTGAGCAGAATGTCGACGACGTCTTCCTGCACGCCTTCGATGGTGGAGTACTCGTGCACCACACCGGTGATTTTCACTTCGGTCGGCGCGTAGCCCACCATCGACGACAGCAGGATGCGGCGCAGGGCGTTGCCCAGGGTGTGGCCGTAGCCGCGCTCGAACGGCTCCATGACAACCTTGGCATGAAGCGGGGTCACACGATCGACTTCAACAATACTGGGTTTGAGAAATTCCGCTGCAGCTTGCATGTAGGCAGTGTCCTTTAAACGCTGTGACCAGAAACGATGACCGCGGTCTCGTTACTTACTTGGAATACAGTTCGACCACCAGGGACTCATTGATGGTGGGCGGCAGGTCCGCGCGCTGCGGCATGGATTTGTAGGTGCCCTTGAGGCCCTTGATGTCCACCTCCACCCACTCGGGGAAGCCGCGCGACTCGGCGGCCTCGGCAGCCCCCTTCACACGCAGATGGTTCTTGGCGCGCTCGGCCACTTCGATGACATCGCCAGCCCGGACCTGGTAGGAAGGGATGTTGACGCGCTTGCCGTTGACCAGGATGCCGTTGTGGCGCACGACCTGGCGCGCCTCGGTGCGCGAGGCGCCGAAGCCCATGCGATAGCACACGGTGTCGAGGCGGCTTTCCAGCAGACCCAGCAGGTTTTCGCCGGTCACGCCCTTGCGGCGTTCGGCTTCCTTGTACACCAAGCGGAACTGGTGCTCCAGCACGCCGTAGATGCGGCGGATCTTCTGCTTTTCACGCAGCTGCGTGCCATAGCCGGACAGGCGCTGACCGCTCTTCTGGCCGTGCTGGCCGGGGGCGTAGCTGCGGCGCTCGATCGCGCATTTTTCCGTGTAGCACTTCTCGCCCTTGAGGAAAAGCTTCTCCCCCTCGCGGCGGCACTGACGACATTTAGCATCCAGGTTACGGGCCATATCAAACCTCTAATTAAATGCGGCGCTTCTTGGACGGACGGCAGCCGTTGTGCGGCACCGGAGTCACGTCGGAGATCGCGGTAATCTTGAAACCGAGGGCGTTGAGGGCGCGCACCGAGGATTCGCGGCCGGGGCCGGGGCCCTTGATGCGCACTTCCAGGTTCTTCACGCCGTATTCCTGCGCGGCCTTGCCTGCGTTTTCGGCGGCAACCTGTGCGGCGAACGGCGTGGATTTGCGCGAGCCCTTGAAGCCGGCGCCGCCCGCAGTCGCCCACGACAGGGCGTTGCCCTGACGGTCGGTAATGGTGATGATGGTGTTGTTGAAGGAGGCATGCACGTGGGCGATGCCTTCGGCAACGCTCTTCTTGACCTTCTTGCGAACACGGGTAGCAGCGGATTTGGTCGCCATCTAGCTTTCCTTATTTCTTGATCGCCTTGCGCGGGCCCTTGCGGGTGCGCGCATTGGTACGGGTACGCTGGCCGCGGACAGGCAGGCCCTTGCGGTGACGCTGACCGCGGTAGCAGCCCAGATCCATCAGACGCTTGATGTTCATGGTCACTTCGCGGCGCAGATCGCCTTCGACGGTGTACTGGGACACGCCGTCGCGCAGCTTTTCCATCTCTGCGTCGGTCAGGTCCTTGATCTTGGCGCTGTTGAGCACGCCGGCGGCCTCGCAAATCTTGCGGGCCGTGGTGCGACCGATGCCATAGATGGCGGTCAGCGCGATTTCCGCGTGTTGGTGGTTGGGTATGTTTACCCCTGCAATACGGGCCATTCGGCGTTACTCCGTACAGAAAACTGAAAATTATACCACGTCTGTTTTGTCAACCAAAGGCCGACGAAACAAACACTTATCCCTGGCGCTGCTTGTGACGCGGGTCGTCGCAAATCACGCGAACCACGCCCTTGCGGCGCACAACCTTGCACTTGCGGCAGATTTTCTTAACTGAGGCCTGAACTCTCATGCTCTTCTCCTTACAGCCGGTCGCCCGGTCAATATCACTTCGCCCTGAACACGATCCGGCCCTTGGTCAGATCGTAAGGCGTCAATTCAACAGTCACCTTGTCGCCCGGCAGGATGCGGATGTAGTGCATGCGCATCTTGCCGGAAATGTGTCCCAGCACGACATGGCCATTTTCAAGTTTCACTCTGAAGGTTGCGTTGGGCAGGTTTTCCACCACTTCCCCCTGCATCTGGATAACGTCTTCCTTCGACATCAGCGTCCAGCCAATCCGCCCTTGAAGTTGGCTTTCTTCAACAGGCTTTCATACTGGTGCGTCATGACATAAGCCTGTATCTGCGCCATGAAATCCATCACCACGACAACGACAATCATCAGCGAAGTGCCGCCGAAATAAAACGGCACGTTCCATTTAGCGATCAGCACTTCCGGCAACAGGCAGACCAGCGTGACATAGATGGCTCCGACCAGGGTCAGGCGCGTCATCACCTTGTCGATGTAGCGCGCCGTCTGATCGCCGGGGCGGATGCCGGGCACGAACGCGCCGCTCTTCTTCAGGTTGTCCGCGGTTTCCTTGGGGTTGAACACCAGCGCGGTATAGAAGAAGCAGAAAAAGACGATCGCGGACGCGTACAGCAACATGTACACGGGCTGGCCCGGGGACAGCACCGCGCTGATGTCGCGCAGCCAGTACATGCTCGGGTCCGAACCGAACCAGCCGGTCAGGGTGGCCGGGAACAGCACGATGCTGGAGGCAAAAATCGGCGGAATCACGCCCGAAATATTCAGCTTCAGCGGCAGATGCGAGCTCTGCCCGCCCATCACCATCTTGCCCACCTGGCGCTTGGCATAATTCACCAGGATCTTGCGCTGGCCTCTTTCGACGAAGACCACGAAAGCCACCACCATGATCGCGCCGACAAACAGCAGCAGCACCAGCGGGATCGAGAACGCGCCGGTGCGCGTCAACTCCAGGGTGCCCGACACCGCCGCCGGGAAGCCCGCGGCAATGCCCGCAAAAATGATCAGCGAGATGCCGTTGCCGATGCCGCGTTCGGTGATCTGCTCGCCGACCCACATCAGGAACATGGTGCCGGCGGTGAGCGTGGTCACCGCGATGATGCGGAAGCCCATGCCCGGATCGATCACCACCCCCTGGCTTTCCAGCGCGATGGAAATGCCGAGCGCCTGGAACAGCGCCAGGAACACCGTGCCGTAGCGGGTGTACTGGGTCATCTTGCGGCGTCCCGCCTCGCCTTCCTTCTTCAGGGCCTCAAGCTGCGGGGAAACCGCGCCCATCATCTGCACGATGATCGACGCCGAAATATACGGCATGATGCCCAGGGCGAACACCGAAGCGCGCGACAGCGCACCGCCCGAGAACATGTCGAACATGCCGAGGATGCCGCCCGACTGGGAGTTGAACAGCTGCCGCAGCTGCTCAGGGTCGATCCCCGGCACCGGGATGTACGAGCCGATGCGGTAGACAACCAGCGCGCCCAGCAGGAACCAGAGCCGGCGCTTGAGATCGCCGAACTTGCTGCCCGAGGCTAGAGATGCCGCTTTTGCCAAGGCCGCTTCCTAACTTATTCGCCGAGGGAGCCGCCGGCGGCCTCGATTGCCGCGCGCGCGCCCGTGGTGGCGGCAATGCCCTTGAGCCTGACCGCCCTGTCGAGCTTGCCGGACAGGATCACCTTGGCCGATTTGGCCAAGCCGGAAACCACGCCCGCCTGCTTCAGCACCAGCAGATCGATTTCCTCGACCGCAATCCCGGCCAGATCGGACAGGCGCACTTCGGCGACATCACCGCCGGTCAGCGAAACAAAACCGCGCTTGGGCAGGCGGCGATGCAAGGGCATCTGACCGCCCTCGAAGCCGACCTTCTTGTAGCCGCCGGAGCGGGAATGCTGGCCCTTGTGGCCGCGCCCGGCGGTCTTGCCCAGGCCGGAACCGATGCCGCGTCCGACGCGCTTCTTGGCGTGCTTGGCGCCGGCACCGGGTTTGAGATTATTCAGTTCCATTTAGCAGCCCTCGCATTTGACGAGAAAATTGACCTTGTTGATCATGCCGCGGTTCGCAGGCGTATCCAGCACCTCCACGGTGTGGTGCATGCGGCGCAGGCCAAGACCGCGCACGCAGGCCCGATGCTCCTTCTTGGTGCCGATGGTGCTCTTGACCAGCGTCACTTTCAGTTTTTTATCGCTCATGGCTTACCCCAGGATCTCTTCAACGGACTTGCCGCGTTTGGCGGCAATCTCCGAGGGCGTGGACATCTGCATCAGCCCGTTGATGGTCGCACGCACGACGTTGTACGGATTGGTCGAACCCAGGCACTTGGCCAGCACGTTCTGCACGCCCATCACTTCAAATACGGCCCTCATGGCGCCGCCGGCGATGATGCCAGTACCTTCCGAGGCCGGCTGGATCAGCACGACGGAGGCGCCGTGCTTGCCCACCACCGGATGATGGAAGGAGCCGTTCTTCAGGTTGATCTTGGCCAGGTTGCGGCGCGCCTCTTCCATGGCTTTCTGCACTGCCACCGGCACTTCCTTGGCCTTGCCCTTGCCCATGCCGATGCCGCCGTCGCCGTCGCCGACCACGGCCAGCGCGGCAAAGCCCAACACGCGGCCGCCCTTGACCGTCTTGGACACGCGGTTGACCGCGATCATCTTTTCGCGCAGGCCGTCGCCGCGCTCTTCAGTTTGTTCGTTACGAGCCATTGCTTTTCAGCCTCGTTAAAAGACCAGGCCGTTTTCGCGCGCGGCATCCGCCAGCGCCTTCACTCGGCCATGAAATTTGAAACCGGAACGGTCGAATGCAACCTTGTCGATGCCTGCAGCCTTGGCCTTCTCGGCCAGGCGCTTGCCGACCAGCGCAGCGGCAGCGGTGTTGCCGCCGTTGGACATCTGAGCGCGCACTTCCTTTTCCAGGGTGGAAGCGGAAGCCAGCACCTTGCCGCCGTCGGCGGAGATGATCTGCGCATAGATATGGCTGTTGGTGCGGTGCACCGACAGTCGGGTTGCCTTGACGGCCGCGATTTTGGCGCGGGTTTTGCGCGCGCGGCGGACTCGTGCTTCTTGGGTATTCATCGTCTGCGTTCCTTAGCGGCTATTACTTCTTCTTGGTCTCTTTCAAGACCACGACTTCATCGGCATAACGCACGCCCTTGCCCTTGTAGGGTTCCGGCGGCCGATAGCCGCGGATGTCCGCCGCCACCTGGCCGACCTTCTGGCGGTCGATGCCCTTGATCAGCACTTCGGTCTGGGTCGGGGTTTCAACCTTGATGCCGGCGGGCATCTTGTGCACGACCGGGTGCGAGAAGCCCAGCGACAGGTTCAGGCTGTCGCCCTGCGCCTGGGCGCGATAGCCCACGCCAACCAGGTTCAGCTTCTTCTCGAAGCCTTTCGACACACCGACCACCATGTTGTTCAGCAGCGCGCGCAGCGTGCCGGACATGGCGTTGGCCTGGATGCTTTCGTCAACCGGCGCCAGCGTGATGACGTCGCCGTCCAGGGACACCTTCACGTTGGCGGGCGCCTCCTGGCTCAGCGAGCCGAGCGGGCCCTTGACGACAATGGTTCCGCCCAGGGTGACTTCCACACCCTTGGGCAGCTCGATGGGGTTCTTACCTACACGCGACATCTTCTTCCCCTTTTAGGCCACCAGACACAGGACTTCGCCGCCGACACCCTGGGCGCGCGCCTTGTGATCGGTCATGACGCCACGCGAGGTCGACACGATCGCCACCCCCAGGCCGTTCATGACCCTGGGCAGCTCCTGCGAACCCTTGTACACACGCAAACCCGGGGTGCTCACGCGCTCGATCTTCTCGATGACCGGGCGGCCGGCGTAATACTTCAACTGAATCTGCAGCTCGGGCTTGGTTTCGCCTTTGACCGCGAAATCCTCGATATAGCCCTCGTCCTTCAACACCTTGGCGATGGATACCTTGACCTTGGAGGAGGGCATGCTCACGCTCACCTTTTCCATGGCCTGGGCGTTGCGGATGCGGGTCAGCATATCGGCAATGGGATCACTCATGCTCATTTTTCAGTTTCTCCCTTACCAGCTGGCCTTGACCATGCCCGGAACTTCCCCGCGCATGGCAACCTCGCGCAACTTGCCGCGCGCCAGGCCGAATTTGCTGAACACGCCGCGCGGGCGACCGGTGACCTGGCAGCGATTGCGCTGGCGGCAGGGGCTGGCGTTGCGCGGAAGTTTCTGCAGGGCCAGACGGGCAGCCATGCGCTCGTCATCCGACAGCTTGGCGTTGTCGATGATCGATTTCAGTTCAGCGCGCTTGGCGGCGAACTTCTTCACCATTTTGGCGCGCTTGGCTTCGCGGTTGATCAGAGATAATTTAGCCATCTCTACCTCAGTTCTTGAACGGAAATTTGAAAGCGGAAAGCAGGGCCTTGGCCTCGTCGTCCGTCTTCGCAGTGGTGGTGATGGTGATGTTCATGCCCCGCAGCGCGTCGATCTTGTCGTACTCGATCTCCGGGAAAATGATCTGCTCACGCACACCCATGTTGTAGTTGCCGCGGCCGTCGAAGGCGCGGCCATTGATGCCGCGGAAGTCGCGCACGCGCGGCAGCGCGACGCTGACCAGGCGGTCGAGGAACTCGAACATGCGGGCCTTGCGCAGGGTCACCTTGCAGCCGATGGGGTAGCCCTCGCGGATCTTGAAGCCAGCGATGGACTTGCGCGACTTGGTGACCACCGGCTTCTGGCCGGCGATCTTCTGCATGTCGCCGACGGCGAACTCCATCACCTTCTTGTCAGCCACCGCCTCGCCCACACCCATGTTGAGGGTGATTTTTTCGATGCGCGGCACTTCCATGACGGATTTGTAGCCGAACTTCTTCATCAGTTCGGGCACCACGGTTTCACGATAATAAGTTTGCAGACGTGCCATATCAGTCCCTTATGCGTCCACCATTTCGCCATTGGACTTGAAGACGCGAACCTTGCGGCCGTCGTCAAGCACCTTGAAGCCGACACGGTCGGCCTTCTGGGTGGCGGGGTTGAACAAGCCGATATTGGAAACATGAATCGGCATTTCCATTTCCACGATGCCGCCGGCGCGGCCGAGGTAGGGATTCGGCTTCTGATGCTTCTTCACGCGGTTGATGCCCTCGACCACCACATGCTCGGCATCGGCCACGCTCAGCACCTGGCCGCGCTTGCCCTTGTCCTTGCCGGCGAGAACCATCACCTGATCGCCTTTGCGAATACGTGCCATCTCGGTCTCCTTACAGCACTTCCGGCGCCAGCGACACGATTTTCATGAACTTCTCGGTGCGAAGCTCACGGGTCACAGGCCCAAAGATACGAGTGCCGATCGGCTCCAGCTTGTTGTTGAGCAGCACGGCGGCATTGCCGTCGAACTTGACAAGCGAGCCGTCGGGGCGGCGCACGCCCTTGGCGGTGCGAACGACCACGGCATTGTAGACATCGCCCTTCTTCACGCGACCACGAGGCGCGGCATCCTTGATGCTGACCTTGATGATGTCGCCGATTCCGGCGTAACGGCGGTGGCTGCCACCCAGCACCTTGATGCACATGACGGTGCGTGCGCCGGTGTTGTCAGCCACATCCAGCATGGACTGCATTTGAATCATTTTCTACTCTCCAACTTAACCCGTCAGCATTGAAGCCGCGGCCAGTTTTGGATCCGTTTTCAGGAAAGACCGAACCGCAATGCTGCCGGTTTCGGGGAAGGGCGGGATTATATCGAACCCCGCCCGGCAAATCAAGCCCCTGCGGGCCGTCAGGCGCGGACGCGCTCCACCAGCCTGGCCACGTGCCAGGATTTGGTCTTGGACACGGGGCGGCCTTCGGTGATTTCCACGAGGTCGCCTTCGTGGCACTCGTTGTTCTCGTCGTGCGCATGGTACTTCTTGGACAGACGGATCACCTTGCCGATGACCGGGTGCTTGACCCGGCGCTCGACCAGCACCGTCACCGTCTTGTCCATCTTGTCGCTGACAACGCGACCCGTCAGGGTGCGGACAACTTTGCTCGCTTCAGTCATGTTCAGGCCTTTTCACGCATGACCGTTTTCACGCGGGCAATGTCGCGCTTGATCTTGCCCAGGTCGGCGGTCTTGTTGGATTGCTGGGTCGCGACCTGCATGCGCAGCGCGAAATGGGCGCGCAGCAGGGACTCCAGTTCCTTGTTCAGTTCTTCGGCGGACTTGCCGCGCAGTTCACTCGCTTTCATGTTCAGCTCCCGATCATGCGGGTGACGAAAGTGGTCTGGATCGGCAGCTTGGCGGCGGCCAGCTTGAAGGCCTCGCGCGCCAGCGCCTCGTCCACGCCGTCCATCTCGTACAGCACCTTGCCGGGCTGGATCTCGGCGACCCAGTATTCCGGGCTGCCCTTGCCGTTACCCATGCGCACCTCGGCGGGCTTCTTGGAAATCGGCTTGTCCGGGAAGATGCGGATCCACACGCGGCCACCGCGCTTGATGTGGCGGGTCATGGCACGGCGCGCGGCTTCGATCTGACGCGCAGTCAGGCGGCCGCGGCCGATGGCCTTGAGGCCATACTCGCCGAAACTCACCTTGGCGCCGCGGGTCGCGAGGCCGGTATTGCGGCCCTTCTGCTCCTTGCGGTATTTTCTTCTAGCTGGCTGCAGCATGTTTCACTCCTGATTTCTTGCCGCGCTTCTCAGGCTCGGCGGCGACCGGCTGCTCGCTGCGAGCAAGGTAGTCGCCCTTGTAAACCCAGACCTTGATGCCGATGATGCCGTAGGTGGTACGGGCTTCGGCAAAACCGTAGTCGATGTCGGCGCGCAGGGTGTGCAGGGGCACGCGGCCTTCGCGGTACCACTCGGTGCGGGCGATCTCGATGCCGTTCAGACGGCCCGAGCTCATGATCTTGATGCCCTGGGCGCCCAAGCGCATGGCGTTCTGCATCGCGCGCTTCATGGCGCGGCGGAACATCACGCGCTTTTCCAGCTGCTGGGCGATGCTGTCGGCGATGATCTGCGCATCGGTCTCGGGCTTGCGCACTTCCTCGATGTTGACGTGCACCGGCACCGACATCATGCGGCCCAGATCATTGCGCAGCTTCTCGATGTCTTCGCCCTTCTTGCCGATGACCACGCCGGGACGGCCGCTGAAAATCGTGATGCGGGCGTTCTTGGCGGGGCGCTCGATCATGACCTTGCTGACGGAGGCGCCGGCAAGCTTGCGCTTGAGGTACTCGCGCACCTTGATGTCTTCGTTCAGGGTCGTCGCGAAATCCTTGTTGCCGCCGAACCACTTGGCCGTCCAGGTGCGCTGCACGCCGAGGCGGAAACCGGTCGGATGAATCTTCTGTCCCATATCAATCCCCCACCGTCACGGTGATGTGACAGGTCTGTTTCTCAATGCGGTTGCCGCGGCCCTTGGCGCGCGCGGTGAAGCGCTTGAGGCTGGGGCCCTTGTCAACATAAATGGTCTTCACCTTGAGGGTGTCGATGTCGGCACCCTCGTTGTGCTCGGCATTGGCGATCGCCGATTCGAGCACCTTTTTGATGACGGTCGCGCCCTTCTTGGGGCTGAACGCCAGGATGTTGAGCGCGCGATCGACCGGCAGGCCGCGGATCTGATCGGCCACCAAACGGCCCTTCTGGGCGGAGAGGCGGGTTCCACGCAGGATAGCGGATACTTCCATCATTCTCTCCTTACTTCTTGGCCTTCTTGTCGGCGGCGTGACCCTTGAACGTGCGGGTCAGCGAGAATTCGCCGAGCTTGTGGCCAACCATGTTTTCGGTAATGAACACCGGCACATGCTGGCGCCCGTTGTGCACCGCGATGGTCAGCCCGATGAACTCGGGCAGCACGGTGGAACGGCGCGACCAGGTCTTGACCGGGCGCTTGTCGTTGCTGGAAATCGCGGTATCCACCTTTTTCAGCAGGTGGGCGTCCACGAAAGGTCCTTTTTTGATTGAACGTGCCATATCGATTTACCTCAATCAGCTGGCGTGGCGGCGGCGCACGATCATGCCGGAAGTGCGCTTGTTCTTGCGGGTGCGGTAGCCCTTGGTCGGCGTGCCCCACGGGCTCACCGGGTCGCGGCCGGCGGCGGTCTTGCCCTCGCCACCGCCGTGCGGGTGGTCGATCGGGTTCATGGCCACGCCGCGCACCGTCGGGCGGACGCCGCGCCAGCGGGTGGCGCCGGCCTTGCCGATGGAACGCAGGCTGTGCTCTTCATTGCCGACCTCGCCGATGGTGGCGCGGCAATCGACATGCACCTTGCGGATCTCGCCGGAGCGCAGACGCAGCTGGGCGTAGCTGCCCTCGCGCGCCAGCAGCTGCACGGAGGCGCCGGCCGAGCGCGCCATTTGCGCGCCTTTGCCCGGCTGCATCTCGATGCAGTGGATGGTGCTGCCCACCGGGATGTTGCGCAGCGGCAGGCAGTTGCCCGGCTTGATCGGGGCCTCGGCGCCATTCAGCAGCTCGGCGCCGGCGGCGATGCCGCGCGGAGCGATGATGTAACGACGCTCGCCATCCGCATAGCACAGCAGCGCCAGATGCGCGGAACGGTTGGGATCGTACTCGAGACGCTCGACCTTGGCCGGACTACCATCCTTGTTGCGGCGGAAATCCACAATCCGATAGTTTTTCTTGTGGCCACCGCCCATGTGGCGGGTGGTAATGTGGCCGTTGTTGTTGCGGCCGGCAGTACGGTTCTTCTTCTCCACCAGAGCAGCGACGGGCTTGCCCTTGTGCAGGCTCTTGTTCACGACCTTGACGACGGCGCGGCGGCCGGCGGAGGTCGGTTTGACTTTAACCAATGCCATGATGCGCTCCCTTAAGCCGTCGCCAGGTCGATTTCCTGACCCGGCTTGATGCTGACATAGGCCTTCTTCCAGTCTTTCTGGCGAGCCATGCCATAACGATTCTTCTTGACCTTGCCCTTCACGTTCATCACCTGAACGCCGGTCACCTCGACATTGAACAGCATCGCCACGGCGGCGCCGATCTCATCCTTGGTGGCGTCGGACGCGACCTTGAAGGCAACCTGGTTGTTCCTGTCGGCCACGCGGGTGCTCTTTTCGGAAATCACCGGAGCCAGAATGACCTTGAGCAGACGCTCCTGATTCATCGCGCCCATCACAGCATCTCCTCGAGTTGTTTGACCGCATCCTTGGTCATCAGCACGTTGCCGAACTTGACCAGGCTCCAAGGGTCGGCCTGATGCGGCTCCACCACATAAACGTTGCTCAGGTTGCGCGAGGACAGCCACAGGTTGTCGTCGACGCTGTCGGCGATGATCATGACCTTGTCAAAACCCATGGACTTGACCTTCTGCGCCAGCACCTTGGTCTTGGGCGCATCGATGCCCAAGCTGTCGACCACCTTCAGCCTGCCTTCGCGGGCGAGCTGGGAGAGGATCGCGGAAATGCCGGCACGGTACATCTTGCGGTTGACCTTGTGGGCGTAATTCTCTTCGCCGGTGTTGGGGAAAGTCCTGCCGCCCCCGCGCCAGATCGGGCTGGAGGTCATGCCCGAACGCGCGCGGCCGGTGCCTTTCTGGCGCCAGGGCTTCTTGGTGCTGTGGCGGACTTCCTCGCGGTCTTTCTGCTTGCTGCTGGCGCTGCGCGCGTTGGCCATGAACGCGGTCACGACCTGATGCACCAGCGCCTCGTTGTATTCGCGGCCGAAGGTCTCGTCGCTCGCCGACAGGCTGGCGGTCTGCTGACCCTGATCGTTGATGATCATCAGATCCATTACGCACCCCCCTTCACGGCCGGGCGCACCATGACCTGGCCGCCTTTGGCGCCGGGCACCGCACCCTTGATCAGCAACAGGCCGCGCTCGGCATCGACGCGCACCACTTCGAGATTCTGCACGGTGCGGCGCACCGCGCCCATGTGGCCAGCCATGCGCTTGCCGGGGAACACGCGGCCCGGATCCTGCGCCTGGCCGATCGAGCCGGGCACGTTGTGCGAACGCGAGTTGCCGTGCGAGGCGCGCTGGGAGCCGAAGTTGTGGCGCTTGATGGTGCCGGCAAAACCCTTGCCCTGCGTCACCCCGGTCACATCGACCATCTGGCCGGCCTGGAAGATGTCCGCACCCACGGCAGCGCCCGCCTGGTACTGGGCGGCGACATCGGCGGGAACGGGAAATTCGCGCATGACTTCAGCCGCCTCGACACCCGCCTTGGCGAAATGTCCGGCCTGGGCCTTGTTCACACGATTGTTGCGGCGAGAACCGAAGGCGACCTGCACGGCGGAATAGCCGTCGCTGCCCTCGTTCTTGACCTGGGAGACGCGATTGTTCGACACGTCCAGCACGGTCACCGGAACGGACGCGCCGTCGTCGGTGAATATGCGGGTCATGCCGATCTTGCGACCGACGAGTCCGATGTTCATTATCTTCATTCCTTTGCAAACCCCGTCAACGGGGGCTGTAAAGCGCCGACTTCAATTGGCCGGCGATCCCGAAACCCCGCCCTGGGCGGGGGGTGAAACAGCAAAACGCGAGATCATACTCGCGTTTTGCTTCCAATTCAAGCCGTATGCGCCCAAGCCAGGCCCGGGCGAGGCGGCTTAGAGCTTGATCTCGACGTCCACGCCCGCCGGCAGGTCGAGCTTCATCAGCGCATCCACGGTCTTGTCCGTGGGGTCGATGATGTCCATCAGCCGACGGTGGGTGCGGATCTCGAACTGGTCGCGCGAAGTCTTGTTGACGTGCGGCGAGCGCAGGATGTCGAAACGCTCGATCGAGGTCGGCAGCGGCACGGGGCCCTTGACCACGGCGCCGGTGCGCTTGGCGGTTTCCACGATCTCGATGGCGGACTGGTCGATCAGCTTGTAATCGAAGGCCTTGAGGCGAATGCGGATTTTCTGGTTTTGCATGCTCATTACTCGATAATCTTCGCCACCACGCCGGCGCCGACGGTGCGGCCGCCTTCGCGGATCGCGAAACGCAGGCCCTCTTCCATGGCGATCGGCGCAATCAGCGCAACCGTGATGCTGATGTTGTCACCAGGCATCACCATCTC
>JANJWO010000043.1 GCA_024709485.1 Hydrogenophilaceae bacterium | reverse complement strand
ATCTGCGCCACCAGCATCACCTGCTCCTGATAGACGATGATGCCGTAGGTGGATTTCAGCGTGTCTTCCAGGTCCGGGTGGAAGTACCACTCCGCCTTGCCGCGGCCGGTCTTGCGCTGCTCGTTCTTGCGCACGATGAAGTCGTCCACCATGCCCGAGCCCAACGGCCCCGGACGGTTGAGCGCCATCAGCGCGATGATGTCCTCGAAGCAGTCGCCCTTGAGCTTCTTTTCCAGATCCTTGGCCGAACGCGATTCGGACTGGAACACCGCGGTGGTGTTGCCGTCGGCGAACAGGCGGTACACCGCCGGATTGTCGAGCGTCAGATCCTCCAGGCGGAAGGCCTCCATCCCCGGCTGGCGGCGCACGAAGCGCACCGCCTCGTCCAGAATGGTGAGCGTGCGCAGGCCGAGGACGTCGAACTTGACGAGGCCGATGGCCTCGACGTCGTCCTTGTCGAACTGCGACACGAAGCTGTCCGAGCCTTCCTGGCGGTAGAGCGGGCAGAAGTCGGTGAGCCTGCCGGGGGCGATCAGCACGCCGCCGGCGTGCATGCCGACGTTGCGGGTGAGGTCCTCCAGCTTGCCGGCCAGGCCGAAGAGCTCCTGCACCTCCTCCTCCTGGTCGAAACGCTCCTTGAGCTGCGGCTCCATCTCCAGCGCCTTTTTCAGCGACACCGGCTTCACGCCCTCCACCGGCACCAGCTTGGAGAGCTTGTCGCAGTAGGTGTAGGGCATGTCGAGCACGCGGCCGACGTCGCGGATCACCGACTTGGAGCCGAGCGTGCCGAAAGTGGCGATCTGCGACACCGCCTCGTGGCCGTACTTGTCCTTGACGTACTGGATCACGCGCTCGCGGTTGTCCTGGCAGAAATCCACGTCGAAGTCGGGCATGGACACGCGCTCGGGGTTGAGGAAGCGCTCGAACAGCAGGTCGTAGCGC
This sequence comes from Hydrogenophilaceae bacterium, assembly GCA_024709485.1. Classification (GTDB taxonomy): domain Bacteria; phylum Pseudomonadota; class Gammaproteobacteria; order Burkholderiales; family Thiobacillaceae; genus UBA6918. The sequence goes on along the minus strand of JANJWO010000043.1, from coordinate 7,611 downwards.
AGCGGGTCGAGGTCGGTGATGCCCAGGCAATACGCCACCAGCGAGCCCGCGCCGGAGCCGCGCCCCGGCCCGACCGGCACGCCGTTGTTCTTGCCCCAGTTGATGAAGTCGGCCACGATCAGAAAGTAGCCCGGGAAGCCCATCTGAATGATGGTGCCGAGCTCGAAGTCGAGGCGCTGCTGATATTCCGGGTGCTTGGCCGCGCGCGCGGCCTCGTCCGGATACAGATGCTGCATGCGCTCGGCCAGCCCCGCTTCCGCGCGGATGCGGATGTAGTCGTCGAGACTTTCGTTGTTGGGGGTGGGAAACTGCGGCAGCTTGCTCTTGCCCAGCTCCAGGGTCAGATTGCAGCGCTGGGCGATGGCCACGCTGTTGTTCAAGGCTTCCGGCAGATCCGCGAACAGTTCGGCCATTTCCTGCGGCGACTTGAAATACTGCTCGGCGGTGAAATGCTTCGGCCGCCGCTGGTCGGCGAGCAGGTAGCCCTCGGCGATGCACACCCGCGCCTCGTGCGCCTTGAAGTCGTCGGCATCGAGGAACTGGATGGGATGGGTGGCGACCGACGGAATGCCGAACTCGGCGCCGATGTCGAGCAGACCATCGATCAGGTATTCGGTTTCCGGCAGTCCATAACGCTGCAATTCCAGGTAGTAGCGGCCGGGAAAGGCCTTGGCCCAGAATTCCGCCTGCTTTTTTGCCAGCGTGTCGTTGCCGCTCAGCAGCGCTTGCGCCACGCCCGCATGCATTCCGCCCGACAGGGCCAGCAGGCCATCGGTGCCTTCGAGAAGCCAGGCGGGATCGATTTCCGGGCGGCCGCGGTGCAGGTTGTCGCGATAGGCGCGGGTCAGCAGTTCGCACAGGCGGCGGTAGCCCTCGCGCTGCTGCACCAGCAGCAAGGCGCGGCCGGGGCGGTTGCGGTCGGCCTCGTTGCTGACCCAGACATCGCAGCCGAATACCGGCTTGATGCCCTTGTCGCGCGCGCCGCGGTACATCTTGACCCAGCCGAAGACATTGGACAGGTCGGCAAAGCCCAGCGCGGGCATGCCCAACGCCTTCGCCTTCGCGACCGCCTCGCCCACCCGCACCAGGCCGTCAGTGACGGAGTATTCGGTATGCAGGCGAAGGTGGACGAAACTCGGTTCGGGCATGGCGGGATTTTACCTGCCCGGACAGGTTGCGCACAGACAAAAAACGCCGCCGGCGCAGCGCCTGATAAGACCGCCAAGCTCGCTGCCGGACTGCACCGATTAGGCGATTGATTCAGCGATTGATTCGGCGCACGAAATCGGGCGCGGGATCACGCCGCGTCCCCGGCATGCGGCGTCAGGGGCCCTGTTCCTTGGCCTTGTTCTCGGCCTCGATGCGGTCGAGTTCGGCTTCCATTTCTTCGAGCGGCAACGGCTCGTAATCCGACGCATAGGCGCCGGGCGGCGCCGCTTGCGGCGCTTCCGCGGGCTTCACCTTGTGCAGAATGCTGGCCAGGATGATGCCCAGTTCGTACAGCAGCCACAGCGGGATGGCCAGCATGATCTGGGAAATCACGTCGGGCGGAGTGAAGATGGCGCCGATGACGAAGGCGCCGACGATCACATAGGGCCGCGCCTCGCGCAGCTTCTGCACCGACACCATGTTGGTCAGCACCAGCAGGATCACCACCACCGGGACTTCGAACGTCACCCCGAAGGCGATGAACAGCGTCATCACGAAATCCAGGTAGGCGCCGATGTCGGGCGCGAAATTCACGCCTTCCGGCGTGGCGCCGGCCAGGAAGCCAAACACCACGGGAAACACCAGGAAGTAGGCGAAAGACATGCCGATGAAAAACAGCAGCACGCTTGCGATCAGGAGCGGCACCGCCAGCTTGCGTTCATGCTGGTAGAGCCCCGGCGCGATGAAGGCCCAGATCTGGTAGAGCACATAGGGCAGCGCGATGAGGAACGCCGCCATCATCGCCACCTTCAGCGGAATGAAGAAGGTCGAGGCGACGCCGGTGGCGATCATCTGGCTGCCCTGCGGCAGTTTCGCGATCAGCGGTTGCGCCAGCAAGGTATACAGGTGGTTGGCCCAGGGAAACAGCGCGATGAACACCAGCACCACCGCGATCACCGCGCGAATCAGGCGATTGCGCAGCTCGATCAGGTGGGAAATGAAGCTTTCCTCCTTGTTTTCTGCGTCGCTCATGCCTTGCCTTCCGGCTTGCCGTCCGGGCGGGCTTCCGCTTCAGCGGATGGCGCAGCGTCCGGTTCCCCGGCCTGTTTCCTGGCGGCATCGTCGAACAGGTCGGGCTGCGACACGGCGCTGGCGGCCTCCTTTACCGGGCTCACGATTTCATCGCGCATGCTGTACTCGGCTTCCTGCACCCCGGATTCCATGCCCTTGGCCGCCTGCTCGACCGACTCCTTGAAGCTCTCGCCGGCCCGGCGCAGTTCATCGAGCTCCATTTCGCGGCTGATATCGGCTTTGACGTTGGTGACATAGCGCTGAAAGCGGCCGAACAAATGCCCGGCCGTGCGGGCGACCTTGGGCAGGCGCTCCGGGCCGAGCACCAGCAGGGCCACGACGCCGATGACGAGAAGCTCGGTGAAACCGATGTCGAACATAATGCAAGGGGCCGGGAACTAGGATTTAGGGATTAGGGGCACGCTCCGCGCGCCCGCATTTGCCTAGCGCCCAATCCTTCAGGAGTTTTGCTTGTCCTTGACTTCGGCATCGATGGTGTTGCCGCTTTCGCTCTTCTCGCTCTTGTCGGCGAGCTTGGCGTTCTCGTCCTTGACGGCATCCTTGAAGTTCTTCACCGCGCCGCCCAGGTCGGAGCCCATGTTGCGCAGCTTCTTGGTGCCGAAGATCAGCAGCACGATCAAAAGAACAATCAGCCAATGCCAAATGCTGAAACTACCCATGTCAGTCTCCTTGAATGATCATTTAACGGCTGGACCGCCGCCGAATATATGCACGTGCAGGTGGAATACTTCCTGACCGCCGCCGCGCCCGGTGTTGATCAGGGTCTTGAAGCCGCTGTCCAGGCCCTGCTCCTTCGCCAGTCTGGGCGCCAGCAGCAGTATTTTACCCAGAAGCGCCTGGTGTTCCGGGGCGGCGTCGGTGAGCGAGTCGATGTGCGGCTTGGGGATGATCATGAAATGCACGCGCGCCATGGGATTGATGTCATGGAAGGCCAGGACATCCTCATCCTCGTACAGCTTGCGCGCGGGAATCTCGCCCGCGACGATTTTGCAAAAAATGCAGTTGCTCATTTTCTCGAAGCCTTCTCCTCGATGCCGGACATTCCTTCGCGCCGCGCCAGTTCGTCCAGCACGTCCTGCGCCGTGAGGCCCTGGCGCGACAGCAGCACCAGGGTATGAAACCACAGATCGGCCACTTCGTAGATGATCTTTTCGTTCTGGCCGTCCTTGGCCGCCATCACCGTCTCGGTCGCCTCCTCGCCGATCTTCTTGAGGATGGCGTCGAGGCCCTTGGCATGCAGCCTGGCCACGTAGGAAGCATCCGGCGATGCCGCCTTGCGCGCCTCCAGCGTCTCGGTCAGGCGTTTCAGAATGTCTTCGCTCATTTGCGGTAGATGTCCCTGGGGTCCTTCAGCACCGGGTCCACCGCCTGCCAGGCGCCATCCTTCAGCACCCGGTAAAAACAGCTTTCCCGTCCGGTATGACAAGCAATACCGCCCTGCTGTTCCACCTGCAGCACGATGACGTCCTCGTCGCAGTCGAGGCGGATTTCCCTCACCTTCTGCACATGGCCGGATTCCTCGCCCTTGTGCCACAGCTTGTTGCGGGACCGCGACCAGTACACCGCCTCGCCCTTCTCGGCGGTCAGCGCCAGCGACTCGCGGTTCATCCACGCCACCATCAGTATGCGCCCGGATTGGGCGTCCTGGGCGATGGCCGGCGCCAGGCCTTTTTCGTCCCAATGGATTTCGTCGAGCCAGCTCACAGCCGCACCTCGATGCCGTGCTGCTTCATGTAGCGCTTGGCCTCGTCCACGGTGTATTCGCCGAAGTGGAAAATGCTCGCCGCCAGCACCGCGTCGGCATGGCCTTCCCTGACGCCGTCCACCAGATGCTGCAGGTTGCCCACCCCGCCGCTGGCGATGATGGGGATGTCGACCGCGTCGGAAATGCGCCGCGTGAGCTCCAGATCGAAGCCGCTCTTGGTGCCGTCGCGGTCCATGGACGTCAGCAACAGTTCGCCGGCGCCCAGGCTTTCCATTTTTCTGGCCCATTCCACGGCGTCGAGCCCGGTGGCCTTGCGTCCGCCGTGGGTGAAGACTTCCCAGTGCTCGCCCACGCGCTTGGAGTCGATGGCGACGACGATGCACTGCGAGCCGAAAAAGCCGGCAGCCTCGGCCACCAGCTCCGGGTTGGTCACGGCGGAAGTGTTGATGCTGACCTTGTCGGCGCCGGCATTGAGCAGGCGGCGGATGTCGTCGACCTTGCGCACGCCGCCGCCCACGGTCAAGGGAATGAACACCTGCTCGGCCACGGCCTCGATGATATGCAGAATGATGTCGCGCTCGTCGGAGCTGGCGGTGATGTCGAGGAAGGTCAGTTCGTCGGCGCCGGCGTCGTTATAACGCTTGGCGATCTCGACCGGGTCGCCCGCGTCTTTCAGTTCGACGAAGTTGACGCCCTTGACCACGCGCCCGGCGGTGACGTCCAGGCAGGGGATGATACGTTTTGCGAGCATTATTCCCCGTAAATTTTTCCGGCCAGTTCGTCCGCCAGCTTCTGCGCCGCCGCGAAGTCGAGCGTGCCCTGGTAGATGGCGCGGCCGGTGATGGCGCCCATGATGCCCTCGGCGGCCACCGCAGACAGGTTTTTCACGTCGTCCAGGTTGGTGATGCCGCCGCTGGCGATGACGGGGATGTGCAGGGCCTGGGCCAGCTTGACCGTGGCCTCGACATTGACGCCGGTGAGCATGCCGTCGCGGCCGATGTCGGTGTAGATCACCGCTTCCACGCCGTAGTCCTGGAAGCGCTGGGCGAGGTCGACGACATCGTGGTCGGTGACCTTGGACCAGCCGTCCACCGCCACCTTGCCGTCCTTGGCGTCCAGCCCGACGATGATGTGGCCGGGAAAGGCGTCGCAGGCCTCGTGCAGAAAGCCGGGGTTCTTCACCGCCGCGGTGCCGATGATGACGTAGCGGATGCCGTCGTCGAGATAGCGCTCGATGGTGTCGAGGTCGCGGATGCCGCCGCCCAGCTGCACCGGGATTTCGTCGCCCATTTCCTCGACGATGGCCTTGATCGCCGCCTCGTTCACCGGCTTGCCGGCGAAGGCGCCGTTCAGGTCCACCAGGTGCAGGCGGCGCGCGCCCTGCTTCACCCAGTGGCGCGCCATGGCGGCGGGGTCCTCGGAAAACACGGTGGCGCGGTCCATTTCGCCCTGTTCGAGGCGGACACAGTGGCCGTCCTTAAGATCGATGGCAGGAATAATCAGCATGATGCGGTTAAATCAGGTTAGGCACAGGTGCCGGCCAGGTCGCAGGCCGATGGTTGAGCATTGAAAGGGTCCCAGGTGATGAAATTGCCCAACAGCGTCAAGCCCGCCTGGGCGCTTTTCTCCGGATGGAACTGCACGGCAAAGATATTACCCGAGGCCACCGCCGAGGTGAACGGAAACGGGTAATGCGAAAAACCGGCCACGTTCTCGGGTGTCGCCGGCTGCACGAAATAGCTGTGCACGTAATAGAAGCGGCTGCCGTCCTCGATGCCGCCCCAAAGGGGATGAGCGACAGCCTGGTGCACGTTGTTCCAGCCCATGTGCGGCACCTTGAGCTTTTCGCCCTTGTCGTCGCGCATGGCTTCCTTGGGAAAACGCATGACCTCGCCCTGGAAGATGCCGAGGCAGGGGGTGTCGCCCTCCTCGCTGTGCTCGAACAGCACCTGCAGCCCCATGCAGATGCCCAGGAAAGGTTTGCTCTGCGCCGCCTGCTTGATCACTTCGCGCAGGCCGCGCGCGTCGATCTCGCGCATGCAGTCGCGCGCCGCGCCCTGGCCCGGGAACACCACGCGGCCGGCGGAGAGGATTTCGGCCGGATCGGAAGTCACCTTGACCGCGGCCCGGGGCGACACGTATTCCAGCGCCTTTTCCACCGAGCGCAGGTTGCCCATGCCGTAGTCGATCACGGCGATGTCCGGCTGTTCCATCAAAGCGCGCCCTTGGTCGACGGCATTTGCCCGCCCATGCGCGCGTCGGTTTCCACCGCCATGCGCAGCGCGCGGCCGAAGGCCTTGAAGACGGTCTCGGCCTGGTGGTGGGCGTTGATGCCGCGCAGGTTGTCGATGTGCAGGGTCACCGCGGCGTGGTTGACGAAGCCGCGAAAGAATTCCAGCAAGAGATCGACGTCGAACTCACCGATGCGCGCGCGGGTGTAGTCGACGTGGTATTCGAGGCCGGGGCGGCCGGAAAGGTCGACGACCACGCGCGACAGCGCCTCGTCCAGCGGCACGTAGGCATGGCCGTAGCGACGGATGCCCGTCTTGTCGCCCACCGCCCTGGCGAAGGCCTGGCCCAGGGTGATGCCGACGTCCTCCACCGTGTGATGCGCGTCGATGTGCAGATCGCCGCGGGCCTCGATGTCGAGGTCGATGAGGCCGTGGCGCGCGATCTGGTCGAGCATGTGGTCGAAGAACGGCACGCCGGTGTTGAACGTGCCCTTGCCCGTGCCGTCCAGGTTGAGCCTGGCGGTGATCTGGGTTTCCAGGGTGTTGCGGCTGACTTCTGCGCTGCGCATGGTGGTCAATGAATAAAGACTGAAAGCCCCATTCTATCAGGCCAGGAGCCCCTGCAGCGCGGTCACCAGCGCCTGGCACTGCTCGTCCGTGCCCACGGTGATGCGCAGGAAGGGGGCGATGCGCGCCGGCTTCTTGAAATGGCGCACGATGATGCTGCGTTCGCGCAGGGCCTGCGCCAGTTCGGCGCCGTCTTTGCGCGGATGGCGCGCGAACACGAAATTCGCCGCCGAGGGCAGCACCTCGAAGCCGAGCGCGGCGAGATCGGCAACCAGGCGCTCGCGCGTGGCCATGACCTTGTGCCGGGTTTCGTCGAAATAGCCGCGGTCCTGCATGCTGGCGATCGCGCCGGCCTGGGCGAAGCGGTCGAGCGGATAGGAGTTGAAGCTGTCCTTGACCCGCGCCAGCGCCTCGATCAGCTCCGCCTGGCCGATGGCATAGCCGACGCGCAGGCCGGCGAGCGAGTGCGATTTCGACAGCGTGTGCACCACCAGCAGCTGCGGGTATTTTTCCACGAGCCGCACCGCGGATTCGCCGCCGAAGTCGATGTAGGCCTCGTCCACCACCACCACCGAGCCGCTGTTCTTCTCCAGCAGGCGTTCGATTTCGCCCAGCGCCAGCAGGCGCGCGGTGGGCGCGTTGGGGTTGGGGAAGATGATGCCGCCATTGGGCATGAAATAGTCGTCGACGCGGATTTCGAACGCGTCGCTCAGCGGGATTTCGCGGTACTCGATTTCATACAGCCCGCAGTACACCGGATAGAAGCTGTAGCTGATGTCCGGGAACAGGATGGGGGCATCGTGCTTCAAGAGCGCGAGGAAGGCGTGCGCCAGCACCTCGTCCGAGCCGTTGCCGACGAAGACCTGG
>JANJWO010000020.1 GCA_024709485.1 Hydrogenophilaceae bacterium | reverse complement strand
TTGTTTTTTGTGCCCCCCCCCCCGTGGGGGGCCCGGCCCCCGGCGCGCGCCCCGCCCCCCGCCCCCGGGGGCTGGCCGGCTGATGGCGCGCGAGCCGCTAGGGGCGGGCCGCCTTTATCCCCGCCAGCGCCTCATGATCTCGGCCTGAAGCTGCTGTCCTGCCAGCCGGGGCCGTGCGCCGGTTCCTTGTCCAGCATGTGCGCCAGCGCGGCGCGCAGCCGCGCCGGACGCACCGGCTTGTGCATGACCTTGTAGCCGGCGTCGCCGATGCGCTGCACGGTGTCGGGCGCGGTGTCGCCGGTCAGCACCAGCACCGGCAGTTCGGGGCCATAAGCCGCGCGGAAACGGCGCGCGACCTCGATGCCGTTCATGCCGTCCTGCAGGCTGTAGTCGGTGATGAGAAAATCCGGCGCGCAACCGAGCTGTTCCAGTTGGTCGAGCGCCTCGCCGGCGCTGCGCCCGGTGACGAGGCCGACTCCCCAGGTCCTGAACAGGCTTTCCATGGCGCGGAGAATCGACGCTTCGTCGTCAACGACCACGGCGAGGCGCTCCTGCAGGCTCGCCGCAACCGGCAGCGCGGACGTATCGGCGGAGGGAAGCTGATGGATGGAGCCCAGCGGCACTTCCAGCCCGAACACCGAGCCGCGGCCCACGTTCGAGCGCACCGTGATGCGCAGGCCCAGCAGGCTGGCGGTGCGCGCCACGATCGCCAGGCCCAGGCCCAGGCCTTTTTCGCGGTCGCGCTCCGGATTGTTGAGCTGCACGAACTCCTCGAAAATGCTTTGCAGCGCGTGATCCGGGATGCCGATGCCGGTATCCCACACCTGGATCAGCAGCGAATTGCCGCGCTTGCGCCCGGCCACCACGACGCGCCCGCGCTGGGTGTAGCGCAGCGCGTTCGAGACCAGATTGATGAGGATGCGCTCGAGCAGCACGGGGTCGCTGTTGAGGATCCAGTTCGTGGGGCGCACCTTGAGCTTGAGCCCCTTCGCGGCGGCCGGGCCGCCGAACTGCTGCTGGATGTGCTCGAACAACTGGCTGGCGGGAAAATGCCGCTTGCGCACTTCGATGATGCCGGCGTCCAGCCGCGATACGTCGAGCAGGGCGTTGAGCAGGGTTTCCAGGGACGAGATCGAGCTCGATATCTGGGCGGCGAGGGGCTGCAGTTCCGTGGTTTTCACGCGCTGCCTCAAGGCCTCGCCAAACAGCCCGAGCGCGTGCAGCGGCTGGCGCAGATCGTGGCTGGCGGAGGCGAAGAACCTGGATTTCGCGGCGTTGGCGCGTTCGGCCTCTTCCTTCTTGGCGGCCAGGCCGGCCGTGGCGTGAATGATGCGCACCTCCAGCTCGTCCTGATGGGCCTGCAAGGATTCCGCCATGCGGTTGATGCCGCTTTCCAGCACGCCCAGCTCGGTGGCGGGAATGTGCTCGACGCGGATTTGCAGATCGCCGCCGGCGATGCGCTCCACCGCCTGCGACACATGCTGGATCCTGCGCGTGAGCCGGCTTGACATGCGCCAGGCGAGGAAAGCCGTCAGCAAAGCCGACAGGATGACCAGGCTGGTCGAGATCAGCAACGCGCGGCGCTGCGTCGCGCGGAGGGGCTCGATGCTGATGGCGGCGATGGCGTAGCCGATGGTCCTGGGCATGGGCATGTCCGCGGCCGCGAGCTCGTGACTGGTCTCGTTGACGGGCAGGGTGATCGGGTGTGCCGCCATCCAGGCGTCGGGAATCTCGGCAATGCTGTCGGCGGCGGGCAGTGCCGACAGCGATGGCAAATCCGGAATCCCGGCGCAGTAGCGCGTCAGTCCGCGCAGGTCCTGTACGCAGGCGAATTGCAGATGCGACTGGGTGCGCTCATTTTCGACCGTCTGCCTGAGCAGGACGGCATCCCCGCTGATCAGCGCGTACTGCCCCACCGTGGCCATGTGGCGGGCCGCGTTCAGCAATTCGCCGCGGGTATTGTTGCGCGCTTCCGCCAGGGTCTGTCGAAGCAGTTGCGTGGTCAGCAGGGCCGCGGTCGCCAGGGAGGGAACCAGGGCGATGACGAGAAAGCGGGTGCGTATGCTCTGGCGCCAGAGCAGCGCGTCAAGCTTGCGCAGGCGGTTGAGCGCCGCCGGGCAGCAATGTCTGCCGAGTCGCCGAAGCATCAGGCGCCGGCCGGATCCAGGCCGAAACGCTGCGCGGCGATTGCCGCCTCGGTGCGGTTGCTCACGCCCAGCGCCTTGAAGATCGCCGCGACGTGGATTTTCACGGTGCCTTCCGACAAATCCAGTTCGCGCGCAATGGTCTTGTTGGTTTTGCCCTGCAGCAGCAGCTTGAACACTTCCAGCTGGCGATGGGTGAGGCGGATGCCCTGGCTGGAAAGCGGCATCAGGCTGAACGGGCCGTCGGACTGCTCGTCGCCCTCGAGCAGGGGGGGGATGTAAATCCCGCCGTCGAGCACGCGGATCAGCGCATCCAGCATTTCCTGGCTGGGGGAGGATTTCATCACATAGCCGAGCGCGCCCGAGGCGAGGGCGCGGCGGGCATCGGCGCGGGATTCGGAGGCGGTCATGATGACCAGCGGCGTGTCGGGGAACTGGTCCCTGAACTCGGCGATGCCCTCGTGGCCGCCCATGCCCGGCATGTACAGATCCGCCAGCACCAGGTCCAGATCGGGATTGGCCGCCGCCTCGGCAAACAAGGTCGGGTAATCGTGGGCGTCGACGATTTCCACCTCTTCCCCCAACAGCATCAGAACATGCTTCACTCCTTCGCGGAACAGCGGGTGATCGTCGGCCAGCAAAATTTTCATTGGTTTAATCAGGTTCCCTAAAGCAGGCGCAAGCCGCTTCCCGCCGGGGGCTCCAGAGGGTGGTCCAGTCGGGAGTGTGCGTAAAATCCATGAACTTCTGTGATTTTTCCAAATCGTCCAGGAAATTGACCTATTACTTTAGTTATATATGCAAAATGGATTTGTCCCCGTAATATGACCGCAGGCGTTGGCGATTCATGCCGACGATCGGTTCTCCGCAGCGAGGTAACGCAAGTCGTTTCCTCCGGTTTCACCGGGTGGTTTCCCCACCCGGTTTTTTTTTGCCGTGCCCGCTTTTTCGTCCCCTCGGTCGCCGTGCCGGGGCGGCTCCATTATCATTCATCCGCTTGCAGTTGATGCGCGCCTGGCCGAGTTTGTTCCGTGAACGGCTCGCAGGTCAATATGCGGCTGGCGCGGGCCGCCCTTGAGAAAGACGGAAATGAATGAATCCCCCGATTTGACCGAAACCATGCTGGCTTCCGAGTGGATGTGCCAGGGCCGGCTGCTCAAGGCGCGGCGCGACACGGTGCGCCTGCCCAACGGCCATACTTCCACGCGCGAATTCATCGTGCATCCCGGCGCCGCGGTGATCCTGCCGGTGTTCGAAAACGGCGACGTGCTGCTGGAGCGCCAGCACCGCTATCCCTGCGGGCGCGATTTCATCGAAGTGCCGGCCGGCAAGCTGGACCCGGACGAAACCCCGGCATTCTGCGCCCAGCGCGAGCTGATCGAGGAAACCGGCTACCGCGCCGGGAAAATGCAGTTCCTGTTCGAGTTCTATCCCGCCATCGGCTATTGCGACGAGAAGATGTTCTTCTTCCTCGCGCAGGACCTCGAACACGTCGGCCACGAGCGCGACGACGACGAGTTCCTGGAAATCCTGCGGGTGCCCTTCGACGAGGCCATGCACATGATCCGCCGCGGCGAAATCTGCGAGACCAAGACCACCACGGCGCTGTTCTGGTGGGACAAGGTGCGCAGCGGGGCATGGCAGCTCTAGGCGCCTGCGTGCGGCAACTGTTTCATTGACCGCGGAGTTCGCAGAGGACGCCGGGTAAGGCAACGACTCCCTCCGCGAGCTCGGCGGCCTCTGCGGTTAAAACAGCAAGACGCTCAGGCGAGATTGGGCGCCAGCCACTTCTGCGCGGTTTCGATATCCCAGCCCTTGCGGCGGGCGTAATCTTCCAGCTGATCGCGCCCGATCTTGGCCACCGCGAAATAGCGGCTTTGCGGATGGCTCAGGTAGAAGCCCGATACCGCCGCGGCCGGCCACATGGCGAAGCTGTCGGTGAGCGTGATGCCGGCGTTTTGCGCAGGGTTGATGAGGGCGAACAGGGCGCCTTTTTCCGTGTGCTCCGGGCAGGCGGGGTAGCCGGGCGCCGGACGGATGCCGCGGTACTCCTCGTTGATGATCTGCTCGTTGCTTAAATTCTCATCGGCGGCATAGCCCCAGAATTCGGTGCGCACGCGCTGGTGCAGGCGCTCGGCGAAAGCCTCCGCCAGGCGATCCGCCAGGGCCTTGAACAGGATGGCGTTGTAGTCGTCGTTGGCCTTTTCGAATTCGGCGAGCTTCTCGTCGAAGCGGCCGCCGCCCGCGGTGACGGCGAATGCGCCGATGTAGTCGCTGACCCCGGTGTCTTTGGGCGCGATGAAGTCGGCCAGGCACAGGTTCGGGCGGTCCGCCGGCTTTTCCATCTGCTGGCGCAGGTTGTGCCAGGTCATCAGCTTTTCGCCGCGCGCCTCGTCGGCGTAGATTTCGATGTCGTCGAAGTCCGCCGTGTTGGCGGGGAACAGGCCGATCACGCCATGGGCGGACAGCCATTTCTCGTTGATGATGCGGTTGAGCATTTCCTGGGCATCGTCGAACAGCTTGCGCGCTTCCTCGCCCACCACCTCGTCGTCGAGGATTTTGGGATAGCGCCCGGCGAGTTCCCAGGTCTGGAAAAAGGGCGTCCAGTCGATGCTGGCGGCGATCTCGGCCAGGCTGTAATCGTGGAACACCTGGATGCCGAGTTGTCGCGGCACCGGCGGCGCGTAAGTCTGCCAGTCGGTCTTGAAGCCGCGCGCGCGCGCGGTTGCCAGCGGCAGCAGCTTCCTGGCTTCGCCGCGGCCGGCATGTTGCTCGCGAATCTTGGCGTAGTCGGCCTTGATCCCCGCGACATAGGCCGCGCGCAGATCTTTCGACAGCAGCGAGGTCGCCACCCCGACGGCGCGCGAGGCGTCGGGCACCCAGACCACGGGATTGCCGTAGTTGGGCTCGATCTTGACCGCGGTGTGGGCGCGGCTGGTGGTGGCGCCGCCGATCAGCAGCGGCTGGGTCATGCCGCGGCGCTGCATCTCCTTGGCGACGTTGGCCATTTCCTCGAGCGAAGGCGTGATCAGGCCCGAGAGACCGACGATGTCGGCGCCTTCCGCCTCGGCGGCGTCGAGGATCCTGTCGGCGGGCACCATCACTCCCAGATCGATGACCTCGAAGTTGTTGCACTGCAGCACCACGCCGACGATGTTCTTGCCGATGTCATGCACGTCGCCCTTGACCGTGGCCATGACGATCTTGCCGTTGTTCTGCGCGTCGCCCGCGGCCTTGGTGGCTTCGATGAAGGGCATCAGGTGCGCCACCGCCTGCTTCATCACGCGCGCGGATTTCACCACCTGCGGCAGGAACATCTTGCCGGCGCCGAACAGGTCGCCGACCACGTTCATGCCGGCCATGAGCGGGCCTTCGATGACTTTCAGCGGATGGTCGGCCGCGAGGCGGGCCTCCTCGGTGTCCTCGACGATGTGGCTGGTGATGCCCTTGACGAGGGCGTGGGTGAGGCGCTCCGCGACCGGGGCGTTGCGCCATGCCAGATCCTCGACCTCTTCCTTCTTCTGTCCGGCGTACTTGCCGGCGGCTTCCACCAGGCGGTCGCCGGCGTCGCGGCGGCGGTTCAGCACCACGTCCTCGACCAGCTCGCGCAGCTCGGGATTGAGCTCGTCGTACACGCCGAGCATGCCGGCGTTGACGATGCCCATGTCCATGCCGGCCTGGATGGCGTGGTAGAGGAACACGGTGTGGATCGCCTCGCGCACCGGCTCGTTGCCGCGGAAGGAGAAGGATACGTTGGATACGCCGCCGGAAACTTTCGCGTGCGGCAGGTTCTGCTTGATCCAGCGTGCGGCCTCGATGAAGTCCACCGCGTAATTGGCGTGCTCCTCGATGCCGGTGGCGATGGGGAAGATGTTGGGGTCGAAGATGATGTCTTCAGGCGGGAAGCCGACTTCGTTCACCAAAATTTCATAGGCGCGCGCGCAGACCTCGATCATCCGCCGGTAATTGTCGGCCTGGCCCTGCTCGTCGAAGGCCATCACCACCACGGCCGCGCCGTAGCGCAGGGCGAGTTTCGCCTCCTGCTTGAACTTGTCGACGCCCTCCTTCATGGAGATGGAGTTGACGATGGACTTGCCCTGCACGCATTTCAAGCCGGCTTCGATCGCCTCCCACTTGGAGGAGTCGATCATGATGGGCACGCGCGCGATGTCCGGCTCCGAGGCGACGAGCTTGAGGAAGCGCTCCATCGCCGCCTGGGCGTCGAGCATGCCCTCGTCCATGTTGACGTCGATGACCTGGGCGCCGTTCTCCACCTGCTGGCGCGCCACCGAAAGCGCGTCGTCGTAGCGGCCCTCCAGGATCATGCGCGCGAAGGCGCGCGAGCCGGTGACGTTGGTGCGCTCGCCGACGTTGACGAACAGGCTGCCGGGGCAGACGTTCAGGGGCTCCAGGCCGGACAGCCTGAGGCAGGGCTCGATTGTCGGCACCTGGCGCGGCGCCAGGTCGGCCACCGCGTGGGCCATGGCCTGGATGTGCGGCGGCGTGGTGCCGCAGCAGCCGCCGAGGATGTTGAGGAAGCCCGACTGGCCCCATTCGCGCACGGCCTCGGCCATCTGCTGCGGGGTCTCGTCGTACTTGCCGAAGGCGTTGGGCAGGCCGGCGTTGGGGTGGGTCGAGACGAAGCAGTTCGCCACCCGCGACAGTTCGGCGACGAAGGCGCGCATCTGCTTGGGGCCGAGCGCGCAGTTGAGGCCGATCGAGAAGGGCTTCACGTGCTTGACCGAATTCCAGAACGCCTCGGTGGTCTGGCCCGAGAGCGTGCGCCCGGAGGCGTCGGTGATGGTGCCCGAGATCATGATCGGCGGCTTGTCGGCGCGGCCGTCGAAATACTGCTCGATGGAGAACAGCGCGGCCTTGGCGTTGAGCGTATCGAAAATGGTTTCCACCATCAGGATGTCGACGCCGCCTTCCATGAGCGCGTCGATCTGCTCGCCGTAGGCCGCGACCAGTTCGTCGAAGCTGACGTTGCGCGCGCCCGGGTCGTTGACCTCGGGCGAGATGCTGGCGGTCTTCGACGTGGGGCCGAGGATGCCGACCACGAAGCGCGGCTTCTCCGGGGTGGAATATTTTTCTGCAGCTTCGCGGGCCAATCTGGCGGAAGCCAGATTGATTTCACGAGTCAGCTCGCCCATGCGGTAGTCGGCCAGGGAGATGCGCTGGGCGTTGAAGGTGTTGGTTTCGATGAGGTCGGCGCCCGCGGCGAGATACTTCTCGTGGATTTCGCGGATCAGTTCCGGCTTGGTCAGCGAGAGCAGGTCGTTGTTGCCCTTGACGTCGTGCGGCCAGTCCGCGAAGCGCTCGCCGCGATAATCGGCGTCGCTGAGCTGGTAGTTCTGGATCATCGTACCCATGGCGCCGTCCAGGATCAGGATGCGGCGGGAAATGACGTCTTTTAGCAGGGCGGAGCGGGACATGGCTGCGGAGTAATGGGATCAGGGCATCTATTATAAGGGTCCGCGCCGCCTGCTGCCGCTTATCCGGCGGTGCGCGTTTCGCAGCCAGGCCGTGCCCGCGATTCATGCCTGCGCGCGAGGCGTGTCGATAAAGATTGTCCTGGTATGGCCGTTATGAGCCGTAAGCGCGCCTTGTTTGCCTGCGGCCTGCAGGTTGCGATGAGCCATCGATGGCGCGGTTCGGGCATTTCCGCCCGCGCAGAGGCGGTTATCAGGAGAGTACGCATGAACATCAAATATCTCGCGCTGTGTCTGTCGGCGGGTTTGGCGTTTGCCGGCCCCACGGCAGCCCTGGCCGGCGAAGAAGAAGATATGAAGGCGATGGAAGCCGCCGCCGAGCGCATAAAGCAGAGCGCGGACGATTTCCGCGCCGAGCTTCAGCGCATACGCGAGGAGCGCAAGCGCCTGCAGGAGGAGCAAAAACGCATGCGCGCGCAACAGGATGCGGATCGCAAGCGCGAGGCCGATGAGGCGCGCGAGCAGGCGAAGCGCGACACCGCTGCGCTGGCGGCGGCCAAGCAGGAAAAAGAGCGCCAGGCCTTGATGGCGGCCCAGGAAAGGGCGCGCAAGGAAGCCGCGGCACGCGCGACGGAAGCCGAGCGCAAGCGCCAGGCGGCGCTGACCGCGCAGCAGGAGAGGGAGGAGCGCATGGCGCGCGCGCAGGCGGCCCTCATGGCGATGAAAGCCAAGGGCGCCTCGGTGGGCTATGAAGATGCCAATGCCACGGCGCCGAGCGCCCGGATGGCCGAGCAACAGGAGTTGTCCGCGCAGGAGCGCGCGGTCAAGGCCATGCAGGAAATGAAGGCGCAAAACGGCCCGCGAGGCATGGAGTAAGCCTGCGGCCCGCGCCGCGGAAACCTCGTTGACCTGTCGCCAGCAAAACTGCCGCCCCTCGCTGGGGCGGCGGCAACCTTGTGCCGGCCATGCCGCCGGCGCGCTTGCCCAAGCCCGCGCCCTCCAGCCCGCGCTGGAATGCCCTAGCCGATTAAAGTTTGCGCCCAACTGGCCGTAAGCGAACCCGGAGTGTGCGCTGACTATCGGTTCATGGCCGAATAAAAGCATGCCCGGACACTACACAAGGACAATAAAAAGCAGTCACTGGAGGCAAATCGTTAGCCAGGAGAGTGACATGTGTTTTCGCGACGTAGCATTGGTTGCAGCCGTGGGGCTGCTGTGCGCGGCCCAGGCGCCGGCGTGGGCCGGGGTGGAAGAAGACATGAAGGCGATGGCGGCGGCGGGCGAGCGGGTGAAGCGCAACGCCGAAGAATTCCGCGCCGAACTGCAGCGCGTGCGCGCCGAGCGCGGACGCATTCAGCAGCAGCAGGCCGAGGCGCGCAGCCGCGAGGCGGCCGAGCGCGCCGAGCAGGACAGGAAGGATGCCCTGGCGCTGGCGGCGGCGCAGAAGGGAAATGCGCAAAAGGCCCGCGAACTCAAGCTCGCGCAGGAGAAAGCCAGACACGAGGCGCTGCAACGCGCGGAGCAGGCCGAGCGCGAACGCCAGGCCGTGCTCGCCATGTACGACGAAATGGAAGGGCGGGTCGCCGGCGCGCAATCGCCGAAGCGGCGTTAGGCCCTTGGCGCCCGGCGCTCAGCCCAGCGCCACGCCCAGCGCATTGCCGATGAAGTAGGTGGCCGCGCCGGCGGCGCTGCCGATGGCCAGCATGCGCAGGCCCCCGCGGATGGCGCGGCGCCCGATGAACAGGCTCAGTGTCGCGCCCACGCTGAACAATGCAATGCAGGTCAACGCGATGCTGACCGCGAGCGGCTTGCCGCCGAGGGGCAGGACAAACGGAAACAGCGGGATGATGGCGCCGGCGGCAAAAGCCAGGAAAGACGCGATCGCGGCCTTGCCGGGCGCGCCCAGCTCGTCCGGGTTGAGCCCCAGTTCTTCGCGCGCCAGCGTGTCGAGCGCGCGTTCCGGGTCGGCGAACAGGCGCCGGGAGAGACTTTCCGCCTCGTCTTTGGGAATGCCCTTGGCGGCATAGATCAAGGCGAGTTCGGCGGCCTCCTCGGCGGGGTATTGCTCAAGCTCCTCGCGTTCGAGGCCGATCTGGTATTCGAACATTTCGCGCTGCGAGCGCACGGAAATGTATTCCCCCGCGGCCATCGACAGGGCGCCGGCCAGCAGCCCGGCGCTGCCGGTCAGCAGGACGACGGCGTTGTCCGCCGTCGCGCCGGCCACGCCGAGGATGAGCGCGGCATTGGACACCAGCCCGTCGTTCACCCCGAACACGGCCGCGCGCAAGGTGTTGCCCGCGCCCGAGCCTTGATGGCGGCGGCCGACTTCCTCGACCTTCAGCGGCATGCGGTGCGGCATGGGCGCGCTGTACAAGGACATGCCGCGCACCTTCATGGCGCTGAGGAGGGGGCGCAGCGAGCGCGGGCTGAAATGCCGCGTGAGCCCGGCAACCAGGCCGGCGCGCAAGCCGGGCCTGAAACGGCGCGGCACCCGCCCGCCTTCCGCCTCGATCACGCCGGCCCAGATGCCCGCTTGCGCTTCCGCCGCCCTCGCCAGCTCGTCGAACAAGGACTGCCTGGGAGTGCCGGTTTCGGCTGCGGCCACGGCGCGATACAGATAAGCCGAGCGCTTCTCTTCCTGCCAGCCGGCGAGGGCGTTGGCGAGCCGGTCCGTCATTGGTTGAATGCCCTGCGATATTGAATGGCCTCCGCCAGCTGGCTCGATTCGATGCGTTCCGCGCCCGCCAGGTCGGCAAGGGTGAGCGCCAGCTTGAGGATGCGATGGTAGGCGCGCGCGGACAGATTGAGCCGCGCAATGGCCTGCCTGACCAAGGCCTCGCCTGCGCGGTCCAGCCGGCAATGCTGTTCGATTTCCTTTGGCGCCAGCGCCGCGTTCGCCTTGCCTTGCCGCGCCAATTGCCGGTCGCGCGCGCGGCTCACCCGTTCGCGCACCGCCGCGCTGGGCTCGGCCGCGGTTTTGGCCAGGAGTTCGTTTTCCGGTAGCGCCGCCACCTCGATCTGGATGTCGATGCGGTCGAGCAGCGGGCCGGAGATTTTCCCGCGATAGCGCGCGATCTGCTCCGGCGTGCAGCGGCACTTGCCGTTGTGATGGCCAAGGTAACCGCAGGGGCAGGGGTTCATGGCGGCAACGAGCTGGAAGCGCGCGGGGAATTCGGCCTGGCGCGCGGCGCGCGAGATGGTGATGTGCCCGCTTTCCAGCGGTTCGCGCAAAACCTCGAGCACTTTGCGGTCGAATTCGGGCAGCTCGTCGAGGAACAGCACGCCATGGTGGGCGAGCGAGATTTCGCCGGGGCGCGGATTGCCGCCGCCGCCGACCAGCGCCACGGCCGACGCCGTGTGGTGCGGGGCGCGGAAAGGGCGCTGGCGCCAGCTTTCGAGCCGGAAGCCGCCGTTGAGCGAAGCGACGGCGGCGGAAGCCAGCGCTTCTTCTTCCGACATGGGCGGCAGGATGCCGGGAAAGCAGGCGGCCAGCAGCGATTTTCCCGTGCCCGGCGGGCCGGACATCAGCACCGAATGGGCGCCGGCCGCGGCCACTTCCAGCGCGCGCTTGGCGGCGGCCTGCCCCTTCACGTCCGCAAGATCGGGAGGGGCAGGGCGCGGGGCGTGGCCCGCCGGCTGTGGCGGGGGCAGGCTGTCGCGGCCGGCAAGATGCGCGCAGACCTGGGCGAGCGAAGCCGCCGCCAGCACCTCGGCGCCTTCCACCAGGGCAGCCTCCTGGGCGGAGGCTGCCGGGAGCAGCAGGGTGCGGCCGTGGTTTCTCGAGGCCAGGGTCATCGCCAGCGCGCCGCGGATCGGGCGCAGCTCCCCGGTCAGCGCCAGCTCGCCGGCATATTCGAAATGGCGCAGGCGCTCGGGCGGAAGCTGGCCGGAAGCGGCGAGGATGGCGAGCGCGATGGGCAGGTCGAAGCGCCCGGATTCCTTGGGCAGGTCGGCGGGCGCGAGATTGACGGTGATGCGCCGCGCGGGGAATTCAAATCCCGTGTTCTGGATCGCGGCGCGCACGCGGTCGCGCGCCTCCTTGACTTCGGTTTCCGGCAGGCCGACCAGGGTGAAGGCGGGCAGGCCGTTCGCCAGGTGTGCCTCGACATGCACTTCCGGCGCGGCCAGCCCGTCCAGCGCGCGGCTGATCAGGACGGCTACGGCCAATTAGTCCTTGTCCGGCTGATGGCGCGCTTCCAGCTCCTTCAAGCGCGCTTCCAGTTGCGTGAGTTTTTCGCGGGTGCGCGACAGCAATTCGGACTGCACGTCGAATTCCTCGCGCGTCACCAGATCCAGCTTGGCAAGCCAGCCGGAAAGGCCGGCCTTGAGGTTCTGCTCGATGTCGCGCGCGGGCGATTGCCGGAAAACTTCTCCGAGCTTTTGCGCAAGCTGATCCAGGTTGAAGGCGGGAGTGCTCATAAGAATCCGTCAGGAGGTTGGGCTGCGGAAAGTGTAGCAGAGGCGGCGCGCGGATAGCGGCAGGCCGCCGCTGCACCAATGCTGGGCACTGTTGCGAAAAACAGACCCCAGATCAGTGCGGACGCTCGCATCCCGCGCTGCGGGACGCAATGTAAGCGCATGTTTCCGCAGGATTATTTTGGCTGGCATGGCATGTGCTAGACATGGGCTAGAGGTGTTGTGCGGCAAGCGCATTCTTTAGACAACGATTCCGAAAGGACTGGCACGTGAAACTGCAATCCATTTCCCTTCTGGTGATGGCGGCGCTGGGGACGCCGCTGCTGGCGCAGGCGGCTGACAGCCCGCACACCTTCACCGGCAACGTCGGCCTGGTATCCGACTATGCCTTTCGCGGCGTGTCGCAGACCGATGAAAACCCGGCGATCCAGGGCGGCTTCGATTACGCCCATGCCAGCGGCTTCTATCTTGGCACCTGGGCCTCGAACGTGACCGAGAAATTCCTCAACGGCGCCAACCTGGAAATGGACTTCTACGGCGGCTATGCCGGCAGCGCGGGCGACCTCGGCTTCAACACCGGCCTGCTGCAGTACTACTACCCCGGCCAGCATTCCGGACTCGACATCGACACCCTGGAAGCCTACGCCGGCGTCACCTGGAAGGGGTTCGGCCTGAAGGCGTCCTACAGCATCGATGACTATTTCGGCGCGACCGACTCCGACGGCACCGTCTACTGGGATGCCAGCTTCAACTACGAACTGCCGGCCAAGGTCATGCTCGGCCTGCACTACGGCTATACCGCGGGCCAGGGCGCCCAGGACGACTACGCCGACTACAAGGTGAGCCTGAGCAAGGAATTCGGCGGCTTCAACTTCGGCGTCGCCTACGTGGCCACGGATGGCGACGGCGCGGACCTGTATGGCGACTACGCCGACGATCGCGTGGTCGTCTCGATCGGCAAGACGTTCTGAGCGCGCAACCGGGGAGCGGCGCTTCGCGGCCGTTCCATTTTCATCTTCTTGTCTTTGAATAAGGGAACGACATGAAATTTTTGACGGCGATCATCAAGCCTTTCAAGCTTGACGAGGTGCGCGAGGCCCTGGCCGCCATCGGCGTGAGCGGGCTGACGGTGACCGAGGTAAAGGGGTTTGGGCGGCAGAAAGGCCATACCGAGCTGTATCGCGGCGCGGAGTATGTGGTCGATTTCCTGCCCAAGATCCGGCTCGACGTCGGCATTCAGGACGACCAGCTCGAGCGCGTGGTCGAGGCCATTTCCAAAGCCGCCGGCACCGGCCGCATCGGCGACGGCAAGATCTTCGTGTTCGATCTGCAGCAAGTGGTCCGCATCCGCACCGGCGAGAGCGGCCCGGACGCGCTCTAAGGAGAAGGCAAATGAACAAATGGCTGGCAAGTTTGGGTTTGATCTTGAGCCTGGGGCTCGCAGCATCCGCGTGGGCGGAAGCACCGGCGACTGTCCCCGTTGCGGAAGAGGCGGCCGTCGGGGCGGTGGCGCAGGCCGCGCCGATCGCGGCAGCGGCTGAAGCCGCGCCTGCCGCCGCGCCCGTTCCCGACAAGGGCGATACCGCCTGGATGATGGTCTCGACCCTGCTGGTCATCCTGATGATCATTCCGGGCGTGGCCCTGTTCTATGGCGGCCTGGTGCGCGCCAAGAACATGCTGTCGGTGCTGACCCAGGTCGTGGCGATTTTCTGCCTGATCTCGATCCTGTGGGCGGTGTACGGCTACTCGCTGGCCTTCGGCAACGGCGGCGGCGTGAACTGGGCGATCGGCGACTTCTCGAAGTCGTTCCTCGCCGGCATCGGGCCCGCCAGCACGGCCGCCACTTTCACCGCCGGCGTCGTCATTCCCGAGTTCGTCTTCGTCGCCTTCCAGCTGACCTTCGCCGCCATCACCGTGGCGCTGATCGTCGGCGGGCTGGCCGAGCGGGTGAAGTTCTCCGCGCTGCTGGTGTTTTCGGTGCTGTGGTTCAGCTTCTCCTACCTGCCGATCGCGCACATGGTGTGGGCCGCCGGCGGCGACCTGTTCGAGAAGGGCGCGCTCGACTTCGCGGGCGGCACCGTGGTGCACATCAACGCCGGCATCGCCGCGCTGGTCGGCGCCATCGTGCTCGGCAAGCGCGTCGGCTACGGCCGCGACGCCATGCCGCCGCACAGCCTGCCGCTGACCATGATCGGCGCCTCGCTCTTGTGGGTGGGCTGGTTCGGCTTCAACGCCGGCTCCAACCTCGAGGCCAGCGGCGGCGCGGCGCTCGCCTTCATCAACACTATCCTTGCCACCGCCGCGGCGGGACTGGCCTGGATGTTTGCCGAGTGGATGCTGCGCGGCAAACCCTCCATGCTGGGCGTGGCCTCCGGCGTCGTCGCCGGCCTGGTGGCGATCACCCCGGCGGCCGGCCTGGTCGGACCGATGGGCGGCATCGCGCTGGGCGCGGTCGCCGGCGTGGTCTGCCTGTGGGGCGTCACCGGCCTGAAGAAGCTGCTCGGCTACGATGACAGCCTCGACGTGTTCGGCATCCACGGCATCGGCGGCATCCTCGGCGCCATCGGCACCGGCATCCTGGTGTCCCCGTCCCTGGGCGGCGTCGGCGTCAACGGCTACGCCATGGGCGGACAGGTGCTGACCCAGGCCGGCGGCGTGCTGATCACCATCGTCTGGTCGGGCGTGGTGAGCTTCGTCGCCTTCAAGCTGATCGACATGACCATGGGCTTGCGCGTCAGCGAAGAACAGGAGCGCGAAGGGCTCGATACCGCCAGCCACGGCGAACGCGCCTACAACATGTAAGCAGCTGCTTGGTTTTCCGTGACTTTGGGCGCCTGCGGGCGCCCTTTTTTATTGTCCGCCGCCCGGTATTTGGTTACGCTTGCGGTCTGAATCGGACCATAAAAAACATGAAATTCACGCCCCAATCCTTTCGCGACTGGAAGAACAAGCGCATCACCCTGCTCGGCATGTCGGGGGTGGGCAAGACCCACATCTCGACCCTGCTGCGCGCCCACGACTGGTTCCATTTTTCCGGCGACTACCGCATCGGCACGCGCTACCTGGACGAGCCCATCCTCGACATCATCAAGCAGCAGGCGATGCAGGTGCCGTTTTTGCGCGAGCTGCTGCGCCGCGACTGGATCGACATCAAGAACAACATCAAGATCCACGACCTCGGCCCGGTGCTGGCCTTCGTCGGCAAGCTCGGCGGCCCGGAATGGGGCGGACTGTCGCTGGAGGAGTTCACGCGCCGCCAGGCCATGTACCGCGAGGCGGAAATCGCCGCCATGAAGGACGTGCCCGAATTCATCCGCAAGGGCCAGGAAATCTACGGCTACCCGCACTTCGTCAACGACGTCGGCGGCAGCCTGTGCGAACTGGACGCGCCGGGCGTGATCGAGCTCCTGGCCGAGCACACCCTGATCCTCTACATCCAGACCACCACGCGCGAGGAGGAGGACACCCTCATCCGCCGCGCGCAGTCCGATCCCAAGCCGCTGTATTACCGGCCCGCGTTCCTGGCCGAGCAGCTGCCGGCTTATCTGCAGGAAAAAGGCCTCGACTACGTGGCGCAGGTCGAGCCCGACGACTTCACGCGCTGGGTGTTCCCGCGCCTGTTCCACTCGCGCCTGCCGCGCTACGAGGCGATCGCGGGCCCGCACGGCTACACCGTGACCTCGCTGGAGGTTTCGCAGGTCCGCGACGAGGTGGATTTCCTCGCCCTGGTGGAGTCCGCCATCGCCCGCAAGGGGGATCGCTGATGCCACTGGTCGCGCACAACGCCCTGCCCACGTTCGAGCGCCTGCGCAAGGAGCGAGTGACGGTGCTCTCGCGCGAGCGCGCGGCCAATCAGGTCATCCGCGAACTGCATGTCGGGCTGCTGAACATGATGCCCGACGCCGCGCTGGAGGCGACCGAGCGCCAGTTCTTCCGGCTGGTGGGCGAGAGCAACCCCATCGCCCAGTTCTACGTGCATCCCTTCACCATCCCGTCCCTGCCGCGCGGCGAGGCGGGTCAGGCGCACATCGACCGCTATTACGAAAGCTTCGACGCCATCCGCGAGCAGGGGCTGGACGCGCTCATCATCACCGGCGCCAACGTCACCCACGCCGATCTTTCCGAGGAGCCGTTCTGGGAGCCGCTCATCGAGGTGCTCGACTGGGCCTGGGACAACGTCACCTCGACGCTATGCTCCTGCCTTGCGACCCATGCCGTGATGCAGTTCCGCCACGGCCAGAAGCGCGTGAAGCAGCCGAAAAAGGTCTGGGGCGTGTTCGAGCACCGCGTCACCGCGCCGCGCCATCCGCTGGTGGCGGACGTGAACACGCGCTTCGATGTGCCGCATTCGCGCTGGAACGACATCTCGCGCGCCCAGTTCGAGGCGGCCGGCCTGCATGTGCTGGCCGAGAGCGACAGCGCCGGGGTGCATCTCGCGGTTTCCCGGGACGGGCTGCGCACCGTGTTCTTTCAGGGCCATCCCGAGTACGACACGGTGTCGCTGCTCAAGGAATACAAGCGCGACGCGCTGTTGGCGGCGCAGGGCAGGCTGCCGCAGCGGCCGCCCTTCCCGGAAAACTACTTCGACGATTTTGCGCGCGCGCTGCTCGACGAGCATGCGGTCAGAACGGCCGCCGGCGGCAAGCCGGAATTCCCCGAGCCGCTGTTGCTGCCGCACCTCGATAACACCTGGCACGACACCGCGGAGGCCGTGGTCGGCAACTGGATCGGCTGCGTGTACCAGGTGACGCACAGCGAGCGCCGGCGCCCCTTCATGGACGGCATCGACCCCGAAAATCCGCTGGGAATCTACCGCGACAATGGCTGAACCCGGCTTGCGGATCCGGCAGGAGGAAGGGGCCACGGTGATTCAGCCCGCCGGCGCCTGGATCCTTGCCCGGATCGGCGAATTTCCGCCCGTGCCGGCGCTGCCCGCGGGCGCGAAGATCGTCCTGGACGGCTCCGCCATCGACGCGCTCGACCCGAGCGGCGCCTACAAGTTGCTGGACGGCCTGCGCGCGGCGTCGGCCGATCTCGCCCGGCTCGAACCCCGCGGTTTTGCGCCGCCGCTCCTGCAGGTGTGGCGCCTGGTGGCGGCAAATCTGCCCGCCGCGCAGGCAGCGCCGCACGCGCCGCGCGGGCTGCTCCATCACCTGGGCCTGGGCGCGGTCGCAGCTGGCCGCCACGTTGCGGGATTCACCAACTTCGTCGGCAGGCTGGCTGCCGAATACCTGCGCCTGGTGCGCAGCCCCGGCGGCTTCCGCCACCGCGAATTCGTCGCGCAACTGGAGGAGATCTTCGTTTACGCCATCCCCATCTCCCTGGCGATGATTTTTCTCATGGGGCTGGTGTTCGCCTATCTGATGGGCGTGCAGGCGCAGAAGTTCGGCGCCAACATCTACGTGGTCGACGGTGTGGCGGCGGCGGTGCTGCGCGAACTGTCGCCGGTGATCGTGGCGATTCTGGTCGCGGGCCGCTCCGGCGCGGCCATCACCGCGCAGCTTGGCACCATGAAGGTCAACGAGGAGATCGACGCGCTTGCCGTGCTGGGGCTGTCGCCGTACGCGGTGCTGGTGCTGCCGCGCATCCTGGCCCTGCTCCTGGCGCTGCCGCTGCTGGTGTTCCTGGGCGACATCGCCGGGCTGCTGGGCGGCATGCTGGTGGCCAAGGCGCAGCTCGGGCTGGAATTCAGCCAGTACTGGGATCGTCTCGACATGGTGCTGAAAATGCCGACCTTTCTGGTCGGCATCGGCAAGTCGCCGGTGTTCGCGGTGTTCATCGGGCTGATCGCCTGCCGCATGGGGCTGTCGGTCGCGCGCGACGCGCGCAGCGTCGGCCTCAACACCACCTCCACCGTGGTGCAGAGCATTGTCGCCATCATCGTGCTCGATGCCATCTTCGCCATCATCTTCGTGGAACTGGGGATCTGATGCGCGAACCGGTCATCGAGGTCAGGGATGTCGTCACCCGCCTGGGCGGCACGCTGATCCACGACGGCGTGAGCCTTTCCGTCATGCGCGGCGAGGTGACGGCGCTGATCGGCGGCAGCGGCACCGGCAAGTCGGTGCTGCTCAAGGAGATCATCGGCCTGATCCGGCCGCAGGCGGGCAGCATCAGGCTGTTCGGCGAGGATGTCTGGAAGGCGGGCGAGACCGAGCTGATGGCGCTGCGCCGCCGCTTCGGCGTGCTGTTCCAGGACGGCGCGCTGTTCTCCTCGCTGTCGGTGGAGCAGAACGTGGCGGCGCCCCTGCGCGAGCACACCGCGCTGCCGCCGAAGGACTGCCTGGAGCTGGCCCGCCTCAAGATCGCCCTGGCGGGGCTGCCGGCCTCCGCCAGCGCGAAAATGCCGAGCGAGCTTTCCGGCGGCATGCGCAAGCGCGCCGCGCTGGCGCGCGCGCTGGCGCTGGACCCCGAGCTCCTGTTCCTGGACGAGCCGACCTCCGGCCTCGATCCCATCTCGGCGCGCGCCTTCGACCGCCTCATCCGGCTGCTGTCGGACAGCCTCGGGCTCACGGTCTTTCTGGTTACGCACGACTTGGATACACTGCTCGCCATGGTCGACCGCATCATCGTGCTCGCGCGCGGCAAGGTGCTCGGGCAGGGCACGGTCGAGGAACTGAAAAAGGTGGATGACGCATGGCTGCAGGAGTATTTCTCCACGCGCCCAAGGAGCGCGCCTGATGGAAGCTGACGCCCGCTACACGCTGGTGGGCGCGGCCGTGCTCGGAGCCGCCGCCCTGCTGGTGCTGGCGACGCTGTGGATCGCCGGCCGGGCCGACGCCATCGCCTACCGTTATTACACGGTCTACTTCCGCAGCCAGTCCATGGACGGGCTGGACGTGGACAGCGCCGTGAAGATGCGCGGCATCCGGGTGGGCACGGTCTCGGAGTTCGACTTCGTGTCCGAGCCCACAGAGGCCGTGAAGGTGCTGATCAAGGTCTCGGAGAATGCGCCGGTGCGCCAGGGCGCGGAAGCCTACGTCAAGCGCAATGTCGTGACCGGGCTGGCGACGATCGAGATCGCCAATCCCTCCGACCACGCCCCGCTGCTCACCGAAACCCCCAAGGGCGAGGATCATCCCGTCATCGCCGAGGGCAGCTCCGAACTGGACAAGGTGGCTTCGGCGGTAACGCGAATGGCCGAAAACGGCGCCCAGGTGCTGGCCAAGATGAACGATCTGCTGTCGGACCAGAACCGCGCCAAATTCTCCGCCACGCTCGCCAACCTGGAGAAGATTTCCGAGCACCTGGTCGGCAGCAGGCAGTCGCTGGAGGCGGCGGTGCAGGGCATCCGCGACGCCGCGGACGAATTCCGCTTCGCCGGCGCCAGCATCACCCAGGCCGCGACCCGCGCCGAAGGCAGCATCGCCAGCGTCGGCGAGAATGCGCAGACCGCGCTGCAGGAGGCGGCGCGCACCCTGGAAAGCCTGCAGCAGGAGAGCCGGGCCCTTTCCGAGAAACTGCAGGCGCTGTCCGATGCCGGCACGCTGGAGCTTGGCGCCATGAGCCGCGACGTGCGCACCGCCGCGGATGCGGTGACGGTGGCCGGGCAGAAACTGTCCAATCCGAAAGCGCTGCTGCTGGGGCCCGGCAAGCCGCAGGCCGGGCCGGGGGAAAAATGATCATGCAAGCGTGGAAATTCGCCTGGCTGCTCCTGGCGCTGGCCTTGCCGGGCTGCGTCAACCTGGATTTGGCGGGCGCGGGCAAGACGCGGGAAATCGTCTATTACGTCATGCAGGATGGCGGCCGCGACGCGCCGCCGGCGGCGCCCTCCGCGCGCACCCTGCTGCTGGCCGACACCACGGCCGGCGCGTTCTACGACACCGACGGCATGGCGTTCAGCGGCACACCCGGCACGCGCGGCTATTATCAGTACGCGCGCTGGAGCGAGCGCGCCGGCAAGCGTTTCGGCGATCTCCTGCTCACGCGCCTCGAACGCGAAAAAATTTTCGCCACGGTCGCGCAAACCGGCGGCAATGTGCGCGGCAACTGGCTGCTGACCACCGACATCCTCGATCTTCATCATGACGCCGCAGAGCGCCCCGGCGTGGTGCGGATGGAGCTGCGCGCCGAGGTGGTCGATCTGGGCAGCCGCGCGCTGCTGGCCAGGAAGACCTTCGTGCAATCCGTCGCCGTGCCAAGCTACGACGCCGCAGGCGCGCACCAGGCCTTCGACCGCGCGGCCACGCTCACGCTCGACGCAATCGCCGACTGGCTGAAAGCACTGGCGAACAAGCCCTGATTGGCTATATTGGCTGAAATACAACTTTAAGGAGGAAGCATCATGTTACGCTGGCTCGCGCTGTTACCTATCCTGTTCGCGCCCGTCGTTCACGCCGAACAGGCGGAAAAATTCGGCACTCTCGAAGTGCATTACAACGCCATGCTGACCTCCGACCTGCTGCCCGAGGTGGCCAAGGCATACCGGATCGACCGCAGCCAGACGCGCGGCATCCTGACGATCTCGGTGCTGAAGAAGAACGCCATGGGCGTGGCGCAGCCGATACCCGCCAAGCTCACGGCCTATCTGGTCAATCTCAGCAATCAGCTGGGCAATGTCGACATGCGCGAAATCAAGGAAGGCAGCGCCATCTACTATCTGGGAGAATTCCGCGTCGTGCCGCCGAACACGCTGCGCTTCACCGTCAAGGTCGAAGCCGGCGGCGAGCCCGCGCACGAAGTGACGTTCACCCAGAAGTTTTATCCGTAACCGCCCTGTTCCTGCACTGGGGTGATCAGACCAGCAGCCTGATCAGGCCCCAGACTCCGAATCCCGACACCAGCAGGCCGGCCAGCCTGCGCACGGCCGGCTTCTGCATGAAAGGCTGGAGCTGCTGCGCGAACAGCGCCATGCCCAGCAGATTCGGCAAGGTGCCGAGGCCGAAGGCCAGCATCAGCGCCGCGCCCGAGGCCGCGCTGCCGGCGGCCAGCGCCGCGACCAGCACCGAATACACCAGGCCGCAGGGCAGCCAGCCCCAGACCATGCCGGCCAGCAGCGCGCCGGGCAGGTTTCTTACCGGCAGCAGTTTTCTGAACGCCGGCTGCAGCCGCGACCACAGCAGGCCGCCGGCCTTCTCGAACACCAGCACCCAGCGGTTCCAGCCGGCCAGATACAGCCCGAGCAGGATCATCACGCCTTGCGCCAGCCCATACAGCGCGAGCTGCAGCGGGCGGATTTCCAGCAGGTTGAGGGTGCCGCCCAGGGCGCCGGCCAGCGCGCCGAACAGCGTGTAGGACAGCACGCGGCCGAGGTTGTAGCCGAGATGCAGGCGGAACGGCGGCTTGGCTCCGTCGGCGCGGAAGGAAAACGCCGCCACGATGCCGCCGCACATGCCGACGCAATGCACCCCGCCGAAGAGGCCGACGAGCAGGGCGGAGAGCAGCGAGAATTCGATCATTTTTCACGAAGCGGGCAGGCGGACAGGCGTAAACCCTAAGTCCTCTGGTCCCCTTGTCCTCCTTGTTCGAGGTTTGGAGCAGCAAGCGCTCCCCGTCCCGCCAGCCACACCAGGATCAAAACCGGCACGCCGATCAGCGCCGTGCCGGTGAAGAAGCTGGCCCAGCCCCAGGCGTCGACGAACTCGCCGGAGAAGCCGGCGATGAACTTCGGCAACAGCAGCATGACCGAGGTGAACAAGGCGTACTGCGTGGCCGAGTAGGCCTGGTTGGTGAGGCCGGAGAGATAGGCGACGAAGGCGCTCGAGGCGATGCCGGCGGAGAGGTTGTCGGCGGAGACGGTGAACACCAGCGCGCCGACGTCGTGGCCGATGCCGGCCAGCCAGACGAACAGCAGATTGGTCGCGGCCGAGAGCAGCGCGCCCAGCATCAGCGTGCGCATCACGCCGATGCGCAGGGTGAGCAGGCCGCCCAGGCCGGCGCCGGCGATGGTCATGATGACGCCATAGACCTTGGACACCGTGGCCACTTCGTCCTTGGTGAAGCCCATTTCCTGGTAGAAGGGATTGCTCATCACCCCCATCACCACGTCGGAGATGCGGTACACCGCGATCAGCGCCAGGATCAGCAATGCCTGCCACTTGAAGCGCGCGAAAAATTCCATGAAGGGCTGCACGAAGCTGCCGGTGAGCCAGCGCAGAAAACCCTCCTCGGCAATGCGCGGCGGCATGACGGAATGTTCCGGCTCGCGGATGACGAGCGTGGTGAGCAGGCCGATGCTCATCAAGAGCGCCATCACCGTGTACGCCACCTGCCAGGGATGGAAATCGTAAGTCGCCTCCGAGGGGTCGAAGGCCGCCGCGATCCACAGCGCACCGGCGCCGGCGGTGATCATGGCGATGCGGTAGCCGGCCTGATAGGTGGCGGCCATCGCGCCCTGTTTCTCCACTTCCACCGCCTCGATGCGGTAGGCGTCGAGGGCGATGTCCTGGGTGGCCGAGGCGAAGGCCACCGCCAGCGCGAAGAACACCATGTGGGTGAGGTTCAGCACCGGATCGGTATTGGCCATGCCCAGCAGCGCCAGCAGGATGCACAACTGCGAGAGCAAGAGCCACGCGCGCCGCCGCCCGAACGTGCGCGTGAGGAAGGGCAGGGTGAGGCGGTCGACCAGCGGCGACCACAGGAACTTGAAGCCGTAGGCCAGCCCCACCCAGGACAGGTGGCCGATGGTGGCGCGGTCGATGCCCGCCTCCGACAGCCAGAACGACAGCGTGCCCAGCACCAGCAGCAAGGGCAGCCCGGCGGAAAAGCCCAGGAACAGCATGCCGGCCACGCGCGGATGGAGGTAGACCCGGAGGGCGGCAAGCCAGGGGTGGGCGCGTGCGCTCATAAGGTGTAATCGTAATCCACGATCAGCGGCGCGTGGTCGGAGAAGCGCTGGTTCTTGTACACGAAGGCGGATTTCGCTTTCGCCGCGATGCCCGGCGTGGCGATCTGGTAGTCGATGCGCCAGCCCACGTTCTTGGCCCAGGCC
>JANJWO010000005.1 GCA_024709485.1 Hydrogenophilaceae bacterium | reverse complement strand
ACGCTGACCCGCAACGAGATGACCGCGCAGCGCGTCATCTGCGCCGGCCACGTGTTCGAGGTCGGCGGCGTCGGCTACGGGCCCGACGGGGATTTCTGCCTCGACGGCCATATCGTCGACGTCGACCGCTACCCCGCGCTGTCGATGGCGACCCGCGCCGGCGTGCTGTGCAACGACGCCCGCCTGCGCGAAGACGAAGGCCTGTGGCGGGTGGAAGGCGACCCGACCGAGGGCGCGCTGCTGGTACTCGGCGGCAAGGCGGGGTTCACGCGGCACGTCGTCGATGCGGCCTGGCCGCGTCTCGATGCCATTCCGTTCGAATCGCAGCATCGCTTCATGGCGACCCACCACCGCGACAGCGAGGGCGAATCGTGGATCTTCGTCAAGGGCGCGCCGGAGCGTATCATGGACATGTGCACCTTCCAGATGAACGCCGATGGCGAGAACGTGCCCCTCGATCCGGATAGCTGGCATCGCATGGGGGCCGCCACCGCGGCCCAGGGCATGCGCCTCCTCGCCCTGGCTTACAAGCGCGCCGCGCCGGCGCACGACCGGCTCGATTTTGCCGACGTGGAAACGGGATACTCGCTGCTCGCGCTGCTCGGCCTAGTCGACCCCCCGCGCGACGAAGCCGTCCGCGCCGTACACGAGTGCCATCGCGCCGGCATCCAGGTCAAGATGATCACCGGCGATCATGCCGAAACGGCGCGCGCCATCGGCGCCCAGCTCGCCATCGGCGTCGGCAAGCCGGCGGTAACCGGCGCGCAAGTCGCGACCATGGACGACGCCGATCTGCGCCGCACGGTGATGGAGGTCGACGTCTTCGCCCGCGCCAGCCCCGAGCACAAGCTGCGCCTGGTCCAGGCACTGCAGCAGGACGGCCAGGTGGTGGCGATGACCGGCGACGGGGTGAACGATGCCCCCGCGCTGAAGCGTGCCGACGTCGGCGTTGCCATGGGGATGAAGGGGACCGAAGCGGCCAAGGAGGCGGCCGACGTGGTGCTCGCCGACGACAACTTCGCCACCATCGCCACCGCCGTGCGCGAGGGCCGGGCGGTCTACGACAACCTCAAGAAATTCGTCCTGTTCATGCTGCCGACCAACGGCGGCGAGGCGCTGGTGGTGATCGCGGCGATCCTGTTCGAGCTGACGCTGCCGCTCACGCCGGCACAGGTGCTGTGGATCAACATGGTCACCTCGAGCACGCTGGGGCTGGCCCTGGCTTTCGAGCCGGCCGAGCGCGGCATCATGGAGCGGCGGCCGCGGCCGCCCGGCGAAGCCCTGCTGTCCGGTTTCTTCGTCTGGCGCGTGCTGATGGTCTCGGTGCTGATGATGACCGGCGCGCTCGGCCTCTTTCTGTGGGAGACGCACCACGGCACCAGCGTCGAAACGGCGCGCACGATGGCGGTCAATGCGGTGGTCGTGGCGGAAATGTTCTACCTGCTCAACAGCCGCTATATTCTCGCGCCGGTGGCCAATCGCGAAGGGCTGACCGGCAACCCCTACGTGTTGTTGGCGATTGCCGCCTGCATCCCGCTGCAGCTCGCCTTTACCCACACGCCGCTCATGCAGGCCATCTTTGGTTCCACCGATTTGTCGGGGCTGGAGTGGTTCAAGGTGCTCGGTGCAGGACTGCTGGTTTTCAGTATTGCCGAGCTGGAAAAAGCCGTGATCCGGCGCATGCGTGGCATTCTACATTCAGTTGCCGGATGACTGTGTGAACCCGGTTGACGGGTGGCGGGGGGCGAGGTTGACCGCGTCGAGCAGGCCGTGACCCGGCAGTAAACTGGGCTGCGGGCGATGCGCCGGCCCGGGGTGGAACAAAACCGCATGCCGTGCGCGGTTCGACGCTCCATGCCATTCTGTAAAATGTGGGCATGGCGTTGCTCTCCATCCTCCTGCTCCCCTTCGTCGGCAGCCTGCTTGCGGCGTTCCTGCCGTCCAACGCGCGCAATGCCGAAGCCTGGCTGGCCGGAGCGGCTTCGCTCGCGGCCACCGTGATCGTCGCCAGCCTGTACCCGCAGATCGCCGCCGAAGGTGTGCTGCGTATGACCATCCCGTGGGCACCCGCACTCGGCCTGAATTTCGATCTGCGCATGGACGGTTTCGCCTGGCTGTTCGCCCTGCTGGTCACTGGTATGGGCACCCTGGTGGTGGTGTACGCACGCTATTACATGTCGCCCGCCGACCCCGTGCCGCGTTTTTTCTCTTTCTTTCTCGCCTTCATGGGCGCCATGCTCGGCATTGTCCTGTCCGGCAACCTGATCCAGATGGCGATGTTCTGGGAATTGACCAGTCTTGCCTCGTTCATGCTGATCGCCTATTGGCATCACCGGGCCGATGCCCGCCGCGGCGCACGCATGGCGCTGGTGGTGACCGGTGCCGGCGGCCTCGCCCTGCTCGGCGGGATGCTGCTGCTCGGTCACATGGCGGGTGGCTACGATCTGGATACCGTGCTGGCGTCACGTGACACGGTTCAGGCGCATTCGTGGTATCCGTTGATGCTGGGCCTCATCGCACTGGGCGCGCTGACCAAGAGCGCGCAGTTTCCCTTCCATTTCTGGCTGCCGCACGCGATGGCGGCGCCGACGCCGGTGTCGGCCTACCTCCATTCGGCGACCATGGTGAAGGCGGGTGTGTTTCTTTTGGCGCGCCTGTGGCCGGTGCTCGCCGGCACCGATGCCTGGTTCTGGATCATCGGCGGGGCCGGTCTGTGCACGCTGGTGATCGGCGCTTATCTCGCGATCTTCCAGCAGGACATGAAGGGCGTGCTGGCCTATTCGACGATCAGTCATCTCGGGCTCATCACGCTGCTGCTGGGCATGAACAGTCCGCTTGCCCTGGTCGCCGCGGTGTTCCACATTTTCAACCACGCGACCTTCAAGGCATCGCTGTTCATGGCCGCGGGAATCGTCGATCACGAAACCGGTACGCGCGATCTGCATCGCCTGTCCGGGCTGTATCCGGCGATGCCGATCACCGCCATGCTGGCAATGGTGGCGGCGGCGGCAATGGCGGGTGTGCCGCTTCTCAACGGCTTTCTGTCCAAGGAGATGTTCTTCGCCGAAACGGTTTTTCTCGACCGTCCGGACTGGCAGCGCATCGCCCTGCCGTTCGCCGCCACGGTCGCGGGCATGTTCAGCGTTGCCTATTCACTGCGCTTCATCCACCAGGTCTTCTTTGGCCCGAAGGCCATGGACCTGCCGCGTGAACCGCATGACCCCACGCGCTGGATGTTGCTGCCGAGCGGCCTTCTGGTGGCGGCGTGCGTGCTGGTCGGCATCTTCCCCGAACTCACCGTCGGCCCGTTCCTGCGGGCGGCGACCGACTCGATTCTCGGCGCCGATGCGCCGGAATACAGC
>JANJWO010000061.1 GCA_024709485.1 Hydrogenophilaceae bacterium | reverse complement strand
TGCTCGACTCGGGGCTCGACGCCCTGGCGGCGCGCCTGTGGCTCGCCGAGAAGGCGGAAAAGACGCTGGATCTGCAGTACTACATCTTCCACGGCGACAAAACCGGCTCGCTGCTTGCCGAGGCGCTGCTGAGGGCGGCCGACCGCGGGGTGCGCGTGCGCGTCCTGCTCGACGACATCTACACCTACCGGAACGAGGCCGACATCATGGCCTTGTACTCGCACCCCAACATCGAAATCCGGCTGTTCAATCCCTTCTTTTTCCGCGGCGGCAATCCGCTGCTGCAACTGGGCCAGTACCTGCGCGACGACAGGCTCAACCGGCGCATGCACAACAAGCTGTTCGCCGCCGACAACCAGTTCGCCATCACCGGCGGACGCAATATCGGCGACGAGTATTTCGTCGCACACGAGGCCTTTTCCTTCGTCGATCTGGACGTGATGGCTTCGGGGCCGGTGGTGGCCGAACTCTCCGACAGCTTCGACACCTACTGGGCCAGCCCCGCGGTCATCCCGGCGCGCGCCCTGCCCGGCTACAAGGATGCGCGCGGCCGCCTGCCCGCGCTGAGAGCCACGCTGCTGGCCAGGAAGGCCGAGCTCGATCAATCGGATTACGGGCGCGAGCTCACAGCCGTGCGTTTCGAGCAGCGCCTGCTGTCCGGGGAACTGCCCGCCTACTCCGGCACCGCGCGGGTGGTGGCCGATCTGCCGGAAAAAGTCGAAGGCAACGCACGCGCCAGCGAACTGCTGGTCGGGCATCTGGCCGGCCTGGGCACGGACGCGAAACGGGAAGTTATCGTGATCTCGCCCTACTTCGTGCCCGGCAGGATGGGGCTGGACTGGATGGGCTACATGCGCGCCCGCGGCATGCAGGTGCGTGTGCTCACCAACTCGCTCGCCGCCAGCGACGTGCCCGTGGTGCACGCCGGCTACGCCAAATACCGCAAGGCCCTGCTGGAAATGGGCGTGGAGCTGCACGAACTCAAGCCGCGCCCCAACACGCCCCGCAAGAAGAAGCGCATCATCGGCAGCGGCTCGTCGCGCGCCAGCCTGCACACCAAGTCGCTGGTGTTCGATCGGGAGCGGGTGTTCATCGGCTCCTTCAACTTCGACCCGCGCTCGGCGTGGCTCAACACGGAGTTGGGGCTCATCATCGAAAGCCGGCCGGCGGCGCAGAAAGTCGCCGAAATGGCCGACCGCGCCATGGACCTCGACTCCAGCTACCTGCTGTCGCTGCGCTCAAGCGGCGGGCGCACCGCCCTCGCGTGGCGCAGCCGCAGCCCGGGCGGCGAAACCGTCACCGACACCGAGCCGGGCACGGGCTGGTGGAAACGCCGCTGGGTGGAGCTGCTGACGCTGCTGCCGATCGAGGAGCATCTGTGAGCGCAGGCCGGGGCGAGCCTCGCCGCGGCGGGCTTCACTGCCGCAGCACGCACTTCTGGTAGAGGTTCTTCGCCCGGCCCCGCGCATCGTATTTGCCTTTCAGCGCGAGATAGGAGGCGCCGCCGTAGAGACGCCAGAACGTCTCCTCGTCGAAATAGGAATCCGAATACAGCGACTTGATGCCGGAGAGCTCCACGACCTTGGCTTCCACCAGCCGGTTGTGGCGGCCGGGCGCGAAGGCCTGGCGCCGCCGCACCACGTCCCAGAAGCCGAAATTCACGTAAAGCTCGTCCCGCATCGGAAACAGGCTGAAATGCGCATCCTTGCGGTAGGGCCTGACCGGGCAGACCCAGATCGGCAGGATGCCGATCTCGCGCTGGAAGAAATCCAGGAAGGCGGCGGCGTTCGTCAGCGGGATGTCCACATCCTGGATCACCGACTCGCGGTGCAGGCCCAGCAGTTGGTCGAGGCGATGGGTGAGCCCCCACTTGCTGTTGAGCCGCATCAGCTTGGTGTAGAAGATCGAGTTCAGCCGGTACGGCCCCAGCAGGCGGCGGATGAAAAAATTCTGCGCGCCGAGGTTCTTCGAGCACCAGAACCAGTCGGTGTCCCAGCGCCAGATGTAGTCGCGCGTGGTGAGATAGTCGCCGTCGCGTTCGCGCAGGCTGCGGTAGTAGATGTGCTTGTAGGTGTAGTCGCTGGCGTAGGGCGCCGCGTCCGCGAAGCGCGCCTCGCTCAGCACCAGTTCGTTCGGCCCGAACACCACGCCGTCGACGAAGTCGGCGTCGCCCGCGCAGGCGGCTTGGAGGGCGGCGAAGAATTTTTCCGGCGTGGCGAAGCGCGTGTGGCGCAGCTCGACATACGGCTTCACCGGCACCGCCAGCGCCTTCAGTTTGAGCGCGTAGCCGAGCGTGCCGTAGGAGTTGGGAAAGCCGTGGAAGAGGTCGCGGTGCTCGTTGTCCGGGGTCGCCCGCACCACCTCGCCGTCGGGCAGCAGGATTTCCATTTCCTGCAGGGTTTCGTGCACCAGGCCGTACCTGAACGAGCTCGCCTCGATGCCCACGCCCGCCGCCGCGCCGCCGATGGTGATGGATTTCAGCTGCGGCACCACCGCCGGCATCACGCCCTGTTCCAGCATGGCGTCGACCAGCTTCACATAGGGCGTCATGCCCTCCACCTCCACCCAGCGCTCGGCGACATTGATTTCCAGCACCTCGTCGAAGGCGCGCACGTCGAGTTTGTGCTTGGGCGTGTCCTTGCGGTCGCGGAACAGGTTGGAGGTGTCCTTGGCCAGGCCCACCGGCGCGCTGCCCGAGTTGGCCCTGATCTGTTCGGCGAGGCGCTGGAGTTTCTCTGCGTGGCTCATGAATAGAGGAAGCCCCGGCTCATGGGATAGTTGTCCTGATTGATGTTGCCCTTGCTGAACACGATCTGGAACAGATGCGTGGTGCTCCTGGGCGAGCGGAACATCTCGGCGCAGGACCACAGATAGGCGCGCCATTTTCGTCGGAAGGGCTCGTCGAATTTCTGCGGGTCGAGCGCATGGATCGCTGCCCAGCGCGCATCGAAGCGCCTCGCCCATTGGTCCAGGGTCAGCGCGTAATGGCGGCGCAGGTTCTCGACGTCGACCACCTCCAGGCCGCAGGCGTCCATGGCGGCGATGGTCTCGGACAGGCTGGGGATCCAGCCGCCGGGAAAGATGTGCTTGCGGATGTAGAACTCGGTGTCGAATACGCCAACGTGGCCGATGAAATGCAGCACGCCCAGGCCGCCGGGCTTGAGCGCATCGGCGTGCGCGCGCACCACGTCGCGGAGCTGGTCGCGCCCGGCGTGCTCCAGCACGCCGATCGACACCACCTTGTCGTACTGGCCGGGAATCTCGCGGAAGTCGGCCTCGATTACCTTGAGCTCATCCGACAGCCCGCGGCTGGCAATCTCGCCCCGCAGCCAGTCGACCTGCTCCGTCGTGGTGTTGATGCCGGTGCCGAGCGCGCCGTAGTGCGCCAGCGCATGGAACATGAAGCCGCCGAAGCCGCAGCCGATGTCGACGAAGGTCTCGCCCGGCTTGAGGAGGATTTTTTTCGCCACGTGGTCCAGCTTGTTCTTCTGCGCCTCCTCCAAAGATTGCGTGCCCTCCTGCCAGTAGGCGCAGGTGTACATCATCGAAGGCCAGTCCAGCCAAAGCTTGTAGAAATCGGCGCCCAGACCGTAATGAAAACGTGCGTTGGCCTTGGCCTGCGCGGCCGTTCGATTGCCGAAACGGAACTCGTGCCAGGCGTTGCGCAATTTCAAGAGGCCGGATGGCGGGCAGTCCAGGCCCATGTCCATGCCGGCGCGAAAAGCCAGCTGCAGGCTGCCGTCGATGTCGAGGTCGCCGCAAAAGTAGGACTCCAGCAGGCCGACATGGCCGAACAGCAGGATGCGGCGCTCGGCGCGGCGGTTGCGGAAAAGAAGAGTGAAGGCCGGCTCGCCCTCGTTGACCTGATGGCTGCCCCCATCGGGAAAGACGACGCGAAAAACGATCCGGGTTCGATGGGCTGCCTGGGTCAGGTACTTCCGGGTCGGAGAAGTCATGCCGGTTTCGGGTTCGGATTCAACCAAGACGCTGTGACTTCAGCGTAGACCAAAACCCGGCCGCCCATCTACCCCGCCGCCGGCACCCTGCGGTTTTCCAGATTACCTATGGCGCCATTTCAGCCACAGCACCAGGCCCGCCAGCGCCAGCGTGATGCCGTTCGCCGCGATCACCGGCCAGCTTTCGATGGCGATGCCGTAGGCCAGCCACAGCCCCACGCCGAGCGTGAACAGCGCATACATCGGCAGCGAGATGCCCGACAGGTCGCGCGTGCGCCACGACTTCCAGGCCTGGGGCACGAAAGCCGCGGTGGTCAGGATGGCGGCCGGATAGCCGATCAATTCCCCAACGCCCATGTCAGTCGAACACCACCGTCTTGTTGGCGTAGACCAGCACGCGGTTGTCGATGTGCCACTTCACCGCGCGCGACAGCACGATCTTTTCCAGATCCGCGCCTTTCTGGACCAGGTCTTCCAGCGAATCGCGGTGGGAAATGCGCGACACGTCCTGCTCGATGATGGGACCGTCGTCCAGCACCTCGGTGACGTAATGGCTGGTGGCGCCGATCAGCTTGACGCCGCGCTCGAAGGCGCGGTGGTAGGGCCGGGCGCCGTGGAAGGCGGGCAGGAAGGAGTGGTGGATGTTGATGATGCGATGCTCGTAATGGTGCAAAAAGCGCGGACTCAGCACCTGCATGTAGCGCGCCAGCACGATGAGGTCCACCTGCTCGCGGTGCAGGATGGCCTGCTGCGTCTTTTCCGCCTCCTCCTTGGCGTCCTTGCTCACCGCGATGTACTGGTAGGGAATGCGGTAGGTATCGGCCAGCCAGCGCGTGTCCTCGTGGTTGCTGAGGATGATGGGAATCTCGCAGTGCAGCTCGCCGCTCTGGTAGCGGTAGAGCAGATCGGCCAGGCAATGGTCGAACCTGGACACGAAGATCGCCATGCGCGGCTTTTTCGCCGATTCCGCCAGGCGCCAGGTCATCTGGTGCTTGCTGGCGATGGGGGCGAAGGCGGCGGCGAAGTCCTCCAGCGGCAAGGTGAAGTTGTGCAGTTCCCACTCCACCCGCATCAGGAACAGCTTGAGTTCGGCATCCTGATGCTGGTCGGCATGCAGGATGTTGGCGTTGTAGGTCAGCAGAAAATTGGCGATGGCCGC
This sequence comes from Hydrogenophilaceae bacterium, assembly GCA_024709485.1. GTDB lineage: Bacteria > Pseudomonadota > Gammaproteobacteria > Burkholderiales > Thiobacillaceae > UBA6918. The sequence continues at coordinate 14,472 of JANJWO010000061.1, read as the reverse complement.
GACCAGACCTTTCTGGTCGGGGCAGGACAGCAGCAGGACGGCGGTATTCTTCATTCTTCGCGCTTGGGCTGGATATTTTAGGTACATGATAGCGGAAACCTTGACGGCATCGCGGCCATCCGCCGGCCGGCGCCGGGCCCTGCCCGCGCCTTAATCAGCAAACCGCGCAAGCCGCCCCGCCCGCCGGGGCTAAATAAGGGTTTCCCGTTTTGCTTAAACAATCGTATTTGCTGGCCTGTGCGGCGGTTTCTCCCCGCAAAGCCAGCAAATACGTGGGGGTGCTGATTTTTTACGCACCCCCTCCCCGCAAAGCCCCAATTTGACGGGGCTCCATCCAAAGGGCTTTTGCCCCCATCAAATTTTTTGCTCCGGCCAGTTGACAGTCCGCATTCCCCCACTAGAATTTGTATCCAACTTCCCGTGTTACCACTATATGTTGTGAACAACCCTGTGGATAAGCTCTGGAAAGCCTTTGGATCATTGCGCCGCCATCCAGGTGGCGCGTCAGTTTGAATAGCGCCCGCCCCCGTGGCGTACCCTGAGAGGAGAGGATATGCTGCAAACCGCCACCGAGCCCCCCATTCGCCACGCCGCCGCTGACGACAGCACGGCTCCCGCCGCCGATAGCCCCTACGCCGACTACAAGCTCATCCGCCGCAACGGCGCGGTGGTCGGTTTCGAGCCGGCGAAGATCAACATCGCGATGACCAAGGCCTTCATCGCGGTGCAGGGCGGCCAGGCCGCGGCCAGCGCGCGCATCCGCGAACTGGTGGAGCAGCTCACGCAGCAGGTGGTGGCCGCCCTCATCCGCCGCGTGCCCGGCGGCGGCACCTTCCACATCGAGGACGTGCAGGACCAGGTCGAACTCGCGCTGATGCGCTCGGGCGAGCATGAAGTCGCCCGCGCCTACGTGCTGTATCGCGAGAAGCGCAACGCCGAGCGCGCCGCGCAGCGTGCCGCCGAGAAGGCCGCCGGCGTGCCCGAGCAGGTCATCCACGTGGTGGAGGACGGCCAGAAGAAGCCGCTCGATCTCGCCCGCCTCGCCGCCACCATCCACGCCGCCTGCGCCGGCCTCGGCGACGAAGTGAAGGCCGAGCCCATCCTGCAGACCGTGGTGCGCGACCTCTACGACGGTGTCTCCATCGAAGAAGTCGAGAAGGCGCTGATCCTCGCCGCCCGCGCCGGCATCGAGCAGGACCCCGCCTACACCTTCGTCACCGCGCGCCTCCTGCTCAACTCCATCCGCCACGAAGTGCTGGGGCATAGTGTTTCCCAGGAGCAGATGGCCGAGGAATACGCCAGCTACTTCAACGCCTACATCAAGAAGGGCATCGAGGCCGAGCTGCTCGACGAGCGTCTCGGCCAGTACGACCTCGCGCGCCTGGGCCAGGCGCTCGACGCCAGCCGCGATCTGAAATTCGGCTACCTCGGCCTGCAGACCCTGTACGACCGCTACTTCCTGCACATCGAGGACCGCCGCATCGAGCTGCCGCAGGCCTTCTTCATGCGCGTGGCCATGGGCCTCGCCTTGAACGAAGTCGACCGCGAGGCGCGCGCCATCGAGTTCTACACCGTGCTGTCCAACTTCGACTTCATGTCGAGCACGCCCACGCTGTTCAATTCGGGAACCAGGCACAGCCAGTTGTCGTCCTGCTACCTCACCACCGTGTCCGACGACCTCGACGGCATCTACCAGGCCATCAAGGAAAACGCCCTGCTGCAGAAATACGCCGGGGGCTTAGGCAACGACTGGACCCCGATCCGCGCGCTGGGCTCGCGCATCAAGGGCACCAACGGCAAGTCGCAGGGCGTCGTGCCCTTCCTCAAGGTGGTCAACGACACCGCCGTGGCGGTGAACCAGGGCGGCAAGCGCAAGGGCGCGGTCTGCGCCTACCTCGAGACCTGGCACCTCGACATCGAGGAATTCCTCGAGCTCAGGAAGAACACCGGCGACGACCGCCGCCGCACCCACGACATGAACACCGCGAACTGGATTCCCGACCTGTTCATGAAGCGGGTGATGGAAAACGGCGAGTGGACCCTGTTCAGCCCCAACGACTGCCCAGACCTGCATGATAAATATGGCAAGGCCTTCGAGGAGGCCTACACCCGCTACGAGGAAAAGGCCGCGCGCGGCGAGATCAAGCATTTCAAGAAAATGCCCGCGGTCAACATGTGGCGCAAGATGCTGTCGATGCTGTTCGAGACCGGGCACCCCTGGATCACCTTCAAGGACCCGTGCAACATCAGGAGCCCGCAGCAGCATGTCGGCGTGGTGCACTCCTCCAACCTGTGCACCGAGATCACGCTGAATACCAGCGACACCGAAATCGCCGTGTGCAACCTCGGCTCGGTCAACCTGGTCAACCATCTGCGCAACGGCGTGCTGGATCTGGATAAATTGAAATCCACCATCCATACGGCGATGCGGATGCTCGACAACGTCGTCGACGTCAACTACTACGCCGTCGGCAAGGCACGCAATTCCAACCTCAAGCACCGTCCGGTGGGCATGGGCATCATGGGCTTCCAGGACGCGCTGCAGGAGCTGCGCATCGCCTACGCCAGCGACGCCGCCGTCGAATTCGCCGACCGCTCCATGGAAGCCGTGGCCTACTACGCCTACTGGGCCTCCACCGAGCTGGCTGCCGAGCGCGGCCGCTACTCCAGCTACGAAGGTTCGCTGTGGAGCCAGGGCATCCTGCCGCACGACTCCATTAAATTGTTGCAGGAGCAGCGCGGCGGCTACCTCGAGTGCGACACCTCCGCCACCCTGGACTGGGACAGCCTGCGCCAGCGCATTAAAAATTACGGCATGCGCAACTCCAACTGCCTGGCCATCGCCCCCACCGCCACCATCGCGAATATTGTCGGGGTGAGTGCCAGCATCGAGCCCACCTACCAGAACATGTACGTGAAATCGAACCTCTCGGGCGAATTCACCGTCAGCAACAAGTACCTGGTGGCCGACCTGAAAAAGCTCCACCTGTGGGACGAGGTCATGGTCGCCGACATCAAGTACTTCGACGGCTCGCTGGCGAAAATCGACCGCATCCCCGCCGACGTGCGCGCGCTGTATGCCACCGCCTTCGAAGTCGAGCCGCAGTGGCTGGTCGAATGCGCCGCGCGCCGCCAGAAGTGGATCGACCAGGCGCAAAGCCTCAACATCTACATGGCCGGAGCAAGCGGAAAGAAGCTCGACGAGACCTACAAGCTCGCCTGGCTGCGCGGTCTCAAGACCACCTACTACCTGCGCACCCTGGGCGCGACCAGCGCGGAGAAATCCACCGGCCGCGGCGGCGAGTTGAATGCCGTGTCGGCGCACGGTGGTGGTGGCGCGGTGAGCGCAGCCCCCAACCTGCCGGAACCGGAAATCGCCGGCAAGGCCTGCACCCTGCGCCCCGGCGACCCCGGCTTCGAAGAGTGCGAGGCCTGCCAGTAAGGCATCCCCTCAAAACCAATCGAACACAGAGGACACGGAGGGAGCAGAGTAAAGACACAGAGGGATTCCGCCTCTGTTACCTCTGCGCCCTCTGTGTAAAGAAAGAAAAAAGGAGCCAAACATGCTGAGCTTTGAAGACGACTTCTCCGCCACCCCTGCCCTGCAGCCCGCCGTTGGAAATGGTCCCGGCGCTGGCGCCCCGCCCATCCCCGCCTCGCTGCTGAACACCGCACAGGCCGACGCGCCCGCGTCCCATTTCAGGAGAGTGCAGGCCGCCGACAAGCGCGTCATCAACGGCGCCACCGACGTCAACCAGCTCGTGCCCTTCAAGTACAAGTGGGCCTGGGAAAAATACCTGGCCGGCTGCGCCAACCACTGGATGCCGCAGGAAATCAACATGAGCCGCGACATCGCGCAGTGGAAGGACCCCACCGCGCTGTCCGAGGACGAGCGCCGCCTGATCAAGCGCAACCTCGGCTTCTTCGTCACCGCCGATTCCCTGGCCGCCAACAACATCGTGCTCGGCACCTACCGCCACATCACCGCGCCCGAGTGCCGGCAATATCTTTTGCGCCAGGCCTTCGAGGAAGCCATCCACACCCACGCCTACCAGTACATCGTGGAAAGCCTGGGCCTCGACGAAGGCGAGATCTTCAACGCCTATCACGAAGTGCAGTCCATCCGCGACAAGGACGAGTTCCTCATCCCCTTCATCGACACCCTCACCAACCCCAACTTCAAGACCGGCACCCCCGAGGCCGATCAAAAGTTGCTGAAGTCGCTGATCGTGTTCGCCTGCATCATGGAAGGTCTGTTCTTCTACGTCGGCTTCGTGCAGATCCTCGCCCTGGGCCGCCAGAACAAGATGACCGGCGCCGCCGAGCAGTACCAGTACATCCTCAGAGACGAGTCCATGCACTGCAACTTCGGCATCGACCTCATCAACACCATCAAGCTGGAAAACCCGCACCTGTGGACCAACGAGTTCAAGGAAGAACTCAAGGCGCTGTTCCAGAAAGGTGTGGAACTGGAATACCGCTACGCCGAAGACACCATGCCGCGCGGCGTGCTCGGCCTCAACGCCAGCCAGTTCAAGGAATACCTGCGCTTCATCGCCAACCGCCGCTGCCAGCAGATCGGCCTCGACGAACTCTTCCCCCACGCCACCAACCCCTTCCCCTGGATGGCGGAAATGATCGACCTGAAGAAGGAGAAGAACTTCTTCGAGACGAGGGTTACGGAGTATCAGACCGGTGGGGCGTTGAGCTGGGATTGACCGGCGCTTCCTGATTAATTGGCCGGGGTGCTAATCGACGTAACTTGATTAACTTCCGTCTCATTTTTTTACTGGACATCAATCTCGTGGGCACTTAGTGGCGAATAGAGCAGATCTCCAAGAAATAATCGACAAAATCGACAACATTTGGGCGAACCCGCGTGCGCGCGATGCACTCTTTGGGAACATGCTCCGCTCACTTACTGTGCATGGCGTCAGAGGAGTCGACGCGACGATTGAGTTCACGTGGCCAGTCACCGCAATTGGTGGGACTAACGGTTCAGGAAAGACCACATTCTTACAGGTTGCGTCGGCAGCCTATGTTGCTGAGGCAGGGCGTCGGCAAGTCAACCTAGGCTCATGGATTCGTGGTGCTTTGCGCGGCGACACACCGCCAATAACCGTGCCGGCGCATATCCAGTATGCATTCGCCGATTCAACCCCGACCTTTCGGGTCGACTATTTGCCGGCGAGGACCCGTTGGAACTATCCTCGTAGGGGAAATCCTCAGCGAAACGTGGAATTCGTTGGGATTACTACGTTCGCGCCGCGTGTCGAGAAGAAAGATCGCGTTCACCATGCGCGGGGGAATTTGCAGATTTTACGTAGCGCGCGGGTAGACGATCTCCTTACGCAAAGCGTTTCAAGAATACTTGGAGCGACTTATACCGAACTCAATCAGCATACGGTGGGGGTCGAAGGAAAGTGGCAGGACAGTGTTCCACAGCTTTCCCGGGGGATTGCTTCTTATTCTGAACCTCATATGGGCGCAGGCGAGCAAAAGGTAGTGCGCTTGGTACAGCGGTTGGAACAAGTCCCGCCGAAGTCCTTAATACTGCTAGAAGAGCCCGAACTGACACTTCATCCAGATGCGCAAGTGGGTTTGGCTTGGTACCTCATGTCATTGGCGCGCCGGAAGGGCCACCAAGTTCTCATAGCAACTCACTCAGAACACTTGTTTCAATCTCTTCCGATTCAAGCTCGCGCGCTGCTAGTGCGGACTGCTGATCAGCTTGAAGTCTTGCACGAAGTGTCCTCGCTCAGAGCTGCGCGGGAACTGACGAATTCTATGCAGGTTAACGCTCCGATCGTGCTTGTTGAGGATGATGCAGCCTGCTCGTTCTTACGGGAGATTTTTCGTCAGATCGATAGAGCACTTATTAGTCAATGCGCCGTGGTTGCCGTCGGAAATGACGACGATGTTCGCAGGCTTACTGAGACGTTGCGTGATAGCGGAGTAAAAGTAGTTGGCGTGCGTGACGGTGATCGGGGCGAGGCGCGAAACGATATGCTATTTTCACTCCCGGGTGGCGCGCCGCCCGAGAGCGTATTACTCACTGAGGAAAACCTTCAAAAAGCAGATCAGATGCTTCTGGCGGGCGCTGCGGGCGCTTATCAACGTGCGTCACCTGTAGGCGCGGGGCATCCACCAGCGGAGCGAGACAAAAGAATTCTTCCCCAAATGGCGCGAGAGTTGGATGTCACTGTTGAAGACTTAGCATCTCGATTGACCCAAGTGTGGATTCTTAACAATCGTGATACCGCAGTTGAGCTGGTACACCACATTCGGCGTGGTCTTGAGAACGAGCGATAGAATCAAAGGGACCAGGGTCGAATTGTTTTGCACTCGGCAGCCGCTGGATATTTATTCGGGCCTTGGCCATTTGACACGGCACGGGGTCAGGTCTTGCATTAACACATAGCGCGAATAGAGCGCTCGCTACTAGCCGCATCCCCCGTTCCACCATCCCCCCGCCATCCGCCCCCCTCAACTCCGTCAACGTCTGCGCGATCTCGGCGCCGCGCCGTGTCATGAGGGGCGCGCGGCGGGCGCTGCGCCGAACCGCCGCGTTCCTGGATGAAATTCCGCTTCATGCAACAATGCGGCACAATGCGAACAACAAACAAAAAACATAGCCCGCCAATGCTTAGAACCCTGTCGGTACTGCTTGCCGCCATCTGCCTGGCCTCGCCGGCTTGGGCGATGTCGATGCAGATCTTCGTCAAAACCCCAGCGGGCACGACGCTCACCCTCGATGCCGAGCCCACTGACACCATCGAGAACATCAAGCAGAAGATCCAGGACAAGACGGGCATCCCGCCCGCTCAGCAGACCCTGGTCTTTGCCGGCAAGCAGCTTGAAGAAGGCAGGACGCTCGCGGATTACTACATCCAGAAGGAAAGCACCTTGCTCCTCCTGTTGCCGGAGCGGGAACACACCCCCAGGCGCGCCATGAAGGCCGCGTCGGGCGTGATGGCGCGCGCGGCCGGCCAGTCCCTGCTGCGCGGCCTCGATCTGCTCGGCGAGCAGCGAACACTAACGCTTGCCCGATTCAACGAAAGCCCGCTGGGCAACCCGCTGCCGGAGGCCGCGCTTGGCGCCGACTGGCAGACCGCCAGCGGCGGCGCGGGCGCCGATCGCTACGACGCGGTGGTATACAACTTCGTCGCGGGCGCGGAGTTCGGCCGCAGCCAATCGTGGCGCTGGGGCGCCCAGGCCCTCTACGGCAAGGGCGATTTCGACTGGGGCGACGGCCTCGCGCAGAACATCACGCAATTTGGCGTATACGGCTACGTCCAGTATCTGCCCGCCGCGCAATGGCGTTTCGCCGGCCTGCTCGGCCTTGCGCGCACCCTGTACGACGAAACCCTGTCCGAGGCCTCGCCCGCAAGCGACACCGCGCGCGGCTGGCGCGGCGACGCCCTGCTCCTGGCCGAATACCGCCCGCGCGCCTCGGTCGCGCTGCGCTCCGCGCTGTCGGCTTCGCTCGAGCGGGTCGGCGACTCCGCGATCTATGGCGGCAAGCGCTCGATTCATTTTGCGGAGTGGGGCAACGCTATGCGCCTGTATGCGGATGCGGCAAAGCCCGTTCGCCCCTATCTCGATTTCGGTTTCTCCCTGGTCAACCGGCCGGATTTGCTTTCGCCGGGCGCGAATGGCCATTTCATGGGAGACGCCGCGCTCGGCGTGGAGGGCGATGCCAGTGCCGGGAACGCCCGTTACTTCGTGCGCCTGCAGCACAGCCAGGGCCTTGAAGGCTACCGCGCCACCGGCCTGAGCGCCGGCCTGGCTTTTGCGTTTTAAGCACACTGCATCAAAGCCGGATTCGCCGGATTGAAGCATTGAAGGGGCGGCGGCAACCGGTTTTTCCGCGGCAAGCCAAGCCGACTCAGCCGTCCGCCCCGTGCTACCATGCCCCGCCATGCGACTCTCCCAACTCCGTCAACGTCTGCGCGATCTCGGCGCCGCGCCCTGCCATGAGGGGCGCGTGCTGCGCGCGTGGCTGCAGGGGCGCTCGCTCGACACCAAAAGGCGGCGCGCGGCGGACTATTTCCCGCTGGCCCTGCGCGACGGCCTGCCCGGCTTCTTCGATGAGTTGCAGGGCCTGGCGCGGGTGCATTCCGAGCACCCCGGCGAGGACGGCTCGGCGCGCCTCTTGGTGCAGCTGGCGGACGGGCAGACGGTGGAAAGCGTGCTGCTGCCGAAGGACGGGCTGTGCGTGTCCACCCAGGTCGGCTGCGCGGTGGGCTGCGTGTTCTGCATGACCGGCCGCGCCGGCCTCCTGCGCCAGCTCACGAGCGCCGAGATCGTGGCGCAGGTGGTGCTGGCGCGCAGCCGCCGTGCGGTGAAGAAGGTGGTGTTCATGGGCATGGGCGAGCCGGCGCACAATCTGGACAACGTGCTGGAGGCGATCGAGCTCTTGGGCACCGAGGGCGGCATCGGCCACAAGAACCTGGTGTTCTCGACGGTCGGCGACCGCCGCGTGTTCGAGCGCCTGCCGCATGAAACAGTGAAGCCGGCGCTGGCGCTGTCGCTGCACACCACCGACCCCGCCTTGCGCCGCCGGCTCTTGCCGCGCGCGCCGGACATCGCGCCGGATGAGCTGGTCGAACTGGGCGAGGCCTATGCGCGCCGCACCGGCTATCCCGTCCAGTACCAGTGGACGCTGCTCGAAGGCATCAACGACACCGACGCCGAGCTGGAAGGCATCACGCGGCTCTTGTCCGGCAAGTACGCGGTGATGAACCTGATTCCCTACAATCCCACCGAGGGCGACGGCTTCCGCCGCCCGAGCTGGGAACGCGCCGCCGAGATGGCGCGCAGCCTGCACCGCCGCCGCATCCTCACCAAGCTGCGCCACTCCGCGGGGCAGGATGTGGAAGGCGGCTGCGGCCAGCTGCGGGCGCGGGCGCTGGGTGCTGCGGCATAGGCTGGGCCGAGGTTTGACTGGATTGCCGCCCGCCACGGCCTGTGGCCTCGCGGCTAAAAGTTAATCCGTTCGCAATCACGATCCTGCGGGTTCATCGCCTAGCCAGCCGCCTTCAGCGCTTTCAAACTGACCGGGACGCGCGCCGTTTCCGTGCTCAGCCACACCTCGCCGTCCTGCACCATGCATTGCAGTTGCATGCTGCGTGCGGCCAGCGCCGCCAGCGCCTGGCTGGTCTGCGCCGGCAGTTGCAGCACGCTGAGGTTCTTCAGGCGCGCGAGCTTGTCCGCGATCTGCTTCCACCAGATCTCGCAGCTGCTGCTGTAACACAGCACGACGACCTGCCCGGCACGGCCGCAGGCCTTGCGCAGGCGGGCCTCGTCCGGCTGGCCGATGTCGATCCACAGCCTGATGTCGCCGGTCAGGCCCTTGACCCACACTTCGGGCTCGTCCACGTCGAACAGGCCCTTGGTGAAGGCGATACCTTCCTCGGCGTTGAGGGCATACATCAGCACGCGCGCCATCATGCGCTCGTCGGTTTCGGAGGGGTGGCGGGCGATGGTCAGCGCATGGTCGGCGTAGTAATGCCGGTCCAGGTCGGCGATTTGCAGGTCGGCTTTATAGATCGTGGCTTTGAGCGCCATGGGTGAATTCCGGGATTGCAGCGAAGCGACGAATTGTACGCCTTGGCCCCGCATCGCTTATGCTGTCGGCAGGATTGCGCCGGATTCGGCTTGAATTGACCCGGCACAAAATAATCCAGGCTTGAATAAATTCAGGTGGCAAACCCATAATCCTCACCTACGGCATGCCTTCGAACTGCGCGCCATGAGGACGATGCCGGCAAGCATCTCCTGCCCCGCACCTATGCGGACTGTAGCGGGGAACTGATCCCAGGCCGGGCGGCACGCAACGGTCGACGCGCTGATCCGGGAAGGCCGGGCTATCGCGGCGGCAGCCTCAACAACAAGACTCTGACAGGGGGAAATCGATGCCGAATTCACTCACCGAAAGCGCCCAGCGTTTCCGGCAGCGCCTGATGCGCCTGGACAACCAGCCGCTGAGCAAGGCGGCGCTGGTGGTGATCATCTTCCTGGACCTCTTCGTCCTTGGCGCCATCTTCAACGGCCTGGCCAACCATACCCGTCAACTGGAAGCGCCCGACGAGCGCATCCCGCCCTTGTGCCGCGACATCGTCGTCGATGCCGAGTGGAATCCGGCCAACCGTCTGGATCGGCTGGCGCAACTGGTGACCCGCTACCGGGTTTACGGGGAGCCGCCCGGCACGCGCGCCGCGGCAGCAACCCGGCATGCCCTGTGCGCGCCGCTCGTCGGCGCCTATCAGGCCGTGCGCGACGACCGCGCGCTGGCGCAGGAACTGGAGCAGATGGCCCGGCTGGACCGGCAAATGCGCGATCTGCGCGCAGCCCAGGCGCAGGTGAAGGACGCCTACGACACCAAGCTGCTGGAACAGCTCGCCAGCCGGCCCCAGGCCGATGAAAACCTCGCTGCCATCCGCAAGGAATCCGCCGACCGGAGCGCCGCGCTGGAGAATCTGGTCGAACAGCGACGCGCGCGCGCGGCCAGGATCGAACAGGATCCGCGCGTGCAGGCGCTCTATGCGCGCATCGACGGCATCACCGAAGCGGAGCGCGCGGCCTTGCGCGCAGAACTCAAGCAGTTGAATTTCTGGCATCCCGCCAAGCGGCTGGGCATGGAGATGCTGTTCCTGCTGCCGCTTCTGGGCTTTTTCTATTTCTGGAACAGCCGCAGCATCAAGGCGAGCCGGCCCTTCCAGACGCTGGTGTCGTCGCATCTTCTGGTGGTGGCGGCGATTCCGGTCGTGCTGAAGCTAGGCGAGCTGGCCGAGGACATCATCCCGCGAAAGCTGCTGCGGAAGCTGATCGAGCTGCTGGAATCCTGGAAGCTCGTTGCCATCTGGGATTATCTGGTGATCGCCGCCGCGATCATCGCCGCGCTGGCGCTGATCTACGTGCTGCAGAAGAAGCTTTTCTCGCGCGAGCGCCTGATGCAGCGGCGCATTGCCAAGGGGCAGTGCCAGGAATGCGGCCAGCATCTGCCACCGGGCAGCCGCCATTGCCCGGCCTGCGGCGCAGCCCAGTTCCGCGCCTGCCCGCAGTGCAGCGAGCCGATGCATGTGCATGGCAGGTTTTGCATGGCCTGCGGTCACGCCCCGTCCGGCAACTGAACGGACCGGTCGCCCCGCGGCTTGCGCGTTGCTCATGCCGAAAGATTCTCCGGCGCTGGCGATGATTGCGCGCGTAAGCTAAAAATCAAGCATCTACCCAGGGAGGAAACATGGCCGCGCCGGAGAACCACAACATTGCCGTTTTCTGCGATTTCGAAAACCTCGCCCTCGGCATACGCGAAGCCAGCTATCCGGACTTCAAGATTCGTCCCGTGCTCGAGCGGCTCCTGCTCAAGGGCAGCATCGTGGTGAAGAAGGCCTACTGCGACTGGGAGCGCTACAAGGAGTTCAAGCGCGACATGCACGAGGAAGCGTTCGAACTGATCGAAATTCCGCATGTGCGGCAGTCGGGCAAGAACTCGGCGGATATCCGCATGGTGGTGGATGCGCTGGATCTCTGCCACACCAAGTCGCACATCGACACTTTCGTGATCATCAGCGGCGACTCGGATTTTTCGCCGCTGATTTCCAAGCTCAAGGAAAACGGCAAGAGCGTGATCGGCATCGGCGTGCGCGGCGCGTCGTCGTCGCTGCTGATCAGCAACTGCGACGAGTTCATGTTTTACGAAGACATCGTCAAGATCAGGCCTGCGCCCAAGGCCGCCGCGAAGAAGCCGGCGGTGCCCAAGCCGGCAGCAGAAGCGGCCAGGGAAGCCGCGCCGGCGCCGACCCGGCGCAGGGTGCGCCCCGCGGCCGTGCAAGCCGCAGCCGCCGAGCAAGCCGAGGCCGAGGCCGAACGCAGCGCGCAGGAAAAGAAAAGCCGCGCCATCGAAATCGTGGTGGGCACGGTGGAGCAGCTGGTCTCAGACCGTGGCGGCGAAGGCTCGATTCCGGCCTCCACCATCAAGAACACCATCAAGCGGGTGCAGCCCGGCTTCAGCGAGTCGGAATACGGCTACAGCGCGTTCGGCAAGATACTGGATGACGCGCACAGGCGCGGCGCGCTGCTGGTGGAAAGGAAGGAAGGCGGCGCCGTCATCGTCAGCCTGCCGCCCTCCAGGGGCTAGCCGGTTTTTTGCGGCGGATGCCCGCAGCTAGCTGCGCACCGGGGCGGGGCGGCCGCGGCCTTCGATATAGCGGAAAGTGATGCGGCCCTTGCTGAGGTCGTAGGGTGAGAGCTCCAGCGTGACCTTGTCGCCCGCCAGGATGCGGATATGGTGCTTGCGCATTTTGCCGGCGCTGTAGGCCACGAGGTTGTGGCCGTTTTCGAGGGTGACGCGATAGCGTGAATCGGGCAGCACTTCCATGACGGTACCGTTCATTTCCAGCAGTTCTTCCTTGGCCATGCATGGTTCTCCATTCAATACAACAAAAGAAAAAAGCCCGGCTGGATGCCGGGCTTTCGTCGAGCAGCCAGCAATCAGGCCGCGCAAATGTTCGCCGCTTGCTGCCCCTTGGGGCCGGAAACGATGTCGAAACTGACGCGCTGACCTTCGGTCAGGGTTTTGAAGCCCTGGCTCTGGATGGCGGAAAAATGCGCGAAGAGATCATCGCCGCCGTTTTCGGGGGTGATGAAGCCAAAGCCCTTGGAATCGTTGAACCACTTCACAGTGCCGAATGCCATGTCTTGAGTATCCTTGAAAAATATTGAAAGCCGGGGAAACTCCCCGTGTGGGACGACGCTCAAGACAGCTGGGTGAAGAAGGAGAACACTGCGAAACGCAGGCTTTGAACCAGACAACAACAGAACCACTTGAAAATCGTTGCGCGGACTATGCGCGCTTTCTTGCGAACAAGCAAGCAATATTTTTGCCGCCGCCATGCGCGCCCGGTGGCGCACGCGCCACGGGCAATGCGCCAGCCGCCTCCGGTCCCCGGCGGCCGCCGGTTTTGGCACAATAGCGGCTGCGCCCGCATTCACCCCCCGCCGCATGAAAACCCTCTTCAGCCTGACCACCACCCCGCTCCCGCCGCATTTCGCCGAGCTGTATCGCGAGCTGGACATCGCGGCGGAACGCTTCGATTCCGCGCGCAAGCTGCACCGGACCCTGCAACAGCAGGCGCCGGATTTTTTCCTGGGCGAGTTCGTCTATGGCTGGGGCAACGACTACGCGGGTAACACCGTCTCCAACCTGGACGTCACTTTGCGCACCCTGCAGTGCGCGGCGCCGAAGGCGAAGGTGATCGTGCTCATGCAGCCGAGCCAGGCGCCGCACATCGGCAAGCTGCTGGAGCTGTTTCCCGTCCACGCCGTGCTGCGGTTTCCGCTCAGCGACGAGGAGATGCGAGCCGTATTGCAAAGCCCGGCGTAGGCCGGCGCCGGGCGGCCAAAAAAAAGACCGCCGCAGCGGTCTTTTTTCCTTGCCGACTTCTTTGCCGGGGCTTCGGCCGCTAGATCACGCCCTGCGCCAGCATGGCGTCGGCCACCTTGATGAAGCCGGCCAGATTGGCGCCGTTGACGTAGCTGATGCTGCCGTCCTCGCGCCGCCCGTGTTCGAGGCAGGCGCGGTGGATGCCCTGCATGATGCCGAGCAGGCGGGCGTCCACCTCCTCGCGCGGCCAGGAAATGCGCATGGCGTTCTGGCTCATCTCCAGGCCCGAGGTGGCGACGCCGCCGGCGTTGCCGGCCTTGCTGGGCGCATACAGGATGCGGTGCTTGTCGAAGAGCCTGACGGCATCCGCGGTCGAGGGCATGTTGGCGCCCTCGCCCACGGCAATCACGCCGTTCCGGATCAGCGTGGCGGCGTCGTCGCCGGTCAGCTCGTTCTGGGTGGCGCACGGCAGCGCCACCTCCATGGGCACGCTCCAGGGCCGCATGCCGGAATGGAACTCGGCGCCGACACGCTCCGCATAGTCGCTGACGCGGCCGTGCAGGTGGTTCTTGACGTCCATCAGGACGGCGAGCTTCTCCGGCGTGAAGCCGGCGTTGTCCACCACGGTGCCGCTCGAATCCGACACGGTGACGACCCTGGCGCCCAGGGCGATGGCCTTTTCAATGGCGTACTGGGCCACGTTGCCCGAGCCGGACACGCCGACCCGCAGGTTTTCGATCGAGCGGCCAGCATGCTTGAGCATCTCGTCGACGAAATACACCAGGCCGTAGCCGGTGGCTTCCGGACGCACCAGCGAGCCGCCGTAGCTCAGGCCCTTGCCGGTGAAGACGCTGTCGGCGCGGTTGGTCAGCTTTTTCACCATGCCGGCCATGAAACCGACCTCGCGCGCGCCGACGCCGATATCGCCGGCCGGCACGTCGGTGTCGGCGCCGATGTGACGGTGCAGTTCGGTGATGAAGGCCTGGCAGAAGCGCATGACCTCACCCGGAGACTTGCCCTTGGGGTCGAAATCCGAACCGCCCTTGCCGCCGCCCATGGGCAGTGTGGTGAGCGCATTCTTGAAG
>JANJWO010000055.1 GCA_024709485.1 Hydrogenophilaceae bacterium | reverse complement strand
CCGCTGCACCGCCGCGGCTGGCGCCAGTCGCAGGGCGAGGCGCCGCTGAAGGAAAACCTCGCCGCCGGCATCCTCAAGCTGTCAGGCTGGAAGCCGGGCGAGGCCTTGTACGATCCCATGTGCGGCAGCGGCACCTTTCTGATGGAAGCGGCGCAGATGGCGCTCAACATCGCCCCCGGACTGGGCCGCGATTTTTCCTTCGAGCGCATGCTGCGCCTGGACGCCAGGGCCTGGGCGCGCATGAAGTCCGAGGCCGAGCAGGCCTGCCAGCCGGTGCGGCCACTGCCGATCTATGGCAGCGACGTCATGGGCCGTTCACTTCGGGATGCTGACAGCAACCTCAAGGCCGCGGGCCTGCGCGACGCAGTGACACTGTCCAAGGCGGACATTCTCGACATCGAGCCGCCGGCGGAATCCGGCGTGCTGGTGATGAATCCACCGTACGGGGTCAGGCTGGGGGATGAGGAAGAACTCGCTGCGATGTATCCGAGGCTGGGCGACGTGCTGAAAAACCGATTCGCCGACTGGCGCGCCTACATCATCAGCGCCGATGCCAACCTGCCCAAGCTGATCCGCCTGTCGGCGAGCCGGAAGACGCCGCTGTTCAACGGCGCGCTGGAATGCCGGCTGTACGAATACAGGCTGGTGGCGGGGTCGAACCGCTGAATCGTTAACACAGAGGGAACAGAGGTAGCAGAGGTAGCAGAGGAATGCCTTCCTTCGCTTTCCCTCTGTTCCCTCTGCTACCTCTGTGTTAGTCGGCTTGCGGAAGCCTGGAGACTGCCGGCTTACACGATGTCGAGGTGGTCGAGCCCCGTCATCAGGTCCTTGCCCTTGGCTTCCTGGCCGTGCAGCTTGATCTGCAGACGCAGGTCGTTGAGCGAGTCGGCGTTCCTGAGCGCGTCCTCGTAGGAAATGAAGCCGGCTTCGTAGAGGTCGAACAGCGCCTGGTCGAAGGTCTGCATGCCCAGTTCGCGCGACTTGGCCATGATCTCCTTGATCTCGTGCACCTGGCCCTTGAAGATCAGGTCGGAGATCAGCGGCGAGTTGAGCATGATCTCCACCGCGGCGATGCGGCCGGCGCCGCTCTTGCGCGGAATCAGGCGCTGGGAGATGAAGCCCTTGAGGTTGAGCGACAGGTCCATCAGCAACTGGTCGCGCTTTTCCTCGGGGAAGAAGTTGATGATGCGGTCGAGCGCCTGGTTGGCGCTGTTGGCGTGCAGCGTCGACAGGCACAGGTGGCCGGTCTCGGCGAAGGCGATGGCGTATTCCATGGTCTCGCGGTCGCGAATCTCGCCGATGAGGATGACGTCGGGCGCCTGGCGCAGCATGTTCTTCAGCGCCGAGAACCAGTTCTCGGTGTCGACTCCGACCTCGCGCTGGGTGATGATCGACTTCTTGTGCTCGTGCACGTATTCGATCGGGTCCTCCACGGTGATGATGTGGTCGGCGGCGTTCTCGTTGCGGTAGCCGACCATGGCGGCGAGCGAGGTCGACTTGCCCGAGCCGGTGCCGCCGACGAACACCACGAGGCCGCGCTTGACCATGGCGATGTCCCTCAGCACCGGCGGCAGGCCCAGCTCCTCGAAGCGCGGAATCACCGTGTTGATGGTCCGCATGACGATGCCGGTGCGGCCCTGCTGGACGAAGACGTTGACCCGGAAACGGCCGATGTCGGGCGGCGCGATGGCGAAGTTGCACTCGTTGGTGGCCTCGAACGCAGCCCACTGCTTGTCGTTCATGATGGCGCGCGCCAGCTCGCGCGTGTGCGCCGGGGTCAGGGTCTGGTTGGAGACCGGCGTGATCTTGCCGTCCACCTTGATGGCCGGCGCGAAGCCCGCGGTGATGAAGAGGTCGGATGCCTTCTTGGACAGCATCAGGCGCAGCAGGTCGTGGACGGTTTTTTCAGCGTTCATCTCAAAAACCTCACTTCAAGCCACAGAGAGCACAGAGAATAACCCTGTGACTGCTGCGCCAAGGATATAAGCCTGCGCTGCTGCAATTACACAGCGCCCGGTTTTTCCTCTGTGTCTGACTGCTTGTTTCAGGTTCATGGCGGTAAATTATAGGAAAGCGTCTTTGTTCATGGCCTTGGAGCGGGCCTCGGCCGAATTGACGAGATTGCGGCGCACCAGATCCTGCAGGCACTGGTCCATGGTCTGCATGCCGACGTTCTGGCCGGTCTGGATGGAAGAATACATCTGCGCCACCTTGTTCTCGCGGATCAGGTTGCGGATGGCGGGGGTGCCGATCATGATCTCGTGCGCGGCGACGCGGCCGTTGCCGTCCTTGGTCTTGAGCAGGGTCTGCGAGATCACCGCGCGCAGCGATTCCGACAGCATGGAGCGCACCATCTCCTTTTCCGCGGCGGGGAACACGTCGACGATGCGGTCCACGGTCTTGGCGGCGGACGAGGTGTGCAGGGTGCCGAACACCAGGTGGCCGGTTTCGGCGGCGGTCAGCGCCAGGCTGATGGTTTCCAGGTCGCGCATCTCGCCCACCAGGATCACGTCCGGGTCCTCGCGCAGCGCCGACTTCAGCGCATTGGCGAAGGAGTGGGTGTGCGGGCCGACCTCGCGCTGGTTGATCAGGCTCTTCTTGCTCTGATGCACGAATTCGATCGGGTCCTCGATGGTGAGGATGTGCGCGTACTCGTTGTCGTTGATGTAGTCGATCATCGCCGCCAGCGTGGTGGACTTGCCCGAGCCGGTGGGGCCGGTGACCAGCACCACGCCGCGCGGCTGGTTGGAGATTTCCTTGAAAATGGCCGGGCAGCCGAGGTCTTCCAGCGTCAGCACCTTGGAGGGAATGGTCCGGAACACCGCGCCGGCGCCGTTTTGCTGGTTGAAGGCGTTGACGCGGAAACGCGCCAGGGTCGCAATCTCGAAGGAAAAGTCGATTTCCAGCACCTCTTCATACGTCTTGCGCTGGCTGTCGTTCATGATGTCGTACACCATGCGGTGCACGTCCTTGTGTTCCATCGGCGGCAGGTTGATGCGGCGGATGTCGCCGTGCACCCGGATCATGGGCGGCAGGCCGGCGGAGAGGTGCAGGTCGGAAGCCTTGTTCTTGACGGCGAAGGCGAGCAGTTCGGAAATGTCCACGAGTGTTCCGTTGGTTGTTTTATGGAGATAATAAGCCATCCCTGTTAACGACTTTCCGGGTTCGAACTTGAGTCAAATCCCATCCCGCTGGGCGCATGTGGCGCCGGCCTTGGACGCGGCGCAGGCGCGCATCGCCGAGGCCGCCGCGCGCGCCGGCCGCCGGGCCGATGAGGTGGCGCTGGTCGCGGTGAGCAAGACCTTCCCGGCCGAGGCGATCCGCGCCGCCGCCGCCTGCGGCCAGCGGGACTTCGGCGAAAATTATGTGCAGGAGGCGCGGGCCAAGCAGGAAGAGCTGGCCGGACTCGGCCTGGTGTGGCACTTCATCGGCCCGATCCAGAGCAACAAGACGCGCGACATCGCCGCGCACTTCGACTGGGTGCACGGCATCGAGCGGGAAAAAATCGCCCGCCGCCTGTCCGAGCAGCGGCCGCCCGGCTTGCCGCCGCTCAACGTCTGCATCCAGGTCAATGTCAGCGGCGAGGCCAGCAAGAGCGGCGCGGCCCCGGGCGAGGTTGCCGCTTTGGCCGGCGTGGTCTGCAATCTGCCAGGATTGAAATTGCGGGGCCTGATGGCCATCCCCGAGGCCGGCGGCGACCCGCGCCCGCGTTTTCGCCTGCTATGCGAGCTGCGCGACGCGCTCAATGCCGGCGGCCTTGCCCTGGATACCTTGTCCATGGGCATGTCGCAGGATCTGGAGAGCGCAATACTCGAAGGCGCGACCATCGTGCGCGTGGGCACGGCGATCTTCGGGTCGCGCCCGAAACCGCGGCCCTGAGTCCGCAGTCGGCCGCGGCCGATCCGCATCGAGCCGTTCGAAAAATCGCCGGCCAGGCCGTTTCCGCGGGACGGCGGCGAGCCGGGAGGCAAGCCGAGGCGGCGTCAATTTGCGATAATTGCCCGCGAAGGGTTTTCTTAGAGGGACAGGCATGAACATCAGCTTCATCGGCGGCGGCAACATGGCCACCGCCATCATCGGCGGCCTCATCGCCGACGGCATGCCCGCCGCTTCCATCGAAGTGGTGGATGTGTCCAGCGAAACCTGCGCGCGCCTCACGCGGCAGTTCGGCGTGCATGCGCACACCGCCCTCGACGCGGCGCAGCTGCATCGGCTCATCGTGCTGGCGGTCAAGCCGCAGCAGCTGCTCGATGCGGCGAAACAGCTCGGCCCGAGGCTGCGCGAGCAGCTGGTGATCTCGATTGCCGCAGGCGTGCGGACAGCGGATTTGTCGCGCTGGCTGGGCGGCCATGCGCGCATCGTGCGCACCATGCCCAACACCCCGGCCATGGTCGGCGCCGGCATCACCGGCATGTATGCCGGCGCAGAGGTCGGCGCGGACCTGCGTTCGCAGGCGGAATCCGTCCTGCGCGCCGTCGGCGCGGTGGTCTGGGTCAAGGACGAAAGCGAGCTCGACTGGGTCACCGCGCTGTCCGGCAGCGGGCCCGCCTACGTGTTCCATTTCGTCGAGGCCCTGGAAGACGCCGGCATCAAGGCGGGACTGGCGGCCGATGTCGCGCGCCGGCTGGCGCTGCACACCGTGTTCGGCGCCGCCAAGCTGGCGCTGGAGGCGGGCGAGGATCCCGCGGTGCTGCGCGCGAAAGTGACCTCCAAGGGCGGCACCACCGAGCGCGCCCTGGCCAGCCTCGCAGCCGACGGCTTCACGGACCTGATCGCCCGCGCGGTGAACGCGGCGGCCGCGCGCTCGAAGGAGCTGGGCGACGAACTGGGGAGGCTCGGCTGATGCTGGCGGACACGCTCACATTCTTCATCCAGACCCTGGGCGGGCTGTTCGCGGTGGCGGTGCTGCTGCGCTTCGCCATGCAGGCCATGCGCGTGCCGTTTTCCAACTCCTTCGCCCAGTTCATCGTGAAAATCACCGATTTTGTCGTGCGCCCGGTGCGCCGGGTGATTCCGGGCTGGGGCGGCTACGACTGGGCGAGCCTGCTCCTGGCCTGGCTGATCGAGGCGCTGGTGGCGTTCGCGCTGCTGCTGGTCAAGGGCTTTCCGTTCAGCCTGGCGGGGCCGTGGGTGTGGCCGGCGCTGCTCGGGCTGGGCGCGGTCCAGCTGGCCAGGACCGCGCTGTATCTGATCATCGGCCTGACCCTGGTGCGCGCCGTCCTGTCCTGGGTGAATCCTTACTCACCCCTGTCGCCGGTCATCTATCCGCTGACCGAGCCGCTGATGCGCCCTTTTCGGCGCATGCTGCCGGAAAGCCAGATCGATTTTTCCCCGCTGGTGCTGATCATCCTGTGCCAGTTTCTGCTGGTCGTGCCGCTGGCGGCGCTGGAGCGCGCGGTTCTGGGGGCGTTTTGACGGGCCTGCCCGTCTGGGCGCGTTACGATCCCGGGCAAGACCTGTGGACGCTGCAAATCCACGTGCAGCCGGGGGTAAGAAAGAACCAGGTCGCAGGCGAGCATGGCGGCAGTCTCAAGCTAAAGATTGCCGCGCCGGCGGTCGATAACAAAGCGAATAAGTGTCTTGTCGGGTTTGTCGCCGGCTTGTGGGGCGTGGCGCCCCGGCAGGTGAGCATCGTGCGCGGGGAGGGCGCGCGGCAAAAAACGCTCGCCGTGCACGGGGCGGGGAACGCATTCCCGGTTTTGCCCGGCATCGACAATAAAAACACCCAGGGGACTGCATGAGCGCCTTGCTCGAAGAAGGGATAGCCGACTACAGCCGCCGCCGCGACGATCTCGTCGCCGGCATCACCGCATTCGCCGACTGGCTGGACCGCCATCACGGCCTGGACGCCGAGCGCAATCTGCGCATGCTCGACCTGGCCGAGGCGCTGCGCCGCGACCGCCTCATGCTGGCCTTCGTCGCGGAATATTCGCGCGGCAAGACCGAACTCATCAACGCCCTGTTCTTTGCCGATTGCGGACAGCGCCTGCTGCCCTCGGACGCCGGCCGCACCACCATGTGCCCGACCGAGCTTGGCTACGAGGAGGGGCTCGGCCCGCAATTGCGCCTGCTGCCCATCGAAACCCGCCTGCGGGCCGAGCCGCTGGCGCATTTCAAGCTGACCCCGATCGAGTGGAGCAGCGTCAGGCTCGATCCCGACGACCCGCAGCAGATGCACGCCGCGCTGCAGAAGCTGACCGAATCGAAAAGGGTGACGCCGGCCGAGGCCGAAGCGCTGGGCCTGTACAACCCCGACCGCGGCGCCGTCGCCGCGAGCGAGGACGGCGACGACATGGTGGAAATCCCCGCCTGGCGCTACGCCCTGGTCAATTTTCCGCATCCGCTGCTCAAAGCCGGGCTGTGCGTGCTGGATACGCCCGGCCTCAACGCCCTCGGCGCCGAGCCCGAGCTGACGCTGTCCAGCATTCCCAACGCACACGCGGTGTTTTTCCTGCTCGCGACCGACACCGGCGTGACCCGCTCCGATCTGGAAATCTGGCAGCACTACGTGCACCGCCACATCAACTATCACATCGCGGTGCTGAACAAGATCGACATGCTGTGGGACGACCTGCGCGGCGAGCTCGCCTTCCGCGCCACCCTCGGCAAGCAGCTGGAGGACACCGCGCGCATCCTCAAGCTGCCGAAAGACCAGGTCTTCGCCGTGTCCGCGCAGAAGGCGCTGGTCGGCAAGGTGAAGAACGACGCCGAGCTGATCAACCGCTCCGGCATCGCCGGCCTGGAGCATCTGCTGTCCGGCAAAATCGTGCCGGCGCGGCGCGAAATCCTGTTCCAGGGCGCCATCACCCAGATTGCCGAGCAGGTCGGCAGCGAGCGCGCCGCCCTGGTGGCGCGCATGCGCGAAGGCCTGCAAAGCCTGCAGCAGCTGTCGGACCTCTCCGGCAGGAACAAGGAGATGGCGGCGCAGCTGCGCACCAATCTGATCAAGGACAAGGTGCGCTACGACGCCACCGCCGGGCAGTTCAAGGCCACGCGCAAGGCGGTGCGCGAGCATGGCGACCAACTGCTCGATCGCCTTTCCGAAAACGCCCTGCACGCCATGCTGGAAGAGGCGCGCATCGCCATGGGCGGGAGCTGGACCACCAAGGGCCTCATCCGCTCCATGCGTGCCCTCAGCAAGCAGGCAATCGAGCGCTTCAGCCAGGCGGAAAAGCTGTCCGTGGCCATGCAGCAGTACCTGTTGGCCGCCTGCGAGCGCTTCCACAGGGAACACGGCCTGCCGCGCATGGCCGTCCCGGTGCTCGACCTCACCTCCTATCGCCTGCGCATGGACAAGCTGATGCAGGAAACCGAGACCTTCTGCGGCGACCCCGCCAACCTGCTGGTGGAAAAGCATTTCATGATCCGCCGCTTCTACAGCGAAGTGGCCGCCGAGACCCAGAAGACCTTCGAGCTCGCCGCGCGCGAAGCCAAGCGTTGGCTCTCCATCGCCCTCGATCCAGTCATCCAGCGCATCCGCGACTACAAGCAGATGCTCGACGAACGCCTGGACACGCT
Source organism: Hydrogenophilaceae bacterium (assembly GCA_024709485.1). GTDB lineage: Bacteria > Pseudomonadota > Gammaproteobacteria > Burkholderiales > Thiobacillaceae > UBA6918. Next base: position 2,707 of record JANJWO010000055.1, on the reverse strand, counting down.
GGCCAAGATCGCCGACAACGTCAGCGGCGTGCAGGAGCAGATGGGGCTGGTCAAGGATGGCATCAACAAGCTGCGCAAGCAGAAGGCGGAACTGGACGAGATCGCCAGGCGGTTCGAGTCGCTGAACGCCTGAGTTATAGTAGGGGCCGGGCGTGCGGATCGCCCGGTAGCGGAGAAGGGCACCTCACCAGGTGCCCATAAAAATGGGCCGAATTCGATCGCCTGCCGCGGCAGGTTCGTCGAAGGAGGCGGATAAAAGGGGCCTCGCTTGAATATTCTTGGCTTCGTGGCGAAGCACTGGATCGCCTATATAAGCCTGAGCGCCGTAGCGGTTGCCGTCGTGCTGACATTTGCGACGACGCAGATGTCGTTGCTGAACGCCAACCTGACCGCCCGCCATTACCTTATCCCGGCATTTCTCGGCACGCTCATCGGCCTGCTGCTGGCGACGCTTTATGCGCTGCGCCGCGAGCTCATCGAAGGGCAGCGCATGTTTCGCGCCGTGGCGGACATGGCCCAGGAGTTCATCTATATCCGCCGCCTCGATGGCCGCTACGAGTACGTTTCGCCGTCCTGCGAGCAGGTGACGGGCTATTCGGCGGCCGATTTCTACGCCGCCCCGGACTTCATGAGCGATATCGTGCACCCGGAAGACCGGCAGGTATGGGAGCGCCATGTGCGCCGCGGCGACGACCGCAGCGCCAGCGAGAAGCTGGTGATCAGAATCCGCACGCGCGACGGCGCGCTGCGCTGGATCGAGCATATCTGCAGCGAAGTCCGCGATGCCCAGGGCAATGTTTTCGGCGTGCGTTCGACCAACCTCGACATTAGCGAGCGCATCGAGCATGAACAGGAGCTGTCCATCGCCGCCGCCGCCTTCGAGACCCATGAAGCCATCATTATCACCGATAGCGAATCCCGCATACTGCGCGTCAACCGGGCGTTCACCGACATCACCGGCTATGAGGCCGCGGAGATCATCGGCAAAACGCCGGCGATGTTCAAATCGGGGCGCCATGACGATGCGTTCTATGCGGAGATGTGGGCCGTGCTGCGCGAGAAAGGGCAGTGGTCGGGAGAGCTTTGGGACCGCCGCAAGAACGGCGAGGTGTATCCCAAGTACCTGACCATCACGGCCGTGCCGGGCAGCTCCGGCGAGGGCGCCTACTATGTCGGCATCTTCAGCGACATGGCGGCAAGAAAGGCGGCCGAGGAGGAGATCACCCGCCTTGCCTATTACGACCCGCTGACGCGCCTGCCCAACCGGCGCCTGCTCATTGAGCGCCTGGCCCAGGCGACGGCGTCCGGCAAGGGCCACCATCGCCACGGCGCGTTGCTGTTCATCGATGTCGACGATTTCAAAAGCCTCAACGATACCCGCGGCCACGAGCTCGGCGATCAACTGCTGATCGACATGGCCACGAGCCTGATGTCCTGCGCGCGCACGGAAGACATGGTGGCGCGGCTGGGCGGCGATGAGTTCGTGGTGCTGATCGAGGAACTGGGCGAAGAAGGCACGGAGGCGGCGGCGCAGGCCGAGGCGATCGCCGAGAAGATTCTGCAGGCCATCAATCGGCCGTATCTGTTAAACGGCCATCCCTACCACGCCACCTCCAGCATTGGCGTGGCCATGTTCAGAAGGGGCGGCAAGGGCGTCGAGGAGCTGCTCAAGCACGCCGATGTCGCGCTGTATCGCGCGAAGGACGCGGGGCGGGGCAAGCTGCGTTTTTACGATCCCGCCATGCAGGCCGTCCTCGACAGCAGGGCAAAACTGGAAAGCGACCTGCGCGAGGCGCTTTCGCGCCAGCAATTCGAGTTGCATTACCAGCCGCAGGTGGACTTCTTCGGTCGCCTGGTGGGCGCCGAGGCCCTGCTGCGCTGGAGGCACCCCGAGCGCGGTTATGTGGCGCCGACGGAATTCATCCCCTTTGCGGAAGAATGCGGCTTGATCATCCCCATCGGCCGCTGGGTGCTGGAGGCCGCCTGCGCGCAGATCAAGGCCTGGGAAGGGCGCCCCGCGGTGGGGGATCTTCTCGTCGCGGTGAATGTCAGCGCAACCGAGTTCATGCAGGCGGATTTTGTCGACGAGGTCCTCATCCAGCTGGAGGCAAGCGGCGCCAATCCGAGCCGGCTCCAGCTGGAGCTGACCGAAAGCGCGCTGCTCGATGGCATAGATGAGGCGGCCGAGAAGATGCGCTTGCTGAAAGCGGCGAATATCAGCTTCTCGCTGGACGATTTCGGCACCGGCTATTCCTCGTTGTCCTATCTCAAGCGCTTGCCGCTGGATCAATTGAAGATCGATCGCTCTTTCGTCAGCGACATCACCACGAACCCGAACGATGCGGTGATTGCCCAGACCATCATCGGCATGGCAAGAAACCTGGAGCTGAACGTGATTGCCGAGGGAGTGGAGACGCGGCAGCAGCTGGAGCTTCTCGACCGCCTCGGCTGTCTCGGCTTCCAGGGCTTTCTCATCAGCCATCCCCTGCCGGCCGCGGAGCTGGAAAGCTTGCTGGCGGTCCCGCACAGGCTCAGGGCCGCGTGGGCCTGAGCTTGTGCGCGCCGATCACAGCAGGATGATGTCGTACTGCTCCTGGGTGTAGCTGGTTTCCACCTGCAGCGAGATCGGCTTGCCGATGAAGTCCGAGAGCTGCGCCAGGCTTTGCGATTCCTCGTCGAGGAACAGGTCCACCACGGTTTGCGAGGC
>JANJWO010000044.1 GCA_024709485.1 Hydrogenophilaceae bacterium | reverse complement strand
AAGGCCGGCACCATCGTGTGGAACGGCCCCGTCGGCGTGTTCGAGTTCGACCAGTTCGGCGAAGGCACCAAGACCGTGTCGATGGCCATCGCCAATGCCAAGGGCTTCTCTTTGGCCGGCGGCGGCGACACCATTGCCGCGATCCAGAAATACGACATCTACGACAAGGTGTCCTACATCTCCACCGCCGGCGGGGCCTTCCTCGAATACCTCGAAGGCAAGGTGCTGCCCGCCGTGGACATCCTGGAGAAGCGGGCCGCGGGCTGAGCCCGCGGGTGAGGCGTAAGGGGTTAGGCGTAAGGCGCCGCCCCGGTTTTCCCCGCCTCACGCCTCACGCCTAACGCCTAACGCACAAATATGATTCGCAAAACCAAAATCGTCGGCACCCTGGGCCCAGCCTCGACCGACCCCAAGGTGCTCGACAAGATGATGGAAGCCGGACTCGATGTGGTCCGGCTGAATTTTTCCCACGGCCAGCCGTCCGACCATATCGAGCGCGCCGACCTGGTGCGCCAGCTGGCGCGCGCGCGGCCGCGCCATCGGCGTGCTGGTGGACCTGCAGGGCCCCAAGATCCGCATCGGCAAGTTCAAGGACGGCCCGATCACGCTCGCCAAGGGCGACAAGTTCACCCTCGACGCCGAATGCAAGGAAGGCAATCAGGCGCGCGTCGGCCTCGACTACAAGGATCTGCCCCGGGATGTGGCGCGCGGCGCCACCCTGCTTTTGGATGACGGCCGCATCGAGATGTGGGTGGAAAAGGTCGAGGGCAGCGAGATCCATTGCACCGTGGTGCAGGGCGGCGTGCTGTCCAACAACAAGGGCATCAACCGCAAGGGCGGCGGGCTGTCGGCCTCGGCGCTGACCGAAAAGGACATCGAGGACATCAAGACCGCCGCCGAACTGAAGGCGGACTATCTCGCGGTGTCCTTCCCCAAGACCGCCGCCGACATCCGCCAGGCGCGCGATCTTTTGAAGGCCGCCGGCGCCAAGAGCCTGATCGTCGCCAAGATCGAGCGCGCCGAGGCCATCGACAACCTGGAGGAAATCCTCGACGAGGCCGACGTCATCATGGTGGCGCGCGGCGATCTCGGCGTGGAAGTGGGCGACGCCGCCGTGCCGGCCCTGCAAAAGCGCATGATCCGCATGGCGCGCGACAAGAACAAGCTCGTCATCACCGCCACGCAGATGATGGAATCGATGATCGAAAGTCCGATTCCGACCCGCGCCGAGGTGTCGGACGTGGCCAACGCCGTGCTCGACGGCACCGACGCGGTGATGCTGTCGGCCGAGACCGCGGCCGGCCACTATCCGGTGGAGGCCGTCGCCGCCATGCACCGCGTGTGCCTGGAGGCGGAAAAGGAGGCGATGCCCTACATCGGCGAGTCGCGGCTGAACCGCAGCTTCCTGCGCACCGACGAATCGATTGCGATGAGCGCGGCCTATACCTCGCTGCACATGAACATCAAGGCCATCGCCGCCCTGACCCAGAGCGGCTCGACCTGTCTGTGGATGTCCCGGCACAGCACCCACGTGCCCATCTACGCCTTGACACCCGAGGTGGAAACCCGTAGAAAAGTTACCCTGTTCCGCGGCGTCTACCCCATCAATTTCAAAATCAGCAAGGACAGCGACCGCGACGAATTGCTGGAAGCCGCCGAAGAGGAATTGCGCCGCCGCGGCGCGGTGCGCGAGGGCGACCTCATCATCCTCACCATCGGCGAACCCATCGGCAAATCCGGCGGCACCAACACCCTGAAAATCGTCAAGGTTGGCGGCCGCAAAAAAGCATAGTTTTTATTGATAAGGAGCAAGACATGGCACTCATCTCACTGCGTCAACTGCTGGACCACGCCGCCGAACACGGCTACGGCCTGCCGGCGTTCAACGTCAACAACATGGAGCAGGTCCAGGCCATCATGCAGGCCGCCGCCGCCGTCGATTCGCCGGTGATCCTGCAGGGTTCCGCCGGCGCGCGTTCCTACGCCGGCGAGCCCTTCCTGCGCCACCTGATCCTGGCCGCGATCGAGATGTATCCGCAGATTCCGGTCTGCATGCACCAGGACCACGGCGCCAGCCCCTCCATTTGCTTCCGCTCCATCCAGTCCGGCTTTTCCTCGGTGATGATGGACGGCTCGCTCAAGGAAGACGGCAAGACCCCGTCGACCTATGAATACAACGTCGAAGTCACCCGCAAGGTGGCGGAACTGGCGCATGCCTGCGGCGTCTCGGTCGAAGGCGAACTGGGCTGCCTGGGCTCGCTCGAAACCGGCAAGGCCGGCGAGGAAGACGGCCACGGCGCCGAGGGCGTGCTGGACCATTCCGCGCTGCTGACCGACCCCAACGAAGCCGCCGACTTCGTCGCCAAGACCAAGGTCGACGCGCTCGCCATCGCCATCGGCACCAGCCACGGCGCCTACAAGTTCACCCAGAAGCCCACCGGCAAGGTGCTGCGCATCGACCGCGTGAAGGAAATCCACCAGCGCATCCCCAACGTGCACCTGGTGATGCACGGCTCCTCCTCGGTGCCGGAAGACTGGCTCGCCATCATCAACAGCTACGGCGGCGACATGGGCCAGACCTACGGCGTGCCGGTCGAGGAGATCGTCGAGGGCATCAAGAACGGCGTGCGCAAGGTGAACATCGACACCGACCTGCGCATGGCCTCCACCGGTTCCATCCGCAAGCACCTGGCCGAGAACAAGGCCAACTTCGACCCGCGCAAATTCCTCAAGGAAGCCACCAAGGCCATGAGCGGCATCTGCCAGGCCCGCTACGAAGCCTTCGGCTCCGCCGGCATGGCCAGCAAGATCGGCAAGGTGTTCAACCTGGAGGAAATGCAGAAGCGCTACGACAAGGGCGAACTGGATCCCAAGGTCAACTGATCGGGGAATTCCCCCGCAAAAAAGCGGCCCGCGGGCCGCTTTTTTTACGCCGCGCCCGCCGCTTATTTGCTGGCTGCGGGCTTGCCGCGCCTAGACTTCCAGCGGCATCTGCGGCACGGGCGCCATGCGTTCCACCACCAGCGAATGCACCCGGCGCGAATCGGCTCTCAGCACCTGCACCTTGAGGCCGTCGAATTCGATGACCTCGCCGCGCTTGGGCAGGCGCCCGAACTTCGACAGCACCAGGCCGCCGACGGTGTCGTAATCCTCGTCCGAGAAACTCGTGCCCATGGCCTCGTTGAAATCCTCGATCTCGGTCGCCGCCTTGATCCGGTAGCGTCCGGCCTTGTCGCGGATGATGTTGGCCTCGGTTTCGTCGAAGTCGTACTCGTCCTCGATGTCGCCGACAATCTGCTCGAGCACGTCCTCGATGGTGACCAGGCCGGCCACGCCGCCGTATTCGTCGACCACGATGGCCATGTGGTTGCGGCTGGCGCGGAACTCCTTGAGCAGCACGTTGAGGCGCTTGGATTCCGGGATGAAGATGGCCGGGCGCAGGGTGTCGCGCATGTCCAGTTCCTCGCCGATCTGCAGCCTGAGCAAGTCCTTGGCCAGCAGGATGCCGAGCACGTTGTCCTTCTCGCCATCCACCACCGGAAAGCGCGAGTGCGCCGCTTCGATCACGCGCGGCAGGAATTGTTCGGGGGCTTCGTTGATGTCCACCACGTCCATCTGCGAACGCGGGATCATGATGTCGCGCACCTGCGTCTCGCCCACCTGCAGCACGCCCTCGATCATGGCGAGGCCGTCGGCGTCCATGAGGTTGTGCTCGTAGGCGGCGTGGAGAATTTCGATCAGTTCTTCCCGGTCTTCCGGTTCGCGGGAAAGAAAGTGGGACAGGCGTTCGAGCCAGCCCCTGTGCGGTCGACTAGGGTCGGGGTCCATGTATGAATTGCGGAGTGAATAAAGCTAAGCCGCCAAATCCAATTGGTCGGCTTAGCTTTTCTCGCTCGCGTAAGGGTCATTAAACCTCAGGCGGCGCAATATTTCCACCTCCAGCGCCTCCATCGCGCGCGCCTCCGGCTCGGTCTCGTGGTCGTAACCCTGCATGTGCAGCACGCCATGCACGGTGAGGTGGGCATAGTGCGCGCGCAATGCCTTGCCCTGCTCGCGCGCCTCCTTCTCCACCACCGGCGCGCACAGCACGATGTCGCCGGCGCGCACGCCGCCTTCCTCGCCATAGGCGAAGGTCAGCACATTGGTGGCGTAGTCCTTGTTGCGGTAATCGCGGTTGAGCATGCGGCCTTCGTCGGCATCGACGATGCGCAGGGTGATGTGCGCCGGCGCCCGCAGGGCGGCGGCCACCCAGCGGCGGAACTGCGGGCGTTGCGGGATGCCCTCCGCCTCGCTGGCGTACTGCACCGCCAGCGACAGCGCCGGCCTACTGTTCGCGCGCCTTGCGGTTCTTGGCATAGGCATCGACGATGCGCGCGACCAGCGGATGGCGCACCACGTCTTCCTTGGTGAACTGGGTGAAAGCGATGCCGCGCACCTCCTTCAATACGTCCTGCGCGTCCTTGAGCCCGCTTTTCACGCCCTTGGGCAGGTCGATCTGGGTGATGTCGCCGGTGACCACCGCCTTGGCGCCGAAGCCGATGCGGGTCAGGAACATCTGCATCTGCTCGGGCGTGGTGTTCTGCGCCTCGTCGAGGATGATGAAGGCGTGGTTCAGGGTGCGGCCGCGCATGAAGGCGAGCGGCGCGACTTCGATGGTGTTGCGCTCGATCAGCTTCATCACCTTGTCGAAGCCCATGAGGTCGTAGAGCGCGTCGTACAGGGGGCGCAGATAGGGATCGACCTTCTGCGC
>JANJWO010000001.1 GCA_024709485.1 Hydrogenophilaceae bacterium | reverse complement strand
CCGAGGGCTGGACCGAGGATCAACTGGCGGAAATCGTGACGCGCGACTGCCTGATCGGCGTGGCCGTGCCCAAGCCCGGTGTCACCACCAACGGCAAGCGCCCGGTGCTCAAGGCCAACCGCCCCGTGCATCACGATCATTAAGCATCAAACTGGAAGTCAGCAAGGAGTGAGCCATGGCCATATTTGAAAGCAGCAATTCCGATTCCGGAAGCCAGTGGCAAGGCATCGACACCTCTCCCATCGATGTGCTCGAGGACGTCCGCAGCCGCGGCCGCGTGTGGGAGGATCTGGCGGCGCAGTACGGGGTCACCAACCCGGACCCGCCGTGGAAGATCGACCTGGAGGCGACCTGCGACATGCTCGCGGCCGATTCCTGCGTCAAGTCCTACGACCAGGTCGAGCCGGGCTCGTGCGCCCTGCCCTCGCTCGAGCGGCGTGCCGAAGAGGATGACTTGTCGGAAACGATCTATGCGGACGTGCCTTTCCCCGAGCGCCAACTGCTGGCGCTGGCACATTCCATGCTCAAGCGCGGCCTCTTTACCGAGGAAGAGCTTGCGCGCCACATGAAAGCGGTGGAGCAGAGGCTGAAAAGCGTCTGACCCGGGGCGCCGGCCGGTTCGCACATCGCGAGCCGGCCGCGCAAAGGACGCGGCGCCGCCCACAAGGCGGCGTGCCCGCGGACGAACCTTGGCAGTGTTTGCGTATCAAATCGAGTGTGCCGTGCGCGCAGGTGGCGCATGCGGCGCCGGGTGGGCCAAAAGCGGAGTTTTTGACCCTTGGCTGAATAACTAGAGAAGCTGCGTCGTGCGGGTGCCAGAGCCGGCTGGAGCAGTGGATGAGGAGTTTGTAGATGTCTATACGTGGTACCGAAATCAAGATCGAGGGACTTTCGCAGCGTTACCCGACGCGCAAGGTCCCCACCTTCAACCGCGTTGACCTTGTTTCCCCGCCGGGAGAAGCGCTGGCCATCATCGGCCGTTCCGGCTGCGGCAAGTCCACCCTGTTGCACATACTGGCCGGGATCACCAGGGGCACCGAAGGCCGCGTGCTGCTGAACGGCACCGAGGTCAACGGCCCGTCGCCGCGCTGGGTCATGATGTTCCAGGCCCCGCACCTTTATCCCTGGATGACCGTGACCGAAAACGTCGGCGTGGGCCTGACCTTCGCGCGCTGGGGCAAGAAGGAAATCGCCGAGCGCGTGGCGGAAGCCATCCGCCTCGTCGAACTGCAGGATTTCGCCCAGGCCAACGTGCAGGACCTGTCCGGCGGCCAGCAGCAGCGCGTCGCGCTCGCCCGCTCCCTGGTCATGGAGCCGGAGCTGCTGCTGCTCGACGAACCGTTCTCCGCGCTGGACGCCTTCACCCGCGCCGCGCTGCAAAAGGACGTGCGCGCCATTTCCAAGCGTCTCGGCTTCAACATCGTGCTGGTGACCCACGACATCGACGAGGCCGTGATCATGGCCGACCGCGCGGTGATCATGGCCGGCTCTCCGGGCGACATCGTGCATGAGATGGACGTCGATCTGCCCGATCCGCGCGACCGCACCGACCCCGAAGTGCAGCGGCTGCGCGCGCGCCTGATGGCCACCTTCCAGGAGGCGGCCAACTACAAGAAGCCGGAAGTTTCCCTGGCGGCGGGCGCGGGGCGCTGATCGCTGCAAAAGAATTGTCCGGCGCTTGCTAGCGGCGCCTGGCATACACGGCCGGCTGACCGGCCATACAACTTAGGAGACCGAGAATGACGAAATATCTTGACGAAGGGCAGCATCAACCCCGTGCGCTGGTTCATGTCGACGGGTGTTCCTGTGGTACTTGTGGCAAAACCAGGTCGGTGGATCCCCGTCTGCAGCAGATGATGCCGAGCAACCCCGACATCGCCGACGGCATGGAGGATCCCAATCTCGCCATCAATTACGATCCGATGTTCAGCTCGGTTCTCGGCACCGCCGTAAGCCGCCGCGACCTGCTCAAGATGGCCAGCGTCGCCGCGCTGGGCGGCATGGGCGGCATGCTGTCCTCGACTTCCGCCATGGCCCAGCAGAAAAAGGCCGACGGCAAGAAGTTCACCAAGCCCTTCGATCCGGTGGTGCGGATCGGCTACATCCCGATCACTGACGCGTCGGCCCTGCTGGTCGCGCACGAAATGGGCTTCTTCAAGAAGCAGGGCATCGAGTCCGCGCCGCCGACCCTGATCCGCGGCTGGTCGCCCCTGGTGGAAGCCTTCTCCGCGCAGCGCTTCAACCTCACGCACATGCTGATCCCGGTGCCGATCTACATGCGCTACAACAACAAGTTCCCGGTCAAGATCACCGGCTGGAACCACACCAACGGTTCCTCCTTCGTCGTCGGCAAGAAGTCCGGCATCAAGAGCGTGAACGATCTGGGCGGCAAGCAGATCGCCGTGCCCTACTGGTATTCGATCCACAACATCATCACGCAGAAGGTCATCCGCTCCGCGGGCCTGACGCCGGTGATCCGCCCCCAGAACGCCAAGCTTGCGCCCAACGAGGTCAACCTGCTGGTGCTGAACCCGCCGGACATGCCGCCCGCGCTGGCGGCCGGCCAGATCGACGGTTTCTGCGTCGCGGAGCCGTTCCCCGCCATGAGCGAGGTCAAGTCCGGCGGCGAGATGCTGCGCTTCACCGGCGACGTGTGGAAGGGCCATCCCTGCTGCGTGGTCATCATGCATGAGGACGACGCCATGGATCCGGCGCGCGCGCAGTGGGCGCAGGGCGTCCACAACGCCATCGTCGAGGCGCAGCTGTATCTGTCCGCCAACCGCAAGGCCATGGCCGAGATGCTGTCGAAGGACGGCAAGAAGTACCTGCCCTTCGACAAGGAGGTGATCGAGCGCGTGCTGACGTTCTACAACGTTGCCGATTACTCCGATCCGCCCGCGATCAAGCATCCGCAGTGGGGCCAGAGCCGCATCAACTTCCAGGGCTGGCCGTTCCCGAGCGCCACCAAGGAAGTCGTGAGGGAGATGAAGCAGACCCTGGTGGGCGGCGACCTCGCCTTCCTGAACAAGATCACGCCGGACTTCGTGGCCAAGGATCTGGTGCAGTACACCTACATCAAGAAGGCGCTCGAGGCCAATCCGAACTGGAAGCTGGATCCCAGCGTGCCGCAGAAAGGCAACCCCTTCGAGCGCACGGAAGTCATCGAGGTTTGAAGCTTGCAGCAACCCCCGCCCGCAAGGGCGGGTTTTTGGAGCACTCCGCAAAAAAGTGTCGCATTTTGCGTAATGAGGTAACACTGCTATGAATTTTGCAGCAACCCCTGCCCGCCAGGGCGGGTTCTTGAGTCTGGGGCAATACGCCCTGCAGCGCCTGGCTTGGGCTCTGGGCGGCCTGTCCATCCTGGCCGTGATCTGGCTGATTGCCGGCCAAATGATGGCGAGCAGCCCGCGCCTGGCCAACTATTCAACCTTCGGCCTCGGCCCCACGCTCCAGGCGTTTCCTGAAATGTGGTCGTCCGGCAAGATCCAGAGCGCAACCCTGGCGAGCGGCTATCGTCTGGGCATGGGGCTGCTGCTCGCCGCCCTGATCGGCGTGCCGCTGGGCGTGCTGGTGGGCCGGATCAAGTGGTTCGCGGCCTACAGCAACTCGCCGTTCCAGTTCATCCGCATGATCAGCCCGCTGGCCTGGATGCCGATCGCGGTGCTGGTGTTTTCGACCTGGGATGGTTCCATCGTCTTCCTGATCGCGATCGCCGCGGTGTGGCCGGTATTGTTCGCGACCGCCGCCGGCCTGGCCAAGGTCGATCCGGCCTGGTTCAAGGTGGCGCGCAACCTCGGCGCGAATCCGCTGCAGATGCTGACCAAGATCATCATGCCGGCGATTGCCTTCGACGTCTTCTCCGGCATTCGCCTGGCGCTGGGCGTGGCGTGGATCGTGCTGGTGCCCGCCGAATACCTCGGTGTGACCTCGGGTCTGGGCTATGCGATCGAAGACTCGCGCGAAACCCTGTCCTACAACCATCTGACCGCGCTGGTGGTGACCATCGGTGCGATCGGCTACGTGCTCGACAGCATTCTGGTGATGCTGATCAAGCAATTCAGCTGGCATCGCGGGGGGGCGGCATGAGAAGCGGAGCAGTCCTTTGCGCGGGCAGGAAGTCGTTGTTCGTGGATTTCGAAACTGGAAGCAAGCGGGCGCTTGTGACGGAGCTGTCCCCCGTGCCTGTTAGCCGTAGGGAGGCGATTCAATCATGAGTGGAAATACTGCAGCAGCCAGCGGCATGGTCAGCGCCGGCGTGACGGGCAACTGTCTGTCGCGCGCGCTCAAGGCGACGGCGCACAACTCGGTGCACTTCTTTGTCGGCCTGATCGCCCTGGGCGCCATCTGGTGGGCGGCGATCTACTACGTCACGCTCGATCCGGAGATGGTCGGATTCAGGGACTTTTCCCCGGCCTCGACGTTCGCGGCCTTCCCCGAGATCTGGGAAGACGGCACCATCCAGGCGGCGCTGGCGACGAGCGGCAGCCGCCTCGGCTGGGGCCTGGGCCTGGCGATCCTGATTGGCGTGCCGATCGGCATCGTCTTCGGTCGGGTGAGGTGGTTCCAGAACCTGTTCAACGTCCCCTTCCAGTTCATGCGCATGATCAGCCCGCTGTCCTGGGAGCCGATCGCCGTGGTGGTGTTCACCGGCTGGGAGGAAGCGATCATTTTCCTGATCGCCATCGCCTCGATATGGCCGGTCGTGTTCTCGACCGCCGCCGGCCTGTCCAAGGTGGATCCGAACTGGTTCAAGGTGGCGCGCAACCTCGGCGCCAAGCCCTACCACATGGTGACCCGCATCATCATCCCGGCCATCATGTTCGACGTGCTGACGGGTATCCGCCTGGCGCTGGGCGTGGCCTGGATCGTGATCATCCCGGCGGAATTCCTGGGCGTCACCTCCGGCTTCGGCTACGCGATCGAGGATGCGCGCGAGAGTCTGGAATACGCGCACCTGATGGCCTTCGTGGTGTCGATCGGCGCGGTGGGTTATGTCCTCGACACCATCTGCGTGCTGCTGATCAAGCGCTACAGCTGGCATCGCGGCTGATGCCCGGCGCGCCTGCCCCCGCGTACCGACGTGGGGCAGGCGGGGCAAGCCGATGGCAAATGAAATTTATGTGAAATGAGGTAATACAGCATGTCCGAGAAGATGAGTATCGTGCTCGTGACCGGAACGCGGGAAAAAATGCAGATGGCGGCGATGATCGCTTCCGTGGCGGCCGCGACCGGTACCGATGTGAATGTTTTTCTGTCCATGAACGCCTTGTCCTACTTCATCAAGGGCAATTCCGATGAGGCGCCGGTTGAGGGCGAGATGGGTACGCTCATGGCGCAAAAAGGCGTGCCGCCGTTCAAGCAGCTGTTCCAGCAGGCGGTCGAGCTGGGCGACGCCAAGATCCTGCCGTGTTCGATGGCGCTGGATCTGCTGCATGTGGGCAAGGACGATCTGGACCCCGAGCTCGGCCCGCCCACCGGGCTGACCCGTTTCCTGAGCGAAGCCGAAGGCGGCCAGGTTCTCACGTTCTGAACGTGATTAGTTTGTTTGTGGTTCATTTGGAGAGTAAGTCATGAGTACCAATAAAGTCATCGATGCGCGCGGATCCTTCTGCCCCGGCCCGCTCATGGAGCTGATCACCTACATGAAGCAGGCCAGCGTGGGCGACACCCTGGAACTGCTGTCGACCGACGAGGGCTCCGCGGCCGACGTGCCGGAGTGGGTCGCCAAGGTCGGGCATGAAATGCTGGGCAGCGAGAACGTCGACGGGGTCTGGCACCTCAAGATTCGCAAAGCCAAGTAAAGCGCAATTGTTCGGGCTGGATGACCTGCTGTCCGGGGATCGGCACGGCCTTGGGAATAATCGATAGGAGAATGTAATGAGAATTTTAGTCGTCGGTGGTGGCACAGGCGGGACCATTGTTGCCAACAACCTCGCGCGGCGGCTGTCCGCGGAGATCCGGAACCGCAGGGTCCGTCTCACGATGCTCTCGGCTACTGACAGGCACATGTACCAGCCCGGTCTGCTGTATGTCGCGTTCGGGCAGATGACGCCCGATCAGTTGTATCGCGACCAGAGAAGCCTGCTCGAATCGAATATCGAGTTCCATGTCGATCCGGTCGAGAAGTTCCTGCTGGACCAGAAAAAAGTGGTCACCAAGAGCGGGCAGACCCATGACTACGACATCCTGGTCATTGCGACCGGCTCGCGGATCGTGCCCGAGACGGTTCCCGGCCTCGCCGAGGGCGCGGAAACCTTCTATTCCGAGGCGAGCGCCGTCAAGCTGTTCAAGAAGCTGCGCGAATTCGAGGGCGGCAACATCGCCCTGGTGGTGGGCGTGCCGCACAAGTGCCCGATCGCGCCGGTGGAATTCATCTTCTCGCTGCATGACTACCTGAAGCTGCGCGGCATCCGCGACAAGACGAACATCAAGTATCACTACCCGATCGGCCGCATGCACACCATCGCCAACGTGGCCACCTGGGCGAAGCCCGAGTTCGAGCGCATGGGCATCGAAATCGAGACGCTGTTCAACGTCAAGGAAGTGGATGCGGAGAACAAGGTCGTGCGCAGCGAAGAGGGCACGGAAACCCAGTACGATCTGCTGATCGCAATCCCGCCGCACAAGGGCATGGAAGTCATCGAGCAGAACAACATGGGCGACGGCGGCTGGATTCCGACCGACCGCTACAAGCTGACCATGAACGGCCACGACGATGTCTACGTGCTGGGCGACACCACCAACCTGCCGGTGAGCAAGACCGGCTCGGCCGCGCACTTCGAGGCCGAGGTGGTTGCCGAGAACATCGCTTCCATCGTCAAGATCGGCACGCCGGTGCGCGACTACGACGGCAAGGTATACTGCTTCATCGAGGCCGGCCACGACCGCGCCACCTATGCGATGTTCAACTATACGACGCCGCCTGATCTGAAACCCGCATCCAAGCCCATGCACTGGTTCAAGACTGCCTACAACCAGATGTACTGGACCAGTGTCCGCGGACTGCTGTGAGAAAGCCAAGCCATGACGACAACCAATGAAACTCGCCCTGCCGCAATGATGACCGACGACGAGATGCAGCGTCTGGTCGAATTCGCGCAAATTGTCTCTGCGGCCCGCGATGCCATGTCCGACGACATCGTCTCGCGGCTGGCCGGAGCCATGAGCGAAGGCATCACCCTGCTCGACCGGCTGACCCGCAACCAGGGGCTGATGAGCCTGCTGCAGGTGCTCGATCGCGAGGACAGCCAGAACTTCCTGATCGCGCTGTCGCGCGCCATCCACGAGTCGAGCCAGGAAATCGCCTCGACGCCTCCCGCCATCGGCGGCTTCAGCTGCGCGGTGCGCGTGGTGCGCGATCCCGGCACGCTGGAAGGCCTGCGCCTGCTCTCGCTGATCGGCAAGCATCTGAGCAACAGCCTGCGCGAACAGCACAGCCGCGGCGGCTGACCGACCTGCCCGCACGCCGGGCGGCCCTGTCTTGCGCAGGCCGCCCGGCATACGGGAGCAAGCCGTGACCACGCCCGCGCGACCGCCCCATTGGGCGCGGCCGCGCGGGCGTTTTCTTGGGTGTGCCTTCTTGGGTTTGTCCTGGTGACGGGCGCCTGGCCGCTCAGCCGGCGTTGCCGGATCGGGCGGACGGCAGGCGCTCGTCGAGAAACTCGATCCAGTGGTGCACCGGTACGGGCGCGGCCAGGGCCAGGTGCGCGAGGCAGCCGATGTTGGCGGTGGCGATCGCCACCGGCTTGCCGGCCAGCAGGGTCTTGAGCTTCTGCTCGCGCAGCGAGACCGACAGCTCGCGCTGCAGGATGGAGTAAGTGCCCGCCGCGCCGCAGCACATGAAGGGGTACTGCACCGGCATCAGCCGGTAGCCGGCGCGCCTGAGCAGTTTCTCCACGATGCCGTTCAGCTTCTCGCCGTGCTGCAGGCTGCAGGACGACTGGAAGGCGATGCGCAGCGGCTGCGGCGGCGGCGGCACATCGTGCTGCGGGCCTTCCCGCCATTCCGCCAAAACGATTTCGGCAATGTCCTTCGTAAGCGCCGACAGGCGTTTGGCCTTGTCGCGGTAGTGCGGATCGTCCTGCAACAGCTCGCCATAGTCGCGAAAGTGCGTGCCGCAGCCGCTGGCGGTGAGCACGATGGCCTCGATGCCGGACTCGATGTGCGGCCACAGCGCGTCGATATTGCTGCGCATCATGGCGCGCGCCTCGTCGACGGCGGCGAGGTGATAGCTCATCGCGCCGCAGCAGCCGTCGCCGGCGGGCGCCAGGGAAATGCCGAAGCGGTCGAGCACGCGCGCCGCCGCGGCATTGATGTCCGGGGCCACCGCCGGCTGCACGCAGCCCTGCCACACCAGCATGCGGCGGGCGTGCGCGCGCTGCGGCCATTCTCCCGCCTGGCGCGGCGCGGGCACGCGGGCGCGCACATCCGCCGGCAATAGCGGACGCAGCGTCTGGCCGATGCGCAAGAACGCCTTGAAGCGGCGCGGGTGCGGGACGATGGCGCGCACCGCGCGCCGCGCCAGGCGTTCCTTGAACGGACGCGGCACTTGTTTTTCCACCAGCTCGCGCCCGAGATCGAGCAGACGCCCGTAATGCACGCCCTTGGGGCAGCTGGTTTCGCAGGAGCGGCAGGTCAGGCAGCGGTCGAGGTGCAGTTGCAGGTTGGCGCCGATCGAACGGCCTTCGAGCGTCTCGAGCGTATAGGCCGGGGGGAAGAATTCGGGGTCGGGGTTCCTGCCCTCGAGAAACTGCTTGATCAGATAGATGCGGCCGCGCGGACCGTCCCATTCGTCGCCGGTGAGGCGGAAGGTGGGGCAGGTGAAGGTGCACTGGCCGCATTGCACGCAAGGCGCCAGCAGCGCTTCGGCCTCGCGCCCCACTTCGGTGTCACGGTAGGGTTCGGCCAGATCGACAATCATTTCTTACGCATCGCCGGGTGGGGCGGGTCCAGGGTATGACGCTACGGTCAACTATGCCTCAACTCGACAGCCAAACCAAGTTTTAAATTTCGATTGCGCTCATAGGAATTGATTATGAATTGCGCGAATTTTCGCCGCGCGGACAATCCGCGGCGGCCGCGGCAGCTGGGCGGGAGCGAGATCGTCGGGACAGACTTGAAATACGGCCGCCGCTGTCCTAAGCTTTCTGTACCGAATGGTACAGAAAAGGAGAACGCATCATGTCAGCCCGCCCGCCGCTGCCCCCCTTCACCCTCGAGACCGCGCAGCAGAAGGTGCGCATGGCCGAGAACGCCTGGAACACGCACGACCCGGAAAAGGTCGCGCTCGCCTACAGCGAGGACAGCCGCTGGCGCAATCGCGGCGAGTTCCTGCAGGGGCGCGCAGCCATCGTCGCCTTCCTGCAGCGCAAGTGGGCGCGCGAACTCGACTACCGCCTGATCAAGGAGCTGTGGAGCTTCCACGAAAACCGCATCGCGGTCAGGTTCAAGTACGAATGGCACGACGATTCCGGCAACTGGTACCGCTCGCACGGCAACGAACTGTGGGAGTTCGACGAGCACGGGCTCATGCGCCGGCGCGAGGCGAGCATCAACGATGCCCCGATCCAGGCCGCCGAGCGCAAATTCCACTGGCCGCAGGGACCGCGCCCGGACGCGCATCCCGGGCTGACGGAAATGGGGCTTTTCTGAGCGGCGGCAAAACAGGCATGGCGCGCAGGTTTGCCGAGCGCGGCGAAATCGTGCCGGTGCTGGCGGAGATCTTCCGCGAGCACGGCTTCGCCGGCGCCAGCCTGTCCGAGATCACCCGGCGGACGGGCCTGGGCAAGAGCAGCCTGTACCACTTCTTCCCGGGCGGCAAGGACGAGATGGGCCAGGCGGTGCTGGACGACGTGGCGCGCTGGTTCGAGCGCAACGTCTTCCAGCCCCTGCGCGACAGCGAAGAGCCGGCGGCCGGCATCGACCACATGTTCAAGGCCAGCGTGCGCTTCTTCAATTCCGGCCGGCGCATCTGCCTGGTCGGCAGCTTCGCCCTCGACGACACCCGCGACCGCTTCGCGCACGTGATCCACGGCTATTTCGCGGCCTGGGTGGGGGCGCTGGAGGCGGCGCTCAGACGCAGCGGTTTCGACGGCCGGCGCGCGAAAGAGGTGGCGCAAGACGTGGTCGCCGGCATCCAGGGGGCGCTGGTCTTCGCGCGCTCGCAGGACGATCCCCGGCTGTTCACGCGCGCGCTCAAGCGCCTGCAACGGTTGACCGAACCTTAAGGCCGGCGCTCACTTCAGGCTGAGAATGCGGTCCCAGCTCGGTCTCGGGCCGATGCGCGCGGCGAGGAACTCGACCAGCGCGCGCACCCGGTGCGGCACGTAGCGGTTGCTGGGGAAGATGGCGTAGATGCCGAGCGCGGGGCTGGGGTACTTGCGCAGCAGGATTTCCAGCCGGCCCTCGCGCACCGCCTGCTCGGCAATGAAGGTCGGCGTGTTGGTGATGCCGAGCCCGCGCATCGCGGCGTCGAGCAGGGCGTCGCCGTTGTTGGCCGCGAGCCGTCCGGAGACCGGAAACAGCTTGGTCTCGCCGTCGATGACGAAGGCCCAGCTCGAACGCGCGGCCAGCAGGTAGCCGAAGCATTCGTGATGGGCCAGATCGCGCGGATGCTTGGGGCGTCCGTGTCGCGCCAGATATTCGGGCGAAGCCGCGATGACCCCCTGGCTGGCGCCGATCTTGCGCGCCACGTCGCCGGGGTCGAGGCGGTCGGCGATGCGGATGGCGAGATCGAAACCGCCTTCGATCAGGTTGGCGCGGCGGTCGTTGAAATCCAGCTCGATGGAAATTTCCGGGTTGGCGGCCATGAACTCGCCGAACATCGGCATCAGCTGGCGCAAGCCGAAGGAGAACGGCAGGGTCACGCGGATGTGCCCGCGCGGCGCCTGGGTGTCTTCCGAAAGCCCGGCTTCCGCGGCCTCGACCAGGGCGAGGATTTCGCGGCATTTCTCCAGGTAGCTCGCGCCCGCCGAAGTGAGCGACAGCCTGCGCGTGCTGCGCGCGATCAGCATGGTGCCAAGATGCGCCTCCAGCGCCGCCACCTGGCGCGTGACCACCGAGCGCGCCACGTTCAACTGCTGCGCCACCGCCGAGAAGCTGCCCAGCTCCGCCACCTTCACGAACAGCCGCATGCTCTCCAGTCTATCCATGGCTCCTCCTGTTGTTGCAAATTAGACAACAATATTTTCTCAATTGTCTCCTATTTAGGGCGAACAGGCTTGCTTATAGTTTGTCCATCGACACCCGAGCCGGAGCAAGCCATGCCCCCAGCGAACCGCTACACCCGCACCGCCATCGGCCTGCACTGGCTGATCGCGGCCGCGATCGTCGGCACCTTCGGCCTCGGCCTGTACATGCACGAACTGCCGTTCTCGCCCGACAAGCTCAAGCTGTATGCCTGGCACAAGTGGGCGGGGGTGAGCATCTTCCTGCTGGTGCTCGCCCGCATCGTCTGGCGCCTCGCCCATCGCCCGCCGGCGCCGCCGGCGAGCATGCCGGGCTGGCAGCGCCAGGCCGCCGAAGGCGTGCATCTGCTGCTGTACGTGCTGATGCTGGCGGTGCCGCTGACGGGCTGGCTGATGAGCTCGGCCAAGGGCGTGCCCACGGTGTGGTTCGGCGTGCTGCCGCTGCCCGACCTGCTGGGCAAGGACAAGGCGCTGGGCGAACTGCTGGCGACGGTGCACAAGATCCTCAATCTGGGCATGGCGGCGCTGGTGCTGGCCCATGCCGGGGCGGCGCTCAAGCATCACTTCGTCGACCGCGACGAGGTGCTGGCGCGCATGCTGCCCAGGCTCAAGAAACCCTGACTGGAGAAACACGATGAAACCCGGACAAACCTTTGCCTTGCTTGCCGCCGCGCTGCTCGCCGTGCCGGCCGCGCAGGCGCTCGAATTCAACCAGCTGCAGCCGGCGAAAAGCGCGGTGAGCTTCGTCTACAAGCAGATGAACGTGCCGATCGAGGGCGGCTTCAAGCGCTTCAAGGGCGAATTGCGCTTCGACCCGGCGAGGCCCGAAGCCGCCAAAACCACGCTCGAAATCGAACTGGCCAGCGTCGACACCGGCTTTGCCGAGGGCAACGACGAAGTGCAGGGGCGACTGTGGTTCGACAGCAAAAACCATCCGGTCGCGCGCTTCGTGTCGACCTCGGTAAAACCGCTGGGCGGCAACCGCTATGAAGTTGCCGGCAAGATGAGCATCAAGGGCCGCACGCTCGACGTGAAGACCCCCGCCACCTTCCGCCAGGCCGGCAACAGCGGCGTGTTCGAGGGCGCTTTCGTGCTGAAGCGCGCCGACTACGGCATCGGCGAAGGCATGTGGGCCGACTTCGGCACCGTGGCCAACGAAGTCGAGATCAGGTTTCGCATGACGGCGACCGCCGCCGGCAAGCAGTAAACGCATTCATTCATTTTCAACAGGAGAACGCCACATGAACAAACTCGCACTTGCCCTCGCCATCGCTACCCTTGCCGGCAGCGCTTACGCCGCGCCGGCAACCTTCAACATCGATCCCACGCACACCGCGCCGCGCTTCGAGTACAGCCACTTCGGCTACTCCACGCAGGTGCACCGCTTCGACAAGACCAGCGGCAAGATCGTGCTCGACCGCGAAGCCCGTACCGCTTCGGTCGAGGTCAGCATCGACGCCAAGTCGGTGAACACCGGCTACGCCCTGTTCAACGAACACATCCAAGGCGAGGATTTCTTCTTCACCGAGAAGTACCCGACCATCACCTTCAAATCCACCAAGGTGAAGTTCGAGGGCGACAAGCCGGTGGCGGTGGAGGGCGATCTCACCATCAAGGGCGTGACCAAGCCGGTGACGCTGACCGTGACTTCCTTCCAGGAAATGCGCCATCCGATGCTGAAGAAGGACGCCATCGGCGCCAACGCCGTGACCAAGATCGAACGCTCCGAATTCGGCATGGGCAAGTACGCGCCGCACGTGTCCGACGAGGTGACCCTGTCCATCAACGTGGAAGCGGTCAAGGAGTAAGCGCGCCATGGCTGCCCGCATGCCGGTCGTGTTCGTGTCGCACGGCGCGCCCGATGCGCTGCTGAAGGCGCCGGACGCGGTCGCCTGCTGGCGCGAGATCGGCCGGCAGGCGCCGGCCCCGGCGGCCGTGCTCGCGGTGTCGGCGCACTGGCAGGCGCGCAATGCGACGCTGAGCCTGGCCGGGGCGCCGGAGACCATCCATGATTTTTCCGGCTTCGACCCGGCGCTGTACCGCATGCGGTATCCGGCACCCGGCGCGCCGGCACTCGCCGAGCGTGCGGCCTCATTGATCCGCGCGGCCGGCATGGCGGTCGAGCTGCATCCGCAGCGCGGCCTCGACCACGGCGCCTGGGTGCCGCTCTCGGCGATGTTCCCGCAGGCGAACGTGCCGGTGACCCAGTTGTCCCTGACGCGTCACGGCGGCCCCGCCGCGCATCTGGCGCTCGGCCGTGCGCTCGCGCCGCTGCGCGAAGAAGGCGTGCTGATCCTGGCCAGCGGCGCGATCACGCACAATTTCGACTGGCTCGACTGGCGCGGCGCAGCCGCGCCGCTGCCGCAGGCGCGCGCATTCTCCGACTGGGTGGGCGAGCGGCTCGCGGAAGGCAATGATGCGGCGCTGCTCGAATACCGTTCCGGGCCGGAGGGCGCCGCGGCGCACCCCACGGACGAGCATTTCCTGCCGTTGTTCGTCGCGCTGGGCGCCGCCGCGGGCGAGGCCCCGGCGCGTCATCAGCCAGGCTTTGCTTACGGCGGCCTGTCGATGGACGCCTACGTATGGCAGCCGCATTAGGCGCGTCTTTGTATGTCGCGTGGCCGGGTGCTACATTGCCAGGAGCCGCCCGCAGCATGGGCGGCCGTCTTGCATCTCCGTGTAGTGGTTTCTCCCAACCAAACGAAGGAGGCAGTATGAACAATGCAATCATCCTGGCGGCGCGCGTGTTGCTCGCGCAGATTTTCCTGATTTCCGGATTCGGCAAGCTCGGCGCCGGCTATGCCGGCACCCAGGCCTACATGGAGGCCATGGGCATTCCGGGCATGCTGCTTCCGCTGGTGATCGCCCTGGAGATCGGCGGCGGCCTCGCGCTGATCGCCGGTTTTCTGACGCGCTGGGCGGCGCTGGCGCTGGCGGGATTCGTGGTTGTCAGCGCCGTGTTTTTTCACGCCAACTTCGGCGATCAGACGCAGGCGATCATGTTCATGAAGAACCTGGCCATGGCCGGCGGCCTGCTGCTGCTTTACGTGCACGGCGCCGGCAGTTACAGCCTGGACGCCAGGCGTGGCTGATGGAATGCCTGGCCGCAAATTTTGTTTGGAACTGAAAGCATGCCGCATTTATTCGAACCGCTGCAGCTCAGAGAGCTGAGTTTGCCCAACCGCATCGGCATGTCGCCGATGTGCCAGTATTCGGCGCATGACGGCGTGGCCGGCGACTGGCATGTCGTGCATTACGGCAGCCGTGCGCTGGGCGGCCTCGGCCTCATGCTGATCGAGGCCACGGCGGTGCGACCCGAGGGCCGCATCAGCGCGGGCGACCTCGGCTTGTGGGACGACGCGCAGATCGAGCCGCTGGCGAAGATCGTGCGCCAGGCCAGGGCGCAGGGCGTCGCCGTCGCCGCGCAGCTCGCGCATGCCGGGCGCAAGGCCAGCGTCGGTCTGGGCTGGGAGGCGCAGCGCAGCCTGAGCAGGGAGGAGGGCGGCTGGCAGTCGGTGGCACCCTCCGTCATTGCTTTTGGCGAAGGCTACGACCTGCCGCAGCAACTCGATGTGGCCGGCATGCGCCAGGTGGTCGAGGCCTTCGCTGCCGCCGCGCGCCGCGCGCGCAGCGCCGGCTTCGACGCCGTCGAAGTGCATGCCGCGCACGGCTATCTGCTGCACCAGTTCCTGTCGCCGCTTTCCAACCGGCGCACCGATCAATATGGCGGCGGTTTCGAAAACCGCAGCCGCCTGTTGCGCGAAGTCGTTGCCGCCGTGCGCGCCGAGTGGCCGCAGAATTTGCCGGTGTTCGTGCGCCTGTCGGCCACCGACTGGGCGGAAGGCGGCTGGGACCTCGACGAAACCGTGGAGCTGTGCCGCATGCTGAAGGGACTGGGCGTGGATCTGGTCGACGTCTCTTCCGGCGGCCTGGTGCCGTGGGCGAAGATTCCCGCCGGCCCCGGCTTCCAGACCGTGTTCGCGGAACGCATCCGCCGGCAGGCGGGCATCGCCGCTGCCGCCGTCGGCCTCATCACTTCGCCGGCGCAGGCCGACCATATCGTGCGCACCGGCCAGGCCGACGTGGTGCTGCTGGGAAGAGAGCTCTTGCGCAATCCCTACTGGCCGCTGGCCGCCGCGAAAGAGCTGGGGCACACGGTATCGTGGCCCAATCAATACCTGCGCGCCGCGCCGTCCGCTTCGCCGGGGCGCTGACCGCCGGGAATTTTATTGCGCGGCCCTGCCGCATGTTTTTCGCATCAAGGAGAGCATTACCGTGAATTCGCTGTTCAGCCCCCTCGAACTCGGCGCCCTGACCGTACCCAACCGCATATTCATGGCGCCGCTCACGCGCTGCCGCGCCGATGCCGAGCACGTGCCCACCGCGATGATGGCCGAGCACTACGCGCAGCGCGCCAGCGGCGGCCTGCTCATCGCCGAGGCCACCATGGCCATGCAGGGCAACTCCGCGTTCTGGCGCGAGCCCGGCATTTATTCCGCCGCCCAGGTGGCGGGCTGGAAGCAGGTGACCGATGCGGTGCACGCGGCCGGCGGGCGCATCTTCCTGCAGATCTGGCATGGCGGCCGCGCCTGTCATCCGCTACTGAATGACGGCGCGCAGCCGGTGGCGCCGAGCGCGATCGCCATCGACGGCGAGCTGTACACCCCCGAGGGCATGAAGCCCTATGTGGTGCCGCGCGAACTGCGCGACGACGAACTGCCGGGCATCGTCGCCGGCTTCCGGCAGGCGGCGGAAAACGCCAGGGCCGCGGGCTTCGACGGCGTCGAGGTGCACGGCGCCAACGGCTATCTGCTCGACGAGTTCCTGCGCGACGGCTCCAACAAGCGCAGCGGACCTTACGGCGGCCCCATCGAGCACCGCGCGCGCCTGATGTTCGAGGTGGTCGAAGCCCTGTGCGAGGTGTGGGGCAGCGGCCGCGTGGGCCTGCGCATCTCGCCGCTCAACAGCTACAACAGCATGATCGACAGCGACCCGGTGGGCATGGCGAGCTTTGTCGCGCGCCGTGCCAACGATTTCAATCTCGCCTATCTGCATGTCATGCGCGGCGATTCCATGCGGCAGCAGCAAGCCGACGTGATGACGCCGGTGCGCGCCGCGTACAAAGGTGTGCTGGTCGGCAACATGGGCTACTCTGCCGAGGAAGCCGAACAGGCGATCGCGGCCGGCAAGCTCGACGCGGTGGCGTTCGGCGTGAGCTTTCTCGCCAACCCCGACCTGCCGGCGCGGATCAAGGCCGGCGCGGCGTGCAACCAGCCCGATCCTGCGACCTTCTATACGCAGGGCGCCGAAGGCTATACCGACTATCCCTCCATGGCGCTTTGAGCGGGCCCGCGGGCGCCGGCGACGCGCGCTTTGCGCGGCGCCCGCCGCCTGGACGGCGCGGCGGCGGCGAGCAGGGCGCCGCCGACCTTGTCCAGATAGGCGACATCGAGGCCGTGCAGGATGCTCACGAACAGCAGGGCGTACATGTGCTTGGCGTTGTCCTGCCTGAGCAGCTCCCCGGCGCGCCCGGCCTTGAGCGCGCGCTTCATCTGCAGCAGGAAAACCGGAAAATCGTCCCAGCATTCGCCGCCCACGGACAGCATGACGGCGCGATCCTGCGGCG
Organism: Hydrogenophilaceae bacterium; assembly: GCA_024709485.1. Lineage (GTDB taxonomy): Bacteria > Pseudomonadota > Gammaproteobacteria > Burkholderiales > Thiobacillaceae > UBA6918. Next base: position 14,107 of record JANJWO010000001.1, on the reverse strand, counting down.
AGCGGCTGCCGGCGTAGCGCCCCGCAGCCAGCATCAACAGGTGGATGGATTGCGGGTCCATGGTCGGGTCCTCGCGGTTGCGTGTGCGCAGCGCCGGCATCATGCGGCGGATGCTTCAGGATGCCGGCGGCCGGCGATAAAGCGGGCCGCTTCTTCCAGCGGCATGGGCCGGCCGAAGAAATTTCCCTGGATCATGTCGCAGCCGTGCGCGCGCAGAAACTGCATCTGCTTGCCGGTTTCGACGCCCACGGCGATGACTTCCAGCCCCAGCCGGTGGCCGAGCGAAATGCTGGCTTCGGTGAGGGCGGCGCAGTTGTCTTCCCAGGGCAGGTCCTGGATGAAGACGCGGTCGATCTTGAGGGCGGTGAGCGGAAAGCGCTTGAGGTAGGCGAGCGAGGAATAGCCGGTGCCGAAGTCGTCGATCGCGAGGCGCACGCCCAGCCCGTCCAGCGCGCCCAGAATCTCGCCCGCGGTCTGCGCGTCCTGCATGACCGTGCTTTCGGTGATCTCGAGCTCCAGGTGCTCCGGCGGCATGGCCTCGTCGCGCAGAATGCGCCGCAGCTCGTCCACCAGCCGATGGTCGCCGAACTGGCGCGCCGACACGTTGACCGAAACCGGCACCGGGTTTCCCGCGCCGTCCCGCAGCCTGCGCGAATCCTCGCAGGCGCGGCGCAAGACCCATTCGCCCACCGGCACGATGAGGCCCGTCTCTTCGAGCAGGGGGATGAACTCGGACGGCGCCACCAGCCCGCGCGCGGGGTGCCGCCAGCGCAGCAGAGCCTCGAAGCCGGCGATGCGCCCGGCGCACATGTGCAGCTGGGGCTGGAAGTGCAGGGTGAATTCCTCACGTTCGAGGGCGCGGCGCAGATCGGTTTCCAGCGCCAGCAGCTCCTGGCCGCGCGCATTCATGGCCGGTGCGTAAAACTGGTACTGGTTCCGGCCCGAGGCCTTGGCGCGGTTCAGCGCGGCATCGGCATTCTGCAGCATGTCCGGCGGCGTGCCGCCATCGTTTGGAAAGAGCGCAATGCCGGCGCTGAAGCCGGCGAAGACCTCCTGGCCGGCGACGGCCAGCGGCTGCGCCAGCGCGGCGCGCAGCTTTTGCAGCAGCGGCAGCAGATTTTCGGCGCAATGCAGCTCGCTCACCACGATGGTGAATTCGTCGTCGCCGTAGCGTACGATGATGTCGTCGGCGCGCAGGCAGCTTTTGAGGCGCAGCGCCACGCCGCGCAGCAGCTCGTTGCCCGCGGCGTGCCCGAGGCTGTCGTTGATGCGCTTGAAGTTGTCGAGGTCGAGCAGGATGACGGCGACGAGCATGCGGCCGCGCTGCGCGCGCGCCAGCGCCATGTCCAGGTGTTCCGCCAGCACCACGCGGTTGGGCAGGCCGGTCAGCGCATCGTGCGTCGTCTGGCGCCTGAGCTCATCCAGGAAATGCCGGCATTCGGTGATGTCGTGCGCAATGGTGGAAAACAGCGTCACCTTGCCGTCGGACTTGCCGTGGGCGAGCACGATCTGGGAAACATGGAGGGCGCGGCCGTCGGCGGTTTTAATGGTGGATTCGCCATGCCACACCCCATCGCGGTGCGCGGCGGGCAAGGCCTCGTTGAGCAGGCGGGCGGAATCTTTCGGCGGGTGGCAGTCTTCCAGGCGCAGGCCGCAAATTTCCTCGTCTTGCGCCAGGCCGAGCAGGCGGCGGCCGGCCGCATTCAGGTAATGCAGCCAGCCGTCGCCGTCCATGATGGCGACGAAATCCGGCGTCATCTCCAGCATCTCCAGCATCTGCACAGGCCAGGGGCGCCTGGCGATGGCCTGGATGACGGCGTCGGTGCCGTCGCCGGCATCCGGCCCTGGGTATTCATCTTTTCTTGCGTGTCGCGGGGACGCGTGCATATCGATCTCCGGTGGGGGAGGGACGGCTGCGGCGGAAGCCGCAGCCGGCGCCAGTTTCAGGTCGGCAGGCAATCAACTTTTGACCAGCAGGTCGTTGCGCACCTCCTTGACGCCTGCCACGCTGCGCGCGATTTTTTCGGCCTGGGTGATCTGGGACGGGCTGTCGACCCAGCCGGAGAGCTGCACCATGCCCTTGTGGGTCTCCACTTGCACCGCCAGGCCCTTGATGCCCTCATCCTTCAGCAGCAGCGCCTTCACCTTGGCGGTGATCCAGGCATCGTCGATGAATTTGCCGGCCTCGATGCGGTCTTCGCCGGCCGCGGCCTTGACGTACTCGTCGCGGTCCAGGCGGCTGTCGCCGTTGCTGTCGCCATTGCGAAACGCCTGGAGCTGGCCGCCCTGCGCGGTGTACTCCACCATGCTGACCATGCCGTCGCCATTGCTGTCCGTTGTCTTGAAGGCGGGCATGGCTGCGGCGGCCACGGCCGATGCGGCAAAGCAGGCCCCGATCGCGCCGGCGAGCGTCACGTTCAAAAAGCGATGGTTGATGGTTTTCATGTTCATCTCCTTGGTCATGAGTCGGTTGAATGCAGGCGCATCCAGCCGGGCTCATGCGATGACCGTGCCAGAGATTTTTTTGCCAGTGGAATCAGTCAGATGGCGGAATGGTTTGGGCGGCCTGCCGGCGACCTGGCGGCGGCAGCGAGGGTGGCGTCGCCAGGCGGCGACAAAAACCGCCTAGGCTGGGCAACTTGCTGTTTTGCATGGGGTATTTTGTCCGTTCCTGGCGACAGCCGATCCAGCCGGTGCGCACGGCGGCGACAGCGCGGCCGGCGCGGCAGCTTCAGGCGGCCGGCGGCCTGCGTCCCCGGATCAGCAAGCCCAGGAACAGCACCAGACCCAGCACAAACAGCGCCTTGGCAACCAGGGCGGCGGTGCCGGCCATGCCGGCAAAGCCGAAAACGCCGGCGACGATGGCGATGACCAGGAACGTGACGGCCCATCCGAACATGACTGCACCTCGACTCGATGAACGCGCAAGGCGTTGACATCCAGGCTGATGCACAGGCTGTGCCAGCCGCGCCCGGCCGCGCTAGTCGCGCTCCTTGAACAGCGCCGGGGTGAGGCCGTGGCGCTGCAGCAGGCGGTAGACCTCGGTACGGTTGCGCCCGGCCAGGCGCGCGACTTCGCTGACCTGGCCGCGCGTGAGCTTCAAGAGATTGATGAGGTAGTCGCGCTCGAAGGCCGCGCGCGCCTCGGCCAGGGGCTGGATCTCGGCCGGCTTGTCGCGCAGCGCGCGCGCCACCAGGCTGGCGGGGATGGTGGGCGTGGTGCACAGCGCCACGCACTGCTCCAGCGCGTTGGCGAGCTGGCGGATGTTGCCCGGCCAGTCGGCCGCCGTCAGCATGTCCAATGCGTCGGGCGCGAAGCCGCGGATATGGCGGCCGTACTTTTCGGTGAGCGCGGCGAGGAAATGCTGCGCCAGCAGCGGAATGTCCTCGCGCCGCTCGCGCAGCGGCGGCAGCGTCAGGCGCACCACGTTCAGGCGGTAATACAAATCCGCGCGGAAGCCGCCCTCGGCGATGGCCTCGTCCAGGTTGCGGTGCGTGGCCGAGAGGATGCGCACGTCGACCGCGCGCGTCTCGGTCGCGCCGACCGGCCGCACTTCGCCCTCCTGCAGCACGCGCAAGAGCTTGACCTGCAGCGGCAGCGGCATGTCGCCGATCTCGTCGAGGAACACCGTGCCGCCCGCAGCGCTCTGGAACAGGCCGGGATGGTCGCGCGTGGCGCCGGTGAAGGCGCCCTTCACGTGGCCGAACAGTTCGGATTCCAGCAGTTCGGCGGGGATGGCGCCGCAGTTGATGGCGATGAACGGCTTCTTGCCGCGCGGGCTGGCGCGGTGGATGGCGCGCGCCAGCAGTTCCTTGCCGGTGCCGGACTCGCCCTGGATCAAGAGCGCGGCCTCGCTTTGCGCAGCGAGCCTGGCCTCGGCGAGCAGCGCCTCCATGGCCGGGCTGGCGGTGACGATGTCGCTGCGCCAGCCGGCGTCGCCGGCCTCCGGGGCGCCGGCCGACAGGCGCGTGGCGCGCTTCAACAGGTCGACGAGGGTGGCGGCGTCGTAAGGCTTGGTGAGATAGCCGAACAGCCCCTGCTGGGTCGCCGCCACCGCATCGGGAATGGTGCCGTGCGCGGTCAGCACGATCACCGGCAGCGCCGGGTCGCGCGCGCGGATGGCGTTGAACAGCGCCATGCCGTCCATGCCGGCCATCTGCATGTCGGTCAGCACGGCGTCCGGGCGCGTGACGGCGAGCCTCGCCAGCGCCGCCTCGCCGCTGTCCACGGATTCGACCCTGAAGCCGTTGGCCTCCAGCCGCAGCGTGATCAGCTCGCGCAGCGCGGCGTCGTCGTCGACCACCAGGATGCAGGGCTTCTTCATGGCCTGGCGGGCGGCGCGGTGCGCTGCTGCAGGGATTTTTCCAGCGCCTTGATCTGGTCGAGCTTGTCCTGCAGCTCCTGCGCGCGCGCGGCCTGCACCCTGAGTTCGATGCGCGCCTTGAACGATTTCTTCATCTGCTCGACCAGCGGCTGCGCGCGCTCGTCGATGCCGGACAGCGCATTCAGGTTCTTGAGCCCGCGCTCCAGCGCCTCCACACTGTCCTCGCGGTCGAGCAGCGCGGCGGCCTGAAAGCGCCGCGCATCGTCGATGCGCACGTTCTCCAGCGCGGCCAGTTCGCGCCGCCGCTGCTCCGGCGACAGCGCGGCCACGCGCGCCAGCTCGTTCAGCATCATGGCGGCGTCCGAGCCGATCTGCACGTTGCGCAGCGCGGGATAGTCCGGCACGTGGGCGCAGGCGCCCAGGGTCGTCAACAGTCCGGCAAGCAGTAGCGGTTTTAGTCTCATTGCGGCAGGTGCCAAAAAATCAAGCGGGCCGAATCAATCGGGAAAAGCTTCGTCGGGCCAGGTCAGGCGAAAGCAGGCGCCCCACGGCGGCAGGTCGGCGACCGCCACGCTGCCGCCCGCGGCGAGCAGCGCTTCGCGCACGATCGACAGCCCGAGGCCGCTGCCCTTGACCGCGGCGGCGGGCTGGCGCGCGCCCTGGAAGAAGGGCTCGAACACGCGGCCGCGCTCGGCTTCGGGAATGCCTTCGCCCTCGTCGCACACCCACAGCACAACGCCGTTTTCGACGGCCTCGCTTTTGACCAGGATGCGCCCGCCCTCGGGGCTGAATTTGACCGCATTCGACAACAGGTTGTCGAGCACGGTTTCCAGTTGATTGCGCTCGGCGCGGATTTGTTCCGCAAGTAGCTGCTTTTCCACGCGCAGGCCGCGCGCCGCCAGCGTCAACCGCTGACGCGCCAGCACCGCATCGAGCACCGCCGCCAGCGGTTGCGGCGCGGCCTGCGGCTTGCCGCCGTCCCGCACCATGCCGCCGTAGCGGATCAGATCCTCGATGCGCTTTTGCAGATCGCGGCTGCCGCCGTCCATGATGCCGACGATGCTGCGCTGGCGCGGGTTGAGGCTGCCGGCAAGCTCGTCGTTCAAGAGCGCCACGCCTTCGCGCAGCGAGGCGAGCGGCGTCTTCAGCTCGTGCGACACATGGCGCAGGAAGCGCAGTTTCTGTTCTTCCAGCGCCTGCAGCCGCTGGCGCAGCCAGTCGAGCTCGCGCCCCAGCTCGACGATGTCCTGCGGCCCGCTCACCGCCGGCAAGGGCGAGAGGTCGGCCTGGCCCAGCTGCTGGATCGCCGCCTTGATCTGGCGGATCGGGCGATTGATCATCCACGAGAACAGCGCGGCCAGCAGCAGGGTCAGCGGAATCAGCGCCAGCGCCAGCACGATCAGGCGCCGGCGCGTGTCCTGCACGATTTCTTCCAGCGCCTGCAGCTCCTGCTGCACCGCGGCATCGGCCCCGGTCAGCAGCGCGCGCGCCTGCGCATGCAGCCGGTCGAACGCCGGGTTCAGCGCATTGAAGCGCGCGCTGTCGAGATACCTGCCGGGCTCGGGCTTGAGTTCGCGATACAGCGCACGGCTTTGTTCCTGCAATTGGGAAAGCGCGGCGCGCGAGGGCGCATCGGCAAGGCGCGCGTCGAGCTGCTTCAGCAAGGCCTGCAATTCCGCGTTGCGCTCCTTCAGCGCCGCGCCGAACTCGTCGTCCTGCAGCAGATGGTACTGCCCGGCGGCGCGCTGCAGCTGGCTCAGCGACTCCGCCACCTGGCGCACGTCGCGCGTGATCGCGAGGCTGTTGCGCGTGAACGCGCGCTGCGTCTCCGCCACGCCTTGCAGCACATGCACCGCGTTGATGAGGCCCGAAGCCAGCGGCACGATCAGCACGCCCATGGCGACGATGACCAGGATGGTGAAGGAGCGGGGATAGTAGGAGCCGGAAATCATCGAATCAGCATAACCCGATCGGGCGGGGAGGGGATAGACTGGATCGAGACCGATGAAGAGGATTTTGGTTGCAGCGGTTTGAGAGGGGTTGTCTGGCTTCGGCTAAAAGCAGAGGTTCAATTGAGCATGACGCGATAACCGCTTCTCGGCCTGAGTGGACTTCCATGGGGACAGCCGTGTCTGTCTGATTTATGTGGTGAAGCTGACATCCAGCGATAAACACAGGGGTTTCTGTACAGACGGGGAAAGTTGCTTTACAACGGACTCAAAGGGGTCATGCTGCCCCCTTTAGTTCCGGGGCGTGCCCTTTACCCCGACTGGCTTGACGCGCAGCGCGACAGCCCGACCCGGAGCGAAGCGGAGGGGCACGCCCTCCGCCGCCTCTACTCCGTCCCTTCCTCGGGCACCCACGTGATGCTTTCCCTGGTGCGTGCTGCGATGTAGCGCTTACCGTCGATTTCCATCACGAGCTTCCCGGCCTCGTAATGGCTTCGCGCCAATGGCTCTTTCTTTTTCGGGATCGGGTTGCGACGAGCGCGGGCCATGCCGGCTGGTTTGAGCTTGCTGTTCATGCCATGTCCTTTCAAGCAACTGAAATGAAATATCAAGGCGCACGTCTCCCGTGCGTTCTTGACTCCAAAGTTCAGTTGCTTGGTATTCAGGACATGGCCGACTCTTTTGAAGTTAACGACTCCATCTTACTCAGTGCCGTAGCTGGTCGCAAGATGGGCTGGATTTGTGCACGTCAATTTACTGATCCCTGTGGCGACTGGCTGTCTGCGACGGTAGTCTCGGCAGCATAGTCATGTGTTACTCAGACAGTAAATTCATGGGTTGATATGCGCCTTTTCTCAGGCGCAGTAGCGTCACCTCTGCGATGTGTTGGATATCTCTGGTTGGTGGGGTGTTGGCGAATTCCCGAACATCGAAAATGACCGGGTAATTATTTTCAAAATGGTATCCAATGCAGGCCTTGCGCTTGCGGGTTTGGGCGTGGGACTCTGCCGGAAAGGCCAGTCTTACACAGCATTCAATCGACCCGCACGGCCGATGCCTGGGAACAAGGTACAGAGGCACTAATGCGAGAGGTAGACTTTGCAATTAAAGTGCAATTAAAGGGGCCAGCATCGTTTGACTTTTCTTTCTGCTGAAAAAATGCTGACCCCTTTGAGCTCAGGCTTAATCCGAGGCCAACCAAGGCAGCCCACCGCAAGCGCGGCGGGCTTTTTTTGTCAGCCCCAAAGCGATGGGGAATCCAGTTCTGGCGCAAGCTTGAGCAGCGCCGCCTGGCCAGAAATAGCCCGTTTCCTCCACCCGGCGCCTCGCCCGACAGCATCCAGCCAGGCGGCGGCAAAGATATCCGGTTCATGAGCCAGGTAATAGTTCGCAAGGCACGCCGCCTGCTGCAGATCCTTGACCGCCTTTGTGCGCTCACGTACCGGCCTTTCCCCGTAAACGATGAGCTTGTGCACGGCGTAACGCGCTGGATGGGGAAGGTTGACCACCACCGGCCCTTGGCGAGAAACAATCAAGCTCTGGCTGACTTCCTCCAACGAAAACTCCATGAACTTGAGCGGCTGCAAAGCGATGTTCAAGCTGTCGGACGTAATGGCTTTGCCGGTCCTGCGATGCTCAGGCGCCACGAAATCCACCCTCAACGCCGGGTCGGACGGGTTGCGATACTGAGCGCCGATTTCGGACTCGAAGGTGGAAATGGGGAGGAAGCCCATCTCCAGCGAGGTCAGCGCATCATGCACGTCCACTTTCAGGGTTGATGGCAAGGCGACCGACAGATGCTTGCCGGAATGGGCAAAATCCACATCATGAGTCAACTGGCCGGCCCCCCAGCGGACCCCAAGCATGTTGCCCATGGCCAGGAAGGCGTGTGTGCCGATCAAGACGCCCCCAGCCTTGAAAAGGCCATATTCGGCCAGCCTCCGTATGATCTTGAAATGCTTGAACAGGGTTTCGTGCCCGCCCAGCGCCAGAAACGACCGTGAAAGTTCAACGAGCCTGTTTTCCGGCTGGCGCGCACGTTCGAAATCGTCCAGAAGTTTGCGCACGCGCTCGGAGTCGGGGCCAACGTATAGTTGCTGCACCTTTCCGTTCAGATCGCGCCAGGCGAAATACCAGTAGTCACGGCCCTTGACCGTTTTTTTCTGGAAGCTGCCATGAAGATTGCCGACATGCCCGGTCAGATCGAAGTGCAGCGCCTGGTCCAACAGCTCCGCATAGGCGGTTTGCGCAGTCAGGGAGAGTTCGGAGAATCTGGCCATGCAAAAAATATACAACAAAATATGAAATGTTGTATAACTTTGCTTGAAAAGCCAACTGGTTTAGTTGTCTTTGAGCCACACAAATGCCGACATCGCCTGATAGGGTGAAGGCACTTTGGGTCTTGCCCACCGTAGCGGCTTTCTGTACTCGAAGCAGATGTTGGGAGCTAACCCCCGACCATACGATATGGGGCGGGTGCCGCCCCTCGCCACTGACGAAACGGTCGTTCAAGCAGCCTGCCACGTCAATGTCGGCAAGCTGCGCGACACCGGCCATTCAACTCAGCCAATGCCCCCGGCTGCAAAGGCCGGGAGGCTGACCTCAGCCTTTGCCAGGCTGGATGCCGGCTCGGATCGGCTCCCGCCCGCCGCCAATAGCAAACAAAAAAGCCCCGCACTCGGCGGGGCTTCTTCTTTTGACGCTTGGTGAAGCAGGGCTTACATCATGCCGCCCATGCCACCCATGCCGCCCATGCCACCCATGTCGCCCATCGGCGCGGCGGCCTTGTCTTCCGGCAGGTCGGCCACCATGCAGTCGGTGGTGAGCATGAGGCCGGAGATGGAGGCGGCGTTCTGCAGCGCGGTGCGGGTGACTTTGGTCGGATCCAGCACGCCCATTTCCATCATGTCGCCGTAGGTGCCGGCGCCGGCGTTGTAGCCGAAGTTGCCCTTGCCTTCGGCAACCTTGTTGACCACGACGGAGGCTTCCTCGCCGCAGTTCAGCACGATCTGGCGCAGGGGCTCTTCCACGGCGCGCAGGATGATCTTGATGCCGGCATCCTGGTCGTGGTTGTCGCCCTTGAGGCCGCCGATGGCGGACTTGGCGCGCAGCAGGGCCACGCCGCCGCCGGGGACGATGCCTTCTTCCACCGCGGCGCGGGTGGCGTGCAGGGCGTCTTCGACGCGGGCCTTCTTCTCCTTCATCTCGACCTCGGTGGCGGCGCCGACCTTGATCACCGCCACGCCGCCGGCCAGCTTGGCCTTGCGCTCCTGCAGCTTTTCCTTGTCGTAGTCGCTGGTGACTTCGTCGATCTGCTTGTTGATCTGGGCGATGCGGGCCTTGATCGCGTCGGCGGCGCCGGCGCCGTCGATGATGGTGGTGTTTTCCTTGCCCACTTCGACGCGCTTGGCGCGGCCGAGGTCGTCAAGGGAGGCTTTTTCCAGGGTGAGGCCGACTTCCTCGGCGATCACGGTGCCGCCGGTGAGGATGGCGATGTCTTCGAGCATGGCCTTGCGGCGGTCGCCGAAGCCGGGGGCCTTGACGGCCACGGTCTTGAGGATGCCGCGGATGTTGTTGACCACCAGGGTGGCGAGCGCTTCGCCGTCGACGTCTTCGGCGATGATGAGCAGGGGCTTGCCGGCCTTGGCGACCTGTTCCAGCACCGGCAGCAGGTCGCGGATGTTGGAGATCTTCTTGTCGTGCAGCAGGATGAAGGGGTCTTCCAGCAGCGCGATCTGGCGGTCGGCGTTGTTGATGAAGTAGGGCGACAGGTAGCCGCGGTCGAACTGCATGCCTTCCACCACGTCGAGCTCGTTCTCCAGGCCGGAGCTGTCTTCCACGGTGATGACGCCTTCCTTGCCGACCTTGTCCATGGCGGCGGCGATGATGTCGCCGATGGAGGAGTCGGAGTTGGCGGAGATGGAGCCGACCTGGGCGATTTCCTTGCTGCTGGCGCAGGGCACGGAGATCTTCTTCAGCTCTTCGGTGATGGCGGTGACGGCCTTGTCGATGCCGCGCTTGAGATCCATCGGGTTCATGCCGGCGGCCACGAACTTCATGCCTTCGGTGAGGATGGCCTGGGCCAGCACGGTGGCGGTGGTGGTGCCGTCGCCGGCGACGTCGGAGGTCTTGGAGGCGACTTCCTTCACCATCTGCGCGCCCATGTTCTCGAGCTTGTCCTTCAGCTCGATTTCCTTGGCGACGGAGACGCCGTCCTTGGTCACGGTGGGGGCGCCGAACGAGCGATCCAGCACCACGTTGCGGCCCTTGGGACCGAGGGTGACTTTCACGGCGTTGGCCAGGGTGTTCACCCCGGCAACCATCTTGTGGCGGGCTTCGTCGCCGAACTTAACCATTTTTGCAGCCATTGCTTGCTCCTTGAATTCTGTTGGATTGAACGCGATTGCCGGGCGAGGGATTCGCTGCGCCCGATGGATTCATTGAGAAGGCTTACTTCTCGATCACGCCCATGACGTCTTCTTCGCGCATGACCAGGACTTCCTCGCCCTCGATCTTGACGCCCTGGCCGGCGTACTTGCCGAACAGCACGCGGTCGCCGACTTTCACGTCCATGGCGATGGTCTTGCCGCTGTCGTCCTTCTTGCCGGGGCCGACGGCGATGACTTCGCCCTGGTCGGGTTTTTCGGTGGCGCTGTCGGGAATCACGATGCCGGAAGCGGTCTTGCGTTCTTCTTCCATGCGCTTGACGATGATGCGGTCATGCAAAGGACGGATTTTCATTATTAATCTCCATTGAAAATCAATGAGTTGAAATATTTCCACCCGAGCGAAGCGACAAAAAAGCTTAGGCGGAACCAATGTTTTGGCCGGGGTTGTTAGCACTCTCACCCGGAGGCTGCTAATGATAGGGGGCGAATATGACAATTTCAACCCCGGCCCCTGATGCCAGGTGTCGTTTGCAGTTTTAACCGAGACATATTTATCCTTAAAAATCATTGGATTAAATAACATCTCGCAATGATATTTTGTGAATTTCTGCAACTTAAGTCGAGAGTATTGCCACCTCCTGCATTCCAATCCGAGATTGCTCGAAATCTTAACGTTTTCAAGCCACTATCAGAACAAAAAACGCCGAACAAATATATAAATTGGGGGTTCTAGCATCTCCGTGAATGAGCAGTAAAAATCATACTTGATTCCAATATTTCATCGAGTAGGTTTGAAAGGTCTGGCCATAAACAAGAAGGAAATCAGCAATGACTGGCAGAGATTCAATCCAACCAAAACCAAGCCCAATGACGACTCTATCAAAGCAACGTAGCACGCCGGCAGGGAAAACCTGCCGGGCTACTTCGCGCCTGCCAGGCTGGCATGGTGGCTGGTCAAGAGCTGCTGGCGGTATGCCATGACGCAATCCAAACACAAGGAGAAGAAAACATGAGTGATGTCGAAATTGCAAGCCTCGCTGGCGTAGTCGTCACCCTTGTCGGTGTGATTGCCTTTTTTATCTATCTGATAACGGACGACCACAACCCGATCGAGCGGCGGGCAAAACGCCTGGCCATCCTGACCGGGGTGGCCTCTATGGCAGCAGTCATTGGCGCTGTCGTGGCGATCTATTTCTTCGTCAGCGACGTTATCGGCGCATTCCTGTGGTTCCCGTCGATCGGCCTGGCTGTCATCGCGGTTTGGCATGCAAGCAAGATCACATACCGGCTAATGGGGGGAGGCAAGTCGTCCGAGGATGGCCCCTCTCAAAATGCAGAGGCAAGTTCGTGATCCTTTTCCTGGATTTCGACGGGGTACTGCACCCAGAAATCATGGGCACGCCTGAACTATGTCATTTGCCTGCCCTGGAGGAACTCCTGCGGGAGTTTCCCCAGGTCAATCTGGTGCTGAGCACCTCCTGGCGCATCGTCTATCCGCATGCCGCCTTGCTGGGGGTGTTTTCCACTTGATATTCGGGAGCGGGTCATTGGTACGACGCCAGACCATGACAGCATTCCTTCCGAAATCCGCGAAGGCCTGTCCAAATTCATACGGCAAGCCGAAATCGAGGCATGGCTGCTACAGAATGCAGCCAAGGGTAACTTCATCGTTGTTGACGATTGCGCATCCGAGTTTGCATCAAACTGGGCTCCCCTGCTGCTGATTGATGGCAAAATAGGGTTGACAGAGCAATATTTGCAGCGGCTGAGAGCGATATTGTCCGCCGCCTACCCCACACTCGCTGAGTGATCCCCATGGTCAAATAAGGTAGCAGGCAATTCCCCCCACCCTATATTTTCCCTTCCCCCAAACTGATCGCGTCAGAATCGAAATTGAGGCGAACATGAACCAAATTTCCCATCTTCTTGCATTGTTCACGATATCCGTGGCCATGCTTCAGCCAGTTCAAGCCGCCACTCTTGCCGGGAAAGTAGTGGGCATTACTGACGGAGATACCCTGACCTTGCTCGACACAACGAACACCCAGCACAAGATACGCCTCGCGGGTATAGATACTCCAGAGAAGGGGCAGCCGTTCGGACAGGTTTGCAAGCAAACCCTGTCCGACCTTGTTTTCAATCACCTAGTTGAAATCCGATGGGACAAGCTGGACCGTTACGGGCGTGTTATTGGCAAAGTTGTGAAGAGCGGCGAGGATATAAACCTCGAACAGATAAAGCTCGGCTGCGCTTGGCATTACAAGAAATATCAGAACGAACAAAGCCCGGAGGATCGGGAGAAATATTCGAGTGCTGAGACAAACGCAAGAGGGGCCAGATTAGGCCTATGGGCTGACCCAAACCCAGTCGCCCCCTGGGATTGGCGGCATAGATCTAAATAGCCCGATATTGGGCCAATAAGTCCACTCCAGGGTATTAAACAACTCCCCCAGACTCAATGCTTGCAAGGACCCTGAGAACAGCTCTTTCCCCGTCTTCAGACACAAGAAAAGAGACAGGTTTGTCGCCGAGCGCAAGATTGGGCGTATCCATCCATTCGCGGGCCTTTTCAGGGTCGCCGAAAACTTCCTTGGCACGCTGCAGTACGCGATTAATGCTTTGCTGATGATTCATTCGAGTAGAGGTTTGTGCTGCGTCTAGCTGAAATATCCTTCATCCAGCCGCCCTAAAAGATCCTCGACTATTCGAGCAACCTCCGCAGTGTCCAGCATGTCGATGGGTGCCTTTCCTTTCAGGGCCGCCAATGGTTTATGCAGCCACCTTCTGCTTTTTTCTTGATTCGAAAACACTTTATCGCATAACTCTATGAGCCTGTCCCTTTGTTGGCTGCTTTGTTCCGTAGCGTTCATATCTGCGCCCCCAATGGATGTTTACTGACCGCCCGATTCTGGTCTGTTAGGGTAGAAAACTTGATCAAAGTATAGGTGAACAGATGATTCAGATGGTAGATGATCTCTAGTGCCATGCAAAAATGCCAGGCAGCAATCGACCTGAATGGCCTGTCAAGAAGGAAGTCACGAATGGCTGGAGATCGGTCATTGCTGCCAGTGGTGTTGGCTAAGTTGAATGGCCGGTGTCGCGCAGGTTGCCGACGTTGACGCGGTAGGTTGCTTGAATGGCCGCTTTCGTCAGTGGCGAGGGACGGCGGCCACATTTTGTTGTGCGGCCGCATTCTGGCAACATGTATTTTGAGTACTCCCTGCCAGGAGCAGGCGCTCATTTTTCGGCCGAACGAATTGCTGCAGCGGATGGTGCTCTTCCGTTCGGGCTAATGGTTTTGGCTTTTACTTCAGCCGATGCCCCTCATTGACGGGCAAGCAGGCCAGTTGCGCTCGTGTAGAGTGTTAACGTCTGCTGCAGTTTCGGCGAGTGCCCGAAAATATCGCGCCGCACCACTGGGGGGGGGGGGGAAAACCATGAAGGCT
>JANJWO010000045.1 GCA_024709485.1 Hydrogenophilaceae bacterium | reverse complement strand
GGTGGGGCGCACCACCTGCTCCACCACCTGGCCCTGGTGGGTGTCCTCGTAGTCGGCCGGGGTGGCGGAGACGAAAATGGTCTGCGGCATCAGGCGCTCGAATTCGTCGAACTTGAGCGGGCGGTTGTCCAGCGCCGAGGGCAGGCGGAAACCGTACTCGACCAGATTCTCCTTGCGCGCGCGGTCGCCCTTGTACATGCCGCCCACGTGCGGGAGGGTGAGGTGCGACTCGTCGATTAACATCAGCGATTGGCGCGGCTGGTAGTCGTTCTGGGTGGGCGGCGGCTCGCCAGCCTTGCGCCCCGAGAGGTGGCGCGAGTAGTTCTCGATACCCTTGCAGAAACCCATCTCGTTGAGCATTTCCAGGTCGAAGCGGGTGCGCTGCTCCAGGCGCTGCGCCTCGACCAGCTTGTGATTGGCGTAGAAGTACTCCAGCCGCTCCCTCAGTTCCAGCTTGATCGCCTCGATGGCGCGCAGCGTGGTCTCGCGCGGGGTGACGTAATGGCTGGACGGATACACGGTGAAGCGCGGCACCTTGGACACGATGTGCCCGGTGAGCGGGTCGAATAATTGAAGGCTGTCGATCTCGTCGTCGAACAGGCTGACCCTGAGCGCGGTCTCGGCGTTTTCCGCCGGGAACACGTCGATCACGTCCCCCCTCACGCGGAAGGTGCCGCGGTTGAAGTCGAACTCGTTGCGCTCGTACTGCATGGTGGACAGGCGCTGCAGGATTTCGCGCTGTTCCAGCCGGTCGCCCTGCTTGAGGTGCAGGATCATGCTGTGGTAGTCGACCGGATCGCCGATGCCGTAGATGCACGACACCGTCGCCACGATGATGGTGTCGCGCCGTTCCATCAGCGCCTTGGTGGCGGAGAGCCGCATCTGCTCGATGTGCTCGTTGATGCTGGAGTCCTTCTCGATGAACAGGTCGCGCGAGGGCACGTAGGCCTCGGGCTGGTAGTAGTCGTAGTAGGAAACGAAATACTCGACCGCGTTTTCCGGGAAGAACTCGCGCATTTCCGCGTACAACTGCGCGGCCAGGGTCTTGTTCGGCGCCAGGATCAGCGCCGGACGGCCGGCGCGGGCGATGACGTTGGCCATGGTGTAGGTCTTGCCGGAGCCGGTCACCCCGAGCAGGGTCTGGAAGGCCAGACCGTCCTCCAGGCCCTCGCCCAAGAGGCGGATGGCCTCGGGCTGATCGCCCGCCGGCTCGAAGGGCTCATGCAGTCGGTAGGGGCTATTGGGAAAGGTCAGAATCACGGGTAGAATTTGCCGGTTTCGCGCAATGTTTCCATCCGATGAAAAACGGCGCGCAAAAGTAGGCATTTTACGCTTTGACAACCCGCTAAACCATGAACCCCCTGCTCTCCCGCCGCGTCCAGTCGATCAAGCCCTCCCCCACCCTCGCGGTCACCGCCCGCGCCGCCGCGCTCAAGGCCGAAGGCCGCGACATCATCGGCCTGGGCGCCGGCGAGCCCGACTTCGACACCCCCGAGCACATCAAGCAGGCCGCGATCGACGCGATCAACCAGGGTTTCACCAAGTACACCCAGGTGGACGGCACGCCGGGCCTGAAAAAAGCCATCATCGCCAAGTTCCAGCGCGACAACGGCCTCGCTTACACGCCCAGGCAAATTCTCGTCTCCTGCGGCGGCAAGCAGAGTTTCTACAATCTGGCGCAGGCCGTGCTCGACGCCGGCGACGAGGTCATCATCCCGGCGCCGTACTGGGTGTCCTACCCGGACATGGTGCTCCTGGCCGACGCCAGGCCGGTGATCGTCTATGCCGGCATCGAGCAGGGCTTCAAGATCACCCCGGCCCAGCTCGAAGCCGCCCTCACCCCCAGGACCAAGCTCTTCGTCATCAACAGCCCCAGCAACCCCACCGGCGCGGTGTACACGCAAGCGGAACTGGCGGCGCTGGGCGAAGTGCTGAGGCGGCACCCGCGCGTGCTGATCGCCAGCGACGACATGTACGAGCACATCCGCCTCAGCGATGCGCCCTTCGTCAACATCCTCAACGCCTGCCCCGACCTCCATGAGCGCACCCTGGTGCTGAACGGCGTGTCCAAGGCCTATTCCATGACCGGTTGGCGCATCGGCTATGCCGCCGGCCCCGAGGCCGTGATCCAGGCCATGACTAACATCCAGTCGCAGTCCACCTCCAACCCCACCTCGATTTCGCAGGTGGCGGCGGAAGTCGCGCTGAACGGCGACCAGGGCTGCATGGCGCCCATGCTCGCCGCCTTCCGCCAGCGCCACCGCCTGGTGGTGGACGGGCTCAACGCCATCCCCGGCCTCAACTGCCTGGACGCCGGCGGCGCCTTCTACGCCTTCCCCGACGCGCGCGCCGCCGCCGCGCGCATGCAAGCGGCGGGCAAGATCAAGGAGGCCAGCGATCTCGCGCTGTCCGAATACCTGCTGCTGGAAGCCGGCGTCGCCGTGGTGCCCGGCTCCGCCTTCGGCGCCGACGGCTACATCCGCCTGTCCTTCGCCACCTCCAACGCCAACCTGGAAAACGCGCTTGCCAGGATGGCGAAAGCACTCGCCTGAATTCCTTACCATAGAGACACAGCGGTAACAGAGGGAGCAGAGGAAAGCTCCCCCGCCCCTGCCCTGCAAGCGGGGAAGGGGGAAGCAGGTACTGGAGCTTCCTCTGTCTCCTCTGCTCCCTCTGTGTAAACGCTTTTTCTCTTAACCCCGTAGTTTCCGATTCGTCCTAGAATGCAGATTCCCCGTTGGGGAGCCTGCCATGTTCCACTCGCTTTACGTCGATCTCAATTCCTTCTTCGCCTCGGTCGAGCAGCAGCTCGATCCGGCCCTGCGCGGCCGGCCCATCGGCGTGCTGCCGGTGCTGGCGGAAACCACCTGCTGCATCGCCGCCAGCATCCAGGCCAAGCAGTTCGGCATCCGCACCGGCACCCCGGTGTGGGAAGCCAGGAAGCGCTGCAAAACCATCAAGTTCGTGCAGGCGCGGCCTTCCGTCTATGTGGAAATGCACCACAAGATCGTCGAAGCGGTGGAATCCTGCTATCCGGTGGCGGCGGTGCTGTCCATCGATGAAATGACGCTCGAGCTCACCGGGCGCCACACCCGGGAAGAACACGCGGTCAAACTCGCGCGCCAGATCAAGCGCAGCATCTACGCGCAGGCTGGCGAGGTCATGCACTGCTCCATCGGCATCGCGCCGAATCGCTTCCTGGCCAAGACCGCGTCCAATTTCAAAAAACCCGACGGCCTCGAACTCATCCGCCCGCAGGAGCTGCCGCAGATTTTGCACAAACTCGAACTGACCGATCTCAACGGCATCAGCCACGGCATGGAAACGCGCCTCAAGCGTGTCGGCATCCGGACCGTGGAACAGCTGTGCGCCGCGCCGGTTGAGAAACTGCGGCTGGCCTGGGGCGGCATCGAAGGCGAACGCTATCTCGCCAAGCTGCGCGGCGAGACCCTGCCGCCGCAGCCCACGCAGCGCTCCACCGTCGGCCACTCCCACGTGCTGCCGCCGGAGATGCGCAACGACGAATCCGCGCTCGCCGTGCTCTACCGCCTGCTGCACAAGGCCGCCATGCGGCTGCGGCATTACGGTTACTACGCCGGTTCGCTGGGCGTGCACGTGCGCTACCAGGACGGCGGGCGTTTTGCCGAGCAGACCCGCTTCGCGCCGCATGCCGACACCTTCAAGTTCAACCACGTGCTGGCCGGGCTGTGGACCAGGCGCCCGCGCCACGCCGAGCGGCCGATGAGCCGCCCTATGAAAATCGGCGTGGTGCTGTCCGATCTCACCGAACAGCGCTGCGTCGCGCGCGACCTGTTCGAGCAGGACCGCCAGGGCGAGGGCCTGTCCCTCGCCCTGGACCAGATCAACCGGCGCTTCGGCCCCAACGCCGTGCACTTCGGCGCCGCCCACCAGGGCATCGGCGCCGCGCCCATGCGCATCGCCTTCAACCACATCCCTGAACTTTCGGTGGAAAACGACGGCTGAGCCGCCCCGCAAGCCGGACGTCCGGAGCACAAGTCCTTGGTCATGCGGGTTTCCGCAATATGAAACCCCTCCGGATCTGCAGGGAATTGCCGCCGCATCCAAGCTGGACTATTGTTGTACTTGCTGTACCCCCATAACAAAGCGAGGAGACTGAAATGAGCGAGAAGGACAGCCAAACCGACAACAAGCCAGCAGAAAAACCGAAAACCAAAATCAGCCGACGCAAGTTCCTCGGCGCCGCCGCGGCAACGGCCACCGGCGCGACCGCTCTGGGCTTCCCGGCCATCGCCAAGGCTTCGACCCCGGTCAGCCTGCGCTTCCAGAGCACCTGGCCCGCCAAGGACATCTTCCACGAATACGCGGTCGACTTCGCCGACAAGGTCAATGCCATGTCCGGCAAGGAGCTCAAGATGGAGGTGCTGCCGGCTGGCGCAGTCGTGCCGGCCTTCGGCCTGCTGGATGCGGTGAGCAAGGGCACGCTGGACGGCGGTCATGGGGTGGTGGCCTACTGGTACGGCAAGAACTCCGCCGTGGCGCTGTGGGGTTCGGGCCCGGCCTTCGGCATGGACCCCAACATGGTGCTGGCCTGGCACTACTACGGCGGCGGCAAGGAGTTGCTCGACGACATCTACAAGGACATGAACATGGACGTGGTGTCCATGCTCTACGGCCCCATGCCGACCCAGCCCTTCGGCTGGTTCAAGAAGCCGATCACCAGCGCCGAGCAGATGAAGGGCCTCAAGTTCCGCACCGTGGGGCTGGCGGTCGACATGTACAAGGACCTGGGCGCGGCGGTGAACCCGCTGCCCGGCGGCGAGATCGTGCCGGCCATGGACCGCGGTCTGCTCGATGCGGCCGAATTCAACAACGCCTCCTCCGACAACCTGCTCGGCTTTCCCGACGTGGCCAAGGTCTGCATGCTGCAAAGCTTCCACCAGTGCAGCGAGCAGTTCGAGATCCTCTTCAACAAGAAGAAGTACAACACGCTCAACGTCGAGCACAAGGCCATCATCAAGCATGCCATCGAGGCCGCCTCGGCCGACATGTCGTGGAAGGCGATCGACCGCTATTCCAAGGACTACATCGACATGAGCACCAAAAAGGGCGTCAAGTTCTACAAGACCCCCGATGCCATCCTGAAGAAGCAACTGCAGTCCTGGGACAACATCATGAAAACCAAAAGCGCCGAGAACCCGTCGTTCAAGAAAGTGCTCGACTCCATGCGCGCCTTCGCCCAGCGCAGCTGCCGCTGGCAGAACGACACCAACGTCGACTACAAGATGGCCTACAACCATTTCTTCGGCAGAAAGAAGGGGTGATGCGCGTCTAGCCGCACATGGCCGCCTGCGCCGAGCGGGCGGCCATTTTTTGCCTCACTCAAAAGAATACGCGCCATGCAGAAACTGCTGCTCCTCGTCGACAAGGTAAGCACCTTTGCCGGCCGCTTCTTCGCCTGGTCCATCGTCGGACTGACCTTGCTGATTTCCTGGGAAGTGTTCTCGCGCTATGTCCTCAACACCCCGCATCCCTGGGCGCTGGACGTGCAGATCATGCTCTACGGCATCCTGTTCATGATGGCCGGCGCCTATACCCTCGCCCATGGCGGGCATGTGCGCGGCGACGTGCTCTACGGCTTCTTCGAGCCGCGCACCCAGGCCAGCATCGATCTCGTGCTGTACATCGCGTTCTTCCTGCCCGGCGTCTTCGCCATGGCCTATGCCGGCTGGACCTACGCCAACGAATCCCTGGCCATCCGCGAGCAGACCTTCAGCCCCGACCCGCTGCCGCTCTACCCCTTCAAGTTCGTGATCCCGGTTGCCGCCGTTTTCCTGCTGCTGCAGGGCATCGTCGAAATCCTGCGCTGCGTCATGTGCCTGCGCGACGGCGTCTGGCCGCCGCGCATCGGCGACGTCGAGGAAGTCGACGTGGACAAGCTCAAGCAGATGGTCCACGTCAAGGACGAGGACATCAGCAGCCTCGACAAATACGTCGTGCAGCAGGAGACGAAGCCATGAAAAAGGAACTGCGCTTCGGCTTCGCGCTGATGGCCATCATCCTGGCCGCCATCGTCGTGCTCATGCCCTGGGGCAACATCAGCAACGGCCACCTCGGCCTGCTCATGCTTTCCCTGGTGGTCGTGGCCATCATGCTGGGCTTCCCCACCGCCTTCACCCTCATGGGCATGGGCGTGATCTTCGCCTGGTTCGCCTACCACAGCAGCAACCCGGAGCTGGCGATCACCCAGACCCTGGATCTCATGGTGCAGCGTACCTACGGGGTGATGACCAACGACGTGCTGATCGCCATCCCGCTGTTCGTGTTCATGGGCTATCTGGTCGAGCGCGCCAACCTGATCGAGAAGCTGTTCAAGTCGCTGCATCTGGCGATGGCCGGCATCCCCGGCTCGCTCGCCGTCGCCACGCTGGTGACCTGCGCCATCTTCGCCACCGCCACCGGCATCATCGGCGCGGTGGTCACGCTCATGGGCCTGCTGGCGCTGCCGGCCATGCTGCGCGCCGGCTACAACGTCAAGCTGTCGGCCGGCGTCATCACCGCCGGCGGCTGCCTCGGCATCCTCATCCCGCCTTCGGTGCTGCTCATCGTCTACGGCGCCACCGCCGGCGTCTCGGTGGTGAAGCTGTATGCCGGCGCCTTCTTCCCCGGCATCATGCTGGCCCTGCTCTATGTCGGCTACGTCATGATCCTGGCCAGGCTCAAGCCCGAACTGGCGCCGCCGCTGCCGGAAGCCGAACGCAAGGTCAACATTCCCCCCGGCAATGCGCGCGCCGCCGCGCGCTTCGGCAACCGCGCCCTGCCCTCCCTGCTGCGCGCCGCTTTCGCCAGGGGCGAGCCCGGCGCCGACAGGCGCCCGATCCTGCACGAACTGTTCATCGCACTGCTGCCGGCCATCGTGTTCGCCGTCATCATGGGTCTCGCCTGGCAGTCGATCACCCAGCCGGAAACCTTGCGCGACATCTCGCAGCTGCAGGAAATGGGATCGGTGAGCGAGGAGCCGCACGAAGCGCCGCTGCCTGCCGAAGCGCTCGCCCCGGGCATCGAGGAGCCGCCCGCGCCCGCCGTCGAGGAACCGCAGGCCGATGGCATACAGGAGCCGCCCGCCGAAGAGGGCTTGCAGGAGCCGCCCGCGGAAAACCTGCAGGCGCCGCCCCCGGAAGCCGCCCCGGCGGCCGCGCCCACCGCCGAAGCCGGCGCGCAGAACGGCGGCGCGAAGCGCCTGCCCACGCCCGACAGTTTCTGGGAAGCGCTCGCGGCGGGAATACTCGTGCTCGCCGTGGTGTACGCGATGCTGTCCTTCGCGCGTCTTGAGGTTTTCAAGATGCTGCTGAAGTCGTTCTTCCCGCTGGCCATCCTGATCCTGGCCGTGCTCGGCACCATCGTGTTCGGACTGGCCACGCCGACGGAGGCGGCCGCGATCGGCTCCTTCGGCGGCTTCGTGCTCGCCGCCATCTACCTGTCCTTCAACAAGTCGCCGGAAGCGCGGCGCAAGCTGCGCAAAACCTGGGTCCCGCTGTGGCTGCTGTTCGGCGTGTCGGTGGTCTGGTTCCTGCTGTTCGAGGCCGGGCTCGTGCCCGTGCCGCCGCCCGACTGGGCCGGCTGGCTGTCCATGGGCGCGATCGGCATCTGGTGCCTGATGGCGGTGCCGCAGGTGACCATGCTGCCGACCGTGAAGGAATCGGTCTTCCTCACCGCCAAGACCTCGGCCATGGTGTGCTGGCTGTTCGTCGGCTCGTCCATTTTCTCGGCGGCCTTCGCCCTGCTGGGCGGCCAGGAACTGATCGAGAAATGGGTGTTGTCGCTCGACATGACGCCGATGCAGTTTATGCTGCTGTCCCAGTTCATCATCTTCATCCTCGGCTGGCCGCTGGAATGGACCGAGATCATCGTCATCTTCATGCCGATCTTCATCCCCTTGCTGGGGCATTTCAACATCGACCCGCTGTTCTTCGGCCTGATGGTGGCGCTCAACCTGCAGACCGCCTTCCTGTCGCCGCCGGTGGCGATGGCCGCGTTCTACCTCAAGGGCGTGGCGCCGCCGCACGTCACGCTGAATCAGATCTTCGCCGGCATGCTGCCGTTCATGGGCATCCAGATCCTCGCCATGGCGCTGCTCTACCTGTGGCCCGAGATCGGCATGTGGCTGCCCACCGTGCTGTACAAGTAATCAAGAATATCGAAGGGAGACAACATGCACGTCGCATTCATCGGCCTCGGCATTATGGGCAAGCCCATGGCCCTCAACCTGCACAAGGCCGGGCACACGGTGTTCGTGTGCGGGCGCCGCCCCGAATCCATGGCGCCGCTGACCGACGCCGGCTGCACCGCCAGCGCCTCGCCGGCTGAGGCCGCCGCGCGCGCCGACGTTACCATCGTCATGGTGTCCGACACGCCCGACGTCGAGCAGGTCCTCTTCGGCGAGGGCGGCGTCATCCACGGCGCGCGGGCCGGCTCGGTGGTGGTGGACATGAGCACCATCTCGCCCACCGCGACCAAGGCCTTCGCCGAGCGGCTCCAGGCGCAGGGCGTGGACATGCTCGACGCGCCGGTGTCGGGCGGCGACGTCGGCGCCATCAATGCCACCCTGTCCATCATGGTCGGCGGCCAGCCCGCGGTGTTCGAGCGCGTGAAGCCGCTGTTCGAGGCCATGGGCAAAAACATCGTGCTGGTCGGCGGCAACGGCGCCGGCCAGGTGGCCAAGGCCTGCAACCAGATCGTCGTCGCCGTCACCATCGAGGCCGTCGCCGAGGCGCTCGCCTTCGCGCGCAAGAACGGCGTCGACCCGGCCAAGGTGCGCGACGCGCTGATGGGCGGCTTCGCCGGCAGCCGCATCCTCGAAGTGCACGGCAAGCGCATGCTCGACAACGAGTACAAGCCGGGCTTCAAGACCCGGCTGCACCAGAAGGACTTGAACATCGTCATGCAGACCGCGCGCGAACTGGGACTGTCGCTGCCCGGCGCGGCGCTGGTGATGCAGCACCTCAATGCACTGATGGGCACGGGCGATGCCGAACTCGACTCGGCCGCGGTGATGAAGATCGTCGAGCGCGCCTCCGGCATGGAGCGGTAAAACAGGAAAGCCTGAAACACAGAGGTAACAGAGGCAGCAGAGTAAAACTCGGGAACAAGAAAACATTACTGGTTGCCTCTGCTTCCTCTGTGTGTGATTTTTTCAGCGACCATCGCGGCAAATCAGGATTCGCAATGAAACACAAAATCGTCTTTCTCGACCGCAAGAGCATCATCGCCGACATCCGCGCCCCGGGCTTCGACCATCTTTGGGTCGACCACGGCAAGACCGCGCCGGATGAAGTCTTGGCGCGCATCGCGGACGCCAGCATTATCATCAGCAACAAGGTCAGGCTGCCCGGCGAGATCCTGGCGCAGGCGCCGGGCGTGAAGATGATCGCGGTGTGCGCCACCGGCACCGACAACGTCGACCTCGCGTACTGCAAGGCCAACGGCGTCGTCGTTTCCAACATCCGCGGCTACGCCGTGCACACCCTGCCCGAGCACGTGTTCATGCTGATCCTGGCGCTGCGCCGCAACCTGCTCGGCTGGCGCGAGGACGTGCGCGCCGGGCTGTGGCAGCAGGCCGACCAGTTCTGCCTGTTCACGCGCCCGATCAGCGACATCCACGGCAGCACCCTGGGGCTGATCGGGCTTGGCGTGCTCGGCCAGAGCGTGCGCAGGATCGCCGAGGCCTTCGGCATGAAAGTGCTGGTCGCGGAACACAAGCACGCCGCGAGCGTGCGCGACGGCCATACCGCGTTCGACACCGTGCTGAGAGAAGCCGACGTGATCTCGCTGCACACCCCGCTCACCCCGGAAACCCGGCACCTGATCTCGTCGCGCGAGTTCGGCCTGATGAAGCAAACAGCAATTCTCATCAACACCGCGCGCGGCAACCTGGTGGACGAGGCGGCGCTGCTCGAAGCGCTGAAGTCGAAACGCATCGCCGGCGCCGGCTTCGACGTGCTGTCGGTGGAGCCGCCGCGCGAGGGCAACCCGCTGCTGGACCTCGACCTGCCCAACTTCATCCTCACCCCGCACGTGGCCTGGGGCGGACGCGCCGCCATGCAGATCATGGCCGACCAGTTGATCGACAACATCGAGGCCTTCGTCGCCGGCACGCCGCGCAACGTCGTGGCCTGAATGCCCTTGCGGCTGGCAAATGCCCGGCCGCCGACTAGGATAAGAGCAAATTCCTTCACAGGCGGAGCCGAAATGAGCACACGCATCGCAATCGCCGGCCTGCAAATCGCCAAACCGCTCCATGACCTGGTGCGCGACGAAATCGCCCCCGGCACGGGGGTTGCCGCCGGCCACGCCTGGCAGGGCTTCGCCGACATCGTGCGCGAACTGACGCCAAGGAATCGCGCGCTGCTCGCCAGGCGCGACGAGCTGCAGGCGAAAATCGACGCCTGGCACCTGGAACGCAAGGGCCGGCCACACGACGCCGCGGCCTACAAACAGCATCTTTACGACATCGGCTATCTCTTGCCCGAGGGCGGCGATTTCGGCATCACCACCGACAACGTCGACGACGAGATCGCGCGCATCGCCGGCCCGCAGCTGGTGGTGCCGGTGAACAATGCGCGCTATGCGCTGAACGCCGCCAACGCGCGCTGGGGCAGCCTGTTCGATGCGCTCTACGGCACCGACGCCATAGCCGAGGAGGACGGCGCCGAGAGGAAAGGCGCCTTCAACCCGGTGCGCGGCGCCAGGGTCATCTCCTACGCCAAGGCCTTCCTCGACGAGGCCGTGCCCCTGGAATCCGGCAGCTACATCGATGCCATCGCCTATGCGGTCAGGGACGGCCGGCTTTCCGTCACGCTGTCGAACGGCGCGCGCGCCGGCCTCAGGGATCCCGCCCAGTTTCGCGGCTATCAGGAAAAGGCCGGCAGGATTGCGGCGCTGCTGCTGGCGCAACACGGCCTGCACCTGGAAATCCGCTTCGACACCGACCACCCCATCCACGAGCTGCACCCCACCGGCATCCGCGACATCCACCTCGAGGCCGCTCTTTCCACCATCATGGACTGCGAGGATTCGGTGGCCGCCGTCGACGCCGCCGACAAGGTCGGCGTCTACCGCAACTGGCTGGGACTGATGAAAGGCGACCTCACCAGCAGCTTCGAAAAGGGCGGCAAGACCCTGAGCCGCGCGCTCAACCCCGACCGCCGCTACCTGTCGCCGGCCGGCCAGTATTTCGAGATCCCCGGCCGCAGCCTGATGCTGGTGCGCAACGTCGGCCATCTGATGACCACCGACGCCGTGCTCGACGAGCACGGCAATGAAATCTTCGAAGGCCTGCTCGACGGCTTCATCACCAGCTACTGCGCGCTGCACGACCTCAAGGGCACGAGCCCCTTGCGCAACAGCCGCAGCGGCAGCATCTACATCGTCAAACCCAAGCAGCACGGCCCCGACGAAGTCGCCTTCACCGTGGAATTGTTCTCACGCATCGAGGACGTGCTCGCACTGCCCAGGAATACGCTCAAGATCGGCGTCATGGACGAGGAGCGCCGCACCACCCTCAACCTCAAGGAATGCATCCGCGCAGCATCCGAACGGCTGATTTTCATCAATACCGGCTTTCTCGACCGCACCGGCGACGAAATCCACACCTCCATGGAAGCCGGCCCCGTGCTGCGCAAGGGCGACATGAAGACCGCCGCCTGGCTCCGCGCCTACGAGGACTGGAACGTGGACATCGGGCTGGCCTGCGGACTGTCCGGGCGCGCGCAGATCGGCAAGGGCATGTGGACCATGCCCGACCTCATGGCCGGGATGATGGCGAGCAAGCAGATGCACCCCGAGGCCGGCGCCAATTGCGCCTGGGTGCCCTCGCCCACCGCCGCCACCCTGCACGCCATCCACTACCACCGCGTCGACGTGTTCGCGCGCCAGCAGGCGCTGAAGTCGCGCCCGCGCGCCTCGCTCGACGACCTCTTGCGGATACCCGTGGTGGAAATGCCGGCCTGGACGGCCGAGGAGATCCAGCAGGAGCTCGACAACAACGTCCAGGGGCTACTCGGCTACGTGGTGCGCTGGATCGACCAGGGCATGGGCGCCTCCAAGGTGCCCGACATCCACGACGTCGGCCTCATGGAAGACCGCGCCACCCTGCGCATCTCCAGCCAGCACGTCGCCAACTGGCTGCACCACGGCATCGTCAGCGAAAGCCAGGTCATGGAAACGCTGCGCCGCATGGCCCGGCTGGTCGACCAGCAGAACGCCGGCGACCGCAACTACATCGACATGGCGCCGCACTACATCAGCCTCGCCTTCCAGGCCGCGCAGGACATGATCTTCCACGGCCGCCGCGTGCCCAACGGCTACACCGAGCCCACCCTGCACCGGCGCCGGCGCGAGTTCAAGGCCGCGCTGCGCGGGGATTGAGCCGCGCCGCGCTCGAAACGGCAGACGGCTCAATTCTGCGCGCCTGGCAATTCCAGCGTAAACATGCCGCCCAGCGCTTCCCTGATTTCAGGCACGCTCAGATGACGCGGGATGGCGATGCCGGCGGCATACTGGTCGCTCTGGCAGGTCAGCCACTTTACGCCCGGCTGCCGCTCGGAGCGCAGCGTAAAGATCGTCTTGTAGAACATCTGGCTGGGGCGGTCGTCATCGGCAAAGGCGGCGCGCATGAAGAGGCCGGGCCGGGCCGCCAGCGTGCTTACGCTGCGCGCGACCTTGACGATGGCGAAAATGTCCGGCGCGACGCGCTGCGGCGCATCGCGCACCGTATCGATTTCGAGAATGCAATGCGGCAACTGCTCGCTCACATGGCCGAAAGCCACCGTCTTGCCGTGCTGCAGGCGCAGCGTCGCCCAGCCCGCAGGGATTTCCAGCGGATGCTTAAGCACCAGACGGCTGCCGGCGGGAAAGCGATAGTAAGGCGTCTCCGGCCCGTAGCCGCGCGGGGTGTCGCAGCTCCACAGCAGGACGGCAAGGCAGGACAGCAAGAGGCGTTTCATGGCACAGCTCCTTCGCTCTTCCTGAATGTAGTCGGTTTACCGGCCATTTTCTTTCCGCGCAGCGAAGGTTTCCGTGCACCGCACAGCGGCGCCAGGCCGCTTCTCGCCAGGCTCCGGATGAAGCGCCGCCCGCAGGCTCCGTCCCTGACGAAGCGCCAAGGAGATCAGCCTGGATTCTTGGCCCACGCGTGCAGGCATGGCAACACCAATTCGCTTGACCGGACTCCGCATTCTCCTTAGAATGCGCGTCTTTCCTGTTCCCCGATAGCTCAGTCGGTAGAGCGACGGACTGTTAATCCGCAGGTCCCTGGTTCGAGCCCAGGTCGGGGAGCCAAGAAATACCAAAAAGCCCGCAGCAATGCGGGCTTTTTTCATGCCCACCTCTCCCGGTTTCAGCCGAGGCACAGCGCCAGCGCGTGCTGCCAGTCGGGCATGCGCACGCCGAAGGTCTGCTGCAGCTTTTCGTTGGACAGCACGGAGTTGGCCGGGCGCTGCGCGGGGGTGGGATATTCGGCGGTGCTGATGGCCTTGAGCGCGGGGATCTTCTGGCCGCGCTTCTGCAGGTCCTGCAGGATGGCCTCGGCGAAGCCGTGCCAGCTGACGCGGCCGCCGCAGCTCATGTGGTAGAGGCCGGACAGGCGCCGGCGGTCTTCAGGCGTGGCGCCGGGCGACAGCCACAGCGCCAGCGCCTGGGCGGTGGCCTCGGCGATGCTTCTGGCCCTGGTGGGGGCGCCGAACTGGTCGGCGACCACCGCCAGCTTGTCGCGCTCCCTTGCCAGGCGCTGCATGGTGAGCAGGAAGTTCCCGCCGCGCAGGCCGTACACCCAGCTGGTGCGGAAGATGAGATGGTCCGCCCCGCTCGCCTGCACCAGTTCCTCGCCGGCCTGTTTGCTGGCGCCGTACACGCCCAGCGGGCGCGGCGCATCGTACTCGGCGTAGGCGCCGAACTGGGTGCCGTCGAACACGTAGTCGGTGGAGAAATGCACCAGGGTGATGCCGCGCCAGGCGGCTTCCTTGGCCAGCGCCAGCGGCGCTTCGGCATTGATGGCGTAGGCCAGTTCCGGCTCGGTTTCGGCCTGGTCCACGGCGGTGTAGGCCGCGGGATTGACGATGAGGTCGGGCTTGATGGCGCGCAAGGCGTCTGCCAGGGTGTCGGGCCGGGCGAGATCGAATTCGGCATGGCTCGGCGCCACCACGCGGCCCAGCGTGGCAAGCGTGCGCTGCAGTTCCCAGCCCACCTGGCCGCTGGCGCCGGTGAGCAGGATGGTTTTCACGCGTAGACCTCGGCCAGGTTCAGCGGCAGGCCCTTGCGGTCCTTGTCCGACAACAGCGGTTCGCCGGAAAGCGGCCACTCGATATTCAGTGCGGGGTCGTTCCACAGCAGCGAGCGCTCGTGCTCGGGGGCGTAGTAGTCCGTGGCCTTGTACAGCACCTCGGCGGCCTCCGAGACCACATAGAAGCCGTGCGCGAAGCCGGGCGGAATCCAGGCCATGCGCTTGTTCGCGGCGGACAGCGTCATGCCCACCCAGCAGCCGAAAGTCGGCGAGGCGCGGCGCAAGTCCACCGCCACATCGAACACTTCGCCCGCCACCACCCGCACCAGCTTGCCCTGCGGCTGTCTGATTTGATAATGCAGCCCGCGCAGCACGCCCCTGGCGGAACGCGAATGATTGTCCTGCACGAAGTCATGCTCGATGCCCAGCGCAGCCATGCTGCGGCGGTGGTAGCTTTCAAAAAAGAAGCCGCGATCGTCGCCGAACACTTTCGGCGCGATCATGAACACTTCGGCAATCGCGGTGGCGATTTTTTCCATCAGAAAATCTGTTCCTTCAGCAGCGCCAGCAGGTACTGGCCGTACTGGTTCTTGGCCAGCGGCGCGGCCAGGCGCTGGATCTGCTCGGCGTCGATGAAGCCCTGGCGGTAGGCGATTTCCTCGGGACACGCGATCTTCAGCCCCTGGCGGCGTTCGATGGTCTCGATGAACTGCGCCGCCTCGAGCAGGGTCTCGTGGGTGCCGGTATCGAGCCAGGCCGGGCCGCGGCCCATGACCTGCACGTCGAGCTCGTTCCATTGCAGGTACTGGCGGTTGACGTCGGTGATTTCCAGCTCGCCGCGCGGCGAAGGCTTGAGATTCTTGGCGATCTCGACCACGCGATTGTCGTAGAAATACAGGCCGGTGACGGCATAGCGCGACTTCGGCGTCTTGGGCTTCTCTTCCAGGCTGACCGCGCGGCCCTGCTTGTCGAACTCCACCACGCCGTAGCGCTCGGGGTCGTGCACCGGGTAGGCGAACACACTGGCGCCGGCGCTCCTGGCATCGGCACGCTTCAAATCGCTGGCCATGTCGTGGCCGTAGAAAATGTTGTCGCCCAGCACCAGCGCGCTCGGCGCGCCATCGAGAAACTTTTCGCCGATGATGAAGGCCTGCGCCAGGCCGTCCGGCGAAGGCTGCACCGCGTACTGGATATTGAGGCCCCACTGGCTGCCGTCGCCCAGCAGTTGTTCGAAGCGCGGCGTGTCCTGCGGCGTGGAGATCAGCAGGATGTCGCGGATGCCGGCCAGCATGAGCGTGGACAGCGGGTAGTACACCATGGGCTTGTCGTACACCGGCAAGAGCTGCTTGGACACCGCCTGGGTGACGGGATAGAGCCGGGTGCCGGAGCCGCCGGCGAGGATGATGCCTTTGCGCTGAGTCATATTCTTGCCGTCATGTTCTGGTCGCGTAGTTGGTTTGCACCCAGTGGCGGTATTCGCCGGAGATCACATTCTCCACCCAGGCCTCGTGCGCCAGATACCAGGCCACGGTCTTGCGAATGCCGGTCTCGAAGCTCTCCTGCGGCTGCCAGCCGAGTTCGCGCTGGATCTTGCGCGAATCGATGGCGTAGCGCGCATCGTGGCCGGGACGATCCTTGACGAAGGCAATGAGCTTTTCATGCGGCGTTACCGGCGAGTTCGCATGCAGTTCGTCGAGGATCGCGCAAATGGTTTTCACCACTTCGAGGTTGGTCTTCTCGCTGTTGCCGCCGATATTGTAGGTTTCGCCGAGCCGGCCTTTTTCCAGCACCGCCATGATGGCCGTGCAGTGGTCGGTGACATAGAGCCAGTCGCGGATGTTGCTGCCGTCGCCGTAGATGGGCAGCGGCTTGCCGGAAATGGCGTTGTGGATCACCAGCGGAATGAGCTTCTCCGGGAACTGGTAGGGCCCGTAGTTGTTGGAGCAGTTGGTGGTCAGTACCGGTAAACCATAAGTGTGGTGATAGGCGCGCACCAGATGGTCGGACGCGGCTTTCGACGCCGAATACGGGCTGTTGGGCGCATACGGCGTGCTCTCCGAGAACGCCGGGTCGTTCGGCCTCAGCGAGCCGTACACCTCGTCGGTGGAGACGTGCAGGAAGCGGAAATTCGCTCTGGCCTCGCCTTCCAGCCCGCCCCACCAGGCGCGCACGGCTTCCAGGAGGTTGAAGGTGCCGACCACGTTGGTTTCGATGAAATCGGCCGGGCCGTGGATGGAGCGGTCGACGTGGCTTTCGGCGGCGAAGTTGATGACAGCACGCGGCTTGTACTGCGCCAGCAGCTTCTCCGCCAGGGCGCGATCGCCGATGTCGCCCTGCACGAAGACATGGCGCGAGTCGCCCTCGAGCGACGCCAGGCTGGCGAGGTTGCCGGCGTAGGTGAGCTTGTCCAGGTTGACCACCGGCTCGCCGGTGCGGGCCAGCCATTCGATGACGAAATTGGCGCCGATAAAACCGGCGCCGCCTGTTACCAGAATCATTTGCTACTCCAAAGCCGGTTTGGGTGAAGGCTCACCGGAGCGCAGCGAAGGTCAAGGCCGCGATGCGGCCGGCCGGAGCCTAAACCGGCACCACTGGTAATGAGGATCATGTTTGTCGCCTGCGTCCCGCAGCCTGTTGTCGCAAGCTCCCGATTTTAACCGCTCGCAGGCGCGACAAGAAAGGAAATGCACGCCGGGGCAGCCGCGCACGGCGGTTTCCGCATCGGCACCGCAGGGCCTAGAAGTCCGTGAAACAAGCCTCGGCCAGCCTGGCATTCCCCGGCTGGGCACCGCCATCGCAAAGTTCGTGCTGGCCGGCGGCGTGATGACGCCGCTCGATGAACAGGCTGCTTTCCTCGGTTCTTTTCGCCATCTTCTTGGCTTGCGAAGCGGCGCGCTCAACTTCCAGGTGCTGCTGGAAGCAGCCCTGGCGCACCGGCACGGCGCCGATCGACAGGGTGACCAGCGCATGGAAAATCATGCGCCCCCGCCGATTCTCGCTTTCGTACCCGCCCTGCGCGACATGCTCGGGCAGGAAAAGCGCCAGCCGCGACGAATCGAACTGGCGCAGGATCTGCCTGCATCGCCATTCCCAGTCCGTGCTCTGGAACAGCACGATGAAATCGTCGCCGCCGATGTGGCCGACGAAATCGAGATTGGCGTCGCAGTGTTCGGTAATGAGGCGCGCCAACAGCTGTATCAGCTCGTCGCCCTTGCGATAGCCGTAGACGTCGTTGTAGGGCTTGAAGTGATCGAGATCGAAATAGGCCGCGACGAAATCGACGCCGGCGGCCAGCAGGCGGTCGGTATGCTCGTGGATGGGCACGTTGCCCGGCAGCAGGGTCAGCGGGCTGGCATAGCGCGCCGCCACCACCTGCATTTCGGTGATTTCCCGCATCAGGTCGTAGCCGGAGCCGAGCCCGCGATAGCGGCCGTTCTCGGTGATGATGAAGCCGTCGCTGAAATCCTGCTTGCCCTTGCGCACCACCAGTTCCGCGAGCTCGGACACCAGGGTGCCGATGTCCACCACCAGCGGCGCGTCGTCCATGAACAGGCTGCAGCTTTTGCGCCCGTACAGCTCCCGCGAAAAATGGCGCGTGAACTGGTCCAGAAACAGCGGCCGGCTGATCATGCCGACGGGAATGTCGTCCCGCACCACGGCCACCGCATGCAGGCCCTCCCGCGCCTGCAGGATTTCCAGCACCTGTTCGCTGGGCGTGCCGCTGTCGACGCTGGGCGCCTCGATCAGCAGCCGCTGCGCGGTTTGCTGGGTCCGCACCGCGCCCGCCCTTGGAAAAACGCTGATCGCGGAGCGGGCAAGACATTGCGCAGCCTCGACCGAGGGCGCCGCGGGGGGCATCACGGTCGGCCGCCCGAGCAGATAGCCCTGGCCGAAGGCGATGCCCAGATCCTTGACCATCGCCAGCTCCGAGACCATTTCGATCCCTTCCGCGACGATGTAGGACTGCGATTTTTCCGCGATCTGCTGCAATGAACGCACGAACTGCAGCTTGACCGGATCCTGGTTCAAGCCGGAGATGAAATGCTTGTCGATCTTGACATAGCTCGGCTTCAGTTCCGACCACAGGCGCAGACTGGAGAAGCCCTCGCCAAGATCATCCATCGCCATTTCGATGCTGACCGCGCGCAGCTTCTCGACCACCCCGGCCAGTGCCGTGTACTCCAGCACCGGATCGCTCTCGGTGATCTCCAGCACCAGCTGGCGCGGTCTCAGACCGGCCGAATTGAGGAAGCCCGCCAGCTTCTCCGGTTTGAAGAACGGATCGAACAGCCGGGCCGGCCTGATATTGACGAACAGCTTGCCGGCGAGCCTGCGCGCGACGAAGCCGTGCACCGCCGTTTCGACGCAGAGCTGCTCGATTCCGGCCTGCAGGCCGGAATGATCCGCTGCCCGCAGCATGGCCAGGGGCGAATGCAGCGCACTGTCGGATGGGCCGCGCGACAAGGCCTCGTAGCCGTGCACCCGCCCTTCGCGCAAATCGACTATCGGCTGGTAGAGCGACACCACTTTGCGCTGTGCGAGTATCTCGGAGAGCGCGCCTTGCATGTCCGACATGTTCATTGCGAATGCCTTGATCAACCCAATCCCGGCTAAAACTAGCTGCATTCGGTTTCACGCGAATGACAGGCGCGAATCCGGATTGCGGCGCCTCGGCCGGCCTTGCGCCAGGCAAG
>JANJWO010000033.1 GCA_024709485.1 Hydrogenophilaceae bacterium | reverse complement strand
AATACGGCTTTGGTGACTTTTTGCATTTTGCCTCTCTAAAAGAATCTCTCACACAGAGGCAGCAGAGGGAACAGAGGAAACCCATGAATAATTTTTGCCTTCCTCTGTTACCTCTATTTCCTCTGTGTAAATTGTTTGCTCGATTTTCTTAAAAATCCAGTTTGCCCTGCGCCTCCGGTCGAAGCAAGCCTAGCAAGGCCTCTTCATCCAGAATGGCAATGCCTAATTCCTGCGCCTTGAGCAATTTGCTGCCGGCCTCGGCGCCGGCCACCAGGTAATCGGTTTTCTTCGATACCGAGCCCGCCACCTTGCCGCCCGCCGCCTCGATCCTGTCCTTGGCCTCGTCGCGCGTCATGTTGGGCAGGGTACCGGTGAGCACGAAAGTCTTGCCCGCCAGCGCACCAAGCGGCTTTCGTTGCGGGGCGGTTTCCGGCCAGGAAACGCCGCCGGCGCGCAACTGCTCGACCACCTCGCGATTGTGCGGCTCGGCGAAGAACTGGGCGATGCTCTCGGCCACCACCGGGCCGACGTCGGGCACCTGCATCAGGGTGTCCGCGTCCGCCGCCAGCAGCGCATCGAGGCTGCCGAAGTGGCGCGCCAGATCCTTGGCGGTGGTCTCGCCGACATTACGGATACCCAGCGCAAAAATGAAGCGCGCCAGCGTGGTGCGCTTGCTCTTTTCGATGGCCGCGAGCAGGTTGGCGGCGGATTTTTCCGCCATGCGCTCGAGATTGGCGACCTTGGCCACGCCCAGCTTGTAAAGCTCGGCCGGCGTGCGCACCAGCCCCAGATCAACGAGCTGGTCGACCAGTTTCTCGCCCAGACCTTCGATGTCCATCGCGCGGCGCGAGGCGAAATGCAGCAGCGCCTGCTTGCGCTGGGCCGGGCAGTACAGGCCGCCGCTGCAGCGGATGGCCGCCTCGCCCGGCTGGCGCATGACGTGCGAGCCGCATACCGGGCAGGCCGGATAGCGCTGCAGGATCTGGAAACGCGCAGGCTCGGGCTGCGGGCGGCGATCCTTCACCACCGCCACCACTTCGGGAATGACGTCGCCCGCGCGCCGCACGACGACGCTGTCGCCCTCGCGCACGTCGAGGCGGTCGATCTCGTCCTGGTTGTGCAGCGTGGCATTGGACACGGTGACGCCGCCGACGAACACCGGCTTGAGGCGCGCGACCGGGGTGAGCGCGCCGGTGCGGCCGACCTGCACCTCGATGGCCTCGACCACGGTGAGCTCTTCCTCGGGCGGGAACTTGTGCGCCACCGCCCAGCGCGGCTCGCGCGACACGAAGCCGAGCTTCGCCTGCAAGGCCAGGCTGTTGACCTTGTACACCACGCCGTCGATGTCGAACGGCAGGCTGTCGCGGCGGCGGCCGATGTCGTCGTGGAATGCGGCCAGCCCCTGCGGCCCCTGCACCACGGCGCGCTCGCCGCTCACCGGCAAACCCAGCTCGCGCAGCGCATCCAGCAAGCCGCTGTGGCTGGCCGGCGTTTCCCATCCGGCCGTTTCGCCGATGCCGTAGGCATAGAACGACAGCGGGCGCTGCGCGGCGATGGCGGGATCGAGCTGACGGATGCTGCCGGCGGCGCCGTTGCGCGGATTCACCAGCGGGGTGCCGCCGCTTTCGCGCTGCTTCTCGTTGTAGCGTTCGAAATCCGGGCGGGGAATAAACACCTCGCCGCGCACTTCCAGCACCGGCGGCGGGCTGGGCGTATCGAGCCGCAGCGGAATGCAGCGGATGGTGCGCACGTTCTGCGTCACGTCCTCGCCGGTTTCGCCGTCGCCGCGCGTGGCGGCCAGCGCCAGCACGCCCTGCTCGTACCTGAGATTGATGGCGAGGCCGTCGAACTTGAGCTCGCAGGCATATTCGATGGGCGGGTCGCTGTCCTTGAGCTTGAGTTCGCGGCGCACGCGCGCGTCGAAATTCAGCGCCCCCGAGGCCTCGATGTCGGTTTCCGTGTGGATCGACAGCATGGGCACGCGGTGCGCTACCGGCGCGAAGCTTTCCAGCGGCTTGCCGCCCACGCGCCGCGTGGGCGAATCGGGCGTCACCAGTTGCGGGTGCGCGGCTTCCAGCGCTTCAAGTTCGCGGTAGAGGCGGTCGTACTCGGCATCCGGGATTTCCGGATTGTCGAGCACGTAGTAGCGGTAATTGTGGTGGTTGATCTGCTCGCGCAGCAGGCGTGCGCGCTCGGCGATGCCTTGGGACATCAGGAAAACAGCCTGAGCGCGAGGCGGCTGCCGGCGGCGACGCCGTGCGCCTCCATCCTGGCGTAGATCTGGGCAAGCTGGCTGCGGATTTTCTCGATACCGGTGTCGGTCAGCGGGCGCAGGTTGTCATCCACCAGCAGTCCGCCGGCCTCGTGCGCAAGCTTGCGTCCCAGCGTCACCATGACATCGAAGTTCTTGACGCCATCGGGCACGCGCGGCACGTCGAACAGCAATGTCACGCCCTTGGTCTCGGGTTCGTGCGGGTTGCCCGCGGAAAACCCCTGAGGCTCGCGGTTGCCCAGCATGAACAAGACCTCGCCGCGGCTGTCGAGCAATTGGTAAACGCCCGATGCGGAGAGATGCATGCCAACCGCCTCGGCTTCGCGGCGCATGCGCGCAATGGGCAGCGGGGCGCCGCCGCGCGCCACGATATTGAGTCCGATCTGCACGTCGACGTCGGCGCAGAACTTGTCGAGCGCCGCGGCGCGCTGCGCGCCTTCGCCGATATCCTCGCAGCGCACTTGCCAGCCATGCGCGCGGGCAAGCTCCTGGATCAGGCCGCACAAAGCTTCCAGATCTCGCAGCTCGGCGGGGCCGCCGCGGTCGGCCAGTTGCATGACCGCCTGCACTTCAAGGCAACGCCTGCCGCTTTGCGGCGACAGTTCTTCCCAGGCCGGGCTGCCGAGCGCCAAGGCCAGCCAGCGCACCGGCTTGGCGAGCGTGGCCGCGGCAGCGACTGCATCCTGGAATGCCTGCGCCTCCATGCCGTCCAGATTTTTCAGAACGGCCCTGAACTCGATCGATTCATCGTAGGCGGGCGCGTTCTGAGGTTGCGTCTGCGCCGGCGGCGACTGCCCGAGCGTTGCCTCGCCTGGCGCTTCCGCCTGCGCATAGGCATCTTCCGACAATGCCGCATCCAGCAACATTTCAGTGTCGCCGAAATGCGGCTCCTCGACATCGCGCCCATGAAACATGCTGCCCTCGGCCTCATCCTTGATCAGGGGTTCGAAGAAACCGGTATCCGGCCGGTCCAGCGCGTGACCGCCCCGCTCGTCATCCAGCAGGATGTCGCGCCCGGGCCTGGCAAAGCCCGCCTCGGTCTGCCTGCGGATTTTTCGCTCCTGCCAACGGTTGTAAATCAGCACGCCGATGACCGCCAGGACGCCGATCAGGGCCAGTGCGATCTGCAGTTCGTTCATGGGCACCTCTAGCTCAGTTTGCTGCCTGCTTGCTTTCCGATTCCGGCGGCGCCTGGCCGGGCACCACGCGGACAAACACCTCATCCGAACGGATCATGCCCAGCTCGGCCCGCGCCTGCTCCTCGATGGCGTCGCGCGCCTCCTTGAGATCGCGCACTTCGGCCGAGATGGTTTCATTGCGCACGCGCAACTTGCCGTTCAGCTCCTGCTGCTTCGCGACTTCGCCGCCCAGGCTCCAGAGCTTGAACCAGCCGCCCTCGCCGAACCAGAGCGGGTACTGCAACAGCACGATCAGCGCAATGAGCAGCGGCGTGAGCCAGCGCATCATTGCCTGGCGGCGTCAGCCGATCTGATAAAAGGCATCGCGCCCAGGGTAGGACGCCATGCTGCCCAGCTCTTCCTCGATGCGCAACAGCTGGTTGTACTTGGCCATGCGGTCGGAACGCGACAGCGAGCCGGTCTTGATCTGCAGCGCATTGGTGGCCACGGCGAGGTCGGCGATGGTGCTGTCCTCGGTCTCGCCGGAGCGGTGCGAAATCACCGAAGTGTAGCCCGCGCGCTTGGCGGTCTCGATGGCCTCGAAGGTCTCGCTCAGCGTGCCGATCTGGTTGACCTTGATCAGGATGGAGTTGGCAATGTTCTTCTGGATGCCTTCGCGCAGGATCTTGGCGTTGGTGACGAAGAGATCGTCGCCCACCAGCTGGATGTTCTTGGCCAGTTTCTGCGTGAGCGTGGCCCAGCCGTCCCAGTCGTTCTCGGCCATGCCGTCCTCGATGCTGATGATGGGGTACTTGTCGCACCAGGCGGCAAGATAATCGGCGAACTGCGTCGAGGTCAGCTTCAGGCCTTCGGCCTCGATGTGATAGAGGCCGTCCTTGTAGAACTCGCTGGAAGCGCAGTCCACGCCGATGGCGATGTCGGCGCCCGGCATGAAGCCGGCCTTCTCGATGGCCTCGACGATGAGCTTCAAGGCGACTTCGTTGGACTCGAGGTTGGGCGCGAAGCCGCCCTCGTCGCCGACGGTGGTGGTCATGCCCTTGCCGTCGAGCAGCTTCTTCAGGGTGTGGAATACTTCGGCGCCGTAACGCAGGGCCTCGCGGAAGCTCTTGGCGCCCACGGGGATGATCATGAATTCCTGCATGTCGATGCTGTTGTTGGCGTGCGCGCCGCCGTTGATGATGTTCATCATCGGCACCGGCAGCGCCATGGGGCCGGCACCGCCCAGGTAGCGGTACAGCGGCAGGCCGGATTCTTCGGCGGCGGCGCGCGCGATCGCCATGCTCACCGCGAGGATGGCGTTGGCGCCGAGGCGCGACTTGTTCTCGGTGCCGTCCAGTTCGATCATGGTGCGGTCGAGGAAGGCCTGGTCCTCGACGTCCAGCCCGATGATGGCTTCGCAGATTTCGGTGTTGACGTGCTCGACGGCCTTCAGCACGCCCTTGCCGAGGTAACGGGACTTGTCACCGTCGCGCAGCTCGATCGCCTCGCGGCTGCCGGTGGAGGCACCGCTTGGCACCGCCGCACGCCCCATCACGCCGGATTCCAGCAACACATCGGCCTCCACGGTGGGGTTGCCCCGGGAGTCGAGAATTTCACGTGCAATGACATCAACAATCGCGCTCAATTTTTTATTCCTTAGATTTCAAATTTACACAGCGGCAGCAGGGGGAGCAGAGGCAATCCTGACTTGTTATGGGTTTCCTCTGTTTACTCTGTTTCCTCTGTGTCAGACATCAGCTTGTCTTCCACAAACCCGCGCTGTTTCACCAGCGCGTCGATTTCCTTCAACGTCTCCAGCAATTCCTTCATCAGCGGCAGCGGCCAGGCATTGGGGCCGTCGGACAGTGCGCACTCCGGATTGGGATGGGTCTCGGCGAAGAGGCCGGCGATGCCGACCGCCACCGCGGCGCGCGCCAGCACCGGCACGAACTCGCGCTGGCCGCCGCTCTTTTCGCCCATGCCGCCGGGCTGCTGCACCGAGTGGGTGGCGTCGAACACCACCGGACAGCCGGTCTCGCGCATGATCGCGAGGCCGCGCATGTCCGAGATCAGCGTGTTGTAGCCGAAGGACACGCCGCGCTCGCACACCATGATCTGCGCATTGCCGGTGGCGCGGGCCTTGTCCACCACGTTCTTCATGTCCCAGGGCGCGAGGAACTGGCCCTTCTTGATGTTGACCGGCTTGCCCTGCTTCGCCACGTTCTGGATGAAGTTGGTCTGGCGGCACAGGAAGGCCGGGGTCTGCAGCACGTCCACCACCGAAGCCACCTCCTCCAGTGGGGTGTCCTCGTGCACGTCGGTCAGCACCGGCACGCCGATCTTTTTCTTCACCTCGTCCAGGATGCGCAGGCCCTCTTCCATGCCCGGGCCGCGGAAGGATTTGGCGGAGGAGCGGTTGGCCTTGTCGAAGGACGACTTGTAGATGAAGGGCACATTAAGCGCCGCGCACATTTCCTTGAGCTGGCCGGCGGTGTCCATGGCGAGCTGCTCGGACTCGATGACGCAGGGGCCGGCGATCAGGAACAGCGGCTGGTCCAATCCCGCTTCAAATCCACACAGCTTCATGCCGATGTCCCGTCTTTTTTTGCCTGTTGCGCAATCGCCGCCAGCACGAAGGCCTTGAACAGCGGATGGCCGCTGCGCGGGTTGCTGGTGAACTCCGGATGGAACTGGCAGCCGACGAACCAGGGGTGCACGTCCTGCGGCAGTTCGACCATCTCGCACAGGTCGGTGCCGGGGGCGCGCCCCGCCACGACCAGGCCCTTTTCTTCCAGCTTCGCCAAGAGCGCATTGTCCACTTCGTAGCGGTGGCGGTGGCGCTCCATGATCTCCGGCTGGCCGTAGATCCGATGCGCCAGCGAGTCTTCCTTGAGCCTGCACACTTGGCCGCCCAGGCGCATGGTGCCGCCGAGATCGGACAACTCGCTGCGCTTTTCGACATGGCCTTCGCGGTCGAGCCATTCGGTGATGAGGCCGATGACCGGATGCGTGGTGTTGGGCTCGAATTCGGTGGAATGCGCATCACTCATGCCGGCCGCGTCGCGCGCATATTCCACCACGGCGAGCTGCATGCCGAGGCAGATGCCGAGGTAGGGCACCTTGTTCTCGCGCGCATAGCGGATGGCGGCGATCTTGCCCTCCACGCCGCGCTTGCCGAAGCCGCCCGGCACCAGGATGGCGTCCTTGTCCGCGAGGCAGCCGATGCCGTCCCTCTCGATGGATTCCGAATCGATGTAGTGGATGTTGACCTTGCTGCGCGTGTGCATGCTCGCATGCACCATGGCCTCGGACAAGGACTTGTAGGATTCGGTCAGATCCACGTACTTGCCGACGAAGGCGATATTGACTTCGCGTTCGGGATTTTCCAGCGCATGCACCAGGTTCTTCCACACCGACAGGTCGGCGGCGCGCGCCAGGATGCCGAGCTTGTGGCACACGATCTCGTCCAGCATCTGCTCGTGCAGCATGGCCGGAATCTTGTAGATCGAATCCGCGTCCAGCACCTGGATCACCGCTTCCGGCTGCACGTTGGTGAAGAGCGCGATCTTGCGGCGCTCGTCCTTGGGAATCTCGCGGTCGGCGCGGCACAAGAGCACGTCGGGCTGGATGCCGATCTCGCGCAGCTCCTTCACCGAGTGCTGGGTCGGCTTGGTCTTCAACTCGCCGGCGGTGGCGATGTAGGGCAGCAGCGTCAGGTGGATGAAGCAGGTGTTCTGGCGTCCCTCCTCGATGCCCATCTGGCGGATCGCCTCGAGGAAGGGCAGCGATTCGATGTCGCCCACCGTGCCGCCGATCTCGACGATGGCGACATCGGCATCACCCGCGCCGGCGCGGACCTGCAGCTTGATCTCGTCGGTGATGTGCGGAATCACCTGCACCGTGCCGCCGAGGTAGTCGCCGCGGCGCTCGCGGTCGATCACGGTCTTGTAGATCTGGCCGGTAGTGAAGTTGTTGCGCTTGCTCATCTTGGCGCTGGAAAAGCGCTCGTAATTGCCGAGGTCAAGGTCGGTCTCGGCGCCGTCTTCGGTGACGAAGACCTCGCCGTGCTGGAACGGGCTCATCGTGCCGGGGTCGACGTTGATGTAGGGGTCCAGCTTCAAGAGGGTGACTTTGAGGCCGCGCGATTCGAGAATCGCAGCCAGGGATGCGGAGGCGATGCCTTTCCCGAGGGAAGACACCACGCCGCCGGTAACGAATACAAACTTGGTCATGTCCCGTTTGCGCAGCAGGTAATGCTGAATTTTACACTCAAACGGGTTACAGGCCCAATACAGGGGGGAAAGCCTCTGAAAACTGGGCGGGTAGGCAAAAATGCCGGGGGTAACCCGGCTAAAACCGTCGGGTGTTGCCCGACAGCAAGTTACTTTTCTTGCTTCGCCAAGAAAAGTAACCAAAAGAAGGCGACCCAACTATGCCGGCCTGCGGCTTCCCTTAGCCTGGAGCTTGCATGCGGGCGGCGCAGAACTCGCCCCGCTTTTTGTTTGATTCCAGAAGTGAGCGGGGCTCAGACAGGCTGCGCCGCGTTGTTCCGCCCGCAAGCTCCAGGCTAAGGCGGCATAGACGGGGAACTTCAACAGCCAACCCCAAAACCTTCACCCTCCCCCTCCCTTCAAGTGAGGGGGAGGTTTTGCTTTTTTGTCCCCCTCTGGGCTGCCTCGGACGGGGGCTTGAATTGGGGGATGTTGAGGCGAGCATGTCTGAGCACGTGGCCGCCCGGGCGATTTTCCCCGGGCGGATCGTGCGAGTTTGCGAGCCGCCCAATTCAAGATCACGACCGAGGTTTACCCCGCCACGTTTTTTGGCGGGGCAGCACAGCGGGCGACGCCGGAGGGCAGAGCAGTGCCTTGCGTAGCAAGGTGCGACCCCGCAGGCGGAGATAGGCACTGCGATCCGGCGTCCGGCACAGACTCGCGGCCGGTCGCATCCCGCAAGCGGGGCCCTGCTCCCTGCTCGCAGTGCCCCTTTCTTTGGTTACTTTCTTTGGCGGAGCAAAGAAAGTAACTTGCGGCCGGGCAACCCCCGGCGACTTTCGTCGGCCTGCCAAACCTCCATCAACGACCTATACCGCCAAGCGCTTCCACGTCGCCAGCACCGTATCCGGATTCAGCGACAGCGAATCGATCGAGCGTTCCACCAGCCAGTCGGCGAAGTCAGGATGGTCGGACGGCCCCTGGCCGCAGATGCCGATGTATTTTTCGCGGCGCTTGCAGACGGCGATGACCTCGCCCAAGAGCTTCTTCACCGCCGGGTTGCGCTCGTCGAAGCTGCCGGCGACCAGGGCGGAGTCGCGGTCCACGCCCAGGGTGAGCTGGGTGAGGTCGTTGCTGCCGATGGAGAAGCCGTCGAAGAGGTCGAGGAACTCCTCGGCCAAGAGCACGTTGGACGGGATCTCGCACATCATGACGAGGCGCAGGCCGTTTTCGCCGCGCTTCAGGCCGTTCTGCGCCAGCAGCTCCACCACCCCGCTCGCCTCGTCCAGGGTGCGCACGAAGGGGATCATGATTTCCACGTTGGTCAGCCCCATGTCGTTGCGCACCTTCTTCAGCGCACGGCATTCGAGCTCGAAGGCGGGGCGGAAGGCGCTCGATATATAGCGCGCCGCGCCGCGGAAGCCGAGCATGGGGTTTTCCTCCACCGGCTCGTATGCCTTGCCGCCGACGAGGTGAGCGTATTCGTTGGACTTGAAGTCGGACATGCGCACGATCACGCGCCGCGGCCAGAAAGCCGCGGCCAGGGTGGCGATGCCCTCGGCCAGCTTGTCGACGTAGAACGTCACCGGATCGGCATAGCCGGCGGTCTTGCTCTTGATCACTTCGGCGATGTCGGCGGGGACATTGGGATACGCCAGCGCCGCCAGCGGATGGATGGCGATCTGGTTGTTGATGACGAACTCGATGCGCGCAAGGCCCACGCCGTGGTTGGGAATCTGCGCGAAGGTGAAGGCGCGCTCGGGGTTGGCGACGTTCATCATCAGCTTCACCGGCGGCTCGGACAACTTTTCCTGGCTTTCTTCCTGCACCTCGAAGTCCAGCAGGCCCTCGTACACCAGGCCGGTGTCGCCTTCGGCGCAGGACACGGTGACTTCGTCGCCGTCCTTCAGCACCGCGGTCGCGTCGTTGGTGCCGACCACCGCCGGGATGCCCAGCTCGCGCGCGACGATGGCGGCATGGCAGGTGCGGCCGCCGCGATTGGTGACGATGGCCGCCGCCCGCTTCATCACCGGCTCCCAGTCGGGGTCGGTCATGTCCGCGACCAGCACGTCGCCGGGCTGCACCCGCTCCATTTCCCGCGGGCTCGCGACCACGCACACGCGGCCGGCGCCGATCTTCTGGCCGATGGCGCGGCCGCTCACCCGCACCTTGCCGCTGCCCTTCAGCCGATACACTTCGCTGACACCGCCGGCGCGCGCCTTCACCGTCTCGGGGCGCGCCTGCACGATGAAGAGCTCGCCGCTTTCGCCGTCCTTGGCCCATTCGATGTCCATGGGGCGGCCATAGTGCCGCTCGATGGTGATGGCCATCTCGGCAAGCTTGCGCACTTCATCGTCGCTGATCGCGAAGCGGCCGCGTTCGTCCTCTCTGGTGTCGACCACGCCGGTGCCATGGCCGGCGTAGATCATCTTGATGGCCTTGCCGCCCAGGGCCTTGCTCACCAGCGCGCCGGTCGGCTTGTGCACATAGAACTCGTCCGGGTTGACCGCGCCCTGCACCACGGTTTCCCCCAGGCCGTAGCCGGCGGTGATGAACACCACATCGCGAAAGCCGGATTCGGTGTCGAGCGTGAACATCACCCCGGCGGCGGACAGGTCCGAGCGCACCATGCGCTGCACGCCGGCCGAGAGCGCCACCTCGCTGTGCGCGAAGCCGTGATGCACGCGATAGGCGATGGCGCGGTCGTTGTAGAGCGAGGCGAACACCTTCCTGACATGCGCCACCACCGAATCGGCGCCGTGGATGTTGAGATAGGTCTCCTGCTGCCCGGCGAAGGAGGCGTCGGGCAGGTCCTCGGCGGTGGCGGAAGAGCGCACCGCCACGTCGACGTTCTCGCCCATCGCCGCATACGCCTTGCGGATGCCCTCCTCCAGCGCGGCCGGCAGGCGCGCGGCCTCGACCATGGCGCGGATGTCGCGGCCGGCGCTTTGCAGCGCCGCCACATCGTTGACGTCAAGGCCATCGAGGCGGGCATTGATCTTGTCGCGCAGGCCGTTCTGCTCCAGGGTGTCCCAGAAGGCCTTGGCAGTGGTGGCGAAGCCCCCCGGCACCGCCACCCCCAGGCCGGACAGCGCGCCGATCATCTCCCCCAAGGAGGCATTCTTGCCGCCCACCCGCGGCACATCCTGCATCGACAAGGCTTGCAGCGGCGCGATATAGTCGTGTTGGTGTTGGCTCATGTTCACATCCTGTGCAAAAACTGACGGTATTCTTCGTATCGGATCACACCGGCGTCACGGCCGAAGCGATAGGCCACAGTCTACTCTCACAATTCCAGGCGCTGGACTATCAGGCGCTGACCGTGCCCTTCATCGACACCCCCGCCAAGGCGGAAGCGCTTGCCGCGCGCGTGCGCGCAGCCATGCCCGCGATGCTCATTTCCACCCTCACTGACCCGGCCACCCGCGCAAAGTTGCACGCCTGCGAGGCGCCGATGTTCGATGTCTTCGAAGCCTTCAGCGAACCGCTGGCCGCCACCCTGGGCATGGCGCCCACCGCATCGCCGGGCCAGACCCATGGCATGAGCAACAGCTACCACGGACGCATCGATGCGGTGAATTTCGCGCTGGCGGTGGACGACGGCCTCAATCCCGACCGGCTGGGCGAAGCCGACCTCATCCTGGTGGGAGTATCGCGCGCCGGCAAAACGCCGGTGTCGCTCTATCTGGCGCTGCAATACGGCAAGAAGGCGGCCAACTACCCGCTGACCCCGGACGATCTCGGCGCCCATACCCTGCCGCCCGTGCTGCTGGCGCAGCGCGCAAAACTGCGCGGCCTCACCCTCAGCGCGGAGCGGCTTTCCCAGATCCGCAACGAACGCCTGCCGGGCAGCCGCTACGCCAGCCTGGAAAACTGCCGCGGCGAAATCCAGGCGGCCGAAAGCATGCTGGCCGCAAGCGGCGTTCCGGTGATCGACTCCACGCACCGTTCGGTGGAGGAAATCGCCGCGCTGATCGTGCACGCCGGCTGAAGGGGCAAGGGACCGCGCCTACGGCGCGCAAGAGGGAAGGCTAAAAAGCTTCACCCCGCAGCCCTCTGCCGTACCGCCTCGAACAAGGCCACCGCCGCGGCGGCCGCGGCATTGAGCGACTCGATCTTGCCGGGCATGGGGATGCGCACGCGCGCCGTCGC
Source organism: Hydrogenophilaceae bacterium (assembly GCA_024709485.1). Taxonomy (GTDB): domain Bacteria; phylum Pseudomonadota; class Gammaproteobacteria; order Burkholderiales; family Thiobacillaceae; genus UBA6918. Next base: position 70,629 of record JANJWO010000033.1, on the reverse strand, counting down.
CAGCGGCAGGATTTCCTCGGACAGGCCCGCGCCTTCGTTGCCGACCAGGATGCCGGCCGACGCGGCGAGGTCGAGGCCGAACAGCGGCTTTTCCCCGCCCAGGGCCAGCGCCCATACCGGCACATCCTGCGATTGAATCCACTGCGCCAGGTCCGCGCGCAGCAGCAGGGGCAGCACGAACTGCGCGCCCTGCCCGCCGCGCAGGGCCTTGGGCGACCAGGCGTCGTGACAGCCCTTGGACAATACCGCGAGGGTGGCGCCGGCGGCGGCGGCGCTTCTGAGCAGGCTGCCGAGATTGCCCGGATCCTGGATATCCTCCAGCAGCAGCACCAGCGGCGTTCCCTCGCGCGGGGCCGGACTCAGCCACGCGATTTCCGCGAGCACGCCGGTCGGGCTGTCCACCGGCGACAGTTCGGCGAACAGGCTGTCCGACAGGGTAGCGATTTTCGCGTCCGCGCAGCGCTGGGCGATTTTTTGCCAAAGCGCCGGCGCGCAGGACGCGCTGGCGAGCAGCGTCAGCGGCTGGCCGCCGGCCGCGAGGCAGGCCTCGATCAGATGCTCGCCGTCCAGCAGCGCGCGGCGCGTCTCGCGCCGTTCGCGCGCGGACTCGGCCAGCTTCTTCAGGCGCTTGAACAGCGGGTTGTCGCGGGAAGTGATGAGATCAGGCATGGCGCTATTTTCCGGCTTTGTGTCACTATTCCCAAATGCGTATCGCCCTCATCACCCCCTACGGCGCCGAGCACCGCAACGGCAACTGGCATACGGCCGCGCGCTGGGCCGCCTTTCTGCGCGACGGCGGCCATGAAGTCGAAGTCGCCACCGAGTGGAACGGCGGCCCGGCCGATTTGATGATCGCGCTGCATGCCCGGCGCAGCCACAAATCGATCCGGGCCTTCGCTGAGCGCTACCCCGCGCGGCCGCTGATCGTGGTGCTGACCGGCACCGACCTGTATCGCGACATACGGAGCGATGCCGACGCCCAGGCCTCGCTGGATCTCGCCCAGCGCCTGGTGGTCTTGCAGGAACGCGGCGTGGACGAGCTCAAGGCCGGGCATGCGGCGAAAACCCGCGTCATTTACCAGTCCGCGCCCGACATCCCGCATCGGCCGGGATTCGACGACAGCTTCCGCGTACTGGTCATCGGCCACCTGCGCGAGGAAAAGGACCCCTTCCGCGCCGCGCTCGCCAGCGCCCATCTGCCCGAGGCTTCGCGCGTGCAGATCCTCCATCTCGGGCGCGCGCTGTCCGAGGAGATGGCGCAGACCGCGCGCCTCGCCGAAAGCAGGCTGCCGCGCTATCGCTGGCTCGGCGAGCAGACGCACGCGGCCGTGCTGGAACAGCTCGGGCGCGCGGACCTGCTGGTGGTGAGCTCGGTCATGGAAGGCGGCGCCAATGTCATCTGCGAGGCGCTGGCCGCCGGCGTGCCGGTGCTGGCTTCAGCCGTCTCCGGCAACATCGGCATGCTCGGCGAGCGCTATCCGGGCTACTACCCGCTCGAAGACGAGCACCGCCTGGCGCAACAAATTTCGCGCGCGGAAACCGACCGCGAGTTCTATGCCGAATTGCTCAGGGAATGCCGCGCGCGGCGCGCGCTGATGACGCCGCAGCGCGAGGCTTCAGCGCTGAGACAGCTGGTGGGCGAGTTCGAGGCCCGTGGCGGGCAGTAAGCCGAACGGGGACCGCCTCCCCTTTGCAGGGGAGGCGGTGACGGGCGTTACAGCGGACGCTTGATGGAAACGATGCCCCGCACCATGCCGGGGCCGTAGCCCGTGGCCTTGTCGTCGGGGTACTCGGCGGCGAGCTTGGCCTTGACGCCATCGGCGATATTCGCGCCGTGGCAGGTCAGGCACACCGGCTGGGTGACCAGGGCCTTGGCGTAGCGGAATTCCTTGCCGCTGGAAGTCTTGACGACCTGCCAGGTATCGAGGGTTTCAGGCTTCTCGCCCGCGGCCAGGCGCTTTTCCAGCGCGGCCTGCGCCTCGGCTTCCCAGGCATCGGGCACGCCCTTGGGATTGCGGTTCTTGGGGCTGACGCGCTTCACGTCGAAACCGGAAGACTTGGACAGCGAGGCGGCGATGGCCGGCGCCTTTTCCTTGCAGACGGCGATGCTCCCTTCCGGACCGTTTGCCTCCATCGACTTCTTCAGTTCGCCGCCCAGCTGCTGGATCAGCGAACCCGCGGTCTTGCGCGCATCGTCGGCCATGGCGGCCTGCTGCTCGGCGCTGGGGCCGGTGGCGCAGCCGGCCGCGAAAACCACCGGCAGGAGCGCCGCGGCGAGATTGATCTTTTTCATCATACCTCCTTGTCTGATTATGGGTGGTAGGTTTTTACCACACAACGAAGGCCGATGAAAGCGGCGGCGCGCGCTAGAACAGCACGCCCTGGGCCAGCAGCTGCCTGACCGGGGAAAAGCTCCGGCGATGCTCGGGGCAGGGCCCGTGCTGCTTGAGCGCCCGGAGGTGGGCCGCGGTGCCGTAGCCCTTGTGGCCGGCGAAATTGTATTGCGGATAGCGCAGGTGCAGTTCGCGCATGGCGGCATCGCGCGCGGTCTTGGCCAGGATGGAGGCGGCCGAGATCGCCGGCACCAGGGCGTCGCCCTCGACGATGGCGCGCGAGGAATAGTCCCAATCCGGGCAGCGGTTGCCGTCCACCCACACGGCCTGCGGCCGCTCGCCCAGGCCGGCGACGGCGCGCCGCATGGCCAGCATCGTCGCCTGCAGGATGTTGAGGCGGTCGATTTCTTCGACCGTCGCATAGGCGACCGCCCAGGCCAGGCTTTCCGTCTTGATGATGAAGGCCAGGCGCTCGCGCGCCTTTTCGCTGAGCTTCTTGGAATCGTCGAGGCCCGCGATCGGCCTGGCCGGATCGAGCATGACGGCGGCGGCGTACACCGCGCCGGCCAGCGGCCCGCGCCCGGCCTCGTCCACCCCGCACAGCCCGGCGGGCATTTCCCTGTCCAGCAGCATTGTCCTCCCCTCGGAATGCTGTCATCTTAGCGGGAAACGGCTACCCTGAGAGCATGCAGCCCGATCCTTTTTCCTGCGCCATCTCGCGCCGCATCTGGGACGCGAAATACCGCCACCGCGATGCCGGCAAGGTGAAGGACGCCACCATCGAGGACACCTGGCGGCGGGTGGCGCGCGCGCTCGCAAGCGTGGAACGTGCGGACGCTCATCACTGGGAACAGCGCTTTTACGGCGCGCTGGAGCACTTCGGTTTCCTGCCCGGCGGCCGCATCCTCGCCGGCGCCGGCACCGGGCACCGCGTCACCCTGTTCAACTGTTTCGTCATGGGCCGGGTCGAGGATTCCATGGACGGCATCTTCGATGCCTTGAAAGAAGGCGCCCTGACCATGCAGCAGGGCGGCGGCGTGGGCTACGACTTTTCCACCCTGCGCCCCGCCGGCACCCAGGCCATGAGCGTGGGGGTCGTGGCCTCGGGCCCGGTGTCCTTCATGCACATCTGGGACGCGATGTGCGCCACCATCCTCTCCACCGGCGCGCGCCGCGGCGCGATGATGGCGGCGCTGCGCTGCGACCACCCGGACATTTTCGAATTCGTGCGCGCCAAGCGCGACCCGGCCAGGCTCAGGCACTTCAACCTGTCGGTGCTGGCGACGGACGCCTTCATGCGGGCGGTGAAGGAAGACGCCGACTGGCCCCTGGTCTTTCCCGCCGCCGGCGAGCCCGACTCGCGCGTGTACCGGGTGGTGCGCGCGCGCGCGCTGTGGAACGAGATCATGGCGGCGACCTACGACTACGCCGAACCGGGCGTGCTGTTCATCGACCGCATCAACGCGCAGAACAATCTCTGGTATGCGGAGCGGCTCGCCGCCACCAACCCCTGCGGCGAAATCCCGCTGCCGCCCTACGGCGCCTGCAACCTCGGCTCACTCAACCTCACCCGCTTCGTGCGCGCGCCGTTCGAAGGCAGCGCCGCGCTGGATTTCGCCGCACTCGAAGAAGCCACGGCGCTGGCGGTGCGCATGCTCGACAACGTCTGCGACCTCTCGCGCTTCCCCCTGGAAAAACAGGCGCAGGCCGCGCATGCCGCGCGCCGCATCGGACTCGGGCTCACCGGCCTGGGCAATGCGCTGATCATGCTGGGTCTGCGCTATGACGGCGCCGAGGCCAGGCAAACCGCGGCCAGCATCATGCGGCGCATCTGCGAAACGGCTTACCGCACCTCCATCGAACTCGCGCGCGAAAAAGGCGGCTTCCCGCTGCTGAACCGCGAAAAGCACGTGCACGGCGCCTTCATCCGCAAACTGCCGCAAGACATCCGCGCAGGCATCGCGCAACACGGCATCCGCAATTCGCACCTCACCGCGATCGCGCCCACCGGCACCATCAGCCTGCTCGCCAACAACGTGTCGAGCGGGCTGGAACCGGTGTTCCAGTACGAATACCGCCGGCGCATCTACGAGATGGACGGCCAGCTGCACGAGTACGCAGTCAGCGACTACGCCCATGCGCTGTACCGCAGCCTGCGCGGCATGGAGGCGCCGCTGACGCCGGCTTTCGTCACCACGGAAGAAATCTCGCCCTACCGCCATCTCGACATGCAGGCCGCGCTGCAGCCCTGGGTGGACAACGCCATTTCCAAGACCATCAACATCCCGGTCGATTACGCCTTCGAGGAATTCCAGTCGGTTTACCAGTACGCCCACGAGCAAGGCCTGAAGGGCTGCACCACCTACCGCCCCAACCCCATCACCGGCCAGGTGCTGGTGGGCGAGCCGGAAGCGGCGTCGCACTGCTGCTCGGCCGAGCGCGAAGCGGATTGATCGAGTTCAGCGCAGAGTTCGCGGAGTTCTCAGGACAGGAACACAGAGGAAACTAGAGGCACCAGAGTAAGGCAATGTCCCAATTGCTTCTCAAGTATTCCTCTGTTCCCTCTGTTCCCTCTGTTCCCTCTGCTGCCTCTGTGTATTTGGCTTTTTCCTCCGCGAATTCCGCGGTGAATGGCGTTCACGCCAAATACGGCTCCAGCGCCTCGGCGATGCGCTCGCCGGCATTGCAGCGCAGGGTTTCGTGCAAGACCCGGAATTCCGCCGCCAGCGCGGCGCAGCGTTCAGGCGCCAGCAGCCAGGCGAGCACGGCCTGCGCCAGCTTGTCCGGCGTGGCGTTTTCCTGCAGCAGCTCCGGCACGGCAAAGCGGCCGAGCAGGATGTTGGGCAGCCCGACATAGGGCAGATAGAGCTTGCGCCGCGCGATCCGGGCGGTGAGAGCCGGCACCTTGTAGGTGATGACCATGGGTTTCTTCAGCAGCGCCGCTTCCAGGGTCGCGGTGCCGGAAGCGAGCACCACCACGTCGGCCGCGGTCATCGCCGCGTGCGACTGGCCGGAGAGCACCTGGATCGGCAGGCCGGAAGCGGCGGCCTGCTGGCGCAGGCTGGCCTCCACCGCCGCGGTCGCCGCCGGGATCAGGAACTGCGCCGCGGCATTCGCCTGCAGGATGCGGCGCGCGGCTTCCAGCATCAGCGGCGCGAGGCGCTTGACCTCGCCGCGGCGCGAGCCGGGCAACAGCGCAATCACCGGCCCCGCCGCCTCGACCCCGAGCGCGCGCCTTGCCGCCGCCGTGTCGGGTTCCAGCGGCAGCCGGTCGGCCATGGGGTGGCCGACATAGGTCACGGGAATGCCGGCCTGGCGGTAAATCTCCTCCTCGAAGGGGAACATCACCAGCATGTGCGAAACGGATTGCCTGATCTTGTGGATGCGCTCGCCGCGCCAGGCCCAGATCGAGGGGCTGACGAAATGCACGGCGGGAATGCCGGCGGCCTTGAGGCGGCCCTCCACGCCGAAATTGAAATCGGGCGCATCGATGCCGACGAACACGCGGGGACGGTTGGCGAGAAAATGCTCGACGGTCTCGCGCCTCAGCCTGAGCAGCGCCGGCAGGTGCCGCAACACCTCGACGTAGCCATTGACTGACAGCCGCTCGCAGGGCGCCAGCGCCCGCGCGCCCGCCGCGACCATGCGCGGCCCGGCGATGCCCTCAAATTGCAGCGACGGATGGCGCGCCTTGAGCGCCCGGATCAGTTCGGCGCCGAGCAGGTCGCCTGAAGCCTCGCCTGCGATCAGCCCGACGGTGTCCGTCATCGGATGATGCCGCGCTCAGCTCTCCGCAAAAAGGCGGTCAGCAACTCAATCTCCGGAGCATGCATTTCATCGAGTTGCGCCAGCGCCTCCTGCAGAGTCAGTCCGCCGCGGTAAAGCAGCTTGTAGGCGCGCTTCAGCGTGGCAAGCTGTTCGGGCGTGAAGCCGCGGCGCTTGAGGCCCTCGCTGTTGAGGCCGTGCGGCTTGGCCGGCTGCCCGGCGGCGGTGACATAGGGCGGAATGTCCTTGTACACGATGGTGCCGCCGCCGGTGATGACGTGCGCGCCGATCTTGCAGAACTGGTGCACCGCGGTAAGGCCGCCGAGGATGACATGGTCGCCGAGCTCGACATGGCCGGCGAGCGTGGTGTTGTTGGCCAGCACGGTGTGGTCGCCGACGATGCAGTCGTGGGCGATGTGCACATAGGCCATCACCCAGTTGTCGCTGCCGACGCGGGTCACCCCCAGGTCCTGCGCGGTGCCGGTATTGAAGGTGCAGAATTCGCGGATGGTGTTGCCGTCGCCGATTTCCAGGCGCGTCGGCTCGCCGGCATACTTCTTGTCCTGCGGGATTTCGCCCAGCGAGACGAACTGGAAAATGCGGTTGCCCTTGCCGATGCGCGTACGCCCGGTAATGACGGCATGCGCGCCCACCGTCGTGCCTTCGCCGATTTCGACGTGCGGGCCGATGACGGCGTAGGGGCCGACTGTCACATCCTTGGCGAGCCTGGCGCCCGGCTCGACGATTGCAGTGGGATGAACCTGCGGCATTACATGTTCCTGAGCGCGGCCATCATTTCCGCTTCGGCCGCCACCTCGCCGTCGACCTCGGCGCGCGTGGCGTACTTCCAGATGCCGCGCATGTTGCGCAGGATTTCGGCCTTGAGGATCAACTGATCGCCCGGCATCACCGGCTTCTTGAAGCGGGCGCCGTCGATGCCGGCGAAATACACCACGGAATCCTCATCCGGCACCTTGTTCTCGGTCACATAGGACAGCACCGCCGCCGCCTGCGCCAGCGCTTCCAGGATCAGCACCCCCGGCATCACCGGGTGATGCGGGAAATGGCCGGGGAAATGCGGCTCGTTCATGGTCACGTTCTTGAGCGCGACGATGTGCTTGCCGGGCTCGCATTCGAGCACGCGGTCCACCAGCAGAAACGGATAGCGGTGCGGCAAATGCCGCATGATTTCCTGAATGTCCATGAATGCCATGATTATTTCTTCCCTTCCAGTTCCGAGATTCGTTTTTCCAGTTCCTTGATGCGCCCGGCCAGTTTATCAAGCTTGCGCAAATGCGCGGCGTTGCGCAGCCATTCGCCGTGTTCCGAAAACGGCAATGCCGAGGTGTAGGTGCCCGGCTTGGTCAATGATTTCGTGATCAGCGTATTGGTGGAGATGCGCACCCGGTCAGCGATCTCGATATGGCCGTGGATCATCGCCGCGCCGCCGATCATGCAATGCCTGCCGATTTTCGCGCTGCCGGCGATGCCGGTACAGGCGGCGATCGCGGTATGCGCGCCGATTCTCACGTTGTGCGCCACCTGGATCAGGTTGTCGAGCTTGACGCCCTCCTCGATCACGGTGTCGTCGAGCGCGCCGCGATCGATGGTGGTGCAGGCGCCGACCTCGACATCGTCGCCGATCAGCACGCGGCCCACCTGGGGGATCTTCACCCAGCGCCCCTGCTCGTTGGCGAGGCCGAAGCCGTCCGAGCCGATGACGCAGCCGCTGTGCAGGATCACGCGGTTGCCCAGTGCGCAATGATGGTAAATCGTGACATTCGCGTGCAGCAGGCAATCGTCGCCCAGCGTCGCGTGCGCGCCGACCACGCAGTTCGGGCCGACGATGCTGCGCTCGCCGATGTCGGCGCCTTCGCCGATGACCGCGCCGGCGGCGACAGCGGCGCTCGCCGCCACCCTTGCCCCGGGATGCACCGAGGCGGCCGGATGGATTCCGGGCGCCGGCTGCGGCGCCGGATTGAGCAGGGCGGACACGCGCGCAAAGTAGAGATAGGGATTGGGGGTGACGATGCGCGGGCGCCGGCTGCTGTCGCGCCCTTCCGGCGGCAGGATCAGCGCGCCCGCCTGCGAGGCTTCGACATCGCGCAGATATTTCGGCTGCGACACGAAGGCGATTTCCCGCGGTCCGGCGCGGTCGAGCGGTGCCACGGCGGCCACCGCCACGCCGTTGTCGTCAAGCAGTTCGCCGCCGAAGCGCGAGACAATCTCCGACAGCGAATATGGCATCCTGGAATTACTTGTCGCCCAAGGCCTTCATCACGCGGTCGGTGATGTCGATTCTGGGATTGAAATACACCGCCTGCTCCACGATCAGGTCGAACTTGTCGGTCTTGGCGATGTCGAGAATGGCCTTGCGCGCCTTTTCCTGGATCACGCCCAACTCCTGGTTGCGGCGCAGGTTGAGGTCCTCGCGGAACTCGCGGCTTTGCTTCTGGAACTCGCGGTTCAGGTTGGCCAGCTCGCGCTCCTTGTTGCGGCGCTCGGTTTCGGACATGGTCACGCCGTCCCGGTCCAGCTGGGCCTGCAAGTCCCTCGCCTGCTTGGCCATTTTCTGCAGTTCCTGTTCCCTGGGCGAGAACTCCTTCTCCAGATTCTTTTGCGCCTTCACCGAAAGCGGCGCCTCGCGCAGCAGGCGCTCGGTGTTCACAAAGCCGATTTTGTCCGCCTGCGCGGGGCTCATTGCCAGCATCGGCAACATGATGGCGGACAAGGAAAAAAGCAGTTTCTTCATTACCACTCCAAACACTTCCACTCAGAAGGTTGTGCCCATGCTGAATTGGAACACTTCAGTCTTGTCGCCTTCCTTCTTGTTGATCGGGTATGCCAGGCTGAATTTAAGCGGCCCCATCGGCGAGTTCCAGGCGAGTCCGACGCCGGTCGAGAAACGCAGATCGTCGAAGCCGAGCTTGTTCGACCCGTACTCCTCGGTGCCGGTTCCGAATGCCGCGCCGGCGTCGAAGAAGGTCGACAGCCGCACCGACCGGTCCTTGACCCCCGGCATGGGGAAGAGCAGTTCGACGTTGCCGACGAGCTTGGTGTCGCCGCCCAGGCTGACCGGATCATTGCTGTTCGGGTCGTCACCCTTCGGGCCGATCGAGCCGGACTTGAAGCCGCGCACCGAGCTGATGCCGCCGACGAAGAAATTGCGGTAGAAAGGCAGCTCGCTATCGCCGATGCCGCCGCCATAACCGGCTTCGCCGTTCACCATCAGGGTGAAATCCTTGGTCAGCGGGAAATATTGCTGGTGCTGCAGCGACAGCTTGTAATACTGGATGTCTCCGGGCGGCGCGCCGAACTCGAGCGCCGCGCGCTGCATCATGCCGCTGGTCGGGAACAGGAAATCGTTGCGGGTGTCGCGCGCGAGCGAGGCGTCCAGCCGCAGGGTGTTGTTCGTGACATCGCCTACGCCACAAGCCAGATCGGTGCCGCATGATCTGCCGTTCACGAAATTCCGGTACTGCAAGGGGCTGCTATTTGTGGTGCTGATGTTGAGCCGCTCGATGGCCGCGCCGAGGAACAGGGTGTCCTTCTCGTTGAGCGGCAGGCCGAAGCGCATGCCCAGCCCCATGGTGGAGGACTCGTACTCGCCCACGCCGTCGAGCGAGGTGGCGTCGACATCGCGGCGGTAGGCATCGTAGCCCAGGCTGACGCCGTCGATGGTGTAGTAGGGATTGGTGAAGGACAGCGAATACACGGTGTTCACGCTGCCGCTGTTGATCTGCGCGGAGAGGCGGTTGCCGCTGCCGAAGGCGTTGGCCTGATTGATGGAGCCGGACAGGATGAAGCCCTCGGACGAGGAGAAGCCCGCGCCCAGCATGATGTTGCCGGTCGATCTTTCGGAAACGCCGATGTTCACGTCCACCTGGTCGGTGGTGCCGGAGACGGCCGGGGTCTCGATGTTGACTTCGTTGAAGTAGCCCAGGCGGTTCAGGCGGTTGCGCGAAAGATTGATTTTTTCCGCGTTGTACCAGCCGCCCTCCATCTGGCGGACCTCGCGGCGGATGACCTCGTCGCGGGTCCTGGTGTTGCCGGCCACGTTCACGCGGTTGACGTAGACGCGGCGGCCCGGATCGACGAACAGGGTGAAGGCCACCTGGTGCTTTTCCTTGTCCAGTTCCGGCACGGCGTTGACGTTGGCGAAGGCATAGCCCTCGTTGCCGAGGCGGTCGCCGATCTTGCGGGTGGACTCGGTCAGCCTCTCGCGCGAGAACACCTCGCCCGGCTTGATCGCGATCAGCTTCCTCAGCTCCTCCTCCGGCACCAGCATCTGTCCGGCCAGGTTGATGTCGGAGACGGTGTAGTTGGGGCCTTCGGTGACGTTCACCGTGATGAAGATGTCCTTCTTGTCGGGGCTGATCGAAACCTGGGTGGAATCGATGTTGAACTCCAGATAGCCGCGGTTCAGGTAAAAGGAGCGCAGCGCTTCCAGGTCGCCGGACAGTTTGGTCTTGGAATACTGGTCATCCTTGGTGTACCAGGACAGCCAGCCGGGCGTCGACGAGTTGAACTGGTCAAGCAGCTTCTTTTCGCTGAAGGCCTTGTTGCCGACGATATTGATCTGCCTGATCCTGGCGGCGTCGCCTTCGACCACGTCGAACTGCACCGCCACGCGGTTGCGCTCGAGCGGCGTCACCGTCGTCACCACCTGCACGGAATAGAGGCCGCGGTTGAAGTACTCGCGCTTCATTTCCTGCTCGGCGCGCTCCAGCAGGCTCTTGTCGAACACCCGGCCCTCGGCGAGGCCGGTCTGCTTGAGCCCGGTCTTGAGGTCCTCCTCGGAAAACTCCTTGATGCCGGACAGCGTCAGCTTGGCGACGGACGGGCGCTCTTCGACGTTCACGATCAGCACGCCGTCCTGGGCTTCCAGCTTGACGTCCTTGAAGACGCCGGTGGCATACAGCGCCTTGATCGCGGCGGCGGCCTTCTCGTCGTTGAAGGTGTCGCCGACCTTGACCGGCAGATAGCTGAAGACGGAGCCGGCTTCCGTGCGCTGCAGCCCCTCGACGCGGATGTCGCGGATGGTGAAAGGCTCGACCGCCAGCGCCGAGGCCGACAACAGTGCCAGGATGACGGCCGAAGTGATGCGTTTTTTCATTTTTGATTCACTCATTCAAGCAAGCGGAGCACATCGTTATACAAGGCCAGAAAGATCATGGCGCCGATGATGGCCATGCCGATCCGGGCGCCAAGCTCCATGACCCGCTCGGAGACGGGTCTCCCCCGAAAAACCTCGACGAAATAATACATTAGATGCCCGCCGTCCAACAGTGGAACGGGCAGCAGGTTGATGACGCCAAGACCGATGCTGACGATGGCGAGAAACCCCGCGAAGCTCAGCCAGCCCTGTTCGGCGCTCTGGCCGGCATAATCGGCGATCGAAACCGGCCCTGACAGGTTGCGCCAGGACACCTGCCCCAGCACCATGCGCCCCAGCATTTCCAGGCTCAGCACCGACATGCCCCAGGTCTTTGCCGCGGCCTGCCCGAGCGCCGTGAGCGGCGGATAGCGCTCCTCGGTTTGCAGGCTTTCAAACAGGGCCGGATCGACCTCGGGGCCCACGCCAACCCGGCCGATGCGCTGGCCGTCTTCGCTCAATGCGGCCGGGGTCAGCCGCAGGCTGCGGCGCACGCCGCCGCTTTCCACCTGCAATTCGGTCTCCATGCCGGGCCGGCCGCGCACCCGCTCGGCGAAATCCCGCCAATGGGTCGCCGCCAGGCCATCCACCGCCAGGATGCGGTCGCCGGGCTTGAGCCCTGCCGCCTCCGCCACGCTGCCGGGCTCCACGCGCCCGATCACCGGCGCCAGCGGCGGCATATAGGGCTGCACCCCGATCGCCTTGCCGTCGCCTTCGAGGTAGGCCTTGGGCAGATTGCTCAAATCCAGTTCGCGCGCTTCGCCGTTGGCGAGTTCGAGCACGGGCCGGGCTTTCTTCGCCGCAGCCTCCGTCAGCGCCAGGCGCAGATCGGAAAATGTCCTGATCTCATTGCCGTCGACCCGCGCCACTTCGTCGCCGTCGCGCAGGCCGGCGAGCGCCGCCGGCGTGCCCACGCCGGGTTCGCCGATCACCGGCTTGATGGCGGGAATGCCATGCATCAGCAGGACCCAGAAAACGGCGATCGCGAGGAGGAAGTTGGCCATCGGCCCGGCGGCGACGATGGCGATGCGCCGCCACACCGTGGCGCGGTTGAACGCGCGGTGCGCTTCACTGCCGTCGACATCGCCTTCGCGCTCGTCGAGCATTTTCACGTAGCCGCCCAGCGGCAGGGCGGCGATGCTCCACTCGGTGTTGTCGCGCCCGAGGCGCCTGCTGAAAAGCGGCCTGCCGAAGCCGACGGAAAACCTCAGCACCTTCACCCCGGACAATCTGGCGGCAAGATAGTGGCCGTATTCGTGCACGATGACCAGCACGAAAATCAGCACCAGGAACGACAGGAGGGTCGTCATGCCCGCAGCAGCGCCCTGGCGGCCAGGAATTCGCCGGTCAGCGCCCGGGCCCGGCGGTCCGCCTCCAGCAGATCGTCCAGCCCGCGAGGGCTCGAGGCCGGCAAATGCCCCAGCGCGTGCTCGATGGCGCGCGGAATGTCGGCGAAGCCGCAGCGCCGGTTGAGGAAGGCGTCGACCGCCACTTCATTGGCGGCATTCAATACCGCCGGCGCGTAGCCGCCCGCTCGCAAGGCCTCGAAGGCGAGCCGCAGGCAGGGAAAGCGCTGCATGTCCGGGGCCTCGAACTGCAACTGGCTGCCCATCAGTTCCAGCCCGGACACGCCGGCCTCGATGCGCTCCGGGTAGCCCAGGGCGTAGGCGATCGGGGTGCGCATGTCGGGCGTGCCCAGCTGCGCCATGACCGAGCCGTCGCGGTACTCGACCAGGGAGTGAATGATGCTCTGCGGATGCACCAGCACGCGGATCTGTTCGGTCTGCGCATTGAACAGCCAGCGCGCCTCGATCACTTCCAGGCCCTTGTTCATCATGCTGGCCGAGTCGACCGAGATTTTCCGGCCCATCACCCAGTTCGGGTGCGCCACCGCCTGCTCCGGCGTGACGCCTTCCATCTGCTCGCGGCTCCAGGTGCGGAAAGGCCCGCCGGAAGCCGTGAGCCACAGGGCCTTCACCCCGGCCGCATCGAGATCGCCGTCGAAGCCGGCGGGCAGCGACTGATGGATGGCGCTGTGTTCGGAATCGATGGGAAACAGCTCGGCGCCGTTTTCGTGCACGGCATCCATGAACAGCTGGCCGGACACCACCAGCGTCTCCTTGTTGGCGAGCAGGATGCGCTTGCCGGCGCGCGCCGCGGCGATCGTCGCCGGCAGGCCCGCGGCGCCGACGATGGCCGCCATCAGCGTGGTGACCTCGGGCGCGGTCGCCACCGCGATGAGCGCCGCGCCGCCTTCCAGCACCTCGGTCGGGCTGCCGGCGGCGCGCAGCTTCTCGCGCAGCGCATGGGCGGCCGGGGCTTCGGTCATCACCGCATAGCGCGGGCGGAATTGCAGGCACTGCTCACACAGCCTGTCGATCTGCGTCGCTCCGGTCAGCGCGAACACCTCGAAGCGCTCGGGGTGGCGCGCCACCACATCCAGCGTATTGACCCCGATGGTGCCGGTCGCGCCGAGGATGGTGAGGATTTGCGTCTTCATATCCAGGTTGCGAAATGCAGGATGCCCGCGGCGATCGGCAAGGCCGCGCACAGCGCGTCGATGCGGTCGAGCACCCCGCCGTGGCCTGGCAGCAGGACGCCGCTGTCCTTCACCCCCGCCACGCGTTTCATCCAGGATTCGAAGAGATCGCCCAGGATCGAGAAATACAGCAGGGCCGCGGCCAGGATCAGCGCGCCGGGAATGCGCAAGCCGATGATCGCGGCGCTGATCGCCGAGGCATACAAGACCAGCGCCAGCGCCGCGCCCGCGACGCCTTCCCAGGATTTGCCGGGGCTGATCTCGGGCGCCAGCTTGTGGCGGCCGAAGCGGCGCCCGGCGAAATAGGCCGCGCTGTCGGCGATCCACACCAGCGCCATCACGCCCAGCAGCAGCCACTGGCTGCGTTCGCGCAGCGCCACGATCGCGGCCCAGGTCGGCAGGATGAGCAGCGTGCCCACCAGCGCGCGCACGAAAACCCCCTCGCCGCGCCAGCGTCCGGCCAGCCACAGCGGCGCGGCCAGCACCCAGAAAACCGCCGCCAGGGCGAACAGGAGCAGCATGGCCTCGGCCTGGCCGGGCATGAGATAGACGATCATCGCCATGGCGCCCATGCCGGCGCCGTAAAGCCTGGGCAAAAAGGCCGGGAAGGCGGAAAGGCGCGCCCATTCGTACGCGGCCACGGCTGCGACGCCCGCGATCAGCAGCGCCCACAGCAAGGCGGGCGCGAAAAAGAGCGCGGGAATGAAAACCGCCAGCAGCACGGCGGCGGTGATCAGCCGGCTCATGGCTGCACTCGTTTCGCCGCCGCAACCGCCGCCTGCATGGCCTCGGTCACCTGTTCGCTGGTGCGGCCGAAGCGCCGTTCGCGCCTGCGGTAGGAATCGATCGCCGCATCCAGCGCGGCGGTGTCGAAATCCGGCCACAGCGTGTCGGTGAAATAGAGTTCGGTATAGGCAAGCTGCCAGAGCAGGAAATTGCTGATGCGCTGTTCGCCGCCGGTGCGGATGAACAGATCCGGCTCCGGCGTGCCGGCCAGGCACAGGCGGTCGGCGAGATCGGCTTCGGTCACGGGCGCGCCGGCGCCGCGCTCCGCCAGCAGCCGGTTCACCGCCTGCAGAATGTCCCAGCGCCCGCCGTAGTTGGCGGCGATGTTGAGGGTGAGGCGGCTGTTGCCGCGGGTGAGCGCCTCGCCGTCGGCGATGAGCTGGTTGAGGCGCGGCCCGAAACGCTCCAGGTCGCCGACGATGCGCAGGCGCACGCCGTTCTGGTGCAGCTTGCCGACCTCGCGCTCCAGCGCGATCACGAACAGCTCCATCAGGGTGTCGACCTCGGCCATGGGGCGGCGCCAGTTTTCCGAACTGAAGGCGAACAGGGTCAGGTGCTCGACGCCGCGCTCGATGCAGGCGCGCACCGCGCCCCGCACCGATTCCACGCCGCGCTTGTGCCCCGCCACGCGCGGCAGCATGCGCTTCCTGGCCCAGCGGCCGTTGCCATCCATGATGATGGCGATATGGCGCGGCATGGCCCGAACTTCAGGAATCGCGGCGGTGGTGCTTTTGAAAGTCATGGCCTTGCGCCATATTCCGGGCAACACACTAGATCGCCATCAGGTCGGCTTCTTTGGCCTGCAGCAGCTTGTCGATTTCGGCGATGTGCTTGTCGGTCAGCTTCTGGACCTCGTCCTGCGCGCGGCGTTCCTCGTCCTCGCTGGCGGTCTTGTTCTTGACCATGTCCTTCAACGCGGTGTTGGCGTCGCGCCGCACGTTGCGCACCGCCACGCGCGCGTTCTCGCCCTCGCCCTTGATCACCTTGATGAGGTCGCGGCGGCGTTCCTCGGTGAGCGGCGGCATCGGCACGCGGATCACGTCGCCCTGAGTCGCGGGGTTCAGGCCCAGGTCGGATTCGCGGATGGCCTTTTCCACCTTGCCCACCATGTTCTTCTCCCACGGCTGCACGCCGATGGTGCGCGCGTCGATGAGGGTGACGTTGGCGACCTGGGGAACCGGCACCATGCTGCCGTAGTAGTCGACCATGACATGGTCCATGATGCCGGTATGCGCGCGCCCGGTGCGCACCTTGCCGAGATCGGTCTTCAATGCCTCGACGGATTTGTGCATTTTCTGCTCGGCGGATTTCTTCACGTCCGCGATGGTCTGGTCGGCCATGACTGTCTCCTTGAATTTGACTGCTTGGATCGGCTAACTTAGATCGTTACCCGCGTGCCTTCGTTCTCGCCCATGACGACTCTTTTCAGCGCGCCCGGCTTGAAGATGCTGAACACGGCGAGCGGCAGCCCTTGCTCGCGGCACAGGGCGAAGGCGGCGGTATCGAGCACGCCGAGGTTCCTGGCGATGGCCTCGTCGAAGCTCAGCGTATCGAAGCGCGTCGCCTTGGGGTCCTTCTTCGGATCGGCGGTGTAGACGCCGTCCACCTTGGTTGCCTTGAGCATGAGATCGGCGCCGATTTCCGCGCCGCGCAGGGCTGAAGCGGTGTCGGTGGTGAAGAAGGGGTTGCCGGTGCCGCCGCCGAAGATCACCACGCGCCCGGCCTGCAAATGCCGCACCGCGGCATCGCGCTCGAACGGCTCGCCGACGTGGCCGATGCTGACCGCGGTCTGCACCCGCGTCTCGACGCCGGCCGCTGCCAGCGCATCCTTCAGCGCCAGCGCGTTCATCACCGTGGCGAGCATGCCCATGGAATCGGCGGTGGCGCGGTTCATGCCGGCGAGCGCGCCGCTGGCGCCGCGGAACAGGTTGCCGCCGCCGACCACGATGGCGACCTCGATTCCCAGTTCATGCACTTCCCTGATCTGGGCGACGATGCCCGCCAGGGTCTCGGCATGGTAACCGAAGGCCTCCGGGCCCATGAGCGCTTCGCCGGAGAGCTTCAGCAGGATGCGCTTGCAAAGAGGCTGCGACATCATCGACTGTTACGACTCAAGCCTTGCCGGCCTGCGCCATGACTTCGGCGACGAAGTCGTCCTTCTTCTTCTCGATGCCCTCGCCCACGATGTAGAGGGTGAAGCCGGCGACCGAGGCGCCCTTGGACTTCAGCAGCTGCTCGATGGTCTGCTTGTCGTCCTTGACGAAGGGCTGGCCGAGCAGGGTCACCTCCTTGAGGAACTTGGCGACCGAGCCTTCCACCATCTTGGCCACGATGTCGGCGGGCTTGCCGGATTCGGCGGCCTTCTGGCTCGCGACAGCGCGCTCTTTCTCGATCAGTTCCGCGGGCACCTGCTCGCGCGACAGCGACACCGGCTTGGAGGCGGCGATGTGCATGGCGATGTCCTTGGCCAGCTGCTCGTCGCCGCCGGCCACGTCGACCATGACGCCGATCTTGGAGCCGCCGTGCACGTAGCTCGCCAGGCGGCCCTGGGCTTCGGTGCGCACGAAGCGGCGCAGGCTCATGTTCTCGCCGATCTTGCCGACCAGCTGGGTGCGCACTTCCTCGACGCTCTTGCCGCCCATGTCCATGGCGGACAGCGCGGCCACGTCGGCGGGATTGTGCTTGGCGACCATCTCGGCCAGCGACTTGGTGAAGGCCAGGAAGTCGTCGTTCTTGGCCACGAAGTCGGTTTCGCAGTTGACTTCGATCATGGCGCCGAGCTTGGCGTCGGGGCTGATGTAGATGCCGACCACGCCCTCGGCGGCGATGCGGCCGGCGGCCTTGGTGGCCTTGCTGCCGAACTTCACGCGCAGGATTTCCTCGGCCTTGTCCATGTCGCCGCCGGCTTCGGTCAGCGCCTTCTTGCAGTCCATCATGGGCGCGTCGGTCTTGTCGCGCAGATCTTTCACCATGCTTGCGGTAATTTCCGCCATTTCTTGCTCCTAGCTAAATCCATCTTGTCAGATATGAAAAGAGGGGCATCGAGCCCCTCTCTTGTGCACGAGGGCGATCAGGCCGCCGGCGTTTCGTCGGCGCTCTCCTCGACGAATTCCTCGTCGCCTTCGCCGATCAGTTCCTGGATCACCTGGGCGCGGCCTTCCAGCACCGCATCGGCGACGCCGCGGGCGTAGAGGCGGATGGCGCGGCTGGAGTCGTCGTTGCCGGGGATCACGTAATCCACGCCGTCCGGGCTGTTGTTGGTGTCGACCACGCCGATCACGGGAATGCCGAGTTTCCGGGCT
The DNA here is from genome assembly GCA_024709485.1 of Hydrogenophilaceae bacterium. Taxonomy (GTDB): domain Bacteria; phylum Pseudomonadota; class Gammaproteobacteria; order Burkholderiales; family Thiobacillaceae; genus UBA6918. Next base: position 52,749 of record JANJWO010000033.1, on the reverse strand, counting down.
TCGGTGATGGTGCCTTTCTGGTAGCCGACGTCGATGATGAAGATGGCGTCGGGCAGGTTGTTCATTTCGCGGATGCCGCCGAGGCTGCGGTTGAGCTTGTCGGCCTCGCGCTGCAGCAGCAGGGCTTCCTTCTTGGACAGCTTGCCGGCCTCGGCGAGCGCGGCCTCCATGTCGTTCAGGCGCTTGACCGACTGCTTGACGGTCTTGAAGTTGGTCAGCATGCCGCCCAGCCAGCGGTGGTTGACGAAGGGCATGCCGGCGCGGGTGGCTTCCTCGCCAACGATCTCGCGCGCCTGGCGCTTGGTGCCGACGAACAGGATGGTGCCCTTGTTGGAGGCCAGCTGGCGCACGAACTTGGTCGCCTCCTCGAACATCGGGAGGGTCTTTTCCAGGTTGACGATGTGGATCTTGTTGCGATGGCCGAAAATGAACGGGGCCATCTTGGGGTTCCAGTAGCGGGTCTGGTGGCCGAAATGCACACCGGCTTCCAGCATTTGACGCATGGTCACGGACATACTAATTCCTTTCGAAGGTTGAGCCTCCACCCGCGCAGCACCGGCTTCGACAACCGGCACACCTTGGAGAAGCGGGTGTGTGAATTTTCCCGGCCAGGGACCGCCCCAGGCCGCAGGAAGACCGCTATTCTATTGATTCGGCAGGAATTTAGCAAGAACGGCGGGCGTCAGTTTTCAGCTCCCGGTTTTCAGTCAAAAACCCGGAACCGGCTACCGTGAACTGCCAACCGACGACTAACAACTGACAACCGCCTTGTTTCAAGGGAAAATGCGTTTTTATGGAAACGCTCCCGACGATGTCAGTCACCCTCAAGACCCCCGAAGAAATCGAAAAAATGCGCCTTGCCGGCCGCCTCGGCGCCGAGGTGCTGGATTACATCACGCCCTTCGTCAAGCCCGGCGTCAGCACCGGCGAGCTCGACCGCCTGTGCCACGACTACATGGTCAACGTGCAGGGCACGGTGCCGGCGCCGCTCAATTACGCCCCGCCCGGCCACGTGCCCTACCCCAAGTCCATCTGCACCTCGGTCAACCACCAGGTCTGCCACGGCGTGCCGGGCGACCGCGTGCTGAAGAACGGCGACGTGGTCAACCTCGACATCACCGTCATCAAGGACGGCTGGCACGGCGACACCAGCCGCATGTTCATGGTGGGCGAGGTCTCGATCCAGGCCAGGCGCCTGGTGCAGATCACCTTCGAGGCCATGTGGCTGGGCATCAGCAAGGTCAGGCCTGACGCGAGCCTGGGCGACATCGGCCATGCCATCCAGAAATACGCGGAAAGCCACGGCTTCAGCGTGGTGCGGGAATTCTGCGGCCACGGCATCGGCGCCAAGTTCCACGAGGATCCGCAGGTGCTGCATTACGGCAAGCCGGGAACCGGGCTCAAGCTGCAACCCGGCATGATCTTCACCATCGAGCCCATGATCAACGCCGGCAAGAAGGACATCCGCCAGCTGGGCGACGGCTGGACCATCGTGACCAAGGACCACAGCCTGTCGGCGCAATGGGAGCACACGGTGCTGGTGACCGACGCCGGCTACGAGGTGCTGACGCTTTCCGCCGGCAGCCCGGACGCTCCGGCGTTCATCGCCCAGGCGGCCTGATGGCGCCCGAGGCCGCGAGCGCCTCGCTCCTGCCTGGCCTGCGCCGGCGTCTGAAACTTGGCCGCGAATCGCTGGCCGCCGAATTCCTCGCCCGCCCCAGGCCGCAAACCTATCTGCAACGCCACGCCCGCCTGGTGGACGGGGTGCTGGGCGACTTGTGCGCGGCGCTGCTGCCGGACACGGCATGCCTGGCCGCGGTGGGCGGCTATGGCCGCGGCGAGCTGTTTCCCGCCTCCGACGTCGACCTGCTCCTGCTCATCCCGCACGAGCCGGACGAGGCCATGCGTGCCGGCCTGGAGGCCTGGGTGCGGGCCTGCTGGGACATCGGCCTGGAAATCGGCCACAGCATCCGCACGCCGCAGGAGTGCGCGAGCGAGGCCGACCGGGACATCACCATCGAGACCGCGCTGCTGGAAGCGCGCAGGCTGTGGGGCAACGCGCGGCTGTTCGGGGCGTTCAGGCGCGCATTTCAGGCGCGTTTCGATGCGCGGCGCTTCGCCGAAGGCAAGCTGCTCGAACAGAAAAACCGGCACAACCGCTTCGGGGACAGCGCATACAGCCTGGAGCCCAATCTGAAGGACAGCCCCGGCGGCTTGCGCGACCTGCACATGATCCAGTGGCTGGTGCGGGCCGCCGGCGCGCAAGGCGGCCGCGACAACCTGGTGAAGTCGGGGCGGCTTACCCGCCAGGAAGCGCAGCGTTTTTCCCGCACCCGGCAAACCCTCAACCTGCTGCGCATCCATCTGCATCTGATTGCGCGCCGCCGCGAGGACCGCCTGGTCTTCGACTACCAAAGCCGTCTCGCCGCCGCGCTCGGCATCGCGGCGACGCCGACCCGCCATCCGAGCGAACTGCTGATGCAGCGCTACTATCGCGCCGCCAAGCAGGCCCTGCTCGCCAACGAAATGCTGCTGCCCGTGCTGCAGGCCCGCTTCATGCGCGAAACCCTGGCCGAAACCGCCGTGGACGCGGAATTTTTGCTGCGCGGCAAGCTGCTGGCGGCGCGCGATGCGAATCTGTTCCTGTCCGACCCGTCCGCGATCTTCCGCGCATTCCGCGCCGCCATGCGGCAGTCGGTCACCGCCTTCGAACCCGCCACGCTGCGCACCTTGTGGCGCGCGCGCACCCGCATCGACCGGCGCTTTCGCAACGACCCGAGGAACCGCGAGGCATTCCTCGGCATCCTGCGCGAGCCGTCCGGCGTGACCTGGGCGTTTGCCGCCATGTCGCGCTACGGCATCCTCGGGCGCTACCTGCCGGCGTTCGGCCGCATCGCCGGGCAGATGCAGCACGACGGCTTCCATATCTACACCGTCGACGAGCACACCCTGGCAGTGCTGCGCAACGTGCGGCGTTTCGCCATCGCCGAGTTCTCGCACGAGTATCCGCTCGCCTCGCGGCTGATGCAGGCATTCGACAAGCCCGAACTGCTGTACCTGGCCGCGCTGTTTCACGATATCGCCAAGGGCCGCAGCGGCGACCACTCGCAACTGGGCATGCAGGATGCGCGCCGCTTCTGCAAGGCGCACGGCCTGGCGCGCGAGGACGTGGAACTGGTCGCCTGGCTGGTGCGGGAGCACCTCTCCATGTCGCGCACCGCGCAAAAGGAGGATCTGGGCGACAGCGCGGTGATCGAAGGATTCGCCGCGCGCATGGGCGACTTGCGCCACCTCGACGCGCTCTACATATTGACCGTCGCCGACATCCGCGGCACCAGCCCGAAGATCTGGAACGTCTGGAAAGGCAAGCTGCTGGAAAACCTCTACAACGCCGTGCAGTCGCACCTGGCCGGGCAGGCGCCGGCGGGCGGCGGGCTGGCCGAAAAGCGCGCAGAGGCGCAGGCGAAACTGGCGCTCTACGGCATCGCGCCGGATGCCGCCGCGCAATTGTGGCAGCAGCTCGACGACAGCTATTTCCTGCGTTTCGACGCTCAGGACATCGCCTGGCATGCGCGCATGCTGTGGCGGAACCCCGTCCCCGACCGCGCCATCGTGCGCGCGCGGCTGTCGCCCGGCGGCGACGGCATCCAGGTGCTGGTCTACAGCCCCGACATGCCGGGCCTGTTCGCCAGGGTGTGCGGATTCTTCGCGCGCAATCAGTTCAGCGTGGTGGAAGCGAAAATCCACACCAGCGGGCATGGCCGCGCGCTCGACAGCTTCCAGGTTCTGGATGACGGCCAGCGCGAAGTCCAGTACCGGGATTTCCTGCAGTTCATCGAGCATGAGCTGGCGCTGGCGCTGGACCCCGAGCGGCGGCCCGAAGCGGTCCCGGCCGGCCGCCCCTCCAGACGCCTGAGGCATTTCCCGATTCCGCCCGAAGTGGAGATACGCCCCGACGAGCGCGGGCGCTACCACGTGCTGTCGCTGACCGGCGGCGACCGCACCGGCCTCTTGCACCGCATCGCCCTGGTTTTCCAAAAGCACGACGTCAGCCTGTACAGCGCCAAGATCCATACCCTGGGCGAGCGCGTGGAAGACCGCTTCCTGATCCGCGGCCCCATGCTGGAAAATCCGAAAACCTTGCTGGAACTGGAAAGAGACCTGCTCGGCGTCCTGGAGCAGGCCTGATCAGCCGGGGGGGCTGGCGTACTCGTCGATATATTTGCCGCGCGCGGGGGCGCGGCGCGGCACCACGGTTTTCTTGCCGCCCGGCTTGCGGCCTTCCGGCTTGGGCTTTTCCTGCGGCACCGGCTTGGTGTCCGATCGCTTGGGCTTGATGGCGCCGCCCCGTCCGATGCCGTCTACGGTTTTTTCGGCTGCCCGATACGCAATGTCGATGTGATCCATTTTCTCCGCTCTAGATTTTTATTGTTCATACCGCCGAACGCCATTCGCGCAGGCTCATGGCAAGGCTGCGGGTCAGTTCGATCAGCGAGGCCAGCCTGTCCTGATCCGGAGATTGCTCGATTTCCTCGAGCTTGCCCTCGGCATACACGCTCACGATCAGCAGGTTGTTGCGTATCGCCAGCGGCACGCCGGAACTATCATCCGACAAGGCCTGCTGGATGTCCTTCCAGGTCTGGCGGCTGGCTTCGAGCGCCTCGCCCAGGAGCTTGTCGCGACCGGGCGCATTCCAGCGCTGGTTCACCGCCATCAGCAGGGCCGCGGCATGGGTCAGGCGCTTGATGTCGATCGAGGGGGGGCGGTTGTTCTCCGGAGTCACGCTTGCTCGATTAAAAAAGTAAGACAAAGTTGCCGCGCAAGCGTGTTAGCGGCCAAATCCCGGCCGGCTTTAGGCCGTTCATCGGCGGCTGGTCATTTGAAAACGGCAGGTTCAGCCGTCGTTGCGGTCCGGCCCCGGAAACAGCACCTCGGTAAAGCCGAAATTGCGGAGATCGCGCAGGCGCATGGGGTAGAGAATGCCCAGCAGATGATCGACCTCATGCTGCACCACGCGCGCGTGGAAACCCTCCACCGTGCGCTCGATCGCTCTGCCGTCGGCGTCGAAGCCCTGATAGCGCAGGCTGACGTAACGCGGCACCAGGCCGCGCAGGCCGGGCACCGACAGGCAGCCCTCCCAGCCTTCTTCCATCCGCTCGGACAGCGGCGTCAGGCGCGGATTGGCCAGCACGGTGAACGGCACCTTGCCGGCATCCGGGTAGCGCGGATTGTTTTCCACCTCGAAAATGACCAGCTGCAGGTCCACCCCGATCTGCGGCGCCGCCAGACCGGCGCCGTTGAGATGGCGCATGGTGTCGGTCAGGTCGCGCACCAGCCCGTGCAATGCCGGGGTGGAGAACGCCTCAACCGGGCGCGCGGCGCGCAGCAGGCGCGGGTCGCCCATCCTGAGCACTTCGCGCACGGCCATGGCGGTTAGACGGTGCAGGCGTCCGGCTGCTGCAGCACGACCAGTTCCTCCAGCAGGATGCGCACGCGGCTCATGAGGCTGTCCAGCACACGCATGATGTCCTCCTCGCGAATGCCGTTCCTGGACGCGCCGCGCCCCGCCGCGTCGTTCACCACCACGCCGATCGCGGCATAGCAGATGTCGAGCTCGCGCGCGAGATAGGCCTCCGGCATGCCGGTCATACCGACCATGTCGCAGCCGTCGCGCTCGAAGCGGTCGATTTCGGCGGCGGTTTCCAGGCGCGGGCCCTGGGCGACCGCATAGACGCCGCCGTCGCGGATGCCGATCTGCTTGTGCGCGGCGGCGCGGAGAATGTCCTGCCGCATGGCGCTGCAGTAGGGTTCGGTGAAATCCAGATGGGTCACGGGCTTCGCCCCCGAAATCACGAAGGTATGGGGGCGCCCCCAGGTGTAGTCGATCAGCTGATGCGGCACCACGAGGCTGCCGGCCGGCAGTTCCGGCTTGATGCCGCCGACCGTCGCCACCGACACGATGCGGTCCACGCCGAAATCCTTCAGCGCCCAGAGATTGGCGCGATAGTTCACCTCATGCGGCGGAATGGTGTGGCCATAGCCATGGCGGGCCAGGAAGACGACTTCCGTGCCGCAGATGCGGCCTACGGTGAGCGCGCCGGACGGCTCGCCGTAGGGCGTGCGCGCCACCTGGCGGCGGGTGATTTCCAGATTGGCCAGCTTGGTCAGACCGGTGCCGCCGATGATTCCCAACATTTGGATGCTTCCTTCCTCTATTCTTCTTTCAGCGCCCGTATTTCGGGCAGGTTGCGCCACAGGCCGTAGGCATCCATGCCGCAGCCGAACACGAAGCGATTGGGCACTTTCAGCCCGACGAAGTCGGCCTGTATCGGCTTCGCCCGCTGGATTTCCTTGTCCGCGAGCACCGCGGTGTGCACACGGGCCGCCCCCATTTCCACGAGCTTCTGCCTGACCGCAAAAAGCGTCTCGCCCTCATCGAGGATGTCGTCGATGACCAGCACGGTGCGCCCGGAGACGGATTTGCCGGGCAGCACGCGCCACTCGACGGCCCCGCCCTGGGTCTTGCCGCGATAGCGGCTGACATGCAGATAATCGAATTCCATGGGAAAGGTGAGACGCGGCAGCAGCTGCCCGGCGAACACGATGGCGCCGCCCATCACCGGCAGCACCAGCGGGAAGCGTTCGTGCAGGACGTCGCTGATCTCGCGGCCGAGGCGGTCCAGGCTGGCCTGCACGGTTTTGGCATCGGCGACTTCCTCCGAGGCCAGCAGGATGTCGCGCGCATCGTATTCGTTCATCGTTAAAACCTCGCTTCTAGACACAGAGAAGACTCACGCGTGATGCACGAAGGCATTGCCTGAGAGCGGGTCACCACTGCCACAGCGGCCTTGGTTTTCCTCTGTGAACTCTGTGTTCTCTGTGGCTGGCTGTTTTTTCGGATTCATTCTTGCCCCCGCTGTCGCGCCGTCTCGTACAGGCAGATCGCCGCCGACACCGAAACGTTCAAACTTTCCACCGAACCGCCGATGGGAATGCGCGCCGTTTCGTCGCAGGTCCTCTTCGTCAGCTGGCGCAGGCCGGCGCCTTCCGCACCCAGCACCCAGGCAACGCCGGATTTGGCGTCGATCTGGGCGATGCTCTTGTCCGCCGCCGCATCCGCGGCCACCGTCCACACCCGGTGTTCCTTCAGTTCATCGAGGCTGCGCGCGAGATTGGTCACCATCAGATAGGGCACGGTCTCGGCGGCGCCGCAGGCGACTTTTTCCACCGTGGCATTGAGCCCCACCGACTTGTCCTTGGGCGCAATCACCGCATGCGCGCCAAAGGCGTCGGCCGAGCGCAGCACGGCGCCGAGGTTGTGCGGGTCGGTGACGCCGTCCAGCACCACCACGAGCGGCGCGCCTTCAATAGCCTCCAGCACCTCATCCAGCGTGCGCGCCATGGCGACCGGTTCGACTTTGGCCACCACACCCTGGTGGCGCGCGCCGCCCACCATTTTGTCGAGCCGGCCGCCGTCGGCCATGCGCACGGTGACGCCGGTACCGCTCATCAGGGCGAGCAGAGCCTTCATGCGCGCGTCGTGGCGGCCCTCGTCGGCCCAGACCTCTTTCACCGACTCCGGCGCGGCACGCAGGCGCGCGCGAATGGCGTGAAAACCGTAGATCCAGCGCTCTTTCATGATTCCTTCGACTTTCTTTTTTTGGCCGGCTTTTCGGTTTCCGCGGGCTCGATACGCACGGGCTCCGCGACCAGGGTGAAATCGATCTTGCTGGTCTCGATGTCGGCGCGCACGACTTTGACCGTGACCCGGTCGCCCAGGCGGAAACGCTTGCCGATGCGCTCGCCGATCAGCCAGTGCTTGCTCTGGTCATAGTGGAAATAATCCTGGCCCAGCTCGGTGACGTGCACCAGGCCCTCGACGAACACCTCGTCCAGCGCCACGAAGATGCCGAAGCTGGTGGCGGCCGAAACCGTGCCGGTATAGACGTTGCCGATGCGATCGCGCATGTAATAGGTCTTGAGCCAGGCCTCGACGTCGCGCGTGGCCTCGTCGGCGCGGCGCTCGGTCAGGGAGCAGTGCATGCCGATCTCGGCCAGCGGCAGCTTGCCCGGCTTCTCCTTGGCGAGCCCCGCCTTGATGGCGCGGTGCACCATCAGATCGGGATAGCGCCGGATCGGCGAGGTGAAGTGGGTGTAATGGTCGTAGGCGAGGCCGAAGTGCCCGGCATTGTCCGGGCTGTACAGGGCCTGCTTGAGCGAGCGCAGCATCACCGTCTGCAAAAGCTGCGCGTCCGGGCGCGGCTTGATCTTTTCCAAGAGCGCGGCGTAATCCTTGGCCTGGGGCTCGTCGCCGCCGCCCAGTTGCAGGCCGAACTCGCCGAGAAAGCCGCGCAGCGCCTGCAGCTTCTCCGGGGTGGGGCCCTCGTGCACGCGGTACAGCCCCGGGCGCTTGTTCTGGATCAGGAAATCGGCGGCGCAGGTGTTGGCGGCGAGCATGCATTCCTCGATCAGCCGGTGCGCGTCGTTGCGATGCACCGGCTCGATGCGGGTGATCTTGCCCTGGTCGTCGAACAGCATGCGCGTTTCCACACTTTCGAAGTCGATGGCGCCGCGCTGCTGGCGGTTTTTCAACAGCAGGTGGAACAACTGCTGCAGGTTCTGCAGATGCGGCAGCAGCGCCTTGTGTTCCTTGTCCGGCTGTTCCTCGCCCGACAGCCAGTTCCACACCTGGGTATAGGTCAGCCGCGCGTGCGAATACATCACCGCCGGATAGAAGCGGTAGTCGCCAAGATCGCCGCGCGCGTTGATCTTCATGTCGCACACCATGCACAGGCGCTCGACCTGCGGGTTCAGCGAGCACAGCCCGTTGGACAGGGCCTCCGGCAGCATGGGGATGACGCGGCGCGGAAAGTACACCGAATTGCCGCGGTCGTAGGCTTCGCCGTCCAGCGCGTCGCCGGCTTTGACGTAGTGCGAGACATCGGCGATCGCCACCACCAGGCGCCAGCCGCGCCCGGCCTTCTCGCAGTACACGGCGTCGTCGAAATCGCGCGCCGTCTCGCTGTCGATGGTAACCAGCGGAATCTGGGTCACGTCCTCGCGCCCGTCCCAGTCCTTTTTCAGCACCTTCTTCGGCAGCTTCTTCGACTGGGCCTCGACTTCGTCCGGGAAAAGGTGCGGCAGGTCGTGCTTCCGGAGCGCGATCTCGATTTCCATGCCGGGGTCCGTGAAGTCGCCCAGCACTTCCACCACGCGCCCGATCGCCTCGGAATGCTTGGTCGGCCAGGACACGATCTCCACCGTCACCACCTGCGCCGAGCGGGCATCGGCGGCATATTCGCGCGGAATCAGGATGTCCTGGTTGATGCGGCGGTTTTCCGCGACCAGGAAGCCGACGCCGTGCTCCTCGTAATAGCGCCCCACCACCTTGGACAGGCCGCGCTCCAGCACTTCGACGATCTTGCCCTCCGGGCGGCCGCGGCGGTCCACGCCGGAAATGCGCGCCAGCACCTTGTCGCCGTGCAGCACCTGATGCATTTCCTTGGGCGACAGGAACACGTCCTCGCCGCCCTCGTCCGGCACCACGAAGCCGAAGCCGTCGGGATGGCCCTCGATGCGGCCGCGGATCAAATCCAGTTTTGTCGGCAAACACCACTCGTCGCGGCGGTTCTGCATCAGCTGGCCGTCGCGCGCCATGGCGCCCAGGCGGCGCTGGAACAGCGGCAGTTCGTCCTCGCGGATGCTCAGCAGGCCGGCGATGGCGCCGAAAGACATCGGCCTGCCCTCCTCTTCCAGCACCTGCATGATAAATTCACGGGAGGGCAGCGGCTGGCCGTATTTGGCCATTTCCCGCTCCAGATAAGGGTCCTGGGCCCGCAGACCCTTGAATATTGATGCCTTGCCGCGTCCGCGACCAGATTTCTTCATTGACAATTTATGCGCTTTCCTTAAAATACGCGGCTTCCGCGCCCAGGTGGCGGAATTGGTAGACGCACTAGTTTCAGGTACTAGCGGGTAAAACCGTGGAGGTTCGAGTCCTCTCCTGGGCACCATCTATATAGTGGAAAAAGGCAGCTTAGGCTGCCTTTTTTTCGTGCCGCAGCCGCATTATGCCACGCCGCGATGCGGCACTCCCCCAAATCCGGAACAATACCCCGGAAAGGCGGGGCGGCTGGGGTCGGCAGCACCCGCCGACGCCGAAGCGAGCCTGCTCGCGGCCAAGAAAAAAGCCGGGCTTGCGCCCGGCTTTTTCTTGGCTTCAGCGAACCGCGCTCATTCGAAAGGATGGCGCCGGACGATGGTTTCCTCGCGGTCGGGGCCGGTGGAAATGATGTCGATGGGCACTTCGCACAGTTGCTCCATGCGCTGCAGGTAGGCCTGGGCGTTGGCGGGCAGGCCTTCCGCCGTCTTCACGCCGACGGTGGAATCCTTCCAGCCCGGCAGTTCCTCGTAGATCGGCTCGCAATTGGCCAGCGTCTCCGCGCCCACCGGCAGGATGTCGCTGACCTGGCCGTCGATCTTGTAGCCGACGCAGATCCTCAGGGTTTCCAAGCCGTCGAGCACGTCGAGCTTGGTCACGCACAGGCCGGAAATGCCGTTGATCTGGATCGAGCGCTTCAACGCGGCGGCATCGAACCAGCCGCAGCGGCGCGCGCGGCCGGTGGTGGCGCCGAATTCGTGGCCCTTCTCGCCGAGGTACTTGCCGACGTCGTCGAACAGCTCGGTCGGGAACGGCCCGGAGCCGACGCGCGTGGTGTAGGCCTTGGTGATGCCGAGCACGTAGTGCATGGACGACGGCCCCATGCCGGTGCCGGTGGAGGCGCCGCCGGCGGTGCAGTTGCTCGAGGTCACGAACGGATAGGTGCCGTGGTCGATGTCGAGCAGCGTGCCCTGCGCGCCCTCGAACAGCAGGTTGTCGCCGTTCCTGTTGGCCTCGTACAGCGCGCGCGGCACGTCGGCGACCAGCGGCTTGATGCGCTCGGCCATGCGCATGGTGTCGTCCAGGGTCTTGCTGAAGTCGACCGGCTCGGCCTTGAAGTAGTTCTTCAGCATGAAATTGTGGTGGTCGAGCACCTCGCCCAGCTTGGCGGCGAAGCGCTCGCGGTGGAACAGGTCCTGCACGCGGATGGCGCGGCGCGCGACCTTGTCCTCGTAGGCCGGGCCGATGCCGCGGCCGGTGGTGCCGATCTTGCCCGCGCCCTTGGCGATCTCGCGCGCCTTGTCGAGCGCCACGTGGTGCGGCAGGATGAGCGGGGTGGCCTCGGAAATCTTCAGGCGCCCGGCCACGTCGATGCCGGCCTTGGCCAGCATGTCGATCTCTTCCAGCAGCGCATCGGGCGCCAGCACCACGCCGTTGCCGATGTAGCAGGTGACGTTGTCGCGCAGGATGCCGGACGGAATCAGGTGCAGCACGGTTTTCTTGCCGTTCACCACCAGGGTGTGGCCGGCGTTGTGCCCGCCCTGGAAGCGCACCACGCCCTGGGCGCGGTCGGTCAGCCAATCGACGATCTTCCCCTTGCCTTCATCGCCCCACTGGGTGCCGATGACGACGACATTCTTGGCCATGCTGTGTTTCTCCTAAGGTTTGATTATTCGCCCGGCGCGGCTTCCACCAGCTCGCGCAGGTCAAGACTGAATCCGGTGGCGGGACGCGCGCGGCCGAAGGCCCTGCCGGCCTCGTCGTAGCGCCCGCCGAGGGCGATGGCGCGGCTGTGGCCGCCGGTATAGGCGGCGAACACCACGCCGCTGTGATAGCCGTAGCCGCGCAGCTCCGCAAAATCCAGTGCAAGCTCGATGCCTCGCCCCTGCAGGGATTCGATCAGATGCGCGAGCGTGTCCAGCGCGGCGCGGATGCGCGCATCGTCCGGCAGGGCCGCCCGCGCCGCCTGCAGGGTTTCGGCACCGCCATAAAGCTGGGTGAGCGCCACCAGCGCCTTGCCGATACCCGTATCCAGTCCTGCGCACAGCGCAGCGACTTCGTCGGCGGCCTTGGATTGCAATGCCTTGAACAGGGCGTCTTCCAGTTCGGCCGAAAGTCCGGCCTGCTCGACCAGTGCGCGATAGATGCCGACATGGCCGACATCGAGCTGAATGTTCCCGAGGCCGGCCGCCTGCAGCGCATCCAGCATCAGGCTGAGGATTTCCAGGTCGCCTTCCACGCCGGCCACGCCGTACAGCTCGGCGCCGAGCTGCATCGGCTCGCGCGAGCGATACACGCCGTCCGGCACGGTGTGCAGCACGCTGCCGGCATAGCACAGGCGGTTGACCGGATTGTGGCCGAGCAGGTGCGCGTCGATGCGCGCAGCCTGCGGGGTCATGTCGGCGCGTACGCCCATCATGCGGCCGGAAAGCTGGTCGACCAGCTTGAAGGTCTTGAGATCGAGGTCGGTGCCGGCGCCGGTGAGCAGCGAATCAACATACTCGATGAGCGGCGGCACCACCAGTTCGTAGCCACGGCTGCGGAACAGGTCGAGCATGGCGCGGCGCACGCCCTCCAGCCTCCAGGCCTTGGGCGGCAGCACGTCTTCGATGTTTTCGGGGAGCAGCCAGGCACGCATGACGATCAACGCGCAAGCAGGATCAGCGCCAGCCCGCCCAGCATGGAGGCGGCGCCGATGAAGCGCAGCTGCCCGTCATGCAGCTCGACGGCGCGGCGGAACGCCTCGCGCCACATCGCCGGCGCCGCGAAAGGCATCACGCCTTCGAGAATCAGCATCAGGCCGAAGGCCATCGCCAGTTCGCCCGCACCCATCGCTCACTTGCCCCCGGCGGCGCGCGGGTTCTTCATGTACTTGAAGAAATCCGAACTGGGATCGAGCACCATCAGGTCGCTCTTGCTCGCGAAGCTCTCGCGGTAGGCCTGCATGGAGCGGTAGAACGCGTAGAACTCGGGATTCTTGTTGTAGGCGGTGGCGTAGATGGCGCTGGCCTTGGCGTCGCCTTCGCCCTTGATGCGCTGGGCGTCGCGGTAGGCTTCGGCGATGATGATCGCCTTCTGGCGGTCGGCATCGGCGCGGATCTTTTCCGCCTCGGCCGCGCCGGCCGCGCGCGCCTCGTTGGCATCGCGCTTACGCTCGGCCTCCATCCGCCCGTAGACGGACTGGCTGACATCCTCCGACAGATCGACGCGCTTCAAGCGCACGTCCACCACCTGGACGCCGATCTTGCGCGCGTCCTGGTCGGCCTTCTGCTGGATGATGCGCATGATCTGGTCGCGCTCGCCCGACACCACGTCATGCACGGTGCGCTTGCCGAACTCGGCGCGCAGGCCGTCGTTCACGGTCTGGCGCAGGCGCGTGGCGGCGCGGTCCTCATCGCCGCCCACGGCGACGTAGAACTGCTTGGCGTCGATCACGCGCCACTTGATGAAGGAGTCGACCAGCACGTTCTTTTTCTCGGCGGTGAGGAAGCTCTCGGCCTGCTTGGTGTCCGCGGTGAGAATGCGGGTATCGAAATACAGCACGTTCTGCACCAGCGGCAGCTTGAACTTGAGTCCCGGCTCCTTGTACACGCTGACCACTTCGCCGAACTGGCGCACCAGCGCGGTCTGGCGCTGGTCGACGGTGAACGCCACGGAATTCAGGATCGTCAGCCCGATGAGGATGCCGATTGCGATGGATGCGATGCGGTTCATGGCCGTTCTCCCCGTTCACGTCCGAGCAGTTCGCGCCCGCCGCCCAGGGCCGCCGGCCCGCCTGTTGTCGATGAGGATGAAGACGGCGGCGCAGCCGCGGGCTGCCTCAGCGTCTCCGGCGCGCCGGAATATGGCTGGGCCGTGATCTGCTGCAGCTTGTCGAGCGGCAGATACAGCAGGCTGCCGTTGCCCTTCTGATCCACCACCACCTTGGAACTGTTGTTCATGACCTGCTGCATGGTGTCGAGGTACAGGCGTTCGCGCGTCACGGCCGGCGCCTTCTGGTATTCCGCGAGCACCTGGGTGAAGCGCGCGGCCTCACCCTGGGCGTTGGCGCTCACCTGCTGCTTGTAGCCCTCGGCTTCTTCCAGCAGGCGCGCCGCCTGGCCGCGCGCGCGCGGCACGACATCGTTGGCGTAGGCCTGGGCCTCGTTCTTCAGGCGGTCGCGATCCTGGTTGGCTTTCTGCACGTCCTCGAACGCCGCCAGCACCTGCTCCGGCGCCTGCACGTTCTGCAGGGTCACCTGGCTGACGTTGATCCCGGTTTTGTAGCGGTCGAGAATCTGCTGCATCAATTCCTTGGCATGCGCCGCGACCTCGCTGCGGCCCACGTTCAGCACGAAATCCATCTTGTTCTTGCCCACCACCTCGCGCATCGCCGTTTCGGCCGCCTGGCGCACGGCATCGTAGCCGTCGGCGGCCTCCTCGTAACGGTTGATGAAAACGAAATCCTCGGCGCTCTTGAGGTTGTACTGCACGGCGAACTGCAGGTCGACGATGTTCTCGTCGTCGGTCAGCATCAAAGATTCCTGCAGGTTCTTGGATTTGCCGCGATAGCCGACCTCGATCGTGCGCACGCTTTCCACGTTCACCACCCGGCTCGATTCGATCGGCCAGGGCATGCGCCAGTGCGCCCCCGGACCGGTGGTCTCGGTGTATTGGCCGAAGCGCTGCACCACGCCGCGGCTGCCGGCATCGACGATATAGAAGCCGGTCGCCAGCCAGACCAGAAACGCCAGGCCGATCAGCAGGCCGACCAGGCTGCGCGGCGCCGCGCCGCCCATGCCCGGCTTGCCGGGTTCGCCGCCCTTGCCGCCGAACATGCCGGAGAGGCGCTGGTTGAAGCGCCTCCAGAGCTCGTCGAGATCAGGCGGACCCGCATTGTCTTTCTTGCCCCATTGGGGATCGTTCCAGGCCATGTCGTCTATGCAATCAGAGGTTTCAGAGAGTCAGGTCATTCCTGTCGGCACGGGCGATAACCGCGCCGCCATCCGGCCGCTCCATCAACAAAATTTCCGCCAGCGCGCGTCGCAAGTCATCGAGACCCGCGCCGGTCCTGGCGGAAACGCGAACGGCCCGAAGTTTACCATATTCGTCCTTCTCGGCCCCCGGCGCCGCGCCGCTCAGGTCGATCTTGTTGTAGACCAGCAGTTGCGGCACCCCGCCGGCGCCGATCTCGGCCAGCACCTTGTCCACCTCGTACATCTGGCGGTCGCGGTTGGGGCTGGCGCTGTCCACCACGTGCAGCAGCAGGTCGGCCTCGGCGGTGGCCTCCAGGGTGGCGCGGAAAGCCGCGATCAGGCTGTGCGGCAGGTCGCTGATGAAGTCGACGGTGTCCGAAACGACCACTTCCCCCAGCCCCTGCAGGTAGAGCTTGCGGCTGGTGGTGTCGAGGGTGGCGAACAGCTGGTCGGCAGCATAGGCGCCGGCGCGCGTCAGCGCGTTGAACAGCGTGGACTTGCCGGCGTTGGTGTAGCCCACCAGGGCCAGGGTCTTGACCCGGTTGCGGCCGCGCGCGCGGCGCTGGGTCTGGCGTTGTTTCGAAAGCTTGCCGAGGCGGGTTTTCAGCGCCTTGACGCGGTCGCCCAGCAGGCGGCGGTCGGTTTCGAGCTGGGTTTCGCCCGGGCCGCGCAGGCCGATGCCGCCCTTTTGCCGCTCCAGGTGGGTCCAGCCCCTGACCAGGCGCGTGGACAGATGCTGCAACTGCGCGAGTTCCACCTGCAGCTTGCCCTCCGCGCTCTGCGCGCGGCTGGCGAAAATGTCCAGGATCAGAGTCACCCGATCCACCACGCGCGCCTGGACGTGGCGCTCCAGATTGCGCTCCTGGGCGGGGGACAGTTCGTGATTGAACAGCACCACTTCGGCGCCGCTGTCGCGCACGGCCGCGGCGATTTCATCAGCCTTGCCGCTGCCGGCGAAGAAACGCGGATCGGGGCGGCTGCGCCTGCCCTTGATCAATCCGCCGAGCTGCAGCCCGGCGGACTCCGCCAGGCGCTGGAATTCCTCGGTGCTTTCTGCGTAATCCGGGGTGTCGAAATCGAGAGAGACGAGCAGCGCGCGTTCGCCGCCCGTGGGGCGTTCAAACAGGGCTGATTACCGTAGGCTAGGGATTGTCTTCCTCGCCGCCCTGCCAGCTGATCGCGCGCGACGGCACCACCGTGGAGATCGCGTGCTTGTATACCATCTGGGTGACGGAATTCTTGAGCAGCACCACGTACTGGTCGAACGCATCCACCTGCCCTTGCAGCTTGATGCCGTTTACCAGATAGATGGATACCGGAACATGCTCCTTGCGTAAGGCATTCAGAAACGGGTCTTGAAGCAGTTGGGGTTTGCCGGCCATTATGGCTCTCCTGTTGTTGTCTCTTGTGTTATTGGGTCGGCCTGCGGTGTTTTCAAGCCCTTCCCGACCAACTTGTTCAATTCTAGACGAAAGCCTGAAAATTGTGCGCGAAACGCCGGCCTCATCGGGCCGGTTTGGCCTCGAGCAGCTCCGGGCGGCCAAAATGGTAACCCTGCGCCCAGTCCACCCCGACTGCCTGCAGTCTGCGCGCCGTGCCCTCGTCCTCCACGCCCTCGGCGATGGTGGTGATCCCCTGGTTGCGGGCAAAGTCCACCAGCGACTTGATCAGGTCGAGCGCCTTGGCGTTGTATTGCATGTTCTGGATCATCCAGCCTTCGATCTTGAGAAAGCTGATCGGCAGGCGCGAGAGATAGAGAAAGGAAGAATAGCCGCTGCCGAAATCGTCCAGCGCCAGCCGGAAGCCGAAATCGAGCAGGTATTTGAGATCCTCCTCCAGCGTGTTCAGATTCATGATGGCCTGGCGCTCGGTGATTTCGAACACGATGGGCTTGACCGGCCCCATGTCGACGCCGCAGCTTCCGCAATACTCATGCGCGCGCGCCAAAAGCTTTTGAACCAGATCGCGCCTCGCCAGGAACTGCGGCGACAGGTTGATGAAATGCGCAAACTGCTGGCTCAACGCCCCCGAGGCGAGATTTTGCGCGCAGCGCCCCATGGTGAGAGCGGCGACGATGCTGTCGATCTCGGCCATCAGGTTCAGGCCCTCCGCGGCATCGATGAAGCTCGCCGCAGGCAGTATTTCACCGCCCGGCGTCTGCAGGCGGGCCAGGGCCTCGTCCGCCACCACTTGGCGCGTGCTCAGGTCGACGATGGGCTGATATGCCGCCAGGATGCGGCCCTCGGCCGCCGCGGCCTTCAACAGCGTCGCCATCTGCAGCATGCCCAGCCCGTGCGTGCTGCTAATGATGCGGTCGCGCCCGCGCGACTTGGCTTCGTACAGATTGCTGTCCAGGCTGGCCAGCAGCATGTCCTGGGTGTCTTTATCCAGATCGAATTGAGCCAGCCCGACGCTCAGCGTCAGGTGAATGGCGCCGGCCGAAGTCTCGAAGGGACGATGCCTGAGCGCCTCGCGCAGCCGCTGGAAAACCGACTCCGCCTCTCCGATGTCCGCGGTGTGCAGGCACACCAGGAATTCCTCGCCGCCCCAGCGCGCGACCCAGTCCTCCGCGCGCAGGTGCTCCAGAAAAAAGCCGGCGAAGCTGGCCAGCGCCTCGTCGCCGACGCGATGGCCGTAGCGGTCGTTGATGAGCTTGAAATGATCGAGATCGACCAGGCCGAGCACAAATGTCTGGTTGTGACGCCTGGCGCGGGCAATCTCCTCCTGCAGCCGCGCTTCCGCGGCGCGCCGGTTGGGCAGGCCGGTCAGTTCATCGGTCAGCGCAAGCTTTTGCAGGCTGGCGTTCTGCATGGCCTGTTTTTGCAGCATGCCGATCCAGCTGGCGATCAACTCGATGAAGGCCAGGTCTTCCTGCTGCAGCGAAACGTGTTGCGTGGCGGCGCCGGCAAAGGTCAGCACCCCCCACAGCCTGCCATCGATGCGGATCGGCGTGCCCACGTAGACCTGCAAGCCAAGTTGGGAAATAACCGGCAGGGCGCCCAGCGCGGAATTCTCGGCAAGATCGGGCTGAAACACGGTTTCCTCCCGTTCCACCACGCTTTGGCAGGGCGTGTCGGCAAGCGGCAGCGCCATGTCGACATCAAAGCGCCGCGCCGCGTCGTAGGCGTGGCGGATGCGGTATTCGCCGTTCCCGATTTCGCCCACCAGGGCGATATCCA
The DNA here is from genome assembly GCA_024709485.1 of Hydrogenophilaceae bacterium. Classification (GTDB taxonomy): domain Bacteria; phylum Pseudomonadota; class Gammaproteobacteria; order Burkholderiales; family Thiobacillaceae; genus UBA6918. The sequence goes on along the minus strand of JANJWO010000033.1, from coordinate 34,735 downwards.
GCCCCATCGCCTGGCAGGACTCGGCCAGTATCGCCCGGATGCGCGATTCATCGTCCGGATGCTGCCGGGTGGCAAGCTCCCACAGCGTGTACAGCCGCTCCGGGTTGACCCGGTTATTGCCAGCCTCGCCTGTAGCTGGCGAATTCGAATTGGAGGGCGTCGCCATACTCGCTGCTCCTTGTTATAACTCCCTAACTCCTGCCTGGATAATACAGCGCGCCCGGCAAAACCCGCACTATTGTCTCAATCTATATCCACCTCCCGCAGCTTCTGCGCGGCGCCTTCGGGGCTGATGGTGTTGACAAACAGGCCCGAGCCCAGCTCGAAGCCGGTGGGGATGGAGGTGCGCGGGCAGATTTCCAGGTGCCAGTGGTAGCTCGCCGCATGCGCGCCGGTTTCTTCGCCATGCGGCGCGCCATGGCTGGATGCTGTGCCGCCATGCGGCACAGAGTGCAGGAAGAAGTTGTACTGCGCGCCGCCGATGACGGCGTCGAGCCTGGCCATGGTGCGGCGCATGACGCGGGCGAGGTCGGGCAGCCAGTCGTCCGGGGTGTCGAGGAACTCGGCGGAGTGCACCAGCGGCAGGATGTGCACTTCCCACTCGAAGCGGCTGGCGAAGGGCTTCACGGCGATGAAATGCTGGCCGCGCTCGATCACGTACTGGCCGACGTCGACCTTGCGCCTGATCTCGCCGGAGGCGCGGTCGTAGATGGTGGCCTCGAAGGTAAGCGCCTCATCGACCAGCGCGCAGAAGATGCAGCGGTGGTGCTTGCGGAAATACTCGGCGCTGTTCCTCACCTCGGCTTCGACGTTGACCGGCACCACCGGCATGGCGATGATCTGGCTGTGGGTGTGCGGAATCGAGGCGCCAGCGGCGGGGCCGAAGTTCTTGAACACCAGCACGTATTTCAGGCGCGGGTCGGATTCGTACAGTTCGCCCATGCGCCGGCGGTAGGCGCGGAACATCTTCTCGATGTGCGCCTCGCTCATGTCCTGCACGGCGGCGCCGTGGTCGGGGTGGTCGACGAACACCTCGTGGCGCCCGTAGCCGTCGATGGTCTGCTGCAGGCCGAAGGTGAAATTGGCGTTCTCGCGGTCGTCGCCCAGCACCGGGTAGAGATTGGGCACCAGGCGCAGTTCCCAGTTGCCGTCCTCGCCGTCGACGCGGAAGATTTCCGGCGGCGTCTTGTCCTCGTTGCCGCGGCAGAAGGGGCAGGTCTCCACGTGCTTGCGGGTGTCGCGCGGGGCGAGGTCCTCGGCCTTCTTGGGGCGCATGGAGCGCGCGGTGGCCACCAGCACCGACTCGGTCGGCACGATGGGGTTCAAACGGATTTCCCGGATTTCTTTTTCGCTCATGGCTCGTCACTCTTCAACAGAACGCAGAGCATAGCGGGATCGCGGAAATTTCTGACTTGAATCTCTTTATGCGCGATTCAAGCGGGTTTATTCAAGCGGCGCTCAGCTGCGCGTGCCCTTGGTGTCCGCGCCGAATTTCCGGCGGCGGAAGCGTTTCTCGCGCCGCGCCTTGTTGAGTTCGCGCTCGGTGGGCGGCTTGGCCTTGCGCCCCTCGAAGGGATTGCTGCCGTCCTTGAACTCGATCCTGAGCGGCGTGCCCTGCAACTTGAAGGCCTCGCGGAAAGTGTTTTCCAGATAGCGCTGATAGTCACGCTGCACGTTGCCCACGGCGTTGCCGTGGATGACGATGACGGGCGGATTGCTGCCGCCCTGGTGCGCGAACTTGAGCTTGGGCCGGAACAGCCCGGATTTCGGCGGCGAATGCTGGGCGGTGGCGGCGAGCAGCACGCGGGTCAGCTTCGGCGTGGGCAGCTTGGCCATGGCCGCGGCGTAGGCGGCATCGACGTCTTTCAGCAGCGCGGCGAGGCCCTGGCCCTTCAACGCGGAAATGTAGTGGAAGCGCGCGAACGACAGGAAGGCCAGCTTCCTTTCCAGGTCGCGCTTGATGCCGCTGCGCGTGTACTCGTCGAGCCCGTCCCACTTGTTGACCGCCACCACCAGCGCACGCCCGGCCTCCAGGATGTAGCCGGCGATGTGCGCGTCCTGCTCGGAGATTTCCGCCTGCGCATCGAGCACCAGCACCACAACGTTGGCGTCCTCGATGGCCTGCAGGGTCTTGATGACGGAAAACTTCTCCACCGCCTCGAACACCTTGCCGCGCTTCCTGACGCCGGCGGTGTCGATCAGGGTGTAGTGCCTGCCCTCGCGCTCGAAGTCGATGTAGATGGAATCGCGCGTGGTGCCGGGCTGGTCGAAGGCGATCACCCGCTCCTCGCCCAAGAGCGCGTTGACCAGGGTGGACTTGCCGGCATTGGGGCGGCCGACGATGGCGATGCGCGGGCCGCCCGCCGCTTCCTCTTCTTCGGCCCCGGGCGCGAACGGCGCCAGCGCGATGTCGATGAGATCGTTGACGCCCTCGCCGTGCGCGCCGGAAATCGCCAGCGGCTCGCCCAGGCCCAGTTCGTGGAATTCCGCAATGACGACGGCGTGGTTCATGCCCTCGCTCTTGTTCACCACCAGGTGCACGGGGCAGCGCGCGCGGCGCAGCCGGTCGGCAATGACCTTGTCCTGCGGCGTCAGGCCCTGGCGGCCGTCGACCAGGAACACCACCGCGTCGGCCTCGTCGATCGCCTGCAGGGTCTGGCGCGCCATTTCGTGCAGGATGCCGTCCTTCGCCACCGGCTCGAGGCCGCCGGTGTCCACCACCACATAGGGCTTGTCGCCCACCCGCCCGCGGCCGTAGTGGCGGTCGCGCGTCAGCCCCGGCTGGTCGTGCACCAGGGCATCGCGGCTCTTGGTCAGCCGGTTGAAGAGAGTGGACTTGCCGACATTGGGACGGCCGACAAGCACGAGGGTGGGCAGCATAAAAGCCTATCTACACAGAGCTATCAGAGGAAACAGAGGGTTAGAAGAAATGATGCCTTCCTCTGCTCCCACTGCTTCCTCTGTGTTAATCGAATCTCAAATGGCGTCGCCGGGCATTAATTTAGCTTGAACGCGGTCACGCCGCCTTTCACGCTCTGCACCGCGAAACCGGGGCCGATGTCGATGGGCGCGGCGCGCACCAGGCCGTCGGCCTGCGCGCGCGCGGCGAAGCTGCCGTCCTCGGCGGAAATCAGATGGACATAGCCTTCGAGGTCGGCAACCACCACGTACTTGCCAAGCGACAGCGGCGCGGTCAGCTTGCGGTTGGCGAGCTTGTCCTGGCGCCAGGCCGCACGGCCGGTATCCTTGTCATAGGCGGTCACGGCGTCCTTGTCGTCGGTGACATAGACGTACTGCGCATCCATCGACAGGCCCGAGTCGCTCGAGGTTTCGCGCGCCCAGATCAGACTGCCGCGGACGCGGTCGAAACAGGCCACGCGCCCCTGGTAGGTCACGGCGCACACGCGCTGCCCGTCCAGCGCGGGCGTGCCCACCACATCGTTCACGCGCTCGAGCTCGGTGGCGCCGCGCGGCATGCTGACGGAAGCCTCCCAGGCCTGCAGGCCGCTGGACAGCTGGATCGCCGCCAGCTTGCCGCCGGGGAAGCCGGCATAGGCCACGCCGTCCTTGATCGCCAGCGCGGAGACGCCTTGCAGGGACAACGCCGGCAGCTGGCGCGAGTAAAGCCACTTGCGGCTGCCGTCGGCGATGTTGAGACCATGCACCTGGCCGTTGCCGGTGCGCACGACGACCAGATCGCCGTCCACCGCGGGCGGCGCGACCGCGACGCCGCTCAGGCTGACTTCCCAGCGCTTGGCGCCGCTCGCCGCGTCAAGCGCAATGAGCTCGCCCTTGAGCCCGCCGACCAGCACCAGGCCGGAGCCCACGCCCACCCCGGCCGAAAGCTTCCTGCCGGTATCGGCGCGCCAGGTTTCGGCGCCGCTTTGCAGATTGATGCGCACCACGCGCCCGGATTCGCCCGCAGCGAACACCGCGCCGCCGTCCACGGCCGGCTCGAACATGCCGCGTCCGGCTTCGCCCGCCGTCGCCGCCCAGGCGCGCGACATCGCGCGCTGCTGCGCGAACTGCACCAGCGGCGCGGGCTCGGCCAGGCGCTTTTTGCCGAAGCTGAACCAGCCCGCCACGGTGTCGGTGGTCTTGCCGAGCATGCCGCAGCCGCCCAGCAGGCCGGCAGTCATCAAGGCGGCGAACGCAACGCGAAGCGCGGTGTTCTTCATTTGGCGGGACCTCCAAGCGCATCGAGCTTCATTCCCACCACGCCGTACAGCGGGTCGCTTTCCTTGAGCCTGGCATAGGCGGCCGAATAAGCTGCGCGCGCCTCGGCGGCCTTGCCCTGGGCCAGATAGACATCGCCCCTGAGATCGTCGAAGCGCGGCCCGTAGGCATCGGTGTGCGATGCGCTCAACTGCTTCAGCGCGCCCTCGTAATTCTTCTCGTCCAGCAGCAGGCCGGCCAGGCGCAGGCGCGAAACGTCGCGCAATGCGGCCTCCTTGGTGCGCTCGATCACCCATTCCAGCTGCGCCTTGGCGCTTTTCGCATCCTTGCCCTGGACGTTGAGGCTGGCGATCAGCATGGCGGCGCGCGTGGCGTAGGGCGTGCTGCCGTACTTGTCCATCAGCAGCGCGCCCTGCACCTTGGCGGCCTGGTTGTCGCCAGCTTCCAGCGCGTTGTTCAGGTTTTCGAAATGCACCGCCGCTTCCGCCGACTGCGCGGCCGTATGGCTTCGCCAGTACTGGAAGCCGGCCACGGCGATCAGCAGCGCGGAGAGGCCGTAAATCACGTAATTGCCCCAGCGCTTCCACCACGCTTTCAGCGCTTCAAGTTGTTCCTGTTCTTCCAGATCGAATGCCGCCATCTTGCTTCCTTGGTTTGACTTTATCTATTTGAACAAAGAGGACATGAGGACAAGAGGAAACTTTTATTCATGCCTGAATCGTTTCCACATCGCCTTACTCCAGTCCTCTTGTCCTCCTTGTTCTGAGTTTCATCCATGCAACAAAATATCCACGGCCTCGTCCAGCCCCAGGCTGGCCTGTTCCGCGGCCTCGCGCAGCGGTTTCAGCATCAGCCTGCTTGTCGCCGCCTCGTTGTCGCCGATCACCGCCGCATAGCGCGCGCCGCTGGCGTCGGCCTTTTTCATCTGCGACTTGAAGCTGCCGCCGCCCGCGTGCATGGCGACCGAGATGCCCCGACCGCGCAGGCCGCGCGCCACCTGCCAGGCCCAGCTTGCCGCCGCCTCGCCGGCATGCACGAGATAGACATCGGGCGCGTAGGCCGCAGGCTGCACGCCCTCGATCTCCAGCAGCGCCAAGAGGCGCTCGATGCCCATGGCGAAACCGCAGGCCGGGGCCGGCTTGCCGCCCAGCTGCCCGATCAGGCCGTCGAAGCGCCCGCCCGCGCACACCGTGCCCTGGGCGCCGAGCTTGTCGGTCACCCATTCGAACACGGTGCGATTGTAATAGTCCAGGCCGCGCACCAGGCGGGTGTTGATGCGGTAGGCGATGCCGAGCTCGTGCAAAAGCTTCCGCAGCGCCTCGAAATGCGCGAGCGATTCCTCGTCGAGGTCGTCCATGAGCTTGGGCGCGGCCTCGACCAGCGCCTGCATCGCCGGGTTCTTGGTGTCGAGGATGCGCAGCGGGTTGCTGTGCAGGCGGCGCCTGGCGTCCTCGTCGAGCACGTCGAGATTGGCCTCGAAGTGCTTGATCAGGCGCTCGCGGTGGCGGCGGCGCGCCTCAGAATCTCCCAGGGTATTGAGTTCCAGCACCGGCGACACGCCCAGCCGCTGCCACAGATCGGCGCTCATCAGGATGTGCTCGGCGTCGGTGTCGGGGCCGGCGAAACCCAGCGCCTCCACGCCGACCTGATGGAACTGGCGGTAGCGGCCCTTCTGCGGGCGCTCGTGGCGGAACATCGGGCCCATGTACCACAGGCGCTTGCCGCCGTCGTACAGCAGATTGTTCTGGATCGCGGAACGCACGCACGAGGCCGTGCCCTCGGGGCGCAGGGTCAGCGACTCGCCGTTGAGTTCGTCGACGAAGGTGTACATTTCCTTCTCGACGATGTCGGTCACCTCGCCGATGGCGCGCTTGAACAGCGCGGTATGCTCCAGGATGGGCGTACGGATTTCGCGGTAGCCGTAGCTCGCCAGCCAGGCTTTCACCGTGTCCTCGAAAAACCGCCAGGTGTCGGCATCCTGCGGCAGCATGTCGTTCATGCCGCGGACGCTTTGCAGGTTATTGCTCATATCAAAAAATATTTCACACAGAGGCAGCAGAGGTAACAGAGGCAACCCCTGACAAAAAAGATTTCCTCTGCTCCCTCTGTTTCCTCTGTGTCATTAATGTTCTTGCGCGCCGTAATGGCTGCGCACGTAGTCTTCCACGATCGCCTGGAAGTCCTCGGCGATGCGGTCGCCCTTCAGGGTCACGGTCTTCCTGCCGTCGACGTACACCGGCGCCACCGGCACTTCGCCGGTGCCGGGCAGCGAGATGCCGATGTTGGCGTGCTTGGACTCGCCCGGACCGTTGACCACACAGCCCATGACCGCAACTTTCATCTCCTCCACGCCCGGATACACGCCGCGCCAGGCCGGCATCTGGCCCCTGAGCCAGGTCTGGATCCTGAGCGCGAGCTCCTGGAACACGGTGGAGGTGGTGCGGCCGCAGCCGGGGCAAGCCGTCACCAGCGGGGTGAACGCCCTGAGGCCCATGGTCTGCAGAATCTCCTGCGCCACCTGCACCTCCTTGGTGCGCGATTCGCCCGGCTCCGGCGTCAGCGAAACCCGGATCGTGTCGCCGATGCCTTCCTGCAGCAGCACCGCCAGCGCCGCGGTGGAGGCGACGATGCCCTTGCTGCCCATGCCGGCTTCGGTGAGGCCGAGGTGCAGCGGGTAGTCGCACTGCGCGGCGAGGTCGCGGTACACGGTGATGAGATCCTGCACCCCGCTCATCTTGCACGACAGGATGATCTTGTCGCCGGCAAGGCCCAGTTCCTCGGCGCGCTTCGCCGACTGCAGCGCGGAGGCGATCATGGCCTGGAACATCACGTCTCGGGCGTCCGCGGGCTCGGCAAGCTTGGCGTTCTCGTCCATCATGCGCGCCGCCAGCTCCTGGTCGAGGCTGCCCCAGTTCACACCGATGCGCACCGGCTTGTCGTACTTGCAGGCGATTTCGATCAGCGTGGCGAACTGCTCGTCGCGCCGCTCGCCGCGCCCGACGTTGCCGGGGTTGATCCTGAGTTTGGCCAGCGCTGCGGCGCATGCCGGCACCTGCGTCAGCAGCTTGTGGCCGTTGAAATGGAAGTCGCCGATCAGGGGCACGTCGACGCCCAGGGCGTCGAGCTTGTTGCGGATTTCAGGCACCGCCTGCGCGGCTTCCAGGGTGTTGACGGTGATGCGCACCAGCTCCGAGCCGGCGCGGTGCAGATCCGCCACCTGCGCCACCGTGCCGGCCACGTCCGCGGTGTCGGTATTGGTCATGGACTGCACGACGATGGGCGCGCCGCCGCCCACCAGTACATGGCCGATGCGCGCCTGGCGCCTGCGCCGGGAAGAACAGCCGATCTGGCTCACGGGTATTGCGCTCATGGGTTCAAGGTCAGCCGCGCCACGTCGACGGAAGTGAAGGGCTTGAGATCGATGGTCTTGCCCTTGTAGATCACGCGCACCTTCTCGGCATTGCCCACCACCAGATAGAAAGGCGCCTTGCCGGCGACATCGACGGCCGCGCCCGCCGGGTTCAGGCCCGACTGCACGATGCGTCCGCTGCTGTCGCGCACCTGCACCCAGGAGACTTCGTCAAACTGCAGGCGCAGGTCGGCGCTCGGCGCCTCGGCGACGGCGGCCGGCGCCCCAGCCGGCGCGGGTGCGGCGGTGGAGGGCGCGGGCGCAGCGGGCGGCGGCGCAGCGGCCGGCGGCGCGGATTCGGGTGTCGCTGCGCCCGCCGGCTCGGCCTCGGCTGCGGGCGCTTCCGGCGCCTGCTGCTCTTCGATCTGGACTTGCGGGGCGGGCGGCGGCGGCGGCGGCAGCGGCTTCTCCACAGCCGGCACGGGCGGCGCCTCCTCGCCGCTGCTCAGCCACCAGTACAAGCCCAGCGGCACGGCCACGACCAGGATCACGGCGAAAATGCCCCCCAGCACCCAGGGCGAGCGCCAGAAATCCTGGCCGGGGGTAAACGGCAAATTCTCGGCTTCCTGCACCCGCACCGTCTTGACGGTGGTCATTCGATCCAGCAGTTCGTCCGGGTCCAGCCCCAGCAGCTTGGCGTAATTGCGCACGAAGCCGCGGGCGAATACCGGCTGCCCCAGCCTGGAAAAATCTTCCGCCTCGATCGCCAGAATCTGGCGCGCCATCAGGCGCAGGCGGCTACCCGCCTCCTGCGCGCTCCAGCCTTTCGCCTCGCGTGCGGCGCGCAGCCGCGCGCCGATCCCGAGTCCTTCCTCGCTCATTCGTATTGTCCTCGCAGCAGCAATTGCGTTTCCGGCGCTTCAGGGAAGTTGCGGCGCAGCTGCTGGTTGTATGCCGCTTCCTGTGACTTGTCGCCCAGCTTGCGTTCGATTTTCAAGCCCAGCCACAGGGCCTCGGCCGTGGGTGGGGAGATTTGCTGATGGCGCGAAAGCAGGCGCTGCGCCTCGTTGAGATTGCCCATGCGGAAATTGAGCCCGGCCAGCTTGATGATGGGCAGCGGCGCGTTCGGCGCCAGCTTCAACGCCTTGTTGTAATAGGCCTCCGCCTGCTTCAAGTCGCCCTTTTTCTCGCTGCACAGCCCGGAATTGGTCATGGCCAGCTCGGGCTTGTCATACAGCGGGTTGCGCATGGCCTCCTGAAACTGGGCAAGGCCTGCGTCGTAGCGTCCGCGCGTGCACATGAACCAGCCGTAGCTGTTGTGCGCATCGGAATCCGCCCGGTCGATGTCCAGCGCCTTGCGGAAATTGTCTTCCGCCAGCCGGTCCTCCTCGAGATCCATGTAGATCAGCCCAAGCAGGTGATAGGCCGGCCCGTAGCGGTTGTCGATGCCGATGGCCTTGCGCGCTTCGTCCAGCGCCACCTTCATCTGGCTGCGGTTGAAATAGGCAAAGCCGAGTTCGGTGAAAATCTTGGCGCGCGAACGCGCCTCGGACTCCACCCCCGGCGCGCTCATCGTCGAGTCCGCGGAGCGGCCGGCGCCCATGTCGGCGCAGCCCGCCACAACCGCCAGCGCCAACAGCCATGCCTGCTTTTTCATGCCGCACTCCTTTCCATGCGCTTGATCACCCGCCCGCTCTTGTCCGCCACCTGGCCCGCCAACTGGCCGCAGGCGGCGTCGATGTCGTCGCCGCGCGTCTTGCGCGTGGTTACCACGTAGCCCGCCTGCTGCAGGATTTCGCGGAACGCCCGCTGCGCGTCCGCGCGGCTTTTCTCGTAGCCCGAATCCGGGAACGGATTGAAGGGTATCAGGTTGAACTTGCAGGGCGTGCCTTTCACCAATTCGACCAGCTGTCGCGCATGTTCCGGCGTGTCGTTCACTCCGGCCAGCATGACGTACTCGAAAGTGATGAAATCGCGCGGCGCATGCTCGAGATAACGCCGGCAGGCCGCCAGCAGTTCCTGCAGCGGGTACTTCCTGTTGATCGGCACGATCTCGTTGCGCAGCTCGTCGCTGGGCGCATGCAGGCTGACCGCCAGCGCCACCGGACAGCGCGCGGCCAGGCGATCCATGGCCGGCACGATGCCGGAAGTCGACACCGTCACGCGCCGGCGCGACAGCCCGTAGGCGTGATCGTCGAGCATGATGTCGAGCGCGGTGACCACGTTCTCGAAATTGGCCAGCGGCTCGCCCATGCCCATCATCACCACGTTGGTGACCGGGCGCTCGCCCCAGCCGGCTTGCTTCAGCTCGCGCACCGCATGCCACAACTGGCCGATGATCTCGGCCACCGTGAGATTGCGGTTGAAGCCCTGGCGGCCGGTGGAGCAGAACGTGCACTCCAGCGCGCAGCCGACCTGGGAACTGACACACAGCGTCCCGCGATAGCGCGGACTGTCCTCGTCCGCATCGTTGTCGCCGCAGCCGGGCGTCCCTTCCGGGATGAACACCGTCTCGACACCGTTGCCGATGCCGACGTCGAACAACCACTTGCGCGTGCCGTCGGCCGAGGTCTTGTCGGCCAGCACCGCCGGCGCGCGCACTTCAGCATGCTCGACGAGCTTCTCGCGCAGGCTCTTGGCCAGGTCGGTCATCTGCGCGAAATCAGCCTCCCCCCGCTGGTGCATCCAGTGGAACACCTGCCTGGCGCGAAACGGCTTCTCGCCCTGGCTGAGAAGCCAGTCGGTGAGCTGCGGAAGGTTGAAGTCGAGCAGGTTCTGCAATTAATCAACGCGGGCAGAGTTCGGTGGCGGCGAAGAAATAGGCGATTTCCACCGCGGCGGTTTCCGGCGCATCGGAGCCGTGCACGGCGTTGGCGTCCACGCTTTGCGCGAAATCGGCGCGGATGGTTCCCGGCGCGGCCTTCTTGGGATCGGTGGCGCCCATCAGCTCGCGGTTCTTGGCGATGGCGGCCTCGCCTTCCAGCACCTGGATCATCACCGGGCCGGAGATCATGAATTCGACCAGATCCTTGAAGAAGGGGCGCTCCTTGTGCACGGCGTAGAAGCCTTCGGCCTCGCGGCGCGACAGGTGCTTCATCTTGGCGGCCACGACGGTCAGGCCGTTGGTCTCGAAGCGCGAATAGATTTTGCCGATGACATTCTTGCCCACGGCATCGGGTTTGATAATGGAAAGGGTGCGTTCAATCGCCATGCTTTGCTCCAGTCAGGTTCGGAAACTCGGGTTAATAAAAACTGAAAAAGTCTTGAAAATTAGCCCGTTAGTATAACCCGGCAAAGCCTTGGCTGTCTTGGAAAAGCCTGCATCAAGGCGCAACGGCCCGCCCGGCAAACCCTGTCGGTCGACGCCCCCACGGTCTTGCCCCCCGTCCCCGCCAAAACCTCTCGAAAATTTTGCTAGGAGAATTGGCGAAAGCCGTGTACTGTGGCGGCAATCTGTGGGATTCAAGTTGTAAATGCGGCATCAGTTTGATCAGTTTTTCCTTGATTTCGATAGATTCGGGCAAGCGCCCACCGGGCCCCATAGCCGGGGCGCCGAATTCAAGTCTTTAATTTAAGGAAACACACATGCAAACTGGCATCGTCAAATGGTTCAATGACACCAAAGGCTACGGCTTCATCACCCCCGACGGCGGCGGCGAAGACCTGTTCGCCCACTTCTCCGAAATCAAAACCAGCGGCTTCAAGTCCCTGAAGGAAAACCAGCGCGTGTCCTTCGAAGTGACGACCGGCCCCAAGGGCAAGCAGGCAGCCAACATTCAGCCCGCCTAAGCACTGGTTGCTTCGAAAAAACCCCGGCAAGCCGGGGTTTTTTTGTGCCGCGCGCAGACGCAGGCCGGCGTGGCCGCAATTGTTCATGGCGCCCGGCCGCCCGCTCATGGGGCAATACCGGCGGCACCCGGAGACAAAAAACCTTCACGCGCCGTTGATATACTGCGCACATGACACACCCGCTCAACACTCTGCAGGAAAGCATCGCCCGCCAGCGCGAGGCACTCAAGGAACTGCTGCGCGAACCGCTCGAACAGGTCGCCGAGGCATGCAGCCAGGTGTGGGGCGACCGCAAGAGGCTGGACGACCTCCTGACCACCGCCCTGGCGCGCCTGCCCATGTGCAAATACATGTACGCGCTGAACACCGACGCCGTGCAGATCAGCGACAACATCAGCCGCGACGGCCTGGTCGAAAAGGATTTCGGGCGCGACCGTTCCGAGCGCCCTTACATGAACGAGCGCGTGCCGAGCGAAGGCTTCCTGCTCTCGCAGGCCTACATCAGCCTGCGCGCGCGGCGCCCCTCGCTCACCGCCATCCAGATCGTGCGCAGCCAAACCGGCCAGGTGCTGGGCTTCATCGGCGCCGACTTCGACCTGCGCAACCTGCCCTTGACGGGAAAGCTCTACGAGGAGCCCACCTACTGGCGCCAGATCAAGGGCGATCCGGCCATCCGCGGCACCGTGTTCCACCAGACCCGCATCAGCAGCATGATGGACAACAGCATCGATACCGTGCTGGGCGTGCTGGAAGAACTCATGGTCGACCACGGCGTGTTCCATGTCATCCTGCACTTCTCCAGCAGCCGCGCCGTGATCTGGCTGTTCGACGACCCTTACCGCTACCGCCTGCTCGACATCGAGGCGCTGACCGATCCCGACACCTGCCTGATCTATCCGCATCAGCCTTATCCCGACAACGCCGTGGTGCCCAAGGACAGGATCCGCCCCATCCTCGACAACCTGCGCGACCTGCGCCTCATGGACGAGATGTTCTACCTGAGGAGCGGCACCCTCAACATTTTCAACGGCGTGGTCGGCCTCACCTTTTCCTGCGACGGTTCGCACTACCTTCCCTGGGACGAATTCCTCGGCAAGGGCGCCGATTTCTGGGCGAACGGCAGCATCGAAGCCCTGGACGCCCCGCTCTGAACGCGCGCGGCGCGCCGCACGGCAAGGGCACGCCCCCGGCAAGACCGGCTCACATGTCGCACAGCACCTTGACATGCGCCATGGCGCTGCGGCCCAGGGCGTGCAGTTCGTAGCCGCCTTCCAGCGTCGACACGATGCGATTGTCGGCGTGGGCGGCCGCCACTTTCTTGATTTCCCGCGTGACCCAGGCGTAATCCGCCTCCACCAGCTTGAGGCTGGCCATGTCGTCCTCGCGGTGGGCGTCGAAGCCGGCGCTGACGAAGACCATCTGCGGCTTGAAGCGCGCCAGCGCCGGCAGGAACTTTTCCGTGACCGCGGCGCGAAAGCCGGCGCCGTCGGTGTAGGCCGGCAGCGGCGCGGGGATGATGTGGTCGCTCACGGTGTCGGCGCCGCAGTACGGGTAGAAGGGGTGCTGAAAGCTGGAGCACAGCATGACGCGCGGATCGTCGCGGAATATCTCCTCGGTGCCGTTGCCGTGGTGCACGTCGAAATCGACGATGGCCACGCGCGCAAGCTTGTGCTGTTCCAGCGCATGCGCCGCGCCGACGGCGACATTGTTGAAGATGCAAAAGCCCATGGAGCGGTCGCGGCTGGCGTGGTGTCCGGGCGGGCGCACGTTGCAGAAGGCGTTCTCGGCGCGGCCGGACATGACCAGATCGGTCGCCAGCACCAGCGCCCCGGCCGCGCGCAGGGCCGCCTCCCGGCTGTGCGCGTTCATCCAGGTGTCGGGGTCGAGCATGGCGAGGCCCTCGCCCGGCGCGGCGGCTTCTATTTCATTCAGGTAGGCCGCGCTGTGCACGCGCTCGAGCTGTTCGCGCGTGGCGCGCGGCGCGTCGTGGTGCTGCAGCAAGGGGAGAATCTGCGAGGCGATGAGCTGGTCTTCGATGGCGCGGATGCGCGCCGGGCATTCCGGATGGCCGCGCCCCATGTCGTGCAGCAGACAGGCGGGGTGGCTGATGTAGGCGGTTTGCATGGCGCGGATGGCAAAAGACGACCGGTTTCGGCTAGGCTATCCTGAAAAGGCGCGGCCGGTCTCGTTGCCGCGCCAGTCCGAACAATACTGAATTTAAGCACATCCGCCCCCGCCATGAGCCAGCATTACCTCTCCCCCCTCTTCTCCCCGCGCTCGGTGGCCGTGATCGGCGCGAGCGACCGCCCTGCGTCGGTGGGCGGGGTGATTTTCAGGAACATGCTGGAGGGCGGCTACCAGGGCAGGCTCTTCGCGGTAAACCCGCGCCATGCCGCGATCCAGGGGCAGCGCGCCTATCCCGACATCGAAGCGATCGGCGCGCCCATCGATCTGGCGGTCGTCGCCACGCGCGCGCACACGGTGCCGGACATCATCGAGGCCTGCGGCCGGCATGGCGTGAAGGCGGCGGTGATCCTGTCGGCCGGCTTCGGCGAGGCGGGCGCAGCCGGGCGCGCGCTGGAGCGCCAGGTGCTGGATATCGCGCGGCGCCACGGCATCCGGCTGGTGGGCCCGAACTGCCTGGGCGTGATGCGGCCTTCCATCGGGCTCGACGCCACCTTCAGCAAGGGCGGCGCCAAGCCCGGCAAGCTGGCGCTGGTGTCGCAGTCGGGCGCCTTGTGCACGGCGATCCTCGACTGGGCGCGGCCCAACGACGTGGGCTTTTCCAGCATCGTATCCATGGGCACCAGCGCGGACGTGGACTTCGGCGAAATCCTCGATTACCTGGTGTCGGACCCGCAGACCGAGAGCATCCTGCTCTACATCGAGGGCATTCGCCAGGCGCGCCGCTTCATGAGCGCGCTGCGCGCCGCCGCCCGCACCAAGCCGGTGTTCCTGATCAAGGTCGGCCGCCACGAGGCGGGCTCGAAGGCCGCGCTGTCGCATACCGGCGCCCTGGTCGGGGCGGACGACGTGTTCGACGCCGCCATCCGCCGCGCCGGCGCGGTGCGCGTCTCCAGCGTGGTGCAGCTGTTCGCCGCGGCCAAGGCCCTGTCCGCGCGCTTTCGCCCCACCGGCAACCACCTCGCCATCGTCACCAACGCCGGCGGCCCGGCGGTGATGGCGAGCGACCGCGCCGCCGACCTCGGCGTCGCGCTGGCCGAGCTTTCCGAAGACACCCGGCGCAAGCTGGACGCGGCGCTGCCCGCCACCTGGTCGCACGCCAACCCGGTGGACATCGTCGGCGACGCCGACGCCGAGCGCTATCGCCAGGCGGTGACGGCCTGCATGCAGGACCCCGGCGTCGACGGCGTGATGGTGATCCTGACGCCGCAGGCGATGACCGATCCGCTCGGCGCGGCGCGCGCCGTGATCGAGCTGGCCGGGCAGTTCAACAAGCCGCTGCTGGCCTGCTGGATGGGCGACACCCAGGTGGCCGCGAGCCGCGAGGCTTTCGCCAAAACCGGCATCCCCGGCTTCCGCACCCCCGAGCCGGCGGTGGAGGTGTTCTCCTACATTTCCGCCTACTACCAGAACCAGAAGCTGCTGATGCAGGCGCCGGGGCCGCTGTCGCACCAGTCGGAACCGGATGTCGAGGGCGCGCGCCTGGTGATCGAGCATGCCCTCGCCGAGCGCCGCAAGGTGCTGAGCGAAATGGAATCGAAGGCGGTGCTGGCGGCGTTCCGCATTCCCATCGCGCGCTCGATGGTGGCGCGCTCGCCCAACGAGGCGCTGCTGTTGGCCGAGGAGCTGGGCCTGCCGGTGGCGATGAAGATCAACTCGCCCGACATCACGCACAAGTCCGATGCCGGCGGCATCCGCCTCAATCTCGGCAACGCCCAGGCGGTGCGCGCCACCTGGCGCGAAATCATCGAGTCGGTGCAGGCCAACCGCCCCGATGCGCGCATCGACGGCGTCGTGGTCGAGCCCATGGTGGTGAAGCCCAACGGCCGCGAGCTGATGGTGGGCGTGACCAGCGACCCGGTGTTCGGGCCGGTGATCACCTTCGGCGCCGGCGGCATCATGGTCGAGGTGCTGGGCGACCGCTCGGTGGCGCTGCCGCCCTTGAACAGCTACCTTGCCGGCAACATGATCCAGGGCACGCATGTCGCGCGCCTCCTGCAACAGTTCCGCCACCTGCCGCCGGTCGACATGGAGATGCTGGAGCGCGTGCTGCTGCGCGTGTCGGAGATGGTGTGCGAGATTCCGCACATCCGCGAGATGGACATCAACCCGCTCATCGTTGACGAAAACGGCGCCATCGCGGTGGATGCGCGCATCGAGGTGGCGTATCCGCCCGCCGGCGCCGAGCGCTACGCGCACATGGCGATCCACCCCTACCCCGCGCACCTGGTCAGCCGCATGCAGCTGCCGGAAGGCATCGACCTCGTCATTCGCCCCATCCGTCCCGAGGACGCCGAGATCGAGCAGGCCTTCGTGCGCGGCCTGTCGCAGGAATCGAAATACTTCCGCTTCGTCAGCGCATTGCAGGAACTCTCCCCGGCCATGCTGGCGCGCTTCACCCAGATCGACTACGACCGCGAGATGGCGCTGATCGCCGTGCTGGTGGAAGGCCGCAGCGAAACCGAGATCGGCGTGGCGCGCTATGTCATCAATCCGGACGGCGAATCCTGCGAATTCGCGCTGGCGATCGCCGATGCCTGGCAGCAAAAGGGCATCGGCTACAAGATGATGGAGGCATTGATGGACATCGCCCGCGACAAGGGGCTGAAATCCATGGAAGGCGACGTGCTGACCAGCAATCGCAACATGCTGGGCCTGGTGAGCAGCCTGGGCTTCGTGATCGGCGAGGGCGAGGAGCCGACGATCAAGAAGGTCGTGAAACGGTTTTGAGGGGCGCGACCCGGGCGCCGATCACGGTCCGCAAAGGGACGCCCGGGCTTGCCATTGGCGTTCCAGCAACTACGCTCGGATCAGGATTCGCGCTGATTTGCCGGCCGGGCAGCAGATCGGCCGCACGCATTAAACCAAACGGCGCGCGCCGGCGGCACCCACACCAACGCGGCCGGCGCCGGACCGTCATGGAACACAAGTGATCGGATACTCGAAATTACCGCACCGGAGGCGCATGCATGAAAACCTGGCCCATCACCCTGACCCTGCTGGGCGCCGCCGCAATCGCGCATGCGGACGGCATGCCGGGCGCGATTCCCGCAGACGCGGCAAAAACCGCGCCCGCCCAGACGCAGACCACGGCCATGCCGGCCCAAATGCAGGCCAGGGCCATGCAGCGGCCCTCGCCCCGGAAGGCGCGGCATTTCCCGCACGGCGACCTGCGCTATTGTCTCGAATCGGACGGCAACGCGGCCATCATCCGTTGCGCCGAGAAGCCGCCGCGGCAGTAATCGCCGCTTTCCGCTGCGCCGCGCGGCGCCAATCGCTATTGCCTGTCCGGGGCTTCGGCGGGCTCGACGCTCTCTATCTGGGGGATGGCCCGGCGCGGCTTGCGCTTGACCGCGCGCTTGAGCCTGTCGTCCGACGCGGGGCCGCGCACGCTGCTTTGCTGCGCCTGCTGCTCCGGCAGCGCCTCGGCGGACACGGGTGCGCCATGATCGATTTCGGCCTCGGCCGCCAGCCAGTCCTCGACATCGTGGCCGTCGCCACAGCCATGCTCCAGGTAACGGTAATAGGCGGCCTCGCGTATCCAGGTCTCGCGCTCTTCCAGGCTGTGGAAGCCGTGCCAGGTAATGTGGGGAATCTCCGGTTCGCTTGCGATAAAACGCGGTTGTCTTGCCATTGCCTCATTCTCCATACGTAAATAAAGGTAAACAAACTCTCCGGCAGCCGGTCGCTCCGGCCTGCATGCTTGTTCTTGTGCTTTTTTCCGTCTGGGTGCAGTGACTTGCTCGTTTATATATAGCAAATTAAGCCGGCCGCGGCGGGCGGGCAGCCATGCGTGCGGACACTCATTTCACGCCCTGCTGCGCGAGGCGCCCGACTTCCACGGCGACCCCCTCCTGGGCGGCGGCCACGGCTTCGGCCAGCGGCCAGTCGATGGCTTGGTCCAGGCCATGGGCCTCGGCCATGGCGTGCGCCAGGCGCGCGGGGTCAAGGCCCGGGCGTAGATGTCGGGATGCGCTTCCAGCAGTATGCGGCCATCCCCGGCAAGCGCCAGCAGCAGCGGCCGGTACACCAGCCGGCCGCGCGTGCCGATTTCGACCTTGTCGTAAAGGTCGGCGACATCGTCCGGGTGCATGCGGATGCAGCCATGGCTGCGAAAGCCATACACGCTGGCAGGCGCGGTGGTGCCATGGATGCCGTACCCCCACAGGCTCAGGCCCAGCCAATGCGCGCCGAGCGGATTGTCCGGCCCCGCGGCGACCTCCTGGCGCACGATCTTGCGCTCGCGGCGCATTTCCTCCTGGATGGACTTGGGCACCACCCAGCTCTTGTGCGTTTCCTGCGCGACGATCCTGAACTCGCCTGCCGGCGTCGGCCAGTCGGGCCGGCCCAGGCCCACGGGATAGGCGGCAACCGGCTCGCCCCGCCGAAACAGGAACAGCATGCGCTGGGGTATGTTGATCAGGATGCCGTCGTCCATTCCGGCCGGCACGATATGGGGGTTGTGGATGCGCAGTTGCCGCCCGGCATGGATGCGGTTCTCGTCGGCGATGCCGTTTTGCCGGGCCAGCAGCCTGTAATCCACGCCGAAGCGGGCGCCGATGCCGCTCAGAAAGTCGCCGGGCCAGATGACATAGACACTGTCGCCGCCGACGACCCGGCTGGACAGCGGCGGCTCGTCCGCCGCCGCGGCAAGGCCGGCCGCCGTCAGAAACGCGGCAAGGAAACGGTGCGCGACACGGGTCATCAGCAATGAAACTTTCTTGTGTTAGGCTAGGCATTGCGCTATTACTTGACGCTCCACATTAAAGCCGAACGGAGGGCAATCTCATGTCCATTTCAATGTATCAGGCTTCGGCGCCGGTGTTCACGCGCATGCTGAACAACCTGGCGGCGATTCTCGAGAAGGCCGCGGCGCACTGCGCAGAGAAAAGGATCGACCCTGCCGCACTGCTCAACTACCGCTTCTACCCCGACATGTACCCCTTTTCCAGACAGATCCAGATCGCCGCGGACGCCGCCAAGAACGGCATCGCCAATCTGGCCGGGGCGGAACCCTTCCAGTCCGAGAATGTCGAACAGACTTTTCCGGAGTTGATCGAGCGCGTGCGCAAGACGATAGATTTCGTGAATGGCTTCAAGCCCGAGCAAATAGACGGCAGCGAAGAAAAGGACATCGTCCTCAAGCGCGGCGAAACCACGCTCAACTACAAGGGGCAGGAATACCTGCTCAATCGCGTGTTGCCGAACTTCTTTTTCCACATCACCACAGCCTACGACATCCTGCGCCATAACGGCGTGGAGCTGGGCAAGAAGGATTACATAGGCAACAAATAGCCAGCCTTGACAAGGCTACTATAAATAAATGGCGGCACGACCGGGACGGCAATGACCGACCGGCGATGCCGCGCAAAAACTGAGGACACGACAAATTGGCAAGTGCTAAACAGGCCACGCTCTGGTATTTTACCGACCCCATGTGCTCCTGGTGCTGGGGATTCACGCCGGTGATCGAAGCCGTGCGGGAACACTACCATACCCGGGTGGCGTTCGAACTCGTGCTGGCCGGCCTGCATCCGGGCGAGACGGAGCCGATCACGGAAATCGAGCGTCATGACATTTTCCATGACTGGCGCCAGGTGCATGAACGCAGCGGCCAGCCATTCGATTTCGAACATGCCGCGCCCGCGGGCTTCATCTGCAACTCCGACCCCCCCTGCCGCGCCGTGCTGGCGGCCGCCAGCCTGGACAGGGACCTGGCGTTTCCGATGATCAAGGCGATCCAGACGGCGTTTTTCGCCCAGGGGCGCGACGTGACCAAGCCCGGCACTCTGGCCGACATCGCGGTCGAACAGGGCCTGGATCGCGATGCGTTCCTCAAGGCCTTCGAATCGGACGACACACGCTCCCGCTCGCAGACGCAGTTCGTCAAGACCCGCCAGATGGGGGTGCGGGGCCTGCCCGCGCTGATCCTGCAGCAGGGCGGCGAACTACATCACCTCTGCAACAGCTGGCAGCCGATCGCCAAAATATGCGCCGCCATGGATGAGAAGCTGGGCAAACCGAACTGACCCTCCGGCCGGCCGTGCCGGCTGACGGCGCGCCAGCCGCCGGCCTCGGCCGGGCCCTAGGCTGAAAAGTGTCGAACGCTTTCTGCGCCTCATGAGCCACAAGCATGAACTCCTGCTGAATTCGATTTTTCGCGGCCCGGTGAGCGGCAACGTCCACTGGCGCGAGGTCG
Organism: Hydrogenophilaceae bacterium; assembly: GCA_024709485.1. Classification (GTDB taxonomy): domain Bacteria; phylum Pseudomonadota; class Gammaproteobacteria; order Burkholderiales; family Thiobacillaceae; genus UBA6918. Next base: position 15,038 of record JANJWO010000033.1, on the reverse strand, counting down.
AGTCCATGCTCATCCACCTGGGTGCCACGGTGGAACCGCATCATGGCGCGAGCTTCCGCGTGGTGCTGAACGGCGTGGAGGGCTTCATCCACCGTCCGCACAACAGTTCGACCTGCAGCAAGGACGAACTCAGGCATGTGCGGGATTTTCTGATCGCGGCCGGCCTGAAACGATAGCGCCTCGCCTCAGTCCGAGCGGCACTTGTTCAGAAAGCTGTTCCTGGCCGCGCCATGGAGCTTCTTGCCATCCGCCCGGGCTTCGCAGAACGGCTGCAGGCTGTCGGCCATGCATTTCTTCATGAAGGCGGTTTTCGCGGCGCCGGCGAGCTGCTTCCGGCTCGAAGCCGCTTCGCACTTGTCACGCTCGCATTTGTGGACGAAGGCGCTCTCGGCCGCGCCGGCGAGTTTTTTCTGCGCAGCGGCATTCATGCAGGCGTTGCCGGCGGCCCATGCATTCAGGGACAAGGCCAGCGCGCCGGCCAGCACGATCAGGATACGCATGGTGTTCTCTCCGCCTGCTGTCACTGGGCCATTTTACGCAGCACCGCGGCCTTCGGCACCACCAGGTGCCGGTAGTCGAGCGCGAGGTAATTGTTGACCTGCGCGGGCCCGCTGGGCGCGACATCGACATAGGACGGAAAGGCTTCCGGCGCCACGCCTTTCCAGCCGGCGAAGGTCTCGCACACGTGCACCGGAATGCCCTTGTCCTGCTTCAGGCGCTGCGCCTGGGCATGCAGCGCGGCGTTGCGTTCCTTGTCCTTCTCCTGCAGCGCGAACATCTCCTGGCCGTGCGTCACCAGCGCCATGGGCAGGCCCGGAAAGCGCTCCTCCAGCCTTTCCGCCGCCTGCCTGACCCAGGGCAGAGCAAGTTCGAGCGCCTGCGGGTCGCGGTCGACGATTTCGAACACCACCCCGGCCGGCGCCGCGGGGCTTTCCAGAAGCCGCTCCAGGGTCTGCGAACCGGCGAGGGCCGTACCCATCAACAGCCAGGGGAACAACAACAGAACAGCGCGCAGAAGTATCATGATGTCTCCGAATTTTTGCCGAATTTTTGCCGGGTTTAGAGTCGCTTTTCAGTATATTCGTTCCATGAGCCATCCCTTTTCCACTCTCACCCCCGACCTCGTGCTGGACGCCCTGGAAAGCGCGGGCCTCAGCTGCGACGGGCGCCTGCTGGCGCTGAACAGCTTCGAGAACCGCGTCTACCAGGTCGGCCAGGAGGACGGCGCGCCGCTGGTGGCCAAGTTCTACCGGCCGCAGCGCTGGAGCGCGGCCGCGATCCTGGAAGAACACGCCTTCACCCGGGAACTGGCCGATCATGAAATCCCGGTGGTGCCGCCGCTGGCCTTGCAGGGCAGAACCCTGCACGCGTTCGCCGGCTTTGGCTTTGCCGTCTATCCGCGCCAGAGCGGACGGCCACCGGAACTCGACGACGCCGGCACCCTGGAATGGATGGGGCGCTTTCTGGGGCGCATCCATGCGGTAGGGGCCACCCGGACATTCGCGCACCGCCCCGCCCTGGATCTCGACACTTTCGGCGTGGAGCCGCGCGCCTACCTGCTGGAGAACGACTGGATCCCCCCGGAGCTGCTGAGCGTGTGGGAAAGCGTGTCGGCGCAGGCCCTGGAAGGCGTGCGCCACTGCTACGACCGCGCCGGCGCGGTCGCGGCGCTGCGCCTGCACGGCGACTGCCACATGGGCAACGTGCTGTGGACCGAAGGGCCTGAAGACGGCGGCCCCCACTTCGTGGATTTCGACGACTGCCGCATGGGGCCAGCGGTGCAGGATTTGTGGATGCTGCTGTCGGGCGAGCGCGAGGCCATGACCCGCCAGCTGGGCGACGTGCTGGCGGGCTACGAGGATTTCTGCGAATTCGACCGCCGCGAGCTGCATCTCATCGAGGCGCTGCGCACGCTGCGCCTCCTGCACTATTCGGCGTGGCTGGCGCGGCGCTGGGACGACCCCGCCTTCCCCGCCGCCTTCCCCTGGTTCGGCACCCCGCACTACTGGCAGGATCGCATCCTGGAGTTGCGCGAGCAGGTGGCGCTGATGCAGGAGCCGCCCTTGCAGGTCTAATGCTTGTATCTCGCCCGCCATCGTCTACGCTGGGGATTACTCCAATGGCACGGATTCAACAGGAGGAATCGACCATGATCCACATCTCATCCGACATCAACAAACTGACCCGCGAGCGGACAGTGGACCCCGCCTTTCCCCATGCCCCCGACGACTGGAACCGCCAGCAGGCGCTGGACATCGCGCGCGGCGAGGGGCTGGAAATGACGGAAGCGCACTGGGAAGCGGTGCGCGCCCTGCAAACCTATTACGCCCAGCACGAGGACGCGGCCAAGATCAACCCGCGCGACCTGCACGACGCGCTCGACGAACATTTCCATCCGCAGGGCGGCCTCAAGCACCTCTACCTGCTGTTCCCCGGCGGGCCCATAGCCCAGGGCTGCCGCATCGCCGGCCTGAAGGCCCCCTTCATGGCCAGCGACCGCAGTTTCGGCAGCGTGTCTTAAAGCGGCGCTTCGCCGCCGCCTGCGGCGATGCGGACGGCCTCTTCGGAGGAAGAGGCCGTTTTTGCGTCTGGATGCCGCCGGCCAATCCCACTAGACTGGAGCCATGCGCCGCCCCATCCGACTGAAAATCTTCAGCATCATCGCCGTCCTGCTGGGCCTGATGGTGGTCGTCACCTGGGCGTCGGTGCTCAATTTCCGCAACCTCAACAATCAGGTACGCGCGCTGTCCGACTACTACCTGCCGCTGCAGGAACAGGTCGCCAGCGTGGAAATCCTCATCCGCCAGCAGATGGTGCACATGGAGCGCCTCTTGGCCGGCATGGAGGCCGCCCGCCCGGACAAGGACTACCTCGCCAAGGAATCGGGCAACTTCGACAACCGCGGCATCAACGCCGACCAGATCGTCGACTCCTCGCTGCGCATGCTCAAGGAAGCCAGCGCGGCGCAGGACATCGCGCTCGACCGGGTCACGCTGGCCGTGCTGGGCGAACAGTTGCCGGCGATCCAGAGCGCGCGCCAGAAATTCCACATGGCCTTCCGCATGTTCCAGATCGAGGCCGCAGAAGGCACCCGGCGCTCGCAGAAGCTCATGCACGACACCCTGCTGGAAGCGAAGAACAACGTCGATGTCGAAATCGGCAAGACCATCGACATCCTCAACAAGCTCACCCGCGACACCGTCGAACAGGCCCGCAAGGAAGAGCTGCGCGCCACCCAGCTGAACTGGATCGTCACCGCCATCGCCACCCTGGCGGGCCTGATCTTCGCCTGGGCGGTGAGCCGCTCGCTGGTGGATTCGGTGCGGCGCCTGCTGGGCGGCACCCAGGCCGTGGAAAAAGGCGATCTGGACGTCGAGATCCACGTCAATACCCGCGACGAGATGTCGGCCCTGGCCGATTCCTTCAACCACATGGTGGTCGGGCTCCGGGAGAAGGAATACATCCGCGAGACCTTCGGCAAGTACGTGGACCCGCGCGTGGTGCGCGGCCTGCTGGAAAAGCGCCTGCCGGCGGAAGGCGGCGAAAGCCACGCGATGACGGTGTTCTTCTCCGATCTCGCCGGCTTCACCCAGATGTGCGAGGGCATGACGCCGGACACCGCGGTGCGCTTTCTCAACCGCTATTTCTCCTTCATGGCCGAGGTCATCCGCGCGCGCCAGGGCATCATCGACAAGTACATCGGCGACTCGGTGATGGCCTTCTGGGGCCCGCCCTTCACCGACGAAAAAAGCCATGCCGAATTATGCTGCGCGGCAGCGCTCGACCAGATGGCGAAGCTCGACGAATTCCGCGCCGCGCTGCCGGAGATCATCGGCGTGCGCCAGGGGCTGCCGACAGTCGACGTGCGCATGGGCATCGCCACCGGCGAAGTGACGGTGGGCAACATCGGCTCGGAAACCGCGCGCGGCTACACCGTGATCGGCGACACCGTCAACCTGGCCTCGCGCCTGGAACAGGCCAACAAGTTCTACGGTACCCGCATCCTGGTCAACGAGGACACCCGGCGCCTGGCCGCCGACGCTTTCGTCTTCCGCGAAATCGACAGCCTGCGCGTGGCCGGCAAGGCCGAGCCGGCGCGGATATTCGAACTGGTGGGCGAGGCGCGGGAGCTTGCGGATGCGCAAAGGCGGCTGATCGAGGCCTTCGCGCAGGGGCTCGCCGCCTATCGCCGGCAGGACTGGGAAACAGCCGAAACCGCCTTCCGCACCGGGCTGGCGGCGGCGCCGGACGATCGCCCCAGCCAGGTATTCCTGGCGCGCATCGCCGCCTTCAGGCATTCGCCGCCCCCGCCGGACTGGGATGGGGTCTGGGTCGCGGCCTCGAAATAAGGCTATTCGACGAAGCCGTTGTCGCCGTGGCAGGTGCAGCCGGGCTGAGTGCTGGCGGAACCGTCGCAGCAGATGATCTTGCCGGCGCGGCAGCCGCACACGCCCTTGTGGTCCTTGCAGCATTCGGTGGCGACCTGCGCGGTCTTGAGCTTTCCAGCGGCAGGCTGGGCACAGCGCGCCAGCGGCTGCGCGGGCGCGGGCATGGCAGTGGCGGCGGCTGGCGCAGCGCCGGCCTGGGCGAAGGCAGGCAGGGCCCAGGGCGCAAAGGCCAGGCAGACCAGCCAGGCAAACATGAAGCGCATGTTCATCATTCCGCTCTCCTTTCCGGTACTGTTCACACTATATACGATCGGCGCCGGCCATCTTCGTTCCGCTGCCGGGCCGCGGCCGCCAACTGCTAACATTGCCGCTTTCCATATTGTTGGGGGTTCGATCGCATGACACGTTTTTCCGCTTTCCTGTCCGCCCTCCTGCTCGGCGCGGCGCTGGCCGCCGGCGGCTGCAGCGCCAAGGAGCCCGGCAAGCAGACGGTCTCCACCGCGCCCGCGCCCGGCCAGCCGGCCAACCCCCGCGTGCGCATCGAGACCGGCAAGGGCAATATCACCGTGGAACTGTTCCCGCGCAACGCCCCGCTTTCGACGGAGAATTTCCTCAAGCAGGTGCAATCCGGCTTCTACGACGGCACCATCTTCCACCGCGTGATCCCCGGCTTCATGATCCAGGGCGGCGGCTTGCTGCCCGACATGACCGAAAAGCCGAACGGCGCCCCGATCCAGAACGAAGCCGACAACGGCCTCAAGAACCTGCGCGGCACTCTGGCCATGGCGCGCACCATGGAGCCGCATTCGGCGACCTCGCAGTTCTTCATCAACGTGGCGGACAACTATTTCCTCAACCATCGCGGCAAGAGCATGCAAGGCTGGGGCTACGCGGTGTTCGGCCAGGTGGTCGAGGGCATGGAGGTGGTGGACGCGATCGTGGCCGCGTCGCGCGGCAGCCACGGGGCGTATGACGACGTGCCGCTGGAGCCGGTGGTGATGCAGAAGGTGACGGTCATTCAGAAATGACCGTCATCGCGAGCGCAGCGTGGCGATCCAGTCAAACCAAGCCCAGCAACTCACCTGCATCTTGTAACTCGCGCCTGGAAAACCCTGGACTGCCGCGTCCCGCCACGCTGCGCTCGCGGCTAAAGGCTGAATGCACTCCTCGCCATGACGATTAGGCTAAGTTGCCTAATCCCTCCAGCGCTTCCTGCTGCATGAGCCACTCGCCCTCGACTCCTTCCAGTTCCCCGGCGAGCTCGGCCTGTTCCCGCAGCAGGCGTTTCAGTTCCTCCTTGCTGGCTTCGGCGTAGATGCCCTGATCGGCGAGGCGCGCATCCACCGCCACCTTGCGCGCGTTCAGGGCCTCCATGCGCTTTTCCAGCTGCGCGATCTGTTTCTCGATCGGCTTCCTCGCCGCCGACAGCCTCTGCCGCGCTTCGGCTTCCTGGCGGCGCTCGGCCTTGCGGTCGAGGCGATTCTCGCTCGGCGCCTCGGCTTCCGGCTTGGCGAGCCGCGTCTTGAACAGCCAGTCGCGGTAGTCGTCGAGATCGCCGTCGAAGGGCCGCATGCCGCCGTCGGCCACGATCATGAATTCGTCGGTGGCGGCGCGCAGCAAGTGGCGGTCGTGCGACACCAGCACCAGGGTGCCTTCGAACTGCGCCAGTGCCACGGTCAGCGCTTCGCGCGTCTCCAGATCGAGGTGGTTGGTGGGCTCGTCCAGCAAGAGCAGGTTCGGCTTCTGCCACACGATCAAGGCCAGCGCGAGGCGCGCCTTCTCGCCGCCGGAGAACGGCGCGATCGGGGCGGTGGCCATGTCGCCGGCGAAGTTGAAGCCGCCGAGGAAATCGCGCAACGCCTGTTCGCGCTCCATCGGTGCGAGCTTGTTCAAATGCCACAGCGGCGACTGGTCGTGGCGCAGCATTTCCAGCTGGTGCTGGGCAAAGTAGCCGATGGCCAGCCCCTTGCCGTGGCGCACTTCGCCGGACAGCGGCGGCAGTTCGCCGACCAGGGTCTTGATCAGCGTGGATTTGCCGGCGCCGTTCACGCCCAGCAAGCCGATGCGGCTGCCGGCTTCGAGACTGAGATTGATGTCGGCCAGCACGGGCTTGTCGCCCGCCTGCGCCCGGTAGCCGGCGACGACCGCCTCCATCACCAGCAGCGGGTTGGGCGCGCGCTCGGGTTCGCGAAACTCGAAGGAGAAGCTCGCCGCCGCATGCACCGGCGCCAGCTCCTCCATTTTCGCCAGCATCTTCATGCGCGACTGCGCCTGCCTGGCCTTGGTGGCCTTGGCCTTGAAGCGGTCGATGAAGGACTGCAGGTGCGCGCGTTCGCGTGATTGTTTCTCGTATGCCGCCTGGGAGAGCGCCAGATTGGCGGCGCGCTGCGTTTCGAAGGCCGAATAGTTGCCGGCGTAGCGCTTGAGTTTGCGGCCGTCGATGTGCACGATGACGTTGACGATGCCATCGAGGAAATCGCGGTCGTGCGAAATCACGATCAGGGTGCCGGCATAGCGCTTGAGCCAGTCCTCCAGCCAGATGATGGCGTCGAGATCGAGGTGGTTGGTGGGCTCGTCCAGCAGCAGGAGGTCGGAGGGGCACATCAGCGCCTGGGCGAGATTGAGGCGCATGCGCCAGCCGCCGGAAAAGCTCGCCACCGGCTCATTCATCTGCGCGTGCGAAAAGCCCAGGCCGGTGAGCAGGGTTTCGGCGCGCGCGCGCGCGGTGTAGGCGTCGGCGTCCCGCAGCGCCGCGTGCAGCTCGCCGATGCGATGCCCGTCATGGCGCGCCTCCGCCTCCGCCAGCTCGCGTTCCAGCCTTCTCAGCGTGGTGTCGCCGTCGATGGCGTAATCGATGGCGGCGCGTTCGAGCGCCGGCGTTTCCTGGGCGACATGGGCGATGCGCCAGGATGCGGGGAAATCCGCCTCGCCGCCGTCGGCGTGCAGTTCGTTGCGCAAGAGCGCAAACAGCGTGGACTTGCCCGAACCGTTGGCGCCGATGAGGCCGGCCTTCTCGCCGGGATTGAGCGTGAGGTCGGCGGCTTCAAACAGCGGCTTGGTACCGCGCGCGAGCGTGAGGGACTGAAAACGAATCATGCGGATGGAAAGTTTCTGCCAAGCACAGGGGAGTCCATGAACACAGAGATAACAGAGGCAACGGAGGCAAGCATATTGTCCTCTGCTTCCTCGGTGTTTTAGTTTTTTTCCCCGCGCGCCCCGTGGTTAAACGCCTTTATTGCCGCTTGCCATTGTGCGGCCGCTCTTCCCGCGCCACCTCGGCGGCGATTTTGTAGATGGCCTGGATGGTGTCCTTGCCGAGCAGGTCGGACAGCTGTTCGTGCACCGGCAGCAGGGCCTGCTGCCACGCGCGCCGCCCGGTGTCGGGCAGCACGTGGATTTCCGTGGTGCCGGCCGCCCGGATCGCGGCGAGCGCGTTGTCGTTCTCTTCCTGCGTGATCCTGCGCTCGTAGGCGGTGGCTTCCTTCAGCGCCTTTTCCAGCTGCGCGCGGATCTCCGGCTTGAGCCCGTCCCAGAACGGCTTGTTGACGATGACGGCATAGCCGAGATAGCCGTGGTCCGACAAAGTCAGGTGCTTCTGCACCTCGTGCAGCCGCTGGCTGTAGAAATTCGACAGCGTGTTCTCGGTGCCGTCCACCGCGCCTTCCGCCAGGCGGGTGCGCACGTCCATGACCTGGATCACCTGCGGCATGGCTCTCAGCATGCGCATCTGCGCGTCCAGCACCTTGGACGACTGGATGCGCATTTTCAGGCCTTTGAAGTCCTCGACGCTTTCCAGCGGGCGGTTGGCGCTCACCTGCTTGAAGCCGTTGTCCCAGTATGCCAGGCCCTTGATGTTGCGGGCCTCGAGCCGGGCCAGCAGGCGCTTGCCGATGTCGCCGTCCATCACGCGGTACAGCGTGGCCTTGTTGGGGAAAAGATAAGGCAGGTCGAACACTTCGAAGTCGCGCATGCCGAGCGAGCCGAACTGCGACAGCGAAGGCGCCAGCATCTGCACCGCGCCCAGCCGCAGCGCGGTCATTTCGTCGCGGTCCCGATAGAGCTGGCCGTTGGCATAGACCTCGATTCTCACCGCGCCCTGGGTGTAGCGCTCGGCCAGTTCCTTGAACCTGTCCGCCGCCTTGCCCTTGGGCGTCGCCGGCGCGACCACATGGCTGAACTTGATGACGATCGGCTCCGCGGCCTGCACTGCCGACAGCGCAAGCCCGGCGAGCAATGCGAGCAGGAAGGGCAGGGTTTTCATCTGTCCCGCAGTATAAAGCAAGGCCTGCGCATCAGGGCTCGATCCGGGCCTTGTTGCGGACGCGGACCAGGCTGCGCCCGTCCGGCAGCGGCAGGCTCAGGCGCCCGCGCGCTTCCGTCAGCTGGCGCAGGATTTCGCGCAATGCCGCCGGCCGCGGCAACGCCGCGCCCTGCGCGCGCAGGAAGTGCGCCAGCAGATTGCGCGAACGCGTTTCCGGCAGGGCTTTCAATGCGGCGCAGTCGAGCTCGTTTTCCGAATGCGCCGCGCCATCCTGCCCCGCCATGTGCTCCAGCAGGACGGCCACTTCGGCCATGCGCCGCGCCACCCCGGCCAGGCGCTCGCGGTAGTCGGGAAAATGCTTCTCCAGCAGCGGCAGGATGTCCTGCCTGAGGGCATTGCGCGCGAGCGCCGTGTCGAGATTGCTGTCGTCCTCCACCCATTGCAGGCGGTGGCGGCGGGCGTAGGCGACGAGTTCGGCCTTGGGCAGGTTCAGCAAGGGGCGCAGCAACAGCATGCCGTCGTGCGCGCGCGCCTCCGGCATCGCCGCCAGCGCGCGGGGGGCGCCGCCCCCCACGAGCAGGGGAAACACAGACGAGGCCAGGTGGGGGTGGTGGGGCGCGAGCGCCACGGCATCGGCGCCGGGGCGGCACAAGGCCGCATAGCGCGCGCGGCGCGCGGCGGCCTCCAGGCCCTGCGCGGATTTTCTCGGCACGTTCACGCGCGCCACCTCGCAGGGAACGCCGAGGCGCTCGCAGAACGCCAGGCAGAACGCGGCCCAGGCATCGGCCCCGGGATTGAGGCCATGGTGCACGTGCACGGCGGAAAGCGAGAACGGAAATTCAGGCGCGAGGCGCGCCAGGAGGTGCAGCAGCGCGACGGAATCGACGCCGCCGGAAAACGCCGCGCGCAGCTGCGCACCGGGCTTGAGATGGCGCGCGAGGCAGGCGCGGGCCTGTCCGGCCGGATCAGGACTGCTTCTCTTCCTTGAAGCGGCCATAGGCCATGAGCCGCTGATAGCGCGCGTTCAGCAGCGCGTCCAGCGGCTGGTGGCGCACTTCGGCCAGCGTGTCGGCCAGCGCCTTGCGCATGTTGGTGTACATGCCGTCCCAGTCGCGGTGCGCGCCGCCCAGGGGCTCGGGCACGACCTTGTCGACCAGTTCCAGCGACAACAGGCGCTCGGCGGTGATGCCCAGGGTTTCCGCTGCCACCGAGGCCTTGTCGGCGCTTTTCCACAGGATGGAAGCGCAGCCTTCGGGCGAAATCACGGAATAGGTGGAATATTGCAGGATCAGGGTGCGGTCGCCCACGCCGATCGCCAGCGCGCCGCCGGAGCCGCCCTCGCCGATGATGGTGCAGATGATGGGCGTCTTCAGCTCCGACATCGCGTACAGGTTGCGCGCGATGGCCTCGCTCTGGCCGCGCTCCTCGGCGCCGATGCCGGGATAGGCGCCGGGGGTGTCGATGAAGGTGAGGATGGGGATCTGGAATTTTTCCGCCAGGCGCATGAGGCGCAGCGCCTTGCGGTAGCCCTCCGGGCGCGGCATGCCGAAATTGCGGAACTGCCGCTCCTTGACGTCGCGCCCCTTCTGGTGGCCGATGACCATCACCGGCTCGCCGTTGAAGCGGGCCAGGCCGCCGACGATGGCGTGATCGTCGGCGAAGCCGCGGTCGCCATGCAGTTCCTGAAAGTCGTCGAACAGGCCGCTGATGTAGTCCAGGGTGTAGGGACGCTGCGGGTGGCGCGCCACCTGGGAAATCTGCCAGGCCGAGAGCTTGGCGTAGATGTCCGCGGTCAGCTTCTGGCTTTTCTTGGACAGGCGCCTGATCTCTTCCGAAATGTCCAGCGCGGAGTCGTCCTGCACGAAGCGCAGTTCTTCGATCTTGGACTCCAGCTCCGCGATGGGCTGCTCGAAATCGAGAAAAGTGGTTTTCATCAATACACGGCGATTTTTTGAGGTGCGTAATTTTAGCAGGGTTGGGGGGAAAGCAAGGGGATGGGCGGAAGGGGTTTTGCCGAGACTGGCGTCGATTTGGGCAGCCCGGAGGGGAGCGAACAGCAAAGCCTCCCCACCCCAACCCTCCCCGCAAGCGGGGAGGGAGGAAAACTCCGCAAGCCGGGGAGGGGGAAAAGCCCCCCCCTTGTGGGAGAGGCCGGGAGGGGGATGGTTGGGGGGTGGCGTTCCCGCCCGGCCGCCGGTCTTTGGCCGCGGAAAATGGCCAATCGAACACAAGCCCGGCCTGCATCGGTTGCCCCGCGACGACAGCGCCGGCAACAAAAAAGGGGGACTCCGAAGAACCCCCCTCCCCCTCTCCCGCCAGGGAGAGGACGCATTCATTCAATGATGGTGATGCCCATGCGCCCCATGCGCGTGCCCGTGCTCGATCTCGTGCGGGTCGGCCGCGCGCACTTCGGTGATCGCGCAATGAAAATTCAGCGCCTGGCCGGCGAGCGGATGGTTGCCGTCCACCACCACCTTGTCGTCGGTGATGTCGGTCACGGTGTAGACGTGCACTTCGCCGGAAGATTCGCCGTGGCCTTCGAACTGCATGCCGACTTCGATATTCTCCGGGAAGACGCTGCGATCCTCAATCCGCACCAGTTGCTCGTCGTATTCGCCAAAGGCCTCGTCGGGCTGCATCTTGATGTCGACGACATCCCCGGCCTGCCTGCCTTCGAGCGCCTTTTCCACCACCTCGAAGACGTTGCCGTAGCCGCCGTGCAGGTAGCTGTGCGGATGTTCGCTCTGTTCGAGGATTTCGCCGTCGGAATCGGCGAGGGTGTAGGTGATGGTGACGACGGTGTTCTTGGCGACCTGGGTCATTGCATTTCCTTGATGAGTTCGAGAATTTCCTCGGCGTGGCCCTTGCTCTGCACGCCGTAGAGGGCGTGGCGAACCACGCCCTTCTTGTCGATGACGAAGGTGGAGCGCACGATGCCCATGCGCTTGACGCCATCCTTCTCCTTTTCCTGCCACACCCCGTAGGCCTGGCTGGCCTCGCCCTCCTTGTCCGCCAGGAGCTGCACGCTGATGCCGTGCTTGTCGCGGAACACGCCGTGCGAGATGCAGTCGTCGCGCGAAACCCCCAGCACCACGGTGTCGAGCTTGGCGAAATCGGTTTCCAGCTCGGAAAACTCGATGCCCTGCGTGGTGCAGCCGGGCGTATTGTCGCGCACGTAGAAATACAGCACGACGTTCTTCTTGCCCTTGAAATCCTTGAGTTCGACGAAACTCATGTCGGCGTCCGGCAGGGAAATGTCCGGCGCCACGTCACCCGGGTTAAGCATGCTTGCTCCGCTAATCATGTATTTTCGGTGATTCTATTCCGGGATTGGAAACAAGCAAACTGGCATAATCAATTTACTGCACAGAGGGAGCTGAGGTAACAGCGGAAAACCGGGAAAAATTTTGCCTTCCCCTGATCTCTCCGCTTCCTCTATGTAAATTGAATTTACTGGGTTTCTCGAGTTTATGAAATTGCAGCTATTGGGCGGCATGACCGCCAAGGAATTCCTGCGCGACTACTGGCACAAGAAGCCGCTGCTGGTGCCCAATGCCATTCCCGGCTTCACCGGCCTGCTCTCGCCCGCCGAAATGCAGGCCCTCGCCTGCAGCGAAGGCGTGGAAGCGCGCCTGGTGCGCGGCGGCAAGCACTGGTCGCTGGGCCACGGCCCGTTCCGGCCGGCCGACTTCAAGAAGCTGCCGAGGCGCGACTGGACGCTTTTGGTTCAATCATTGGACCATCACCTCGCCAGCGGCGCCGCGCTGATCGAAGAGTTCACCTTCATCCCGCGCGCGCGGCTCGACGACCTGATGGTGAGCTACGCCGTGCCCGGCGGCGGCGTGGGGCCGCATTTCGACTCCTACGACGTGTTCCTGCTGCAGGGCATGGGCCACCGCCGCTGGCGCATCTCCGCGCAGGACAAGCTCGACCTGGTCGAAGGCCTGCCGCTCAAGATCCTCAAGCACTTCGAGGTCGAGGAAGAATACCTGCTCGGCCCCGGCGACATGCTCTACCTGCCGCCCCGCTATGCCCACGACGGCATCGCCGAGGACGAATGCATGACCTACTCCATCGGCTTTCGTGCCCCCGCCTTCCAGGAGCTGGGCGAAGGCTTCCTCGATTTCCTGCACGACGAACTGGAACTGCCGGGTCGCTACGCCGACCCCGAGCTCGCCCCGCAAAAGCACAGCGCGGAAATTCCCAAAGCCATGCTGGCGCAGATCGGCGAGCAGCTGGAGAAGCTGCGCTGGGACGCCGAGCTGGTCGAGGCCTTCGTCGGCCGCTATTTCTCCGAGCCCAAGCCCGACGTGTTCTTCCGCCCGCCCGCCAAAGCGCTGGGCGCCAAGGCCTTCGCCGCGCGCCTCGCCAAAAACGGGCTTAAGCTGGACGGCAGGACCCGGCTCTTGTTTTCCGGCACGCAGTTCTTCGTCAACGGCGAGGACTTCGGCGCCACCGGGCCGGAGCGCCGCGCGCTGATGCAGCTGGCGGACACGCGCGCCCTGCCGCCGGCCGATTACGGCGAGGCGCTGACCGGACTGTTCCACGACTGGTACACCGCAGGATGGGCCCATGTCTGACGCGATCCGTTTTGAAACGCCGTCCGATTACCTCAGCGCGCTCGACACGCTGCTGCAAAGCGCGACCCACCTCATCCGCATCTACGACTGGGATCTTGCCGACGGCGGCTACGAATCGCCCGCGCGCATCGAACTGCTCAAGGAATTCTGCCGGCAGAAACGCACCATCAAGATCCTGCTTGCCGACGACACCTATCTCAGGCGGCATGCCGGCCAGATGATGCGCCTCTTGTCGGTGTGGGGCCACGCCCTGCACGTGCGCGTGCGCGACGCCGATCCGCCGCCGGCGCGCGACAGCTTCGTGCTGGCCGACGACAAGGGCGTGCTCAAGCGCCACGACAAGGACGAGACCCGGGGCCTCATGCGCCGGGACGCGCGCGGCGACGCGGCCGAACTCGCCCTTCGCTTCGACGGCGAATGGGACCGCGCCAGCCGGCGCGTGTCAGCGCATACCCTGGGACTCTAGCCAGGACAATTCTTCCTCGCTGAATCCCCCCGCCTTGCGGCCTGCGATATTGAACGGCGGCTTCAGCGGCGGCGCGTCGTATTGCTTCAACAGCGCCCGGAAAGTCGCCAGCGGCTCCAGGCCGCGCTGATGGCACAGATACAGATACCAGCGGCTGCCGATGGCGACGTGGCCGATCTCGTCGCGCTCGATCACGCCGAGGATTTCCACCGCGCGCGCGTCCCCGACCGACTGGAACTTGCCGGCGATCGCCGGCTGCGCGTCCAGCCCCCTGGCCTCCAGCACGCGCGGCACCAGGGCCATACGCACCAGCGGGTCGTGCGCGGTCTTCACCGCCATTTCCCACAGGCCGTTGTGCGCGGGAAAGTCGCCGTAGGCATGGCCCAGGCTGTGCAGGTGATCGCGCACCAGACGAAAATGCAGCGCCTCTTCGGCCGCCACCTTGAGCCAGTCGCCGTAGAACTCGCGCGGCATGTTCCTGAATCGACAGGCCGCGTCCAGTGCGAGGTTGATGGCGTTGAACTCGATGTGGGCGATGGCGTGCAACAGCGCCGCGCGGCCGCTGGCCGAGGTGATCTTGCGCCGCGGCACTTCCAGCGGCGGCACCAGTTCCGGCTTCGCCGGGCGGCCGGGCTCGGCGATGGGATGCGCTGGCAGCGCTTCGTCGATCTCGACCTCACCCGCCGCCCAGGACTGGAAAAGCGCATCCGCCAACGCGCATTTTCGCGCCGGATCGGCTTCGTTCAGGGCGGCGAGACAGGCGGCGAACAATTCCATAAGCCGCTTATGGTAACGCCGCCGTTCTAGAATGCGGTATGCGCATCGAAGACCTGATCCTCGCCGAACTGAAACAGCGCAAGCCCATGAAGCTGCGCGCCGAAGGCATGGCCGCGCAGGCGCTGGCCCAGGACTACCTCTCCGTTCGCGAGGGGGCGCTGGTCGCCGCCCACGACATGGCCGACCTCGCCCTGGCTTTCATCGAAGTCGAGTGCGAACGCGAGGCCGCGCTCGGCCTGCTCGGCGATCTCAAGCAGCGCGCCCCCGCCCTGCTCATCGCCGCGCGCGAGCACCGGCCGCTCGTCTTCAACGACTTCCTCGCCTTCGGCATGCAGCGCCTGGCCGAGGCCGACGACGGGCATTTGCTGTATCTCTTCGACCTGCACACCTACAAGCCGGCGCCGGACTGGCTCAATGCCAAATACTGGGCGCATCCGGAGCTGTGGAAGCCTTAGGGAAACAACGAATCGATCCCCTCCCCCACTTGCGTGGGAGGTTGGGAGGAGGAAGCGACAGCACCAGGCCAGGCCCTGCGAGCCTCCCCACCCCAACTCTCCCCACAAGTG
>JANJWO010000046.1 GCA_024709485.1 Hydrogenophilaceae bacterium | reverse complement strand
GTTCAGGGTGCGGCCGCGCATGAAGGCGAGCGGCGCGACTTCGATGGTGTTGCGCTCGATCAGCTTCATCACCTTGTCGAAGCCCATGAGGTCGTAGAGCGCGTCGTACAGGGGGCGCAGATAGGGATCGACCTTCTGCGCCAGGTCGCCGGGCAGGAAGCCCAGGCGCTCGCCCGCCTCCACCGCCGGACGGGTGAGCACGATGCGCTTCACCGCGTCGCGCTCCAGGGCGTCGACGGCGCAGGCCACGGCGAGATAGGTCTTGCCGGTGCCGGCCGGGCCGATGCCGAAGGTGATGTCGTGGCTCTGGATCTGTTCCAGGTACACCGCCTGGCCGGGGGTGCGCGGCTTGAGATCGGCGCGGCGCGTGCGCAGCATGGGGCCGGTCTCGTCCTCCGCGCCGCGCGCAAGCTCCACCAGGCCGAGCTGGATGTCGTCCAGGGTCAGGTCTTCGCGGGCCTTGTTGTAGAAGTGTTCGAGCGCGGCGATGGCGTCGCTGGCGCGCGCGCCCGTGGCGGAAAAGCGGCTGCCGCGGCGGCGGATCAGCACATCAAAGGCGGTCTCGATCTGGCGCAGGTTTTCGTCCAGCGGGCCGCACAGGATGGCGAGCCGGTGGTTGTCCACCGGCTTGAAGTCGATGTCGAACACTTCAGCCACGGGTCACCACCTCGCCACGCAGGCTGTGCGGCAGGGCCTGGGTGATGCCGACATTGACGAACTGCCCGATCAGCCGCGGCTGGCCCTGGAAATTGACGATGCGGTTGTTGTCGGTGCGCCCCATCAGCTCGTCGGCATTCTTCTTCGACACGCCTTCCACCAGCACGCGCTGCACCGTGCCTGCCATGTTCTGGTTGACGGCTTGCGCGGCGGCGTTGATGGCGGCCTGCAGGCGCTCCAGCCGCGCCTGCTTCACTGCATGCGGCACGTCGTCGGGCAGCTCAGAAGCCGGCGTGCCGGGGCGCTTGCTGTAGATGAAGGAGAAGGAGGCGTCGAAGCCGACCTCCTCGATCAGTTTCATGGTGGCCTCGAAATCGGTATCGCTTTCGCCGGGGAAACCGACGATGAAGTCCGAGGACAGGCACAGATCGGGGCGCGCCGCCTTCAGTTTGCGCACGAGACTCTTGTATTCCAGCGCCGTGTAGCCGCGCTTCATGGCGGCGAGGATGCGGTCGGAGCCGGCCTGCACCGGCAGGTGCAGGTGCGACACCAGCTTGGGCAGGGTGCGATAACAATCGATCAGGCGCTCCGTCATCTCGCGCGGGTGGCTGGTGGTGTAGCGGATTCGTTCCACGCCGGGGATCTCGTGCACGCATTCGAGCAGGAAGGCGAAATCGGCGATGGCGCCGTCGTGCATGGCGCCGCGGTAGGCATTGACGTTCTGCCCCAGCAGGTTGATTTCCTTCACGCCCTGTTCGGCCAGGGCCGCCACCTCGGCGATGACGTCGTCGAAGGGGCGCGACACTTCCTCGCCGCGGGTATAGGGTACGACGCAGAAGCTGCAGTACTTGGAGCAGCCTTCCATGATGGAGACGAAGGCGGTCGCCCCTTCCACCTTGGCGGCGGGCAGATGGTCGAACTTCTCGATTTCGGGAAAGCTGATGTCGACCTGGGCGCGCCCGGTCGCGCGCCGCCTGGCGATCAATTCCGGCAGCCGGTGCAAAGTCTGCGGCCCGAACACCACGTCGACATAAGACGCGCGCGCGACGATGGCCGCGCCCTCCTGGCTCGCCACGCAGCCGCCGACGCCGATGATGAGCTCGGGGTTCTTGGCCTTCAGCCCGCGCACCCGGCCGAGGTCGGAAAACACCTTCTCCTGCGCCTTTTCGCGCACCGAGCAGGTGTTGAACAGGATCACGTCGGCTTCTTCGGGATTGTCGGTTTTCTCGAAGCGTTCCGCCGCGTGCAGCACGTCCGCCATCTTGTCCGAGTCGTACTCGTTCATCTGGCAGCCGAAGGTCTTGATGAAGACTTTTTTGGGAGGGTTCATGGGTCGCCGGGCAGTTATGAGACTGAGGGCAGGAGAAGAAAATGGTGGTGATGGGCAGAATTGAACTGCCGACCTGCGGGTTATGAATCCGCCGCTCTAACCAACTGAGCTACATCACCACACGAAAGGGCGAAATTCTAGTGTTTTCAAGCGGTTCTGTCAAAACCGCCGATATCCGCGGTTGTCCGGGCAGATCCGGCGGCGGCGGAAGACTATCCCCTGCCAGGCTCAGCCGCCAAGCCGGCTCCGCCAGTTGGTGAACAGCAGCAGGCGCCGCCCGGCGAAATTCGCCAGCAGCGTGAACACCGCCGCCACCGCCTTGGCCCACAGGTAATGCACGCCGGCCCAGTCGACCAGCGCGGCCATCAGCGCCAGCGATGCGCCCAGAGTGACCACGCCCACGATCAGGAACAGCGTGAACTCCGCGCCGCGGTGGCCGATGGCGCGGAAGGCGAACACCCAGCGCACGGAGAGCCGGTAGTTGACCCAGATGCCCAGCATGAAGGCGAAAAAGGCGCCCAGCAGGTAATGCATGCCCAGGCCGCTGACCAGCAGGGCAAGCGCGGCGAAGTCCGCGGCAAAGGCCAGTCCGCCCACCAGGGCATAGCGCAGGAACTCGCCGCCTAGCGTCTTGCCCGGCCCCGTCATCCGTCTCTCCGCCGCAGCGCGCCGCAGTCATACACGCTGAACGCCCTGCCGGTCAGCGGGTCCGTGAAGCCCAGCCTGGCTTCCGGCAAGCGGCTGTCGGTGATCACGAAATCCAGCGCCGGATCCGCGCAGACGCCTTGCAGGCGCGCCAGGCTCAGCCGGAATTTGCGCGGCGGATTGACGCGCGCCTGCCAGTCGAGGTTGCCGTCGCGGAAGCCCCAGCGGCGCAGATGCGCGGCGCGGCGCGCGGTTTCCATCGCCGTCTCGCGATGGAAAACGTTCCCCGCCGCCTGGTCGAACGAAGCGTAGTTCGCGCGCTGCAGCCAGAACCAGGCGCGCTCGAAGCCCCGGTCCAGCCGGGCCAGGTTATCCGGCGTCACATACACGGCGCTTTCCCAGTACACCACGGCATTTTCCGGAATCATGGCCTGCACGGGCGCGATCGCCAGCGTGCGCGCCGGCGGGTCGTAGACCGTGCTCCAGGGTTTGCGAATGTCCCAGTTGGCCGCGCCGATCAGCAGCACGCACGCACCGTAGGCCCACAGCCAGGCGGTTTCTCTATGCAGGCGTTTCGCAAGCGCCCGGCCCGCGAACAGCCCCCCCAGCGCCACCGGCATCTCGATGAACGTCAACTGCCAGAGCGGGCGGCCGTCTGTCGAACCGAGCAAAACCAGGTCCGATGCGAAATAAAACAGCCACAAGCCCAGGCCCGCGCCGGGAATGCTCAGGAACAGCAGCCAGGGCAATCCTCCCGCGGGCGGCCCATCCGGCAAGCGGCGGGCGCCCCACCGGTACACGCCGTACACGAGCGGCAGCACCAGGCCGCCCAGATTGAGCGGATAGACGAGGCTGCCCGCCATGCCCACGGCCAGGTAGCGGTCCCAGCCGCCCGCACGCCACAGCGCCAGGCCGAGCGGAATGACCAGCGCCAGCGCCAAGAGATGCGCCAGCCACTGCACCCGCTGCAGCTGGGCGGCGATGGCCAATTGCACCCCCATGCCGTCTGCCGCCAGCGCCCCCAGCATGCCCAGGGCGAGCACCGGCAACACCCAGGCCGCCAGCCGGCCGGCTTCATCCCCGAGCCGCCGTGACGCCAGCCACAGCAGCGAGGCGTCGAGCGCCACGCGCAGCCAGTCGCTCCACAACCATAAGCCGGGGAAGACGAAGGGGCTGCGCCGGGCCACCAGTTGCCGCCAGGCCTCGTCGAGCCGGGGGCTCGCGCCCGCCCAGAGCAGAAGCTGCATGCCCAGCAGGCCCGCCGCCAGCAGCGCCAGCCACAACAGCAGCGGGCGGGAGGCCCGTGGGCGCAGCAGCGCCCAGGCAAAGACGCCGAACCCCGCCAGGGCGATCAGCGGATGCAGCAAGGCCGCGCCCGCCGCCGCGCACAACGCGAGCAGGCGCCGACCGTCCAGCCACCACGGCAAGGCCAGCAGCACCAGGGCCTCGGAAAAAACGCGCGGCGAGGCAAAGCGTTCGCCGTAGGAAAGCACGTCGAACCCGCCGTAATGCGGATCGACGCTCAATACCAGGACCAGCGCGGCGGCGAGGGGAAAGCCCGCCTGCCACCGGCTCAGCAGGCGCAGCAGGGCGTACCCCCACAGCGCCGCGCCGACGGCGCTCAGCAGCAAAAAGGCGCGGTCCGCGCCCAGGTGGCCGGTCAGCCCCGCCTGCAAGAGCCCGAACAGCGTGTAGTCGTCCTGCGAACCGTACATAAAAAACACATCCTGGGCGTAACGCCCGGGATGCAGGCGGTGCAGCGCCTGCGCCGCATAGAACACGCCGTCATGCCAGATGCCCTGATAGGGCCGGGTCAACAGCCACCAGGCGGCGGCGATCAGCACGGCCGGCATCAGGCTCCAGTTGCCGGTCGGGAAGCCCAGGGGCGATTTGTGGGACGGGGCGGCGGGCATGTCTGTTCGGATGGGGGCGGAAAGGCCGCGAGGGGCTGCAGTTTATTTGTGCTAAAGATAATCCATGAAGGACAATCAATCCTCCCTTATCTTCAAGCTGGTGCTGTTATACGCGGCCCTGTTCGTCATTCTGGGTCTGGGGTTCGGCATCGACATCGCCGGCTGGTGGGCGATTCCCGTCTACGAGGGCCTGTCCGCGGCCGTTCACGCCATTATCGACCTGTTTGCCCGAACCGGCTCCTGAATTCGCAACCGAGGTTTCATGTCTCCTGTCGAACCCGGACAATCCGCCCTGTCGGCGACCTCCGCCGGCCTGCGCGAGCATGCCGCGCTGATCGGACTGATCACCGCCTACGGCGCCGCCGCCATCGCCGTATCGTACGCCTACGACCTGTCCTTCAATCTGGCGTCCAACCTCCTCGCCGCCTATTTGGTGACCCTGTTCCTGCCGCTGACCCTGGCCTTCTGCTGGCACGCCATCCAGGTGATGGTCTTCGTGCGCCCCGCGCAGCTGACCCGCCATCTGCTGTCCAGCCTGAAAACCTTCCTGGCGCCCGGCCGCCTGCTGCCGGTCGTGCCCCTCCTGCTGCTGATTCCGGTTTTCGCCGTGGCGTTTTCCTTCGTCAAGACCGCCCTGCCCATCCTCAACCCCTATACCTGGGACGCCTTTTTCATCCGCTGGGATTATCTGCTGCACGGCGGAAACCACCCCTGGCGGCTGCTGCAGCCCCTGCTCGGGCATCCACTGGCAACCGGCGCCATCAACTTTCTCTACAACCTGTGGTACCTGATCATGTATGTGCTGCTGATGCTGCAGGTGTTCGACACGCGCAAGCCCGCGCTGCGCATGCGCTTCCTGCTGAGTTTTCTGCTGAGTTGGATCGTCCTCGGCACCGTCGGCGCCATCGCGCTCTCGTCCATGGGCCCGTGTTTCGATCCCGCCCTGGCATCCGGCGGCGGCCCCTATGCCCCGCTGATGAGCTACCTCGAAGCAACCAGCAAGCAGGTGCCGCTCCCGACGCTGGACTTGCAGCGGATGCTGTGGGAAACCTACCAGAAGAACGGCATGGCCGTGGGCAGCGGTATTTCCGCCATGCCCAGCATGCATGTGGCCATCGCCACGCTCATGGCCTTGTTCGGCTGGGGGCACTCGCGGACGGCGGGCATCGTGCTGACCGCCTATGCCCTCATCGTGTTCATCGGCTCCATCCATCTGGCCTGGCACTATGCGCTCGACGGCTATGCCGGCGCGCTGGGGGCGTGGCTGATCTGGTGGCTGACGGGCCGCCTGCCGGGCGGCGCCGGGAGCGCCCAAGCGGCGGCGCCGGGCAGGCGCTAAGACCTAAGTGCAATTTTTGCTGAAAAAAAACCTTTGCTTTTTCCAGGCTTTGCTATGTTGATTTCAGGGAGACCCCCTGGCGCGCCGGCAACGGTGCACATTCGCAACCGCTATCCGAGAAGAGGACGACATGAAAAACCTGCATGCAAACATTCAACGCTTCCTGCGCGATGAAGAAGGCGTCACCGCCATTGAATACGCCCTGATCGCCGCCCTGATCGCGGTGGTCATCATCGGCGCCGTGACCCTGGTCGGCCAGGAAGTGAGCAATACCTTCACCAAGATCGGCACCACGCTGCAGAACGCCAACAGCTAAGCCGAGCCTTGCGCTGCCGGGCATTCGCCTGGCAGCGCAAGGGGGAGGAGCGCGTGTGCGATTCCTGAAGGATAGGCGCAAGTTCGAGTCGGGCATCACCTCGATCGAATATGCCATGATCGGCGCATTGATCGCCGTGGTGATCGCCGGCGCGGTCACGACCGTGGGCATGGAACTCGATGCCGCCTATTCCTATGTGGCCAGTTGCGTGGCCAACCTCAAATGCCCATGAATACGGATGCCAGCCGCCCACACGCCCCAGATCATATTGCTGCTGCTTCTGGCCGCGCATCTGGCGGGCGCGGTCTACTGGGACATCCGCGAGCGGCGCATCCCCAATAGCATCGTCCTCTCGGGGCTGATTGTCGCGCTGGCCTTCCATGCCGCCGTATCCGGCCTGCCCGGGCTGGGCATGGCCGTTGCCGGCGCCGTGACCGGTCTGCTGGTGCTGCTGCCGATCAATCTGCTGCGACTGATGGGCGCGGGCGATGTCAAGCTCATGGCCATGGCCGGCGCCTTCGGCGCCAGCCCGCTGGCGTCGCTGTGGATGGTGCTCTACACCTTGCTGGCGGGCGGGCTGCTGGTGCTGCTGTATGCCGCCCGCGGCCGCGTCAGGGAGAAGCTCGCCCTCAACCTCTTCATCATGCTCAAGCTGGGCCCGGCCGAGCTGGGCACGGGCAAGGAAGGCGACGCCGGCAAGCTGCAAACCGCGGCGAAACTGCCCTACGCCGTGGCCATTGCGGTCGGCAGCCTCGGCTACTTGCTTTTTGCCGCGCCGTAAACCATGTTGAAAACGAAGCGCGCGAGACCGGCTGCGAAGATTCGGACGCCCTGTCGCACTGCGCTCCCAAGGCCGGACAAAACCACATAAGGGAGAACATCTTGAGCGAGACGAGCGGCGCCGCACCCAAGACCGTGCCGGCTTTCATGCCGGCTCCGCGCACCCTGGAAGACACCGGGCTGAGCTTCTTTTTCATTCTCGAACTCATCGCCAAGATTCTCTACCGCGGCGGCCAGCTCAGGCTCTCGGAACTGTCGAGCCGCATGCATCTGCCGATAGCCGTGCTGGAGCCGGTGCTCGCCTTCATGCGTAACGAGCGCCTGTGCGAGATTTCGCACCGCAGCGACGCCGAAGCCAGCATCACCTACAACCTCACCGATCTCGGGCGGCTGCGCGCCAACGATTACCTGGCACGCTGCCAGTATGCCGGCCCCGCGCCGGTATCGCTCGACACCTATATCGCGCAGATCAAGGCGCAGTCGCTGGCCGGCCAGCCCATCACCCGCGGCATGGTGGGCAAGGCCTTCGAGGGCGTGATCGTCAAGCAGCCCATCCTCGACATCTTCGGCGCCGCCATGAATTCCGGACGCGCGATTTTCGTGCACGGCGCGGCCGGGGTGGGGAAGACCTACATCGCCGAGCACATGGCCCATGCGCTCGCCGGCGACGTCTTCATTCCGCACGCGATCCAGGTGGACAACGAAATCATCCAGGCCTACGACCCGCTGGTGCACAAGGCGGTCGCCACCGACACCGTGGTCGAATTCAAGCTCGAACGCGCGCGCCGCGACGAGCGCTGGGTGCTGTGCAAGCGCCCCGTCGTGCTGACCGGCGGCGAACTGACGCTGTCCATGCTGGATCTGGATTTCGACGAAAGCTCGCGCTTCTACAACCTGCCGCCGCAGATGAAGGCCAACAACGGCCTCCTGATCATCGACGACCTCGGCCGCCAGCTGGTCAAGGCGCGCGACCTGATGAACCGCTGGATCGTGCCACTGGACCGGCGCCTGGACTACCTCACCCTGCACAACGGCAAGAAGTTCATGGTGCCCTTCGATGTGATCGTGGTCTTCAGCACCAACCTCAAGCCGGCGGAACTGGCCGACGAGGCCTTCCTGCGCCGGCTGGGCTACAAAATCCATCTGTCCGCCCTGGATGAAGGCGACTACCGGGCTATATTCAAACAGGTATGCGAGGAATTCCAGATCCCCTACAGCGACGAAAGCCTGCACTACCTGCTGCACCAGCATCATTACCGGGAAGGCCGCCCGCTGCTGGCCTGTGTGCCGCGCGACATCCTGCGCCAGGTGCTGGATGTCGCCAAATACCAGGGCAAGCGCCCGGAGCTGACCAGCGAGATGCTGGACTGGGCCTGGAACAACTACTACACGACCGAAACCCTGGTCGAGTCGCAACAGCCATGAAAACGGGAGAAGCACAATGAGAAACACTAGGGCACTGATCATGCTGGGCATATCGATCGTGGTGGCCGCCATCGCGGTGTATTTCGCCTCGCACTGGCTCGCCAGGCAGGGCGACATCGCCACCGCCAAGGTCGTCGTCGCCAAGATCGAAATTTCCCCCGGAACCCCCGTTTCGCCCGAGGTCGTCAGCGTCGCCGACTGGCCGCGCATGAGCGTGCCCAAGGGCGCCTTCGGCGATGTCGCCATGCTCAAGGACCGCGTCATCAGCACCGGCCTGGCCGCCGGCGAACCCGTGCTGGAAAGCAAGCTCGCGCCGGTCGGCAGCAAGGGCGGGCTGTCCGCCGTCATCACCCCCGGCAAGCGCGCGCTCACCGTCAAGGTCAACGAGATCATCGGCGTCGCCGGCTTTGCGCTGCCCGGCAACTACGTGGACATCATGGTCAACACCCAGGACGAGCGCGGCAATCCCATTTCCAAGATCGTGCTGGAAAAGATCCTGGTGCTGGCCGTCGCCCAGGAGGCGGAACGCGACCCCACCAAGCCCAAGGTGGTCAATGCCGTCACCATGGAGCTGACGCCGGAAGAGGCCGAAAAGCTCGACCTCGCGCGCAGCATCGGCAGCCTGAGCCTGGTGCTGCGCAACCAGCTCGACAGCCAGGCCCTCGCCTCCGAAGGGGCGCGGCGCGGCGATCTGCTGACTTCGCAGGGCATCGCGGCGCCGCCCGCGACGGCCGGCGCCGCCGCGCAGCCCAAGGTCGTGGTCAAGCGCGTCTACGTGCGCCCCAAGACTTCCGCGCCCAAGAAGGAAACGGAAAAGATCGAGGTCATCAAGGGCCTGAGCCGCACCGAAGTCGAGTTCAAGGAATAAGGCGGACCCAATGCGCTGCGCAGCTATCGCCACCCGCCCCGCAGCCGCCGCTCTGGCGGCCCTGCTGCTGGCCATGGCCGGCGTCGGGGGCCGCGCGCACGCGGCAGATCCGGCGGCGCAGCGCGAGGCGGCCGTCGCCCCGCGCACCGAGACGGCGCCGCCGCTGACGCTGGTGGTCAACAAGTCGGCCATCCTGCGCCTGGAAGTGGCGGCGCTGCGCATTTCCGTGGGCAATCCGGCGGTGGCCGACATCACGCCCATCAACAGCCGCGAGATCATCTTGCTCGGCAAGTCGGTCGGCACCACCAATCTGATCGTCTGGGACAAGTCCGGCGTGGCGACCGTGAGGGACCTCGTCGTCACCCCCGAACCGCCGCCGCCCCCCAAGCCCGTCGCGCCCGTGGAAAGGGACTCGGTCGAGGTGATCAAGGGCCTTAACAAATCCACACTGGAGTTCTGATGCTCACGACCAATGATAGGGAGATGAAAATGAGCAAACATCACAAAGGGCTGACGGCCCTGGTAGCGGCCTGGACGCTGGCCGGCGGTTGCGGCCTCTTTTCCGCGGCAGCGCAGGCCGCCGCCCCCGCGGGGCTGGCCGCCGGCGCCGATTACGTCACCCCCGAGCAGGGCGCGATGGAAATCAGCATCGGCCGCGAGGGCCTGGCGCCGGTCAAGGCGACCGTGGGCAAGTCGTTCATCATGCGCACCGGCCGGATTTCGCTGAAGCGCGTTTCCGTGAGCGATCCCAGCGTGGTCGACTACACCCTGCTTTCGCCCTCCGAGCTGTACCTGCTGCCCAAGCGCTACGGCAGCACCAACATCACCCTGTGGACGCGGGACAACAAGACCGCGGTGATCGATCTCAACGTGGAGATCGACACCGACGAGCTGCAGGGCAAGCTCGACGAATTGCTGCCCGGGGAAAAGGACATCAAGGTCACCACCGCGGCCAAATCCATCGTGCTGACCGGTACCGTGTCCAACGCCATGGCTGCGTCGCAGGCCGTGGACCTCGCCGAGGCCTACGTGCGCTACATCAACCGCGACATCGTGCTGCCCATCGTGGCGGGCGGTGGCGAGGTGGGCGCCGGCGCCCGGGTCAGCATCGGCGGCACCAACGTGCGCCAGGCAAGCGCGGTGGCGGGCGTGTCGGTGATCAACATGCTTAAAGTTTCCGACCCCATGCAGGTGTTGCTGGAAGTGAAGGTGGCCGAAGTCTCCAAGGGACTGCTGGATCAGCTGGGCGCCAAGGTCGAGGGCCTCTCCCTCACCAACGGCGCCAATGGCGATGCCATCTCGCTGCTCTCGTCGCTGCTCGCCACCACCGCGGCCGGGGAGATCGCGAACAAGCTGACGCTGGCCATCGGCGACTCGACCATCACCCTCAACGCCGAGAAGGGCGACAATGTCGTGCGCCTGCTGGCCGAGCCGAACATCATGGCGATCAGCGGCCAGGAAGGAAACTTCCTTTCCGGCGGCAAAATATTCATTCGCGTGCCCCAGGTCACCACGGCGGGCACGGGCCTGATCACGCTCGAGGAGCGCGAGTTCGGGGTGCGCCTGAGATTCCTGCCCACGGTGCTGGCGGGGGGGCGCATCAACCTCAAGGTCGAGCCCGAGGTTTCCGAGGTCGCCTCCACGGACGACGAAACCGGCCTCCCCACCTTCGCCGTGCGCAAGGCGGCGACGACGGTGCAGCTCAACGACGGCCAGAGCTTCGCCATCGCCGGCCTGATCAAGAGCAACGTCACCGAGACGGTGAGGCGCATCCCGGTGCTGGGCGAGATTCCGATCCTGGGCACGCTGTTCCGCAGCAGCGACTTCCAGGAAGGCCGCACCGAACTGATGTTCGTGGTCACCCCGCGCCTGGTGAAGCCGCTGCCGCCCAACTACAAGCTGCCGACCGACAACTTCAAGGCGCCCAACCGCGCCGAGTTCTTCCTGGAAGGCCGCATGGAAAGCGCCACGCCGCCCGCCGCGCCGGCGGCGCCAGCCCCCGCGCCGAGCGGGGCCAACCCCGACAACCTGCGCATGAACTGATAGGAGAGCAACATGAAAACCCCCGAATTCCGGATCCTTCTCGCGCTGGTTCCGCTTGCGCTGGCCGGGTGCATGACGCCTACTCCGCACTACGACGAGCATTATGGCGAAGCCGTGCGCGCCGCCGTGGCGCAGCAGACCCTCAACCCCGACGCCTCGCGAAACACCGACCCGGTCGCGGGCCTCGACGGCAAGGCGGCGGACCAGACCATCAACAACTACGACAAGTCCTTCAGGTCGCCCGAGACCGGCCTGGACCTGGGGCTGGGCGTGGGCAGCAGCGGCAGCAGCAGCAACAGCGGCGGCAGCAGCAACTAGAGGCGAGCCACCATGAACGGGCCGATCAAATCATCGAGACCGCAGGGCGGACAGGTGGCGATCATCGTCGCCATCGTCATCGGTCTGCTGATCCTGGTGGTCGGCCTGGTCGTGGACCTGGGCTATCTGTATACGCGCAAGACCGAACTGCAGAACGCGGCCGACGCCGCCGCCCTGGCCGGCGCGAAGGCGCTCAACGGCACCGCCGCGGGCATCGTGTCGGCGAAGGACAAGGCCATCGAGCTGGCCGCGGCCAACAGCGTGGATTTCGGCGGCAATCCCGTCTCCATCAGCGCGGGCGAGACCGCGTTCGGCCCGACGCCGGACGGCCCCTGGAGCAGCTTCGCGGATGCCTCGGCCAGCGATGCCGCCGCCGCCGACAAGCGCTTCATCAAGGTCGACACCAGCGGCATCGGCCTTGGCACCGTCCAGACCTGGTTCATGCGCGTGTTCCAGTGGGGATTCGGCGGCATCGAATCCACCACCACCTTCGGCCGCGCGGTTGCCGGGCCCTACATGAGCGAAATGATGCCCATCGCGGTCTGCGCCCTCGACGGCTCCACCGCTTCCCCCTGCAAAACGCAGAACTGCGGCTACGAATCGGGAAAATCCTACCAGCTGAGCGAGGTCAACCCGCTGGGGGCAGGCAACTTCTACTGGATCAATCCCGTCACCACCGACAATTCGCCCGGCGCCTGCGCCCAGATCACGGGCTCCGATTTCATCCGGCCATTCATGTGCCAGGGCGTGGTGTCGGCGCAGGTGGCGGCCAGCCCCCGCCTGCTGACCCGCCCCGGCAAGGCGTCCGGCCCCTTGCTGGGGGCGCTGGATTCGCGCTTTGACGATTATCCGCCGCAGGCCCAGTGCGATCCCGCCACCGCGCCGCCGGACACCAACATCAGGCAGTTCCGCTACAACGATGCGAGCGTCGCCGCCTGGATGAGCCCGGCGCCCACGCGGCAAGCCTCCACCGTCCTCAGCAAGACGGGCATTCCGCCGGTCATCGCCACCGACTACAACGGCGTCGTCTGGTCGTTCGTGCGGCCGCCCGCCGACATCCCGGCGGGCAGCAGCTTCGCGACCGGCCGAACCGTGGTCGCGGCGAATTACCCCGCCAGCGGCACCCCATACTCGCAAACCTCGGGGAATTTCTTCACCCCCCCGACGCATGCCGGCCAGCCCGGACGCCGGATCCTGACCCTGGCGATCGTGCAATGCCCGACGGCGGGCGGCAACTGCGCGGAAGCGACCGTGCTCGCCAGAGGCAGGTTCCTGATGCAGCGCAAGGCCGATTTGCCGACCGACAAGGACATCTATGCCGAATTCGGCGGCCTCGTCGGCACGGCCGGCATCACCGCGGACTACAAGCTCTATCGCTGAGCGATGCGTATGACGCCCCCGTCCTTTTCCCGCAACAGCGCTGCCAGAGGGGTGGCCGCCATCGAAATGGCCATCCTGCTGCCGCTGCTGGTGCTCATCTTCACCGGCATGATCGAGTATGGCCGGCTGGTATGGCATTACGACGCGCTCGCCAAGGCCACGCGCGACGCCGCCCGCTATCTGGCCGACGAAGCCGCGCCCATCACCCCCGCCATGCAGGCAAGCGCGAGGGGCATGCTCGGCGACGCCGCCGCGGCATCCGGCGTTGCCGGCCTGGTGCCGGCGCAGGATGTCGCCGTCAGCTGCGCGCCCGACTGCAACAACCCCGACACGGTCAGCGTGGCGGTCGCTTATTCCTTCACCATCGGCGGCTGGGTGCCGGTATTCGGCATGGACCTGTGGACCGTGACGATGTCGCCGCACACCACCATGCGCTACATGCGATAAGGCGCGCCATGAGAGCCCCGGATTCCACCCCGAAATCCCGGCAGCAAGGCGTTGCCGCCGTCGAGTTCGCCCTGATCGCCACGCTGCTGTTCATGCTGCTGTTCGGCATCATCGAATTCGGCCGGCTGTTTTTCACCATCAACAGCGTGCAGGAAATCACCCGCCGCGCCGCGCGCGAGCAGGTGGTCAGGTGGATCAACCAGACCGGCGCCGTGCAGCGCATCGCCGTACTGCGGCCGGGCAGCAGCGGCACGGTCAATTTCCCCGGCGCCGGGGACATCACCAACGCCGACGTCAGGCTGAGCTTTTACAACACCTATGCCGATGCCAGGGCGGGAACCAGCCCCATCGCCGGCATCGCCAGCCCGGCCGACAATTTCGCCAACTGCGTCAATGCGGAAACCAGCTGCATCCGCTACGTGCGGGCCACGCTGACCAAGGCGGACGGCTCGCCCCTCGACTTCCATGCGGTCGCGCCCTATATGCCGCGTGACCAGTTCGCCCTGCCGAGATCCACGGTCATCATGCCGGCCGAGGCCTTGGGGCTGCTTTAAAAAATAACGGCGCCTATCGCCACAACCCACCAAACCAAAACCAACAAACCTATATTTAAAGTATGAAAGTTGTCCTCGTTTCCGCAGACCAGAATGAACTCGGCCAGTTGGGCACACAACTGGCCGCAGCCGGCGATTTTGACCTGACCCCCGTCCAGAGCAGCGACCGGGAGCTGGGTTCGGTGGTCGAACGCCATCAGCCGGATGTGCTGGTGGTGGACGGGATCTACCAGGAAAACTCGACCTTCGACCAGCTGGAAAAAACCATCGTCGCCAATCCGAGCATGGCGGTGGTGCTGCTGGCGAAGACCCTCACGCCGGAATTCCTCCTGCACATGATGCGCATGGGCGTGACCGAAATCCTGCCGCAGCCGATCACCGGCTCCGTGCTGAAGGAATCGATCGAGCGCGCGCGCCAGCGTGTCGCGGTCAAGAAACCCCAGCGCCGCCAGGGCCGGGTGCTGGCCATGGTCGGCTGCAAGGGCGGCAGCGGCGCGACTTTCCTGGCCGCGAATCTGGGCTATGCGGTCGCCAGCGCCAACCCCGGCCAGCGCGTCATGCTGATCGACCTCAACCTGCAGGGCGGCGACGCCGAGCTGTTCGTGTCCGACGGCCGCTCGGTCAGCAACGTCGCCAGCATCGCCGCCGAAATCAACCGCCTCGACAGCACCCTGCTGGAATCGAGCCTGATCCGGGTGCTGCCCAATTACGGCGTGCTGGCGGCGGCGCAGGACACGCACGAGGCCTTCGCGGTCAAGCCGGAACACGTCGGCCAGCTGATCGAGGTGGCGGCCAAGAACTACGACCTCGTCATTCTCGATGTGCCGCGCGCGGTAGGGCCGATCTCGGTCAAGGCCCTGGATCGCGCCAATGAAATCTATGTCGTTCTGCAAATGACGCTGCCGTTCATCCGCGACGCCAAGAAGCTGCTGGGCGATTTCCGCGCCCTCGGCTACGGCCCCACCAAGGTGCGCCTGGTGATCAACCGCTATGAGAAGGAACCCGAGATCACCCTCAAGGACGTCCAGCAAACGCTGGGCATGCCGGTCTACCGCACCGTGCCCAACAGCTACCGCAACGTCGCGACCTCGGTGAACCAGGGCATCCCCATCGCCAAGCTTGCGCCGCGCGACCCGGTGGCGAAAGCCCTGGTGGAAATGGCCGACACCATGCTGCAGCCCACATCCACCCCCGAGCAAAAAGGCTGGCTATCGGCTCTGCGGGGCCGGTGACGCACAATCAGGGAGAAAACCATGTCATTACGCGACCGCCTCAACGACATCCAGCAGCAGCCGGCGACAACCGTCAATCCGCGCGAATTGCGCGTTGAGGAGGACCTCGCCTACCAGAAGCTCAAGTCCACGATACACAGCCAGCTGCTGGAGCGCATCGACCTCGCGGCGATGGAAAAAATGCCGGAAGACCGGCTGCGCATCGAGCTCAAGGTGCTGGTCGAGCAGTTGCTGGCGGAGCAGGGCACCGTTCTCAATCAGGACGAGCGCGCGCGCCTGATCCAGGACATCCAGAACGAGGTGCTCGGCCTGGGCCCGCTGGAGCCCTTGCTGGCGGACCCGAGCATCTCCGACATCCTGGTCAACACCTGCAGCACCATCTACGTGGAGCGGCGCGGCAAGATCGAGCCGACCGAGGTGCGCTTCACCAACAACGCGCACCTGATGAAGATCATCGACAAGATCGTGTCGCGCGTCGGACGGCGCGTGGACGAATCCAGCCCCATGGTGGACGCGCGCCTGCCGGACGGCTCCCGCGTCAACGCCATCATCCCGCCGCTGGCGCTGGACGGCCCCATCCTGTCGATACGCCGCTTCCCGGCCGACCCCTTGCGCATGGACGACATGCTCAGGCTGAAGTCGCTGACGCCGGAGATGGCGGACATCATCGCGGGGCTGGTCAAGGCCAAGGTGAACATGCTGATTTCCGGCGGCACCGGCACCGGCAAGACCACCTTGCTCAACGTCATGTCGGGCTTCATTCCCGCCAGCGAACGCATCATCACCATCGAGGATTCCGCCGAACTGCAGCTGCAGCAGCCGCACGTGGTGCGCCTGGAAACCCGCCCGCCCAACATCGAGGGCAAGGGCGAGGTCACCCAGCGCTCGCTGGTCAGGAACAGCCTGCGCATGCGCCCCGACCGCATCATCGTCGGCGAGGTGCGCGGCGCCGAGGCGCTGGACATGCTGCAGGCCATGAACACCGGCCACGAAGGCTCGCTCACCACCATCCACGCCAACTCCGCGCGCGACGCGCTGACCCGGCTGGAGAACATGGTCGGCATGGCGGGCATGAACCTGCCGCCCAAGGCCATGCGCCAGCAGATCAGCTCGGCGATCTCGGTGGTGCTGCAACTGGTGCGTTATTCCGACGGCAAGCGCAGGGTGTCGAGCCTGCAGGAAATCACCGGCATGGAAGGCGACGTCATCACCATGCAGGAAATCTTTTCCTACGAGCAGACCGGCATCGACAAGGACGGCAAGGTGCTGGGCCACTTCAAGGCCAGCGGCATCCGCCCCAAGTTCGCGCAGCGGCTTGCCGCGTTCGGCATCGTGACCAAGGACGAGTACTTCGATCCCACCCGCACCTACGAATAACGGGCCCAGTCCATGGATATCCTCTATCTCTTGCTGATCGTCCTCGGCTTCATCGCCCTGGTGCTGTTTTTCGAAGGCCTGTACCTGTCGTGGAACAGTTACCGCGGCCCCGAGGCCAAGCGCATCGAACGGCGGCTGCAGGCGATGTCGGCCGGCGCCCACGGCACCAAGGAAGCCAGCCTGGTCAAGCAGCGGCTGCTGAGCGAGGAGCCCTGGCTGGCGCGCCTGCTCATGAGCCTGCCGCGCGTGCACCAGATGGACCGCCTGTTGCAGCAATCGGGGCTGTCGTGGAACATGGCGCGCTTTCAGGGCCTGACGCTGGCCGCCGCCGTGGCCGGCTTCCTGTTCAGCCTGCTCGTGAGCTTCCCCTGGCAGGCGGCAATTCTGGTCACCCTGGCGTTCGGCGCGGTGCCTTTCCTGTATGTCTACAACAGCAAGCAGAAGCGCCTGGAAAAAATCGAACAGCAGCTGCCCGATGCGCTGGACATGATGTCGCGCGCCATGCAGGCGGGGCACGCCTTTCCCGGCGCGCTGCAAATGGTCGGCAATGAATCGCCCGAGCCCATCGCGGGCGAGTTCAAGCTGACCTTCGACGAGGTGAATTACGGGATTCCCATGCAGGAAGCGCTGCTCAACCTGGCCACCCGGATTCCCAGCACGGATTTGCGCTATTTCGTGATCGCGGTGCTGGTGCAGCGCGACACCGGCGGCAACCTTTCCGAAATCCTCGGCAAGATCGGCAAGCTGATCCGCGAGCGCCTCAAGCTGCTGGCCACGATCAAGGTGCTGTCCGCCGAGGGCCGCCTCTCGGCCTGGATTCTGAGCATCCTGCCCTTCGTGCTGGCCATCCTCATCAGCATCATCAACCCCAAGCTGATGGCCATGCTGTGGACGGACGAAACCGGCCGGAAGCTGATCGCGGGGGCGGCCAGCCTCATGATCGTCGGCATTTTCTGGATGTGGCGCATGATCAAAATCAGAGTTTAGGAACCCCACCATGCCCAGCCTGCAAATCGTCATCCTGCTGATCGTCTTCTTCGCCGTGCTGGCGACGGCCTACATCGTCATGAACGCGCTGGTGCCCGGCGTCGCGCAAAAACGCCTGCAAAAGGTCATGGGCGGCGAAAAGCTCATCCAGAATGTCGACGAGGAATCGCCGGCATGGATTCAGAAGATCGTGAAAATCGCCGGGCCGCTCGCCAGGCTCTCCCTGCCCGAGGAGGACTGGCAGGAATCGCCCATCCGCCTGCGCTTCATCAATGCCGGCTATCGCAACAAGAACGCGCCGCTCATCTACTTCGCCGCCAAGACCCTGCTCGCCCTGACCTTGCCGGGCTTTTATCTGCTCGCCAAGGGCCTGGGGGCGTTCGAAGCCGATTTCGTCCCGACCCTGGCAACGGTGCTGGCGCTCGCCGCCGCGGGCTACTACCTGCCCAATGCGATCCTGAGCCGCCTGGTGTTCGTGCGGCAGCGCGAGCTGTTCGAAAACTTCCCCGATGCCATCGACCTGATGACCGTCTGCGTCGAAGCCGGCCTCGGCCTGGATGCCGCCATCGGCCGGGTCGGCGAGGAAATGGCCATCACCAGCCCCGTCACTTCGGAAGAATTCCGCCTGGTCGGCCTCGAATTGCGCGCCGGCGCCTCGCGCGAACAGGCCTTGCGCAATCTCGCCCTGCGCACCGGGCTGGAAGACATCGACTCGCTGGTCGCCATGCTGATCCAGGCCGACCGCTTCGGCACCAGCATCGCCGAGTCGCTGCGCGTGCATTCGGAAGGACTGCGCACCAAGCGCCGCCTGATCGCCGAGGAAAAGGCGGCGAAACTGGCGGTGAAGCTGCTGTTCCCGCTCATCTTCACGATTTTCCCGTCCATGCTTCTGGTGCTGCTGGGACCCGCCTTCCTCAGCATCTATCGAACCCTGCTGCCGGCCCTGGGTGGCCAGTAAGGAACGCCGGCCGCGCATCCAAGGAGGACATGATGAAATTCACCACACTCTCCCTCGCCCTGATTGCCGCCCTCGGCATGGCCGGCTGCAGCACGCAAACCACCCTGAGCCAGGCAGCGCGTCCCGCCGTCCAGGCGGACGCGCATGCGCAGTACGCGCTTGGCCGCTACTACCAGGGACAGCAGCGCTACGAACTGGCGATCGAAGCCTACCGCAAGGCGCTGGCCGCCAACCCCGCCCATGCCGGCGCGCACAACGGCCTCGGCGCCTGCCTGCTGCTCGCCGGACGCAGCGCCGAAGCCATCGAGCAATTCAAGGCCGGGCTCCAGCACCAGCCCGCCTCGGCCGCGCTGTGGAACAACCTGGGCTATGCCTATGCCTTGAGCGGCGAGAACACGCTGGCCGAACTTGCCTACCGGCAATCGCTCTCGCTCGACCCCACCGATTTCAAGACCAACGCCAACCTGGCCGCAGCCCAGCAGAGCGACCCTCCGGCGGCGGCAATGGCGGCGCCGCCGCCAGCCCGGATTCTGCCCGTTCAAACCGCGCCCGTGGAAACCCGGTCCGTTCCGCTCTATGCGGCGCAAGCCAGCGCCTCCTCGGCCGCGCCCGCCGAGGCTGCACCCGCCGAGGCCGCGCCCGCCCAAACCACGGAACCGAACATGAACGGCCTTGCCATGGCCCCCGCCATGGCAACAAGGCCCGCTGCCAGCCAGCCGCACGCCACGGCAGCCAGCACGGCAACCGTGGCGGTAACAATTGCGGCGCCCGAGCCGAACGCACGCCCGCAACCCAGCGTCGAGCCCGCGGCAGCCACAGCGCCCGCGGCAACTACAGCGCCCGCGGCAACTACGGCGCCCGCGGTTCAGCTCGCCCGGATCGCGCCGCGCATCTATGAAATGCATCTGCGCGACACCAATACGGTCGCGGCCGCCCCAACCACGCTCGCGCCGGTCGCCGGAACCGCCAATATCAGCGTGCCGCTGCGCGCGGCGGCGATCCGCATGGCCGCGATCAGCCCCGGCGATTTCGTGCTGGAAATCCGCAACGGCAACGGCATACGGCACATGGCGCTGCGCACCTCGCGCTATCTCGCCGATTACGGCTACAGCACCAGGCGCCTGACCAACCAGCCCGGCTTCAACGTCAGGGTCACGCGCATCTTCTACCTGCCGGGCTACGGCGAGCAGGCCGCGCAACTGCTGGCGCACCTGCCCGAGGACGCCGTGCTCACGGAAACCAGCAGCATGCGCCGCGGCATCCACGTGCGCGTCGTGCTGGGCAGGGACATGGCGCGGCACCAGGCCAGCCTCGACGCCGCGAAAGGGAAAGTCCGCTTGGCCGCGTTGCAGCCCTGACGGCGCCCCGGCCACAGGAGATGAAGCGCCACAGCCTACGGAAGCGACATTGAACACACGCCACAAAAATTCAGCCCCGCAACGCGGCTCGGTGGCCATCATCGTCGCCCTGTCCATCGCCGTGCTGATCGGCATGATCGGCCTGGCGGTCGATCTCGGCCGCATGTTCGTCATCAAGACCGAACTGCAGAACGCGGCCGACGCCTGCGCGCTGGCGGCGGCGAAGGAACTGGACGGTGCCGCCGATTCCTTGATTCGTGCAGATGCCGCCGGCATGCTGGTTGGCGGTTCGCGCAATGAAATAAACTTTCAAGACGAGCCTGCCGATGCCGTGGCCACACTGAGCATCGCGTATAGCGCCACCTTGAGCGGTACTTACAATAGCGGGGCAAGCATCAGCCCTTCTGACATACCCAGCATGGATTACGTCAAATGCACGATTTCCAGGCCCAACATTCCAATTCTGTTCATGGTGGTGCAGGGATTCTCATCGCAAACCGTCAAGGCCTCCGCAGTCGCATCGCTGGTGCCTTCCCAATCCCCGTGTGTTTTGCCGATTGGATATTGCAAATTCACCCCGCCGGCCGTCCCCTCGGCAGCGACCTGCCCGACTTGGGCGCCATTTAATTCAACGACCTCTCAATGCACGTGCCTGGATGGGAGCACCCTCGACAGTAACGGCCTTTGCGTCGGCGAATGGGGAAGCGGCAGATTCGATAGTGGCGGCGGCGAAACGGGCAGTTTCAATTGGCTGCAATTTCCTGATGTCGGGAATGGCGCCAGCGATCTGGCCGACCTGATCGTCAAAGGCTATTGCGGCACAATTCCGGGCACCACCGTGGCAGCGAAAGAGGGCCTGGCCGATGCGGCCGAGAAAGCCTGGAACTCTCGGTTCGGCCTATACAAGCCGGGGCAGGGGCAAGGCAATTATTATCCTGACGGCAATCCTCCCGCCGTACCCGATCAGACCGGATTTGCCTATACAAAAACGGCCAAAGGTGTAGCGGCCTGGCCAACCCAGCGAAACGCATATGCCGACTTTCTGCTCAAGCGCCAGAGCAATACGCCTTATCAAGGCGACAACCAGACCGGCTTGAATAACATCGGCAATCAGTACAAGACAAATCAGGGAGCGCTCGATGCCGGAACGGTGGATAGAAGAGTGGTTTCTGTCCCGGTGGTCGATTGCAGCGGGTGGGGGTCCGGCCACACCACCACTCTTTCAGCTGACTTTGCCTGCGTGCTGATGCTGCACCCAGTTGGCAGCCCGGGGGATACCGTATACATGGAATACCTTGGCATAGCGGGAACCCCCGGTTCCCCTTGTCCCGCTTTCGGCCTGCCTGGCGGGGGCGGCGCTGAAGTGCCCGGGCTGGTGCAATGACAAACATGAATCGCAAACCTGGCTTTCATCCCTCCAGGCCGCGCCCATCGCAGCGCGGAACGGCAACCATCGAGTTGGCAATTCTCGCCGTCCCGCTCTTGATGCTGGTATTCGGAGTTGTTGAATATGGCAGGGCCATCTACCAATACAACACACTGGTGAAATCTGTGCGTAATGCTGCCCGCTATTTGACCGCTGAAACTCCCGGTCATGGCCATATCGAAGCAAAAAATCTGGCGGTATGCGGCTACATAGACTGTGCCGATGTCGATGCCGATCCGCTCGTTCCCGGCTTGACGACGAGCATGGTCAGAATCTGCGACGCAACCACCATAGCGGACTGCCCTGGCGAGGAGCATTCCGGGGTCGCTACCGGCACGCCTTCATCGCCTGTCGGCACGGTCAACCTGGTAACGGTCAAAATCACCCAGCCTGACAACATCAATGTTGGCTATCGTTTCCAGCCGATCTTCTCCAGCTTCATGCTCGGGCTGGTCGGAGGCCAGGTTTCCATCGGCGCCCCCAGCATGGCTTTCGACCCCATCAAAATCACGATGAGGCAGCCGCTATGAAAAATCCACGTAAACCCCTTTATGCGCAGAAGGGGGTAGCCGCCGTTGAATTCGCGCTTGTATCCCTGTTCTTCTTCATGCTCTTGTTCGGGGTGATCGAATTTGCGCGGGTTTTATTCACGTGGAATTCCGCCGCGGAAGCCACTCGTTATGGCGCGCGCGTAGCTGTAGTCTGTGATATTGACAGAGCTGGCGTACATGACGTGGTCCTGAACAAAATGAGGCGCATCATGCCCGATTTGCCGGCCGACCCGGGCGTGGTTGCCGTGGACTATGAACCATCGGGCTGTACCAAGGATGGCACTAATCCTTGCCGCTGGGTTACGGTTTCAATTAAGAAAAACAGCCTTCCATTTAAAACATATATTCCCTTTATCGACCCCACTACCAGCGTCAAGGTGAATAACTGGTTTGTGCCATCGTTTTCCACCACCCTGCCGCGCGAGAGCTTGGATAGTGCAGGCCACGCAAGTTTTTGCAGCTAATTCCTGTTCAATCCTTTTCAGCACTGCAGCATTGAGCCGCCGAGGCGGAGCGAGCGATTCCTTCCTGACTGGCTAATGGCTGCGCAGTTTTGCCAATTCTTCCAGCAGGCTGACCACCAGTTCCCGGCCCAGCGGGCCCATGCCCTTGGTTAATTTGTCGGCGTCGCGTTCGCCGTCGACCAGGCGGCGCATGATGCCGCCCATGCGCGCCATGTCGCCGCCGGCCTTCATCATCTGCTCGGCCATGTTGGCAAGCGCGGCGAACGCCTTGGCGTCGCCGCTGCCGGCGGCATGGACCATGGCCGCCAGGCCCGGCGCGGCGGCGGCGCCGTCGGGTGGCTGCAGCGGCGGCAGGGTGGCGGGGTTGTCGATCGCGCGCAGGATGGCATCGACGATGATGCGGTCCTCCTCGTCCAGCCCCAGCTTGATGTCCTCGCCGCGGCGGCCGTCGACGATGTGGCGGATCGCGCCGACCAGCCGGCCCCAGCCCGCCGCCTCCGCGGCCTTGAGGTGTTCGTGCAGCTGCGGCAGCTGGCTGCGGTCGCGCAGGGCGTTGGCCACGCCGTGGATGAAAGCCGCATGCAGGCGCAGCACCTGCTCGACGGCATCGGGTAGTTGGGCCATGTTCGGTCTTTTTCTAAAAAGGTTTTTTTATCACACAGAGGGCACGGAGGACACAGAGGAAAACCATGTTTTGTTCAAATCCGTCGGCAATGACCAGTTCTCCTCCGCCCAGGCCAGCACTTCAGCCCCCTTCGCATGCGCCAGTGCAGCCTCGGGTTTCTGCCCCAGGAAACGCAGCGCCGCGACCAGCGCCGGTCCCGCCTCGCCCGCCTGCAGCGGCGCGGCCCGCGTCTGCTTGCTGAGCTTCTGCCCGGCGTCGTTCACCGCCACCGGCAGGTGCAGATAGGCAGGGGTGGCATAGCCCAGCAATCTTTGCAGATGGAGCTGTCTCGGCGTGGAGGCGAGCAGGTCGGCGCCGCGCACGACGTCGGTGATGCCCTGCTCATGGTCGTCCACCACCACGGCAAGCTGGTAGGCGAACAGCTTGTCGGCGCGCTTGACGACGAAATCGCCGATGTCGGCTTCCAGGTTCTGGCAGTGCTGGCCCTGCAGGCGGTCGTCGAAGCAGACCGGCGCATTCGCGACCCGCACGCGCCAGGCGCGCGCTGCGCGGCCATGCAGGCCGGCCCGGCAGGTGCCGGGATAGACCGGGCCGTCGAGGCCGGCGAGGGAGGAGTCGGCGATTTCCCGGCGCGAACAGGCGCAGGGGTAGGCGTGGCCGGCGTCGGCCAGGCGTTCGAGTGCGGCCTGATACAGCGCCTTGCGCCGGCTTTGGTAGACGACCTCGCCGTCCCATTCGAAGCCGTAGGCGTCGAGCACGCGCAGGATCTCGTCGGCATGGGCCTGGCTGCAGCGCGGCTCATCCACGTCCTCCATGCGCAGCAGCCAGCGGCCGCTGTGTGCGCGCGCATCGAGATAGCTGCCCACCGCGGCGATGAGCGAGCCGAAATGCAATGGCCCCGTGGGCGAGGGCGCGAAGCGCCCGAGGTACGGCGGCGGCTTCAGTGACTGGCCGCCTTGCTTTCCGCAACCCTGCGCGCCAGCTTCCAGCCCAGCCACAGCGGCGCCAGATACAGCATGGCGCTGCCCAGATAGGGCGGGAAGTACTTCGCCACCGCCAGCGTGAACTCGGCGGCATGCATGCCGCCCAGGGTGCTGGAGAAGGCGAACCAGGTGGCGTTGGAGATGACGAAGGCGAGCGCGACCGCGCCCACGCCGATGCCGGCATCGCGCACGAAGGACGGGCCGTCGCACTTGCCCAGCTTGCGGCCGGCCAGCCACAGCACCGCATAGGTCGGCAGCAGCCCCCAATAGGCCGGGGTCAGGCACCAGCCGGCCTCTTCGGCGGTTTGCGCCGACAGCACGTCGGCGCCGAACGCCACCGCGCACAAGAGCGCGAAGCACTGCCAGCTGCCGAGCAGCATGCCCCCCAGCAGGAACACGGCCAGGCTGGCGTCGGGCAGCAGTTCGCTGGTGCCGAAATGGCTCGCGCGGGTGGCGCCAACGGCCAGCGCCAGCGCGAGCAGCAGTAACAGGCGGCGTGGGGTGGACAGTGTCATGTCGGTCTCCTGAAGGAATAGGCGCATTGTAGCGCAGCAGGCGGGACGCTTTCGATCATCTATGCTGGAAACAAGGGGCTGTTCATGAAGCGGCGGAATGTTCTGGCGGCGGGCGCGGCGATGCTGGCCGCGCTTGCGCGGACAGGCGCAGAAGCAAGGGGCATGCAGACGATCACGCTATTTCTCGGCGGCGACGTGATGAGCGGGCGCGGCATCGACCAGATCCTGCCGCATCCCGCCGATCCCCGCATTTACGAAGGCTA
Source organism: Hydrogenophilaceae bacterium (assembly GCA_024709485.1). GTDB lineage: Bacteria > Pseudomonadota > Gammaproteobacteria > Burkholderiales > Thiobacillaceae > UBA6918. Next base: position 33,483 of record JANJWO010000046.1, on the reverse strand, counting down.
TCTCAAATCCGCGCGCGACTATGTGGCCCTGGCCGCGGCGCGCAACGGCCCGCTGGCGCCGCCCTTCGACTACGCCTATCCGTGGGGCGAGGCGCTGGCCGAGCTGGAGCGCCAGGCACCGGACTTCCGCATCGTCAACCTGGAGACCGCCGTCACCGCGCGCGGCGAGCCCTGGCCGGGCAAGGGCATCCAGTACCGCATGCACCCCGGCAACCTGGCTTGCCTCGCCATCGCCAAACTCGACTGCTGCGTGCTGGCCAACAATCATGTGCTGGACTGGGGCTATGCGGGCCTTGCCGACACCCTGGGCGCCCTGGCCAAGGCCGGCCTGAAATTTTCCGGCGCCGGCGAAAACAGCGCGGCCGCCTCGCGTCCCGCCGTGCTGGCGCGCAACGGCCGTCGTGTGCTGGTCTTCGCGTGGGGGCTGGACAGCAGCGGCGTGCCCAAGTCCTGGGCCGCCGGCATGGACCGTCCCGGCGTCAATTTCCTGGAAGACCTGTCCAACCGCAGCGTGGAAGCAATCGCCGGCGCGGTGCGCGCGGCCAAGCGCCCCGGCGATCTTGTCGTCGCCTCGCTGCACTGGGGCGACAACTGGGGCTACGACATTCCCGGGGCGCAGCGCCGCTTCGCCCGCGCCCTCGTCGACGCGGCCGGCGTCGACGTGGTGCACGGTCATTCCAGCCATCATCCGCGCGCCATCGAGGTGCATCGCGGCAAGCTCATCCTGTATGGCTGCGGCGACCTCATCAACGACTACGAAGGCATTTCCGGCCATGACCTCTACCGCGGCGAACTCGGCCTCATGTATTTCGCGACGCTCGACGGCAGCGGGCATTTACAGAAACTCGCCATGCGGGCGGTGACGCGACGGCGCCTGCGGCTGAACGCCTCCTCGCAGGAGGAGGCCGCATGGCTGACGCACAGGCTGGATGACGAATGCAGGCACCTCGGCAGCCGGGTCGAGCTGGCGCCCGACCGCACGCTGCAGTTGCGCTGGGAGAGTGAGCCTTATTTCGGCGCGTAGGCCAGCTGCAAGAAGAAATTTCGCCCCGGCAGCGGATAGGCGGCGTAACGGTCGGAGGTGAATTGACTGCGCACGGCGTAGGTGTAATAGGCTTCGTCAAACAGATTGTTCGCCATTGCCGCCAAGGTCCAGTTGCCCGACTTGAACTCCAGTCGGGCATCGACCACTGCATAGGCCGGAATTTTCCTTCCCAACGTGTTGGGTTCGTCATTGTCCATGTATTGGTCGCTAACGTAGTTGGCGGAGGTCAGCAGCCTTAGCGATGGCGACATCCTCCAGGCGATGTTCGCCGATAGCTTGTGCCGCGGAACAAGCGGCACGTTGTTGCCGTCTAGACTCACCAGCGTGCCAGTGCCGCTTAGGTCATCAAAATACCCCCCGGTGAATTTCGCATGGGCCAGGGTGTAAGCGGCCGAAACATGTACCGGACCCCAGATCTTTCGTCCTTCGAGTTCCAAACCGTATCGCTGCAAAGGCGGGAGATTTGTATTGCCGATGCCGGCGTTGTAGGGGTCGAGATGAATTTCGTCCCGGACGCGCATGTAGTAGAGCGCCGCGCGCGCGCCTTGTCTGGCCGTGCCGGCTTCCCATCCGAGCTGCAGATCGTGCGCGGTTTGCGGCTTGAGAAACTGGAACTCGTGCGCATAGCTGGGCGCGTATTCATACACCTCGTCCACCGTGGCGAAGCGGAAGCTCCTGCCGGCCTTGGCAAACACCGACTGTCCCGCGCCCAGGCGATAGCGCAGGCCCAGTTCCCAGGCGTATTCGCGTTCGTCCTGGCTGCCCGCGGGCGCGGCGGAACCGAAACCGAACGGGTCCGTGCTGCGGTAGCGGTCGTCTCCGCGAATTGAGAACTGCTCGATCCTCGCCCCGCCCAGCAGACTGAGCGCCGGGCCGAGCCGCAGATCATCCTTCACGTACACGGCTGCGTTGCGCTGCCTGGCATTGACTCGGTTGGTCGACACGCCCGCGGGGGACAACTCGGCGGCCGTCAGATCGTAGTCCCATTGCGCCAGGTCAGCCCCGACGGTCAGCGCGTGCTGCGCCGCCGGCTGGTCGAAGTTGAACTTGATGCGCGGCGACAAGGTCAGCATGCCAAGCACACTCTCCGGCTTGGATGCATAGCCATAGCCGTAATCGAAATAGGAGTCCTGCGCCTTGTGGCGGTAGGCGAGGTCGACCACGGCATCGTGGCCGCCCAGCCTGAAATCGCCCGTCAGCGCGAGCTGCCAGCCGTCGCGCTTCGACCAGTCGTTGGGCGTCGATGTACCTTGCGGGTCGGTCAGCTCGTTCAAGCCGATGCTGGGCTGCACGAAACGCTGTCCGGGAAGGCGAGTGTCCTGCGTGTCCGCGCCAAACTTGAGAATCAGCTCGCCCTGGCTCAACTTCCAGCGCGCATCGCCATAGAAGCTGTCCTGTTCGTTCCGGTTGTTGTCGCGATAACCATCCGACTCGTAATGCTTGGCGGTAAGCCTCAAGCCCGCCTGGTCGCCGGCCATGCTGCCGAAAACCTGGATATCGCGCGTTGCGTAACTACCGGCGCGGATGCCAAAGCCGGCCTCGGCCGGCTTGCCGATGGGCGAGCGGGTAATGATGTTGATGACGCCGCCGACGGCGCCGGATCCGTGCAGCACGCTGTTGCCGCCGCGCACAATCTCGATGCGCTCGACGGCCGACAGCGGGATGGAGGTCCAGACCACGCCGGACAAGTCAATGTCGTTCTGCCGCACGCCGTCCACCAGCACCAGGGTGTTCTGGTCGGCCGCGGCGCCGAACCCGCGCATGTCCACCGTGCTGTTGGCGGCGTTGTTGCCGAACAGGTCGCGCATGCCGATGCCGGCGTAGTCTTGCAGGATTTCCGGCAGCGTCTGCGCCGGGTTGCGCTCGAGTTCCGCGCGGGTAATGACCGTGACATTGGCCGCGCGGTCGCTCGCGGAATCCTGGAAGCGGGTTGGCGTTACAACGATGGTTTCGCCGAAAAAGACAGGCACGTCTTCGGCATGAATGGGCAAGGCAATGGCTAGCGCCGCGGCAAGCGCGGCAGGACGGTACGGCATGATGATGTAATTCCTGTTTTCAGCGCCAGGGTCCCCGCTGGCGGGTTGGGGGCGGCAAATAGCCGTTCCAGGCCGGTATCCGGGCTCGCAGGATTTGATGCGCCGCCTTCCCGGAAACCTCCCAGTGGCGTGTGGGCGCACCCGCGCCTGCTGACCGTTGCGGGGGCAGCACAGGATTGGGCTTGAATTGAGGCCGCACCTGTTTCCCGTTTAACCCCGGCCGCGTGAAGTCGGGCGGGGCACCTGAAGCGCGCATTTTAACCGCATTGCGCGGATGACAAAAAATCCGGCGGATGGGTTATAGTTTTTCAATGGACAAGGAACTGGCCTCCCTGGCGCAGAAAATCCAGCTCGCCGCCGAGCTGTGCCAGCGCCTGCGCAAGGAGAACCAGAACCTGCGCCAGGAACTGGCCGCCGCCCAGCAGAAGGTGAAGCTGATGGGCGCCCGGCTGGACGAAGCCAAGACCCGGGTCGAAACCCTCATCGACAGCCTGCCCGCCCAATGACCACGCCGCGCACCATCGAGATCAGCCTGCTGGGCCGCAGCTTCAAGGTTCCCTGCAGCAAGGAGGACGAGCCGCAGCTGATCGCCGCGGTGGAATATCTCGACACCAAGATGCGCGACATCCGCGAGAACAGCAAGGCCATCGGCGTCGAGCGCATCGCCATGATGGCGGGGCTCAACATCGCGCACGAGCTGCTGTTTTCCGGCGCGGGCAGCGGCCGCGAGGCGGAATACCGCGAAAAGCTCGCGGCCATGGAAGCCGAACTCGACCGCGCCCTGGCCGACCAGGACCGTCTCTTCGACCAGCCCTGATTTCCTTGCCTCAGCGGGCCGGGCTTCTGCTACACTCTATTCGCCCCCTGCGGTGTTCGAGCTTGTCTGCAATTTCTCTGAACCAATGCATACGTGCAAGGCCGCGGCCAATTCCGGTGTGGGTGTGCGCGCAACACGTCTTGTGCGCCCGAAGCGCCTCAGGCTGCAGCCATCTTGAACCCAGGTTCAAGAGTCTGCCGGCAAGCACGGCACAGGCGGGGGACTTTTCTTCCGGACAAGAATCCTTGAACGCAGAGACGCAGCGTCGCCGAGAAAAACTCAATATCGGAGCGGTTAGGCGGGGCAAGGGAGTCGTCCTTGCTGCCTCGCATGTTTTTCCCTGCCTCTCCGTGAACGCTTTTGGGGGGTTCTGCGCCTCCTCCTTGCGCTTGCCTGGCGTTCGTTCCGTGCGCCTCTTGGCTGAGCCCATTTTTCCAGGATGAAAAAGCCGGACAAAAAATCCCTGCGCAAACAGGCGCGGTCCGCGCGCGCCGCGCTGGCGCCGGGCTATCGCCGCCTCGCCGAGCGCCAGGCCCTGCGCCGCGCGCTGCGCGCGGGGCTGTTCCTGAAGGGCCGGCGCTGGAGCTTCTATCTGCCGGTGGGCGCGGAGTTCGACGTGCTGCCGCTGCTGAACCAGGCCCTGCACATGGGCAAGGACTGCTATCTGCCCATCACCGCGCAGCGCATCGCGCAGCCGCTGCGCTTCGCGCGGCTCGACGGCCGCCACGGCCTCACCCGCAACCGCTACGGCATCATCGAACCGCACAGCCGAGAATTGATGAATGCGCGCTGGCTCGACGTCATGCTGCTGCCGCTGGTGGGCTTCGACAACCGGGGCCGGCGCCTGGGCATGGGCGGCGGCTATTACGACGCGACGCTCGCCTACCTGCGCAGCCGCCGCCGCTGGCGCAGGCCGCTGCTGGTGGGCGTGGCCTACGCCTGCCAGGAATTGCGCGAAGTGCCGGCCGAGGCCTGGGACGTGCGCCTGGACATGATCCTGACCGAGAACGGCCTGGTGCGGTTCTAGGGGCAGGCGCCCCGCAACGCCCGCGGCCGGCCAAGACGCGGGAATATCCCGTTATACTCCCCGCAAACAACAGGGGAGAAACGCACCATGCAGGCCATCGAATCGCTGGTTGCCACTTTGTCGAGCTGGGTGTGGGGACCGCCCATGCTGATCCTGCTGGTCGGCACCGGCCTCTACCTCACCATTCTGCTGAAAGGCATGCAGTTCCGCGTCCTGGGACACGCCTTCAAGCTTGTGTTCCACAAGGACCACGGCCATGCCGGCGACATCAGCCATTTCGCCGCGCTGATGACCGCGCTGGCGGCCACGGTCGGCATCGGCAACATCGTCGGCGTCGCCACCGCCATCACCCTGGGCGGACCGGGCGCGGTGTTCTGGATGTGGATGACCGGCCTCGTGGGCATGGCCACCAAGTACTCGGAGGCGGTGCTGGCGGTGAAATACCGCGAGCACGGCGAGCACGGCATGCGCGGCGGCCCCATGTACTACCTCGCCAAGGGCTGCAATCTGCCCACCCTGGGCTGGCTGTTCGCGCTGTTCACCGCGCTCGCCGCCTTCGGCATCGGCAACATGACCCAGGCCAACGCGGTGGCGGGCATTTTCCAGTCGGTGTTCAACATCACGCCCTGGGTCACCGGCGTGACCCTGATGCTGCTGACCGGCCTGGTGATCCTGGGCGGCATCAAGTCCATCGGCCGCTTCACTTCCTTCCTGGTGCCGTTCATGATCCTCGGCTACGTGATCGCCTCGCTCATCGTGCTGGCGCTGAATGCCAGTGAAATCCCGCATGCGCTCGGCCTGATCTTCTATCACGCCTTCAACCCGATCGCGGCCGGCGGCGGCTTTGCCGGCGCGGCGGTGGCGGCGGCCATCCGCTTCGGCGTGGCGCGCGGGGTGTTCTCCAACGAGTCCGGCCTCGGCTCCGCGCCCATCGCCGCCGCCGCCGCGCGCACCAAGGACCCGGTCACCCAGGCACTGGTGTCCATGACCCAGACCTTCATCGACACCCTGGTGGTGTGCAGCATGACCGCGCTGGTGATCCTCACCGCCACGCCGTGGACCGAGGGCGTGGACGCGGCGCATCTGACCAGCCTGAGCTTCGCGGAAACCCTGGGCGCCGGCGGCGAAATCCTGGTCGCCATCGCCACCGCGCTGTTCGCCTATTCGACCCTGCTGGGCTGGAGCTACTACGGCGAAAAGGCGGTCGAGTACCTGGCCGGCGCGCGCTCCATCCGCATCTACCGGGTGGTGTTCGTGGCGGTGGTCATCATCGGCGCGATGATGAAGCTCGAATTCGTGTGGAACTTCTCCGACCTCATGAACGGCATGATGGCGATCCCCAACCTGATCGCGCTCTTGATGCTGTCGAAAATCGTGAAGCAAGAGACCGACCGCTACTTCGGCAAGTGATGCGCAGCCACTGGAGCAACCGCTGGGCCTTCATCATGGCCACCGCCGGCTCGGCGGTGGGCCTCGGCAACGTCTGGAAGTTTCCCTACATGACCGGCACCAACGGCGGCAGCGCCTTCGTGCTGGTGTACCTGCTGTGCGTGGCGCTGATCGGCCTGCCGCTGATGATGACGGAAATCATGCTGGGCCGGCGCGCCCAGCGCAATCCGGTGGACGGCATGGCCTATCTGGCGGCGGAAGCCGGCGGCTCCCGGTGGTGGCAAGGCGTCGGCTACCTGGGCATTGCCGCCGGCGTGCTCATCCTCGCCTTCTACAGCGTGGTCGCGGGCTGGGTGCTGGATTACGGGCTGCGCGCGGCGAGCGGCAGCTTCGCGGGCATGACGGGGGCGCAGGCGCAGGGCGCCTTCCTGGATTTCCTTGCCGACCCTTTCGAGCTGCTGTTCTGGCACAGCGCGTTCATGTTCATGACCATGCTGGTGGTGGCCAAGGGCGTGACCTCGGGACTCGAGCGCGCCAACAAGATCATGATGCCGGGGCTGATCGCGATCCTGCTCATCCTGCTCGGCTACAGCCTCGCGGTCGGCGACATCGACCGCTCGCTCGACTTCATGTTCCGCCCGGACTTTTCCAGGATCACGCCCGGCGCCGTGCTTTCCGCCATGGGCCATTCCTTCTTCACCCTCAGCCTCGGCATGGGCGCGGTCATGGTGTACGGCTCCTACCTGCAGCGGCACGTCTCGATCGCGCGCGCCGCCTTCTACGTCGTGCTCACCGACACCGCCATCGCGCTCATCGCCGGCGTCGCCATTTTCGCCATCGTGTTCGCCAACCACCTGGAGCCGGCCTCGGGGCCCGGCCTGATTTTCCAGACCCTGCCGATCGCCTTCGGGCAGATGCCGGGCGGCACGCTGTTCGCCACGCTGTTTTTCATCCTGCTGGCCTTCGCCGCCTGGACGTCTTCGATCTCCCTGGTCGAGCCCGCGGTCGCCTGGCTGATCGAGCGCCATCGGCTGGGCCGCGCCCGCGCCGCGCTGCTGGTGGGCGGGCTGGTCTGGCTGCTCGGCATCGCGGTGCTGCTGTCCTTCAATGCCTGGAGCGACATCACGCTCTTCGGGCTGAATTTCTTCGACCAGCTCGACAAGCTCACCACCAACATCATGCTGCCCCTGGGCGGGCTGCTGATGGCGCTGTTCGCGGTCTGGGTCATGCGCGCGGCGCACGCCCAGGAAGAGCTGGCGCTGAACGAGTGCAACTATCGGCGCTGGCTGTTCGTCACCCGCTATGTCGCGCCCGCCGCGATCGTGCTGGTGTTCCTGAATCTGATCGGCCTGCTGCCCCTGGTCTGAGCGGAGGACGCGGGAAAAAACAAAAGCCGGCTTGCGCCGGCTTTTGCATGGGATGCGTCGTGAATCCGCTTACAGCGACAGGACCCATTCGACGATCTTCTTGACATCGTCGTCCTTGACCTGGGGGTTGGGCGGCATCGGAATCTGGCCCCAGACGCCCTTGCCGCCGGCCTTGACCTTGGCGATGAGCTTGGCTTCGGCAGTCTTGTCGCCCTTGTATTTGGCGGCCACTTCCTTGTAGGCGGGGCCGACGATTTTCTTGTCAATGCCATGGCAGGACATGCAGGCATTCTTCTGCGCCAGCGCCAGACCATCGGCGGAAGCCATGCCGGACATACCCAACGCCAGAGCGGCGACCGCGGACATCACAACAGCTTTCATTGCAGTTCTCCAGAGAGTTTTGAAGTAACGGCGGCAGGCCTGCCGCTTCGATTCGAATATTACGATAAAGCAATCCTAAAACAAAGCGTGGCGATGGTATTTGTCTACCAAAATTGGCTGGCAATTTGTTCTGCCGCGACAGGCGGCAAATCGCCACGTGAGCGCAGGGGTTTTCCGGTCTGCGGCCGCTTGCCGCAGACCGGCATGCCTCACTCGTTGCTGGCGAAGCCGAGCAGGTGCAGCAGGCTGGTGAACAGGTTGTAGATGGCGACGTAGAGGCTGACCGTGGCCAGGATGTAATTGGTCTCGCCGCCATGGATGATCTCGCTGGTCTGCCACAGGATCATGGCGGACATCAGCAGCGCGAACATGGCGGACACCGCCAGCGACAGCATGGGCATGGGATAGCCGAAGGCGGCCGCGCCGAAGGCGACCAGGCCGGCGAGGAAGGCCACCATGACCCCGGCCATGAGAAAGCCGCCCATGAAGCTGAAATTGCGGCGCGACACCAGCGCATAGGCCGACAGCCCGACGAAGACCAGGCCGGTGATCCCCAGCGCGGACATGACCACCTGCGGGCCGTTGGGCATCTGCAGGTAATGGTTCAGGATCGGGCCGAGACCGAAGCCGAGCAGGCCGGTGAGGGCGAACACCACGAAGATGCCGGCGCCCGAATTGGCGGTGCGCGGCACCACGAACCACAGCAGCACCAGCGCGGCGATGCTGGTGCCGAGGCTGACGCCGTAGGGCGCGTTCAGCGCCATGGACACGCCGGCGGTGACGGCGCTGAACAGCAGCGTCATGGCCAGCAGCATGTAGGTGTTGCGCAGGACCTTGTTGCTGGCCAGCACGGAGGTCTGGCTGCGGCTGATGGAAGTGGCTTGCGGATTCATAAGGCTCCTCGTCAGGTATTCAAAACAATGCGTTGTGTAAGAGTGTCATGCCGGGAACGGGTTCCCGGCGGCATGTCGATGCGAAGCATAACCCGGATGGCGCCCCCTGCCAAAGTTGGCCGCCGCACGACGGGTTGAGCCCCGCGCATTCACAGCAGCCGGAACGCCAGCACCGCCACCAGGGTCGGCGGCAGGGCGGAGATGAACAGGCCCAGCGGATGCACCGCCTCGTCCTCGAAATGCTTTCTCAGGATCGACACGCCCGCCGGGTTGGGCGCGTTGGCGATGATGGTGAGGCCGCCGCCCGTCACCGCGCCGGCCACCAGGGCATGCTTGAACTCCGGCGACAGCCCCTCAACCAGCGAGCCCAGATAGGTGAGCGCGGCATTGTCGGTGATGGCGGTGAGCGCGGTGGCGCCGAAGTAGACCGTGTTCGCGTCCATGCCGGCCAGCAGCGGCTGCAGCCACCATGCCTGCTGCCCGCCCAGCACCACGAGGCCCGCCAGGAAGAAGGCCACCAGCAGGCCCTCGCGCAGGATCAGGCGATCCTGGTAGCGCGGATAGGCCGAGGCGAAGCCCATGAAAAACAGGAACAGGGCCATGAACACCGCGGGGTGGTGCGAAAACACCACCAGCCCGACGAGGAACATGAGATGGATGGCGATCACGGTCCAGGGCGTGGAATCACGCTGCGGCTCCGCGCCGGCGGCGCTCCATTTCAATTCGCCGGCGAACAGCATCGTCACCGCGAGCGCGTTGATGAGCACGGCGAGCGCGGCCTTCCAGCCGAAGTGGGCGAGCATGTGCCAAAGGTCCCAGCCCCAGGTGGCGGCCACCATCAGCACCGGCGGCGCGGCATAGGGCGTCAGCACGCCGCCGATGGAGATATTGACGAACAGCACGCCGATGGTGGCGTATTTGAACTTGGCCGAGGCCTGCTTGCCGAAGAAGCGCTCGCGCAGCATCAGCGCCGCCAGCGTCATCGCCGCCGGCTCGGTGATGAAGGAGCCCAGCAGCGGCACGACGCAGAGCAGCACGAAATAGGTCGCCATCCTGCCGCGCAGCGGAATGAAGCTCGCCACCAGCCCGACCAGTCCGGCGGCGAGGTCGAGGATGGGCTTGCTGCCGGCCACCACCATGATGGCGAACACGAACATCGGCTCGGTGAAATTGCGCGTGTCCAGGTACTGCGTGGCCGGCTCCTTGCCTTCCAGCACCAGCATCCAGACCATCATCACCATGGCCCAGAAGCCGAACACCACCTCCACCTCGCCCAGCAGATGCCACATGCCGCCGTGGCGCTTGCTGGTGTGGGCGAGGTGCTCGAAAAACTTGGTGGAAAAGGTGTGCAGGACGGCGATGGCGAAAATCGCCGCCCCGACAATTTGAATGGTGGTCGGATTCATGCTCGGTCAATCGGGCGGGGTCGGTCGGGCGGCCAGTTTAGCAGCCGCGGCAAGCGGCGAAAAACTCATTGCGCCGCCGGCGCAAGCGGCTCGTCGGCGTAGCGCCAGATGTTGACGTCGCGCCCCGACTCGCGGATGCGCTCGGCCCGCGCCGACAGGAAGCGCTGGAAGCTGGGCTCCTGGCGGTACGCGCCGGACGCGGTGTAGTCGAACATGCCCAGGGTGTGGAACACGCGGAAGGACGATTCCCAGCGGATCACCTCGCGGCCGCCGGCATCGAACAGCACGATGCCGGGCGCGTAGTTCACCCCCAGCTGCCGCGCCCACTCGCGCACCGGCAGGCGCTTGCCGTCCGGCGTGGTGACGGCCTCGCGCGACCACATGTCGAGCTGCACGTTGTCGAACTTGTCCAGCTCGGCGCGCAGTTCGGGATCGACCAGCACGCGGCGGTGCAGCACCTCGCAATCCGGGCAATCCTTCTGCTCGAAGAACACCGCCAGCGGCTTCGCACCCGCGCCCGTGCGGCGCAGGTCGAGGGTGTGCTTGAAGTAGGGCTCGCCGATGAGTGCGCCCGACGCCTTGGCGCCGGCTTCGCGCGCCGCGACGAAATCGCGGAACGCCTGCCGCTTCTCCATCCGCCCGCCCGCCCAGTCCAGCGCGGCCTGCATGCGGCCCGGCGGCACATAGCCGTTCAGGCGCAGGATGGCGTTGCCCGCTTCGTCGAGGAACAGGAGGGTGGGGGTGAACTGGATTTTCAGCGCGGCGCTGTAGCTCTTCTCGGAATAGGGCTTGCCGTCCAGCCCGGTGATTTCGCGGTCGCCCCACATGTTGACGGCGATGACGTCGAATTTCTGCCTGAGCGTGCTTTCGATGCCGCGCTGGGAAAGATTGCGCTCGACCAGCAGGTTGCAGTACGGGCAGTTGTCCTGGGTGAACATCAGCACCACACGCTTGCCGTGTTGCCGCGCCTCGCTGACGTCCTCGCGCAGGTCGAGAAAGCTCTCCTTGAACCAGGCGGGGTAGTCGGTGTGCTTGCCGCCGTAGTAGCTGCCGTGCCTGGGTGCCTGGCTCTCGGCGGCGGGCAGGGGCAAGGCGGCAAACAATAGCAGCGCGGCAGACAGGCGCAGGATCATGCGGATTCTCCTCGTTGTGTCATGGCGCCATCGTGCCCGAAAGCCGCAATGGCGGTCAAACCACTCTGGCTGACCCGCGGCCTGCGCTAAAGTTCGAGGTCTTGCGGCCGCGCCACCGGCGCCAGGCAGCGCCCCTCGCGGCAAAGCCAGGCCGCGGCGCGGCCGCTTGCCGGCTTGTCGAGGCTCGCCGGCAGCCCGGCCAGCGGGTCGGCCAGGAAGAACATCAGGGTTTGCGGCGGCTTGCGCCCGGCCAGGGCTTTCCAGGCATCGAGCTGGGATTCCGGGCCGCGCACCACCAACAGGCCGGGATCCTGGCGCAGCTCCGCCAGCGCGGCGAGCAGCGAGGTGGAGGCGACCGGCATCTCGGCCAGTTCCGCGCCGTGGTGGGCCAGGGTGCGCTCGGCGGCGCGCCGGTAGCGCGGCTCGTCGAGTATTTTGCCCAGGCTCGCGAGGGCGTGGGCCGCCACCCCGGCGCCCGCGGGCACGGCCTGGTCGAAAGCGTTGCGCGGGCGCAGGATCAGCGCCTCGTGGTCATGGCTGGTGAAAAAGAAGCCCCCCGCCTCGCTGTCCTCGAAGTTGGCGAGCAGGGCCTCGGCGAGCTCCCGCGCCCAGGCCATGTCCGCCGGCCGGTAGTGCGCCTGCATCAGCTCCAGCAGCGCGTCGAGCAGGAAGGCGTGGTCGTCGAGATAGCCGTTGAGGCGCGGCGCGCCGCCGGCGTGGCTCGCATAAAGCCGGCCCGCGCGCCACAGCCTGGCGCGCACGAAGTCCGCCGCCTGCAGGGCCAGGTCGATCCAGCCTTGGCGCTGCATGAGGCGGCCGGCATGCGCCAGGCCCCTGATCATCAGGGCGTTCCAGGCGGTGAGGATTTTTTCGTCGCGGTGCGGGCGCACGCGCGCTTCGCGCGCGGCAAAAAGCTTCTGCCGCGCCGCTTCGAGCACCGGGTCCATGGGCTCGCCGGCAAGCTGCAGGTGCCAGTGCGTGTCCTCGAAGTTGGCCGGCGCATCGAGCGCGAAGGCGGGCGCGGCCTGTTCGTATTCGCTGCCGAGCGCCGCGCGCGCCTGCGCCTGCGTCCACACGTAGAAGCGGCCTTCGTGCCCTTCCGAGTCGGCGTCGAGCGCGGCGTAGAAGCCGCCTTGCGGGGCGCGCATCTCGCGCGCGAGCCATGCCACGCTCAGTTCGGCCGCGCGCGCGAACAGGGGATTGCCGGACAGCGCGAAGGCGTCGGCGCACAGGCCCAGCAGCGGGCCGTTGTCGTAGAGCATTTTCTCGAAATGCGGGATCTGCCAGCGCTCGTCCACGGCGTAGCGGAAAAAGCCGCCGCCCAGCTGGTCGAAGAGGCCGCCGCGCAGCATTTTTTCCAGGGTGAACAGCAGCATGCGGCGCGCGCCGTCGTCGCCGTTCCAGGCCTCGCGCACCAGCCATTCCAGCTCGCCCGGGCGCGGGAACTTGGGCGCGCGCGAGAAGCCGCCGTGCGCCGGATCGAAGGCGCGCGCGAGATCGGCCGTGGCGCGGCCCAGCACCTCGGCGTCGGGCAAGGCGGCCAGGGGGCGCGGCGCCGTCTTGAGGGCGGCGAGCACTTCCCGGTTCTGCGCCTCGATGTCCGCGCGCCGCGTGCGGAAAACTTCGGTGATGTGTTCCATGAGATCGACGAAGCCCGGCAGGTTGTAGCGCGAAACCTTGGGAAAGTAGCTGCCGGCGAAGAACGGCACCTGATCGGGCGTGAGGAACACCGTGAGCGGCCAGCCGCCGGCGCGGCCGGTCAGGAGGTTGTGCGCCTGCTGGTAGATCTGGTCGAGGTCGGGGCGCTCCTCGCGGTCGACCTTGATGTTGACGAACAACTTGTTCATCACCGCCGCGACTTCCGCGTCCTCGAAGCACTCGTGCGCCATGACGTGGCACCAGTGGCAGGTGGAATAGCCGATGGACAGCAGGATCGGCCGGTCCTCGCGCTTCGCCCTGTCCAGCGCCTCCGGCCCCCAGGGATACCAGTCCACGGGATTGTGCCTGTGCTGCCGCAGGTAGGGCGAGGGCTCGCCGGCCAGATGATTGGCCGGCCGGCTATCGCGGCTCACGAATAATGCCCGGCGATGAACACGTCGCTCGCGGAGTGCGCCAGCACGTGCTTGGTGACGCTGCCCAGCAGCAGCTCCTCCATCACCGACTGGCCGTGCTTGCCCATGACGATGAGGTCGGCATCGAGCCCCTGCTCCTGTTCGAGAATGCGCAAGGTCGCCGGGCCGTGCACGAACTGGCGCATCAGGCGGCTGGCCGGGACCTCAAGCCTGGCGATGAATTCCTCCATCGCGGCCTGCGCCGCCTCGCGCGCCTGGATGCGGTAGTGGTGGATGCGCTCCTCATCGAGGCCGGCGAAGCGGAAGGTGGACTCCAGTTCGACCTCGAAAGCGTGCAGCAGCACGAACTCGGCATCGGGCAGCCAGGCATGCGCGGCATTGATGGCGGTGGCGGCGTGCCCGGAAAAATCCACCGGCGCCAGCACGCGCCGGTAGGGCGACAGCGGGCGCTGCTTGACCGCCAGCAAGGGCCGGCGCGACTTGCTCAGCACGCGCTCGGTGGTGGAGCCGAGCAGCATTTCGCGCACGAAATGCGTGCCGCGCGCACCCATCACCAGCAGGTCGGCCTGGTGCGCTTCGGCCAGTTCCGCGAGCGCGGTCAGCACCGTGCCCTGGACCAGCGCCGTATCGATGTGGCTGCCGTAACGCGACCTCAGACTGGCCGCCAGCTCGGCCAGGTTCTTGCCGGCCTGCGCCAGCAGCTCCGCCTCCATCTTGCCGGCCTCGCCGGGAAGCAAACGGCGCAGCTTGTCGAGGCCCGATCCGCTGACCACATGCGCCAGCCGCAGCTGGGCGCCGGGGTGCGCCTGGGCAAGCTGCGCGGCGCGCTCCAGCGCGTGGCGCGCGGGCGCGGAGAAATCGGTGGCGGCGAGCAGGGCGCGGGGCATGGGGTCTCCTCGGCAGGGGCGATCAAGGTAAAGCAAGGTGCGCGCGGCCAGGTCAGGCGCAGGCTTGCATCTTGCCCCATTGCGCCAGGTGCATCAATATCAACCCCGCAACCCAAGAAAACGGAACGCTCGCCTTGGCGCACTACACTCGACCCGGCTCCCCTGCCGCTGACCCACCGCCGGCAAGCTGGCACACCCTGACCCCCGCGGCGCTCGGGCAGATGCTGCAAACCGGAACGGCAGGTCTGAGCGATGCCGAAGCGGCCAGGCGCATCGCGCTGCATGGGCCGAACCGGCTGGCGCCGCCGAAACGCCGCGGCCCCTTGCTGCGCCTGCTCATGCAGTTTCACAACATCCTGCTTTACGTGATGCTGGGCGCGGCGGTCATCACCGCGTTTCTGGGGCATTGGATCGACACCGGCGTGCTGCTGGGCGCGGTGGCGATCAACGCGATCCTCGGCTTCATCCAGGAAGGCAAGGCCGAGGCGGCGCTCGATGCGATTCGCGCGATGCTGTCGCCCCACGCGACGGTGATCCGCAGCGGCAGCGTGCGCGAGATCGATGCCGCCGAGCTGGTGCCGGGGGACCGGGTCATTCTCGCATCCGGCGACCGGGTACCGGCGGACATGCGCCTCGTGTCGGTCCAGGAGCTGCGCATCGAAGAGGCGGCGCTGACCGGGGAATCCCTGCCAGTCGAGAAGCACGCCGACCCGGTGGGCGCCGACACGCCATTGGGCGATCGCGCTGGCATGGCCTATTCGGGCACCGTGGTGGTCTACGGCCAGGCCACGGGGATCGTCGTCGCCACCGGCGGCAGCACCGAGCTGGGCAGGATCAACCAGATGCTCGCCGGCATCCGCAGCCAGCCCACCCCGCTGCTGCGCCAGATAGACCGCTTCGGCCGCTTGCTGGCGCTGGCCATCATCGGCGCGTCCGCGCTGACCTTCGCGCTCGGCGTGCTGTGGCGCAGCCATGCCCCCTCGGAAATGTTCATGATGGTGGTGGCGCTGGCCGCCTCCGCCATCCCGGAGGGGTTGCCGGCGATCATGACCGTCACCCTCGCGCTCGGCGTGCAGCGCATGGCGCGGCGCAAGGCAATCATTCGCCGCCTGCCGGCGGTCGAGACGCTGGGCTCGGTGACGGTGATCTGCTCCGACAAGACCGGCACGCTGACCCGCAACGAAATGACCGCCCAGCGCGTGATCTGCGCCGGCCACGTATTCGAGGTCGGCGGCGTCGGCTACGGCCCGACCGGGGATTTCCACCTCGATGGCCATGTCGTCGATGTCGACCGCTACCCCGCGCTGTCGATGGCCGCCCGCGCCGCCGTGCTGTGCAACGACGCGCGCCTGCGCGAGGAGAACGGAGTGTGGCGGGTGGAGGGCGACCCCACCGAGGGCGCCTTGCTGGTGCTGGGGGGCAAGGCCGGGCTGACGCGGCATGCCGCCAATGCGGCGTGGCCGCGGCTCGATGTCATTCCGTTCGAATCGCAGCATCGTTTCATGGCCACCCATCACCGCGACAGCGACGGCGAGCCCTGGATTTTCGTCAAGGGCGCGCCCGAGCGCATTCTCGACATGTGCGCCTTCCAGATGAAGTCCGATGGCACGGACGCGCCCCTCGACCCGGGCGCCTGGCATCGCCTGGGGAGCGCCACGGCGGCTCAGGGCATGCGCCTCCTCGCCCTGGCCTGCAAGCGCGCGGCGCCGGAACAGGACAAGCTGGATTTTACCGACGCGGCAGCGGGATACACGCTGCTGGCCCTGGTCGGCCTCATCGATCCGCCGCGCGAGGAAGCCATTCGCGCCGTTCAGGCGTGCCATCGCGCCGGCATTCGCGTCAAGATGATCACCGGCGACCATGTCGAAACCGCGCGGGCGATCGGCGCGCAACTCGGCATCGGCGCGGGCAAGCCGGCGGTCACCGGCCGGGATGTCGCCGCAATGGATGACGCCGACCTCCGCCGCGCGGCCATGGACGCCGACGTATTCGCCCGCGCCAATCCCGAGCACAAGCTGCGCCTGGTGCAGGCCTTGCAGGACAACGGCCAGGTGGTGGCGATGACCGGCGACGGGGTGAACGACACCCCCGCGCTGAAACGCGCCGATGTCGGCGTCGCCATGGGCATGAAAGGCACCGAGGCGGCCAAGGAGGCCTCCGACATCGTGCTGGCCGACGACAATTTCGCCACCATCGCCACCGCCGTGCAGGAGGGCAGGGCGGTCTACGACAACCTGAAGAAATTCATCCTGTTCATGCTGCCCACCAACGGCGGCGAGGCGCTGGTGGTGATCGCGGCCATCCTGTTCGAGCTGGCGCTGCCGCTTACCCCCGCCCAGGTGCTTTGGATCAACATGGTCACCTCCAGCACCCTGGGCCTGGCCCTGGCGTTCGAGCCGGCGGAGCGCGACATCATGAATCGGCCGCCCCGGCCGCCCGCTGAAACCCTGCTTTCCGGCTTCTTCATCTGGCGGGTGTTGATGGTTTCGGTGCTGATGATGGCCGGCGCGCTCGGCCTGTTCCTGTGGGAGCTGCACGATGGCACCAGCCTCGAAACGGCGCGCACGATGGCGGTCAATGCGGTGGTGGGGGCGGAAATGCTCTACCTCGTCAACAGCCGCCACATCCTCGCGCCGGTCACGAACTGGGCGGGGCTGACCGGCAACCGTTATGTATTGCTTGCGATCGCCGCCTGCATCCCCCTGCAGATTGCCTATACGCACGCCCCGGCCATGCAGGCCGTCTTCGGCTCCGCCGACCTGTCGCCGCAGGAGTGGGGCAAGGCGCTGGCGGCCGGGCTGTTGGTGTTCTGCGTAGCCGAAATGGAAAAATTCGTGATCCGGCGCACGTCTCTGGGAACCCGCCTGGCAGCCGCCTGAGCGGCCCGCATCAGGCGCGACGGACAGCACGCGAGGCCGCGCAATCCTTGCGCGCCGCGCGGTCGGCGATTCGCGGCGCGCCTTCATCCGCGGGCGTTCGCAGGACATCCGCGCAGGGCGGCGCGGTGTGGTGCAGCGGGGGTTTCTGTAAACTAGCGGCATGACGTTGACCCTCATTCTTTTGCTCCCTTTTCTCGGCAGCGTGTGCGCGGCCTTGCTGCCGGCGAACGCGCGCAATGCCGAAGCCTGGCTGGCCGGCGCGGTCGCGCTCGCCGCCACGGCGCTCGTCGCCAGCCTGTATCCGCAAGTCGCCGCCGCGGGCGTGCTGCGCATGACCCTGCCCTGGGCGCCCGCGCTCGGCCTCGACTTCAGCCTGCGCATGGACGGCTTCGCCTGGCTGTTCGCGCTGCTGGTCACCGGCATGGGCACGCTGGTGGTGGTGTATGCGCGCTACTACATGTCGCCGGCCGATCCGGTGCCGCGTTTCTTCTCCTTCTTCCTCGCCTTCATGGGCGCCATGCTCGGCATCGTGCTGTCGGGCAACCTGATCCAGCTGGCGATGTTCTGGGAGCTGACCAGCCTCGCGTCATTCATGCTGATCGCCTACTGGCATCACCGGGCGGATGCGCGGCAAGGGGCGCGCATGGCGCTGGTGGTGACCGGCGCCGGCGGGCTCGCCCTGCTCGGCGGCGCGCTGCTGCTCGGCCACATGGCCGGCGGCTACGACCTCGATACCGTGCTGGCGGCGCGCGACGCGATCCAGGCGCATTCCTGGTATCCGCTGGCGCTGGGCCTGATCGCGCTGGGCGCGCTGACCAAGAGCGCCCAGTTCCCGTTCCATTTCTGGCTGCCGCACGCGATGGCGGCGCCGACGCCGGTCTCGGCCTATCTGCACTCGGCGACCATGGTGAAGGCCGGGGTGTTCCTGCTGGCGCGGCTGTGGCCGGTGCTGGCCGGCACCGACGCCTGGTTCTGGATCATCGGCGGCGCCGGCCTGTGCACCCTGGTGATCGCCGGCTATCTGGCGAACTTCCAGCAGGACATGAAAGGCGTGCTGGCCTATTCGACGATCAGCCATCTCGGGCTCATCACCCTGCTGCTCGGCATGAACAGCCCGCTGGCGCTGATCGCCGCGGTGTTCCACATCTTCAACCACGCCACCTTCAAGGCTTCGCTGTTCATGGCCGCGGGCATCGTCGACCATGAAACCGGCACGCGCAACCTGCGGCGCCTGTCCGGCCTGTACCGGGCGATGCCGATCACCGCGACGCTGGCCATGGTGGCGGCGGCGGCGATGGCGGGCGTGCCGCTGCTGAACGGCTTCCTGTCCAAGGAGATGTTCTTCGCCGAAACCGTGTTTCTCGAGCGCCCCGACTGGCAGCGCATCGTCCTGCCGCTGGCGGCGACGCTGGCCGGCATGTTCAGCGTGGCCTATTCGCTGCGCTTCATCCATCAGGTGTTCTTCGGCCCGCGGGCGCAGGATCTGCCGCGCGAGCCGCACGACCCCACGCGCTGGATGCTGCTGCCGAGCGGCCTGCTGGTGGCGGCCTGCGTGCTGGTCGGCATCTTCCCCGAGCTTACCGTCGGCCCGTTCCTGCGCGCCGCGACCGACGCGATCCTCGGCGCCGAAGCGCCCGCCTACAGCCTGGCGGTGTGGCACGGACTCAACCTGCCCCTGGCCATGAGCGCCAGCGCCATGGCCGGCGGCGCCGTGCTCTACCGCGTATTCCTGCGGCGCAGCCGCGAAACCGTGCCGCTGCTCGGGCACCTCGACGGCAAGCGCATGTTCGACCGGCTGCAGGTGGCTTTGCCGGCGCGCGCAGCGCAGCTCATCGAGCGCCTGTCGCCGCCGCGCCTGCAGATGCAATTGCTGGCGCTCGTCGGCGTCGCGCTCGCTGGCGCGCTGCTGCCGGTGCTGACGCACGGCCTGTCCTGGGGCACGCGGCCGACGACGCCGGCCGATCCGGCGTTCGTGCTGCTTTGGCTGATCGGCGGCGTCTGCGCCCTGGCCGTGGCCTGGCAGGCCAAATATCACCGTTTCGCGGCGCTGATCTTTTCCGGCGGCGCCGGGCTCGCCACCAGCCTGACCTTCGTCTGGCTCTCGGCGCCCGACCTCGCGCTCACGCAACTCGCCGTGGAAGTCGTCACCGCGGTGCTGATCCTGCTCGGCCTGCGCTGGCTGCCGCGCCGCGACGCACGCTACGCGCGCAGCCGTGCCGCGAGCACGCGGCTGCGGCGGCTGCGCGACGCGCTGCTGGCCGCCGCCGCGGGCCTGGGCCTCGCCGGCGTCGCCTACGCGGTGCTGAGCCGCCCGGCGGTGGACGGCATCTCGCCCTTCTTCATCGAGCAGGCGCTGCCCCAGGGCGGCGGCCTCAACGTGGTCAACGTGATCCTGGTCGACTTTCGCGGCTTCGACACCTTCGGCGAGATCACCGTGCTGGGCATCGTCGCGCTGACGGTGTTCGCCCTGCTGCGCCGCTTCCGCCCGGCCCCCGAAAGCGTGCCGCTGCCGCACCAGCAGCGCGAGCAGGACGGCCCCGCCGCCGAGGCGGGCGTCGATCCCGCCGCCACGCTGCCGGCGGGCTATCTGGCGCTGCCCGCGGTGCTGGTGCGCCTGCTGCTGCCGCTGGCGATGATGGTTTCGCTGTTCTTCCTGCTGCGCGGCCACAACGCCCCGGGCGGCGGCTTCGTCGGCGGCCTGATCCTGGCGACGGCGCTGCTGCTGCAATACATCGTCGGCGGCACGCTGTGGGTCGAATCCCAGCTTCGCATCCATCCGCTGTCCTGGATGGCGCTCGGCCTGTTCTCCGCCGCCGCCGCCGGCCTCGGCGCCTGGTTGACGGACGCCCCCTTCCTGACCAGCCTCGCCTGGCACGGCGAACTGCCGCTGCTCGGGGAATTGCACCTGTCGAGCGTCCTGCTGTTCGACCTCGGCGTGTACCTGCTGGTGGTCGGGGCGACGGTGCTGATGCTGATCGCCATCGCCCACCAGTCCTTGCGCGCCCACCACCGCAAGCCCGCCGGCGGGGCCGCCTGATGGAGATCGTGCTGGCGCTGGCGATCGGCACCCTGGCCGGATCGGGCATCTACCTGCTGCTGCGGCCGCGCACCTTCCAGGTCATCATGGGGCTGTCCTTGCTCGGCTACGCGGTCAACCTGTTCATCTTCGGCATGGGGCGTCTGCGGACCGGCGCCCCGCCGGTGATCGACGCGGCGCGCGGCAGCGATCCGTCGCTGTATGCCGATCCGCTGCCGCAGGCCCTGGTGCTGACCGCGATCGTCATCGGCTTCGCCACCACCGCCCTGTTCCTGGTCGTGCTGCTGGCCTCGCGCGGCTTGAGCGGCACCGACCACGTCGACGGCCGCGAATCGGAGAAGCCATGAAGCGCCGGCCGCACCGCCCGCGCCGCCGCGGGGAAGACGCATGAGCGGCTGGCTCCAGCACCTGCCCATCCTGCCCGTGCTGCTGCCGCTGCTCGCCGCGGTGCTGCTGCTGCCGCCGAGCGAGACGCGCCGCCGCCCGCGCGCCGCCATCGCCCTGGCGGCCACGCTCGCCCAGCTGGCAGCGGCCGTCGCCCTGCTGGCCATGGCCGACGGGCGCCTGGCGCCGGCAGGGGGAGGCGGCATCGGGGTCTATGCGCTGGGCGGCTGGCCTGCGCCCTTCGGCATCGTGCTGGTGGCGGACCGCCTGGCCGCCATCATGCTGACGCTGAGCGCCACGCTCGCGCTGGCCGCGCTGGTTTACTCGCTGGCGCGCTGGGAACGCGCCGGCAGCCATTTCCTGCCGCTGTTCCAGCTCCTGCTGATGGGGCTGAACGGCGCCTTCCTGACCGGCGACCTGTTCAACCTCTTCGTCTTCTTCGAGGTCTTGCTCGCGGCATCCTACGGCCTGGTGCTGCACGGCTCGGGCGCGATGCGCGTGAAGGCCGGCCTGCACTACATCGCGGTCAACCTGGCGGCGTCGCTGGTCTTCCTGGTCGCCGCCGCGCTGATCTACGGCGTGACCGGCACCCTCAACATGGCCGAGCTGGGGCGGCGCCTCGCCCTGCTCGATGCCCATGAACGCACGCTGTTCGAGCTTGGCGCGGCCCTGCTCGGCGTCGTGTTCCTGGTCAAGGCCGCCGCCTGGCCGCTGAATTTCTGGCTGCCGGGCGCCTACGCCGCCGCCGCGCCGCCGGTGGCCGGGGTCTTCGCCATCCTGACCAAGGTCGGCGTCTACGCGCTGTTGCGCTTCGCCACCTTGCTCGAGGACGCCGGCGCACCGGCGCCGTTCGGCGGAGACTGGCTCTTCTATTGCGGACTGGCGACCATCGCGGCGGGAACGGTCGGCGTGCTCGCGGCGCAGAAGCTCGCCCGCGTCGCCGGCTTCCTGGTGATCGTGTCGTCCGGCACGCTGCTCGCGGCCTTCGGCTTCACCGGCACCGCCCTGACCGGGCCGGCGCTGTACTACCTGGTCAGCTCGGTTCTCGCCAGCGGCGCCTTCTTCATGGTCATCGAAATGGCCGAGCGCGGCCGCACGGCGAGCGCCGACCTGCTGGCCGTCAGCTTCGAGGCCTTCGGGCTCGGAGACAGGGACGCCGCGGAGCATCCGGACGAAATGGCCGGGGTGGCGATTCCTGCGGCGATGGCTTTCCTCGGCCTCGCCTTTTTCTCCTGCGCGCTGCTGTTGACCGGCTTGCCGCCGCTCTCGGGATTCGTCGGCAAGTTCACGCTCTTCGCCGCGGCCATCGCCGCGCCCCCCCAGGCGCCGCTGCTGCACGCCGGCCTGTTCGGCGCGGCGCTGCTGCTGTCCGGCCTGGCCGGGGTGATCGCCCTGTCGCGCCTGGGCATGCGGGTGTTCTGGGACACCGAGCGGCCGGCGCCGCGCCTGCAGTGGATCGAGGCGGGCCCGGTGGCCATGCTGGTGCTGCTGTGCCTGGCGCTGGCGCTCGGCGCCGGGCCGGCCATGCGCTATTTCGATGCCACGGCGCGCGCCCTGCATGACGGCCAGACATACGTCGGCGCCGTGCTGCCCGCGCCGGGAGCCGCGCCATGAAGCGCCGCCCCCTGATTCCCGTGCTGCCGGTGTTCCTGCTGGCGATGTGGCTGCTACTCAACGACAGCGCCTCGCCCGGCCACATCGTGCTCGGCATCGTCTTCGCCCTGCTGATCACCGCCGCCGTCGCCAGGTTGCGCCCGCTGCCCGCCTGGCCGCGGCGGCTGCATGTCGCCGTCGGGCTGATCGCGCACGTCCTCGTCGACATCGTGCGCTCCAACCTGGCGGTCGGCCGCATCATCCTGGGCGCCTCGCGGCGCCAGCCCACCATCGGCTTCGTGAAAATCCCGCTCGACATGCGCGATCCGCATGGCCTGGCGATGCTCGCCGTCATCATCACCGGCACGCCCGGCACGGTGTGGGCCGGGCATGACGCGGAAAACAACGTGCTGACCCTGCACGTTCTCGACCTAAAGGACGAGGCGGCCTGGGTGCGCACGGTCAAGCAACGCTACGAACGCCCTCTCATGGACATCTTCGAATGAACCAGATCCTGCCCTGGGCCGTGCACTTCGCGCTGGCCTGCTTCGCCCTCGCCATGCTGTTCGCCATGATCCGCCTGCTGCGCGGCCCCACCGCCCAGGACCGGGTGCTGGCGTTCGATACGCTCTACATCAACGGCATGCTGGCCATCCTCATGCTGGGCATCGGCGCCGGCTCGGCGGTCTATTTCGACATCGCCCTGCTGATCGCGCTGTTCGGCTTCGTCGGCTCGACGGCGCTGGCCAAGTTCCTGCTGCGCGGCGAGGTGATCGAGCCATGAACGCGGCGGACATCCCCCTGTGGGCGGCGCTGCCGGCAGCGGCGCTGCTGGTCTGCGGCGGCCTCCTGACGGTGGTCGGCTCGCTCGGCCTGCTGCGCCTGAACGCGTTCTACGCGCGCATCCACGCGCCGACCATGGGCAGCACCCTGGGCGCCGGCTGCGTGCTGATCGCTTCGATGCTGCTGTCGTCGGCGATGGCCGGCCGCCCGGTCATCCATGAACTGCTGATCACGCTGTTCATCCTCATCACCTCGCCGGTCACGGCGATGTTGCTGATGCGCGCCGCGATGTACCGCGCCCCGGACTGAACGGCCGTTTGCTCCGGCGCAGCGGACAAATGCCGCAAATGCCGCCGTGCTAATCTTCGAGCATGCGGCCCCGATCGGAGCGGCGCTGGCCGCCGCCCGGAAACGCACACCGCACGCCATGCCAGAACTTGCCGCCACCCGGCTTCCCCAGCCCGCCGCTCTTGCCCTGCCCGGCGCCACGGCGCTGACCGGCTTCGGCCTGCTGCGCGCGCGCAGCCTGCGGGCCGCGCCGTCCCGCTCTCTTTCATGAGCCGCGAATCCGACGCCTCGCCCTGGCACCGCCTCGACCGCGCGGCCGCGGCCGCGCGCCTGGGCAGCGACCTCGTCAGGGGGCTGACGCCGGCGACCGCGGCCGCGCGCCTGCGCCAGGCCGGGCCGAACGTGCTGCAGGAAAAGGGCGGGCGCCACCCGCTCGCCATGCTGGGCGCACAGTTCACCGACTTCATGATCCTGGTGCTGATCGCCGCCGCGCTCATCGCCGGCTTCGTCGGCGAGCCGCAGGACGCCATCGCCATCGTCGTCATCGTCATCCTCAACGGCATCATCGGCTTCGTCCAGGAATACCGCGCCGAGCGCGCCATGACGGCGCTGAAGAAACTGTCCAGCCCGCAGGCGCGGGTGCTCCGCGGCGGCCGGCCGCTGCTGATCGACGCCGCCGATCTGGTGCCGGGCGACCTGGTGGAACTGGAGGCCGGCAACATCGTGCCGGCCGATTTGCGCCTGACCGAGATCGCGGCGCTCAAGGTCGACGAATCCGCGCTCACCGGCGAATCGCAGGCCGTCGACAAGCAGCTCGCACCGCTCAGTGAAATCGAGCTGCCGCTCGGCGACCGCGTGAACCTCGCCTACAAGGGCACCATCGCGACCTACGGCCGCGCGCGCGGCCTGGTGGTGGCGACCGGCATGCAAACGGAACTGGGCAAGATCGCCACCCTGCTCTCAAGCGAGGCCGGCAAGACCCCGCTGCAAAAACGCCTGGCGCGCTTCGGCCGGGCGCTGGCGCTGGCGGTGCTGGCGATCTGCGCCATCATTTTCATCGCCGGCTGGCTGCGCGGCGAGCCGCCGCTGTTGATGCTGCTCACCGCGGTGAGCCTCGCGGTGGCCGCGATCCCCGAAGCCCTGCCGGCCGTGGTCACCATCTCGCTCGCACTCGGCGCGGCGCGCATGGTCAGGCAGAACGCGCTGATCCGCCGCCTGCCGGCGGTGGAGACGCTGGGCTCGGTCACCTACATCTGTTCCGACAAGACCGGCACGCTCACGCTGAATCGCATGCATGTCGACTGCGTATGGGCGCAGGGCAACGCGCTTTCCGCATTGCCGCAATCAGATGCAGCCCCCTGGCGCGAATTGGGGCTGGCGATGGCGCTATGCAACGACGCCGTGGCCGATGCCGCCGGCAAGCTCGCCGGCGACCCGACCGAAACCGCGCTGCTCGCCGCCGCGCAGGCGGCCGCACCCGGCCAGGCGGCGCTGCGCGAAAAATACCCGCGCCTGGCGGAGATCCCCTTCGACGCCGAACGCGCGCGCATGAGCACCCTGCATCAGGATGGGGACGGCGTGCTCGTGCTGGTGAAGGGCGCGCCCGAGAGCCTGTTGCCGCGGTGCGTCGATCAGCTCGGCCAGGATGGCACGACCCCGATCGATCATGCCGCGCTGCAGGACGAGGCCGAGCGCCTGGCCGCAGAGGGCCTGCGCGTGCTGGCCTTCGCGCTGAAGCGTCTGCCGGCCGTGCCCGACGCGCTCGACGCCGCCACGCTGGAGGCCGGGCTGAGCTTCCTCGGGCTCGCCGGGCTCATCGACCCGCCGCGCCCCGAGGCGGCGGAATCCGTGGCCGCCTGCAAGGCGGCCGGCATCATCCCGGTGATGATCACCGGCGACCATCCCGCCACCGCGCGCGCCATCGCCGTGCGCCTGGGCATCATCGAGGACGGCGGCCGCGTGCTGAGCGGCGGCGCGCTGGCGCGATTGAGCCTCGCGGAATTCGCGCGCGAGGTGGCGTCGGTGCGGGTGTACGCGCGCATCAACCCCGAGCAGAAGATCAGCATCGTGCGCGCGCTGCAGGACCAGGGCGAGTTCGTCGCCATGACCGGCGACGGCGTCAACGACGCGCCGGCGCTGAAGATGGCCGACATCGGCGTGGCCATGGGCCGCGGCGGCACCGACGTGGCGCGCGAGGCCGCGCACATGACCCTGCTCGACGACAATTTCGCCACCATCGTGCAGGCGGTGCGCGAAGGCCGCCGCATCTTCGACAACATCCGCAAGTTCGTCAAATACACCATGACCAGCAATTCGGGGGAGATCTGGACCATCTTCCTCGCGCCCTTCCTGGGCCTGCCGATCCCGCTCCTCCCCATCCACATCCTGTGTATCAACCTGGTGACGGATGGATTGCCGGGGCTCGCGCTCGCCGGCGAGCGCGCCGAGCGCGACGTCATGCGCAGGCCGCCGCGGCCGCCGAAGGAAAGCATCTTCGCCCGCGGCATGTGGCAGCACATTCTGTGGGTGGGCCTGTTGATGGGCGGCGTCACCCTGCTGACCCAGGCGTGGGCGCTGCACGCCGGCAGCGCGCACTGGCAGAGCATGGTGTTCACGGTGCTGACGCTGTCGCAGCTCGGGCACGTGCTGGCGATCCGCTCCGAGCGCGAGTCGCTGTTCGCCCAGGGAATTCTGTCGAACCGGCCGCTGATCGCGGCCCTGCTGCTGACTTTCGCGCTGCAGATGGCGGTGCTCTATGTGCCCTGGCTCAATCCCGTCTTCAAGACCGCGCCGCTCAGCCTGGGCGAGCTCGCCGCCTGCCTCGCGCTGTCCTCGCTGGTATTCATCGGCGTGGAAATCGAAAAGGCGCTGGCGCGCCGCGGCTGGCTGTACCGGGCGGCATAGCCGCGCCCGGCAAGCACGCTACCCCCCGCTCCGATCAGGGAAAGCGGGGGGCGTCGCCAGCCAGCGCATGAAGCTGTCGGCATCCATCGGGCGCGCGAACAAATAGCCCTGGCTGTCCTTGCAGCCCTCGCGCAGCAGCAAGGCCAGCTGCTCGACGTTCTCCACGCCCTCCGCGATGACATCCAGAAACAGCGCCTGCGACATCGCGATGATGGCCCGGACGATGGCTAGATCCTCGCTGTCGGTCACGATGTCGCGCACGAAGGACTGGTCGATTTTCAGGCGGTCGATGGGGAAGCGCTTGAGATAGCTGAGCGAGGAATAGCCGGTGCCGAAATCGTCGATCGCCAGGGTCACGCCGATGGTCTTGAGTTCGTCGAGTATCTGCAGCGTGGTCTCGCTGTGCTCGAGCAGGATGCTCTCGGTGATCTCCAGTTCGAGCGCAAGCGGAGGAATGTCGGCCGCCTCAATCGCCTGCCTGACCATGTCCGGAAACTGCGGGTCGCGGAACTGGCGCGAGGCGACGTTCACCGAAACGATCATGTCCCGGCGGCCGGCGTCATGCCAGCGCTTGAGCTGCACGCAGGATGCCTCCAGCACCCATTTTCCGATCGGCACGATGAGGCCGGTGTCCTCCGCCAGCGGCACGAAACGCGCCGGCGGCACCAGCGCGCCGGCGCCGTCGCGCCAGCGCAGCAGCGCCTCGGCGCCGGTGACCCGCCTGTCGCGGGCATCGACCTGCGGCTGGAAATTCAGGAAGAACTCGTTCTTCTCCAGCGCGCGGCGCAGGTCGGTTCCCAGCTGCAGGCGCGCCTGCACGCTGGCGGTCATTTCCCTGGAGTAGAACTGGAAATTGTTGCGCCCGCTTTCCTTGGCGTGATACATCGCCGAATCGGCGAACTGGAACAGCGAATCCGCAAGCTCGGTATCGGCGGGGTAGAGCGCGATGCCGATGCTGGCCTCGCAGAATATTTCGCGGCCGTCCACCACGACCGGCGCGGCGAACTGCGCCATCACGTTCTGCGCGAGCTGGGCGACATCCAGGGTTTCCTGGATGCCGGGAAACACCAGCGCGAACTCGTCGCCGCCCAGCCGCGATACCGTATCGCCCTCGCGCACGCCCTGCTGCAGGCGCCGGCCGATCTCGCGCAGCAGCTTGTCGCCGGTGTCGTGGCCCATGGTGTCGTTGATGATCTTGAAATGGTCGAGGTCGAGCAGCATCAGCGCGACGAAGGTCTTGTGGCGCCTGGCTTCGGCCAGCGCATGGAGCAGGCGGTCGTTGAACAGCGCGCGGTTGGGCAGCCCGGTGAGGGCGTCGTAGTAGGCGAGCCGGTGCAGCTCGGCCTCGGCGCGCTTTTGTTCGCTGATGTCGACGAAGGTCACCACGGCGCCGACCATTTCGCCGTGCTTGTACATCGGGTGCGCCCAATACTCGACCGGGAAGCTGGTGCCGTCCGCCCGCCAGTGCACCTCGTCCTTGCTGTGGCAGGCCTGGCCGGCGGCGGTGGCATTGCGGATCAGGCATTCCTCTATCGGATACGGCCGGCCGTCCGCATAACTGTGATGCGCCAGCTCGTGGATGCTCCTGCCGATCAGCTCGTGCTCGCTCGCATAACCCAGCATGCGCACGCAGGCCGGGTTGGCGAAGATGCAGATGCCCTGGGTGTCGACGCCGAAAATGGCCTCCGCGGTCGAGTCCAGCAGCAAGCGCACCCGCTCCTCGCTGTCGCGCAGCGCATTGAGCGCGGAGAAGGCCCTTTGCTGCATGACGTTGGCGGATTTGATCAGCTGATCCAGTTCATCCGGTCTCGTGCCCGGTTTGCGCTCGAGCTTCAGCGGCGTGAAGCGCGCAGCCGGATCGACCTGGCCGAACTGTTCCGCGGCGCTCGCGAGATGGCGGGTGACCAGGCGGTGAAACAGCAGGAAAACAAACATCGCGATCAGGAAGATGCGCAAGGCGTTGCTCGCCAGCACCATGACCGCGTCGCGCCGCACCTCGTCCATGATGTCGTCGGCGGTGCCCGCCACCACCAGCGTGCCGATTTCCCGCATCCGGCCGCGGTATTCGTAACGCAGGGGATATTGGCGCTCGATCCGGTCCGCGGCGTCGCGATTTCCCGTCTGCACATAAACCCGGCCAGTCTCCAGCACGGCGGCATAGACGAGATTGGGCTCGCGCACCATGCCTTCGAGCTCCAGGCGGATTTCGTCCTTGCCCGTCGCCCACAGCGACTGCGCCAGCGACGGCAGATGCACTTCGGCGGTCCGCTGCAGGCGCGCCTGCATGCCGGCCAGATCGTGCCGGTATTGCTGGCGCAACTCGAGCGCCGTCATGACGATGGTGATCGCCACGCTGAACAGCACGATCGCGACAATCAGGCGCTGCGCCAAGGGCGACTTCAGCGGATGCGCGTTGGGCAGATTCATCGTGCGCGCGCCAGCGCCGGCGGGCGCAGCCTGGCCTGGGACAGGCGGTCGTAAAGCCCTTCCGTCTTGAGCGCGCGCAGGGCCGCGGCAAGCTTGGGCGCGAGCGCGGCGTGGCGCTTGTTGAGATAGATGAACATCTCCTTGCGCGCCAGCGGCGGCGCCAGCGGGTAAATGCCGCGCAGGCCGCTGCGCGCCAGCAGATACTGCCCCATCCGGCACTCGTACAGCACGACCTCGACACGGTCGAGCTGCAGCATCCGGAACAGCTGCGCGGAATCCTCGGCGGTGAGCACCTGCTCGGCGCCCGCCATCCCGCGCTCGTAGATTTTCCAGCCGCGAATGAATCCCGTCGGGCGCTGCCGGATCGCCTCCCACTGGCCGGGAATGGAGGCGTCCTTGCTGAACGCGCAGAACGTCCAGTCGAGCAGCTTTTCCGGCACGCGCACCAGATTGGGATAGTTCGCATCGAGCCCGGCGATGCGCGCCAGGGCGCCGTCGTCGAGCCCGCTGTCGGCATTCATCAGCGCACGCTCGGCCGGCAGCCGCACCAGCTTGAGCCTGACCCCGGCCCGGCGGAAGGCCTCGGCCGCCACCTGATCAGCCAAGCCATCGCCCGCGGGAGTGGTGTAGGGTGCCTCGTTGGTGTCGTTCAGCACCAGCACCGGCGGCTCCGCGGCGCCGGGGGCAGTTGCCGTCAAGAGCAGGAGGCCCGCAAAGGCAAAGAAGCGTTCGAGCGTCACGGGAAGGAGGCGAGTGGTTTCCAATCAATGTAATCGGCCAAACCACCGATTTCTGTAATGCGGATGGCGCGGCATCCCGGCCGCGGCGGCCGGGCTTTAGCCGACTTGCGGGGCCCTAGGCCAGCCAGTTGACGAGCGGGGCCCAGCTCTCCCGCTCAGAATAGGCAAGGTGGGGAGGCAGATCAAACAGGGTTTTGCCCTCGAACGCGGCGTTGACGTACTGCTGGGTTTCGTGCAGATAGGCGATCACCGGCAGTTCGAGCCGGTGCAGATACTGCTCCAGCGTCGCGGCCGCGCGCGTGCGCGGGGCCATGCGCATGCCGACGATGCCGATCGCGATTTTGCCCTGGCGCACCTTCTTTTCTTCCGCCAGCGTCTGCAGGAAATCCTGGCTCGCCTGGATGTCGAACAATGAGGGGGTAATCGGCACCAGCACGCGCGTCACCAGCTTCACGGCATGTTCGAGATTCTTGCCGTGCAGTCCGGCGGGCGAGTCGATGACGAGCCAGTCGGCCCGCTCCTTGCCGCTGCCGGCAAGGCCGATGGGGGGCAGGTGGGACGGGCGGCGCGCCAGCCACCTGGCGGCGGATTTCTGCCGGTCCATGTCCAGCAGGTTCACCGCCTCGCCTTGCGCGGCGAGCCAGCCGGCAAGATTGATCGACAGCGTGGTCTTGCCCGCGCCGCCTTTCGGATTCGCCACCAGAATCGCCTTCATGCCGCCTCCTCCCAGAAAAATCTTTTACACAGAGGGAACAGAGGTATCAGAGGAATTCGTTCTGAAAATTTCCCTCTGCTCCCTCTGCTTCCTCTGTGTTAACTAGTCTTTTCTTTCGACTTGGGTCACGTCGCGCACCGCGCCGAACGCGGCGCTCGTGGTCATGGCCGCATAGGCGCGCAGCGCCACGGAAACGCTGCGCTCGCGCTCCACTGGTTTCCACGCGTCCTTGCCCTTGGCTTCCATTTCGCCCCAGCGGCGGGCGAGTTCGGCATCGTGCACCACCAGGCTGATGCTGCGCTTCGGGATGTCGATCTCGATGCGGTCGCCTTCCTGCACCAGGCCGATGAGGCCGCCTTCGGCCGCTTCCGGCGAGACGTGGCCGATGCTCAAGCCGGACGTGCCGCCGGAGAAGCGGCCGTCGGTGATGAGGGCGCAGGCTTTGCCGAGGCCCTTGGACTTGAGATAGGAAGTCGGATACAGCATCTCCTGCATGCCGGGGCCGCCGCGCGGGCCTTCGTAGCGGATGACGACGACGTCGCCTTCCCTGATCCGGTCGCCGAGGATGGCTTCCACGGCGGCGTCCTGCGATTCGAAAATGCGCGCCGGGCCGGAGAATTTCCAGATGCTCTCGTCCACGCCCGCGGTCTTGACGATGCAGCCGTGCTCGGCGAGATTGCCATACAGCACGGCGAGGCCGCCTTCCGTGGAATAGGCATGCTCGATGTCGCGGATGCAGCCGTTGGCGCGGTCGAGATCGAGTTCCTGCCAGCGCTTGTCCTGGCTGAACGCCACCTGCGTCGGCACGTTGCCGGGCGCGGCCTTGTAGTAGTGCCTGACGTCCTCGCTCCGGGTGCGGCGGATGTCGTAGAGCTCGATCTGCTCGCCCAGGGACTGGCACAGCACGGTGGGCGTCTCGCGGTGGATGAGGCCGCCGCGGTCGAGTTCGCCCAAGAGCGCCATCACGCCGCCGGCGCGATGCACGTCTTCCATGTGGTATTCCTGGGTGGCGGGCGCCACCTTTGAAAGATTCGGCACCTTGCGGCTCATGCGGTCGATGTCGGCCATGGTGAAGTTGACGCCGGCCTCGTGCGCGGCCGCCAGCAGATGCAGCACGGTATTGGTCGAGCCGCCCATGGCGATGTCGAGGGCGATGGCGTTCTCGAAGGCCGCGAAGGTGGCGATGTTGCGCGGCAGCGCCGAGGCGTCGTCCTGCTCGTAGTAGCGGCGCGCCAGCTTCACGATCAGGCGGCCGGCGGCGAGGAACAGGTTCCTTCTTTCCGCATGGGTGGCCAGCAGCGAGCCGTTGCCGGGCAGCGACAGCCCCAGCGCCTCGGTCAGGCAATTCATGGAGTTGGCGGTGAACATGCCGGAGCAGGAGCCGCAGGTGGGGCAGGCGGAGCGCTCCATCTGCATGACTTCGTCGTCGCTGCAGTGCGAGTCGGCGGCCGACACCATGGCGTCCACCAGGTCGAGGTGGATGACCTTGCCGTGGATCACGGCCTTGCCGGATTCCATCGGCCCGCCCGACACAAAAACAGTCGGGATGTTGAGGCGCATCGCCGCCATCAGCATGCCGGGGGTGATCTTGTCGCAGTTGGAAATGCACACCAGGGCGTCGGCGCAGTGCGCGTTGACCATGTATTCCACGCTGTCGGCGATCAAGTCGCGGGACGGCAGCGAATACAGCATGCCGCCGTGGCCCATGGCGATGCCGTCGTCCACGGCGATGGTGTTGAACTCCTTGGCCACGCCGCCGAAGGCCTCGATCTCGCGCGCCACCAGCTGACCCATGTCCTTCAGGTGCACGTGCCCGGGCACGAACTGGGTGAAGGAGTTGGCGATGGCGATGATGGGCTTGGAAAAGTCCTCGTCCTTCATGCCGGTGGCGCGCCACAGGGCGCGGGCGCCGGCCATGTTGCGGCCGTGGGTGGTGGTGCGGGAACGGTATTCGGGCATGGCTGTCTTCCGGCAAAGCTATAATCGATCTGCCATTTTACCCGCCCCGGCCCCACAAGACATGCTCGTGCATCCCCAATTCGACCCCGTCGCCCTCTCCCTCGGCCCGCTCAAGGTGCACTGGTACGGCCTCATGTACCTGCTGGCCTTCCTGCAATTCTGGTGGCTGGGCAAGCGGCGCCTGGCCATGCGCCCGGAACTGGGCATGACCGCACAGGGCCTCGACGACCTCATGTTCTACGGCGTACTGGGCGTGGTGCTGGGCGGGCGCCTGGGGCAGGTGCTGTTCTACGAGCCCGGCTATTATTTTTCCCACCCGGCCGAGATCGTCGCGGTGTGGAAGGGCGGCATGAGCTTCCACGGCGGCCTCCTCGGCGTGCTCGCCGCCGTCACGCTGTGGGCCAGAAAGCACCAGGTGGCCTGGCTCGCCGCGTCCGACTACGTGGCGCCGCTGGTGCCGCTGGGGCTGGCCTTCGGCCGCCTCGGCAACTTCATCAACGGCGAGCTGTGGGGGCGTGTCGCCGATCCCGCCCTGCCCTGGGCCATGGTGTTTCCGCAGGCCGGCGACGGCCTCGCGCGCCACCCCTCGCAGCTCTACCAGGCGTTGGGCGAGGGCCTCGCGCTGTTCGTCATCCTGTGGCTCTTTGCGCGCAAGGCCCGCCCGCTGGGCGCGGTGTCCGGCGCCTTCCTCGTCGGCTACGGCGTGCTGCGCTCGGCTGCCGAATACTTCCGCGAGCCGGACGCCGGCATCTTCGGACTGTCCTACACCGTCAGCATGGGCCAGTGGCTGTCCCTGCCCATGATCGCCATCGGCCTCTACCTGCTGGCGCGCGCCTACCGCAAAGTCTGATGCGGCGGCTCTGGCAGGCGGCGGGCTGGCTCATCGTCGCCGCCATCGTGTATTTCTCGCTCTTTCAGGCAGCCGCCCCCTCCGCCATGGCCGGCGGGGACAAGCTCGGCCACTTTCTCGCCTATGGCGGCCTCATGGCCTGGTGGTCGCAGTTCTACCTTTCCCGTGCCGCGCGCTTCCGGCTGGCCCTGGCCTGCATCGCGCTGGGCGCGGCCATGGAACTGGCGCAGGGCCTCACCCCCGACCGCTTTCCCGAATGGCTCGACCTCGCCGCCAACAGCGCCGGCGTCCTCATCGGCTGGCTCGCCGCCCCGCCGCGCCTGCCCAACTTCTACAAAAGACTCGCCGCCGCCTTCCCCGGCAAGCCCGGCTAGCGCTATAATCGCGCCTCACGTGGGGCGGTAGCTCAGCTGGGAGAGCGTCGCGTTCGCAATGCGAAGGTCGGGAGTTCGATCCTCCTCCGCTCCACCA
>JANJWO010000042.1 GCA_024709485.1 Hydrogenophilaceae bacterium | reverse complement strand
GGCCACGGCGCGCGCGGGCGCGTTCGGCGGCGGCGGCCTGGCCGTCGATGGCGCTGCGGCGGCGGCGGGGGGCGCGGGCGCCGCCGCCATGGCGGCAGGCGGCGCCGCAAGTTCCGGCAACGGAATCCCGCGCGACTCCGCCACCATCCTGGCGGCGCGGCTGATGGTGGCGTTGATCACCATGATCGAGATCGTCGCGCCGGCGATGGCGTCGACGCTGGCATAGCCTTCGCGCGCCGCGCCGACGACGATGCGGCCGGACGCCGGCTTGCCCCGATACTGCTCGACAAACTTCGCCAGCTCCTCTTCGCGAATGCCGGCCGCAAGAATCGGTTCCTCGTGCTGGACGACGCGCGCGCCGGTGATGTGTCCGCCGGTGTCGATCCCGACCAGGACATTGACCGGTTTGCCCGAGTAGGCGGGGATGCGCACCATGTCCGCGGTCAGGAAGGCGAAGCCGATCAGCTCCCGGCCGGCATAGACGGCGCTGGCGGGGGGCGAGCCTTCGGGCTCTTCGAAGCGGTCGGCGGCGGGGAACAGCGCGCGCACCTGGGGGTAGGCCGCGGCGAACTCCGCCCGGCACGTCGTCATGGCGCCCAGCGCCAGCAGCAGGCAAAGCAGCAGCCGCCAGCCGAAATCCGGCGGGCGAAGCCGCCCGATCAGCGTGTTTGCCCTGTCTGATTCGGCTGCGGCGGCGGGCTGCGGCCTCTGCTTCTCGTGCATGTTTTCAGCTCGGTTCGGGGTTCGCGTCTTGATCCTGGCCCCGGCTTTTCCGGCGGCGGCCAGCAGGCATTATCCTAAAAATCGCGGCTGATCGCGCATTGCGTGTGAAAGAAGCCCGGGCGCCCGCTTTTTTCCGGCGCGCGCCGGCGCGCCTTAGATCGAGCGCGCTTGGCCTTATACTAGCGGCATGCAGCTCGGCCCGGCAGATACTCAGCACCTCAAGCACGGCTACCTGTTGGCAGCCCTGTCGCCCCCCGAATTCGAGGAGGTGCTGGCGCATGCCAAGGTGCGCAAGCTGACGCCGGGCGAGCGCCTGTTCGACCAGAATGATCCCTGCACGCACTTTTTCTTTGTCCTGTCGGGGATCGTCAAGCTCTGCCGCGTCGCGCCGAGCGGCGAAGAAAAGGTGATGGACCTGATCCGGCCGGGAAATTTCTTCGCCGAAGCCGCCATGTTCATGAGCGGCCGCTACCCGATCAACGCCAGCGCCCTCGATGCCACCCGCCTGGTGGCGCTGGACGCCAGGCATTTCGTGCGCCTGGTGCTGGGCAATGCGGACCTGTCCCTCCGGCTTCTGGCCAAGATGAGCCAGCGCATGCACGCGCTCATCAACGAGATAGACAACCTGACCCTGCACAGCGGCGCCCAGCGGGTGATCGGCTATCTGCTGGACCAGGTGCAGGATGGCAGCTCGCCGCCCAGCGTGCGCTTCCAGGTGCCCAAGCACGTCGTCGCCTCGCGCCTTGGGCTTCAGCCCGAAACCCTGTCCCGCGTGCTGACCCGGCTGCGGCTCCAGCAGCTCATCGACGTGCGCGATGAGCTGATCGTCCTCAATGACGTCGAGGCGCTGCAGCGCCTGATGTGAGCGCCAGGGGACGCGCATCGCGGACGGCGCGGGCTCAGCCGGCCAGCCGCTCCAGCGCCAGCATGAGGGCGGCGGAGTCGAGTTCGGCTTCGCCGGCGTCCATCAGCGCGGCGATCTGGCGCGCCACCACCTCGGCGCCCGGCAGCGGGGTGCGGTTTTCGTGGGCGTTGTCCATGACGATGCCCATGTCCTTGTGGTGCAGCTTGACCTTGAAGCCGGCCTTGTAGTTGCCTTCCAGCATGCGCTGGCCGTGCACTTCCAGGATCTTGCTGTAGGCGTAGCCGCCCAGCAGCGCTTCGCGCATGCGCGCGGGATCGACGCCGTTGTTGCGCGCCAGCAGGATGGCTTCGGCCACGCCTTCCATGGTCAGGCTGGCGACGATCTGGTTGCAGGCTTTCACCACCTGGCCGGCGCCGTGGCCGCCGACATGCACGATGTGCCTGCCCAGCACGTCGAACAGCGGCTTCGCGCGCGCGAACACTTCCGCATCGCCGCCGACCATGATGGACAGGCTGCCCTCGACGGCGCCGGCCTGCCCGCCCGAGACCGGGGCGTCGAGCATGTGAATGCCGCGCCCGGCGAGTTCGTCCGCGATGCGGCGCGCGGCAGAGGGCGCGATGGTGCTCATGTCCACGATCACGCTGCCGGGTTTCGCGCCATGCATCAGGCCGCGCTCGCCCAGCACCACCTGCTCGACGTCGGCCGTGTTCGCGACCATGGAGATGGAGATGTCCGCCGAGGCCGCGACCTCCGCCGGCGTGCCCTTGCCCAGCGCGCCGGCAACCAGCAGCGGCTCCACCGTGTCGAAGCGGCGTCCCCAGGTGTACAGCTCGTGGCCGGCCTTGATGAGGTTGAGCGCCATGGGCCGGCCCATGATGCCGGTGCCGATGAAGCCTATTTTCATGATCGGGTCTCCCCCCTGCGGCTTTTTGTCAGCCTAACATGATCAGCCAGAGCGGCAAACTCAGCAGGAACAGCACCGTGCCCCAGGCCACGGTGAGCGCGACCCGCTCGACATCGAGCCGATAGCGGTCGGCGACGCCAAGCGCCATGAGCATGGTGGGCATGCCCGCTTCCAGCACCGCGCCGCGCT
Organism: Hydrogenophilaceae bacterium; assembly: GCA_024709485.1. Taxonomy (GTDB): domain Bacteria; phylum Pseudomonadota; class Gammaproteobacteria; order Burkholderiales; family Thiobacillaceae; genus UBA6918. Next base: position 24,830 of record JANJWO010000042.1, on the reverse strand, counting down.
GCGCATCGGTCATGGCGGGGAACAGCGCCAGCGCCAGCAGGAAGGCCGTCAGCGGCAGCAGCAGCAGCTTGAAGCCGACCACCATCAGCACCGGCTTGCTGGGCTTGAGCTGCGCCCAGGGGATGGACAGCCCCAGCATCAGCAGCATCACCGGCACCGTGGGCTGGCCGATGAAATGGGCGGCATTGACGAGCGGCTGGCGATCAATGGGGAGCTGTGCCGCCAGCACGCCGGCGGCGAACGCCCACAGCGGCGGCAGGCTGAAAAGCTGCTTGAGCGGATGGCCGGCCTCCTTGGTCTGGCCGCCCAGCTTCACCGCGATCCACACGCCCGCGGTCCACAGCAGCGGCGTGGTGGCGGACATGTCGGCGAAGGCCGCATACTGTCCGCCGGCCTCGCCATACAAATACGTGAGCAGCGGATAGCCCATGAACAGCACGTTGCCGAATATGCCGCACAGCAGCAAGCCGGCGCGCGCGGCCTGCGAGCAGCTGCCGCCGAAGCGCGTCCTGAACAGCAGGAAGTAGAGCGGCAGGCCGGTAGCCAGCATGCTCAATGCGAGCAGCAGCGGCACGCTCAGGAGATTGCTGTCGACCCGCGCGGTGGCGGCCGCGGCAAACAGCAGGGCCGGCGTGAACAGGTTGATGGTGACGGTCGTGATGTAGCCGCGCACGGCGCGAATGCCGGCGTCGTCCAGCCGCGTGCGCCAGATGGCGCCGGCCGCGATGAGCAGGCCCATGGGCAACAGCACCTGGGCCAGGAGGTCGAAATAAAAATCCAGCGTCATAAAAAATGGCAGGCGGTTCACCTGCCATTATGCGACGTGCGCGCTTGCCGGCCTCAGGTGCCGCGCGAGACGGGGGATCTGGCCAGGGTATGGCGGCTGCCGTCGGCGCCTTCGAGCCAGCGCTTGATGCGGTTGGCGTCCCCCAGGCGGGTGTATTTGCCGAGGGAGTCGAGCAGCACGATGATGACCTTGCGCTGGGCGATCTCGGCCTGCATCACCAGGCAGTGGCCGGCTTCGTTGATGAAGCCGGTCTTGGACAGGCCGATCTGCCAGCCGTCGTCGCGCGTCAGCCGGTTGGTGTTCACGAATGCCAGGTCGTGCCAGTAGACGCGGGTTTTTTTCTTCTGCTTGACGACCACGCGGCGCTTGCCCAGGCTGTAGTCGCCGCTGGTGGAGATGCGCCGGATGTCGGGATAGTAGCTGTAGGCATGGTCCACCAGCTTGACCAGATCCTCGGCCGTGGACTGGTTGAAGCTGGACAGCCCGGTGGGGTCGACGTACAGCGTTTTTTTCATGCCCAGCGCCTGCGCCTTGCTGTTCATGGCCGCGACAAAGGCGTCGAGCCCGCCCGGATAGGTCCGGCCCAGGGCGTGCGCGGCGCGGTTTTCCGAGGCGATCAGGGCAAGATTGAGCAGCTGCTCGCGGCTGTAGGTGGCGCCGATGGGCAGGCGCGAGCCGGTGTTCTTGAGGTGATCGATGTCGTCCTTGGTGATCTTGATCTTTTCATCCAGCGGCGCGTGCGAATCGAGCGTGACCATCGCCGTCATCAGCTTGGTGATGGAGGCGATCGGCGTCTGCATGTTGGGGTTCTTGGCGTACAGCGCTTCGCCGCTGTACTGGTCGTAGACCACCACCGACAGCGACTTCAGCTCCAGTTCGCTGTCCTGCGCGGCCGCGGCCGCATCGGCCGCGCCCTGCGCGTGTCCGCCGGCCGCCATGGCGTGGCCCGCCGCCAGGATTCCGAGTGTCAATATCAAGAATTTGCGTAATTTCATCTGCCTGCCTCCCTTGCTTGCGCAAGTTAGCCCTGCAACGACCGTTATAGGACATAACTTTAATGCAACATCCGCCATCCTTGCTTCTGATTAATAACATATTTTTGATTGACCGCAAAAGAAAATAAGTTATATATGGCAATTAGTTGGAGGAGATTTCAAGATTTTACTCAAAATTAACGCGCCAAGCCTGCTGGAAATACACCCCGGTGTGCTGGCCCGGCTCGTCCCCGCGCTGGAGCGCGAAGCGGCGGGCGGCGCGGCGCTGGCGGCGCATGCCAGCTTTGACGCGCCGCTCGCCCTCGCCCTGCTCAAGTGCGCGCGCCCGGCCGGGGACGGCGGCAATCTTCCGGCCAGCCCGGCCCTGGCCGACGCCATTGCGCGTCTCGATCCGGATTTCCTGCGCGCCCTGGTGCTGGCGGCGCAGCCGCGTTCCCCGGCGCTTCAGGACGCCTGGGAACGCGGCGTCCGCGTCGCCTATCTGGCGCGCCTGATCGCCGCCCATACCGGGGTGTGCGATGACGAGCAGGCCTGGCTTGCCGGGCTCGCGCACAATCTTGCCGACTACCCGGCCTTTGCCGATGAGGTCGGGCGGGAAGCCTGGCTGCTGGCCGCGGATCCGAGCGGCTTTGTCGCCGACGCCGTGCGCTTTTGCCGGGCGTCGCCGGCGCGGGTCAAATCGGCCCACTCCCTGGTGCGGGTGCTGCAGCTCGCCGCCTCGCTGATCTACAGCGTGCATGTCAACGGCAATGTCGGCGTGCGCGCTTCGCTGGGCGGCCTCAACCTCGACATCGCCGAGGCCGAGCGGCTGCAGACCGAGGCCGACTATCTGGCGCAGGAGGCCATCCACCGCTATGCGGGCCAGGCGCCGGCTTCGCTGGACAGCCTGGCGCAGGCGTATGCCGCGCAGGCGCGGACCTCGGCCCTGCGCGATTTCCTCAATCTTGCCGCCGACCTCGAATCGCTGGCGCGCCGCGCCGCGCTGGCCTTGCAGGCGCTGTTCGGCATCGACGCCGCCGTCGTCTTGCGGGTTGAAGGCGATCTGCTGCTGCCGGTGCCGTGGTGGCCGGCGCCTGCCGGCCTCGCGGCGCTTACGCTGCCTGCCGATTTCGTGCAAAGCACCTTGTCGCGCGCCGCGGCCGGCGCTCCCGCGTTCTGGCAGCGCGCGCTGGCGGAGCAGTTTCCGGTGATCGATGCCCAGGTCGCGCGCCTGCTGGGGGCCGAAACCCTGCTGTGCGAGGCGCTCGATGTCGGCGGCAAGTCTCCCGCCGTGCTGGTGGCGGGCAATGCGCCGGAAACGACGGCCGCCCTGCCGGGCTGGCAGGCATTCTCGCGCAGCCTGGCCGGGCGCATCGCCGCGCTGCAGGGCGCGGGAACGTCGCTGCCCGCAGGCGCGGACGCCATTGCGCGCCATGAGGTGCGCAAGGCGGTGCATGAGGCCTCCAATCCGCTCACCATCATTCGCAATTACGTCAACCTGCTGTCCGCCAAGTTCGCCGACGACAAGGACACGCAGCGCGATCTCGCCATCATCGGCGGCGAAATCGCGCGCGTCAGCGGCATCCTGCAAGGCCTGGGCGCCGGGCGTGATGCGGTCGCGCCGGGCGGGCAGGACGCGGCGGCCTGGGTGGACGTGAACCAGGTGATTTCCGAGCTGATCAGGCTCTCGCTCGACACCCTGTTCCTGCCCAACAAGATCAATGTGCAGATCGATCTCGACCCGGGCATGGGCAGCATCGTGACGCAGCGCGACCAACTCAAGCAGGTGCTGCTCAATCTGGCGAAGAACGCGGTCGAGGCGATGCCGCGCGGCGGCAGGCTCGGCTTCGCCACCGCGCGCGGCGAACACGAAGGGCGCGACTGCGCCGTGATCGCCGTCCAGGATTCCGGCCCCGGCCTGCCCGAGCAGGTGCGCGAGCACCTGTTCCAGCCCGCGGTCAGCGCCAAGGGCGGCGAACACGCCGGCCTCGGCCTCTACATCAGCCAGAACCTCGTCAAGGCCATGGGCGGCACGATCGAATGCGACAGCGGCCCGCAAGGTTCCACATTCAGAATTTATTTGCCCCTGGCGGACACGGGCCAGCGCCAGCCCGTGCGGCAGCCCGGCAACCAGAGAAAGTGACGGAGAGCGCGATGCAACCCCTACCCGGTGAAAACCAGCCCAGCATAAGCAGCCTCGGCCGGCGGCCGCGCGTCCTCATCGTCGATGACGACCCGCTGATCCAGGAAAGCCTGGCGCGGTTGATCGGCCAGAGCTACGAAACGGCCGCGGCGCGCGGCGGGCCGCAGGCGCTCGAGGCGGTCGGCAGGATGCGCTTCGACGTGATCCTGCTCGATCTCAACATGCCCGGCATGAGCGGCGCCGAAGTGCTGGCCGAGCTGTCGCGGCGCGGCGTCGCCACCCCGGTGATCGTGGTTTCCGGCGACAACGCCATCGACAGCGCGGTCAACGCGCTCAGGCACGGCGCGGCCGATTTCATCCGCAAGCCGTACAAGCCGGAAGAGCTGCTGAAGCGCATCGGCAACACGATCGGCAAGCAGCAGCTGGAACAGGAAAACAGCCAGATCCAGCAGCGCCTGCAGCAATCGGAAAAATGGCATCGCTTCCTGGTCAACACCTCGCCGGACTTCATCTACACGCTGGACTGCGAGGGCCGCTTCACTTTCGTCAACGACCGTGTGGAAAGCCTGCTCGGCTGCACGCGCAGCGAACTGGTCGGCCGTCATTACAGCGAGATCATTCACGAGGAAGACCTGTTCCGGGCCGAGCACGTTTTCAACGAGCGCCGCGCCGATGCGCGCGCCTCGCGCAATGTCGAACTGCGGCTGAAATGCAAGGACGGCCAGCAGCGGCCGCGCATCATGAACGGGCGCTACCGCACCGTGGAAGTCACCGCCACCGGCATGTACGAATTGCCCGAATCGCGCTTCGAAAACCGCTTCATGGGCACCTACGGCGTGGTCAAGGACATCAGCGACCGCAAGCAGGCCGAGGAAACCGTGCACTACCAGACCTATCACGATCTGCTGACCGGCCTGCCCAATCGCGCCAAGTTCCGCGACCATCTCGGCCGCGCGCTGGTGTACGGCAAGCGCAGGCAGCAGGCCCTTTCGGTCATGATCCTCGATCTCGACAACTTCCGCGTGGTCAACGATTCGCTGGGCCACGGCGTCGGCGACGAGCTGCTCATCCACATTGCCACCCGGCTGCGCCAGTGCCTGGCGGACGACGACGTCCTCGCCCGTCTCGGCGGCGACGAATTCGGCGTGCTGTTGCCGGACGCCTCCTCCCGGCTCGAGGCGACGGTGGTCGGCCACAAGCTGATCGAGGCGCTGAACGCGCCGCTGCGCATCAAGGGGCACGAACTGTATGTCACTGCCAGCATCGGCGCGAGCTTTGCGCCGGAGGACGGCGCCGTGGCCGACACCCTGATCCGGCAGACCGAGATCGCCATGTACCAGGCCAAGGCGCAAGGCGGCTGCCGCATTCAGCATTGGCAGCCGGCGATGCAGGACGCGTTTTCCGGGCGCATCCAGATGGAGGCGGACCTGCGCCGCGCGCTGGTCAATGACGAATTCGTGCTGTTCTACCAGCCGCAAGTGGATACCCTCACTGGTGCCATTCGCGGCTTCGAGGCGCTGATCCGCTGGTGGCACCCGGAACGCGGCATCGTGCTGCCCAATGCCTTCGTCCCCCTTGCCGAGGAAACCGGCGTGGTCGTGCCCATGGGCGAATGGATTCTGCGCCAGGCCGCGGCGCAGCAGGCGATCTGGCGCAAGAGCGGGCTGCCGCCCGCGCGGATTTCCGTGAACATCTCGCCGCGCCAGCTGGAAACCGCCGATTTCGTCGGCAGCGTATTGCGCGCGCTGGAGGCCAATCAGCTCGAACCCGGCGCGCTCGAGCTGGAGATCACGGAAAACGTGCTCATGCGCGACGTGGAAAGCAACGCGGCCAAGCTCGTGCAGCTGGCCGAAGCCGGCGTCAGGCTGGCGGTCGACGATTTCGGCACCGGCTACAGTTCGCTGAAGTATCTCTCCCGCTTCCCCATACACACGCTCAAGATCGACCGCGCCTTCGTCAAGGACTCGGCGCTCGACGGCATGTCCATCGCCAATGCCATCATCGGCATGGCGAGAAATCTCAAGCTCAACGTCATCGCCGAGGGCGTGGAAAGCACCGCCCAGCTCGAGCAGTTGCGCAGCCTGCAGTGCAGCGAGGTGCAGGGCTATCTCTTCGGCATGCCGATGTCGGCGCAGGAAGCGACCCGGCTGCTGCAGGAGCAGGTCCAGGGCGAGGTGGCAAAAACCGGATAAGCGCTTGGCGGTGCGGCCTGGACGCTGTCTTGAGGGCGGGCTCCTCGCCTGACCGCAGGCCGCCTACGATTCCACGTCAATCGAAGCAAAATCCAGATGCTGCATCAATTCGCGCAGGATCAGCAAAGTGGCGCAAAATTCGGCGGTGGCCGGGAGCGCGTCCTGGGACAGCGGCCGTCCCTGCGCGATTGCCGCAAGCCGGTTAAAGAGCTGCTCCACCGATTCGCGTGCGAGGGTCAGGCGGGGCTGGGCGGCGACGCCGGCAATCCCGGCAAGGGCGCGGATGGAAGCATCGGTCGTGGAGAGCGTCGATTCTTTCACGTTTGCGCGGTGAATCCGGAACAGCTCGTCCTCCACCAGCATGATGGCGTTTTCGATCTCGGCCGCGCTGGGCGGGGAGTGCTTGAAGCGCCGGGCGACTGTTGCCGAGCCGATGGGAAGCGCCACCGGCGGCGCCGATTCGTGGCCGCCGCGCCCGGCGATGACGGTCTGCTCCGCCCCGATATGGAGACGCAGCGGCGTGGCCGGGAGGCCGGCAGCCGGAGTTGCGATTGTATGGGCGTTCATCTGTTTTTCCCCAGGCAAGGCAGCGCGCCTTCCCGCCTTGCCGCAATGCCTTCTTGCCCGGCTGCGGGATCTCGGGTTCGGCGCCGCGGTGTGCGGACCGGCATCAACGCATCTGAAACAGTTCTTGATGGAAACGTTCTGGCGGCAGGCCCTGGGCGCGGAAGTCCTCGCGCAGCGACTGCCCGAACCCCGGCGGGCCGCAGAACCAGATGCTGGCCGCGCGCCATTCCGGCACGGCGGCACGGATGCGCTCGCCATTCAAGCGCCCATCCTTGCCATTGACCAGCAGGTGCAGGCGCACGCCGGCGGCCTTGGCATCCGCGGCGAGGCGGTCGATGGCGGCCTGATCGAACTCGGCGGTCGGATGAAAGAGATCGATCGTCTTTGCGTCCGGCGTGGCGGCACGTTGCTTCATGCGGGCGATGAAGGGCGTGATGCCGATGCCGGCGCCCACCCAGATCTGGCGCGGCTGCGCATCTTCGAAGTCGAAACAGCCGTAAGGGCCTTCCACCGTCACCGGCATGCCGAGCCTCAATCTTTCGCGCAAACGGCCGGTGTGGTCGCCCAGCGCCTTGGTGATGAAGACGAGCCGGCGGTCAGCGGGATTCCAGGCCGAGGCGATGGTATAGGGATGCGCGCCTTCGCGCTTGTCCGAGGTGACGAAGGCGAACTGCCCGGCGGCATGGCCGCGCCAGCCCGCGTCCAGCACGACGGCGGTTTCGAGTACGCGCAGCGCGGGGTAGTCGGTCAGCGCCACGATGCTGCCCCGGGCCTTGCGGCCGGCGCCGATCCGGCCGCTCAGCGCCAGCAGCGCGGCCGCGCTGCCGCCCAGCAGCAAGACCGCCAGCAGCCAGCCGAGCGGCTGCGACCAGTACTCCGGCTTGATGAGCACGGCGGAGTGGTAGGCCAGGGCAAGGTAGGCGGCCGCGATCCATTTGTGGGTCTTGACGAACCAGTGGTAAGGGAAGCGCTTGAGCAGGGCCAGCACGATCAGCACGGCGGCGGCGTAGAACGCCCATTCGCCGACGGATTCGGCAAACCCCCGCTGGCTGCGCAGCCAGCTTTCGACGGCGCCCAGACCAGCCTCGGCGCCCGGCTTCTTCGCGGGCTTTTCCAGCCAGCCCCAGCCCACCATCCATTTGGTGCCTTGTCCCCACCACCAGTGAACGACGGCGACCGCCAGCGCGGCGATACCCAGCCACTTGTGCAGGCGATACATCTTGTCCAGCCCGTCCAGATGCGGCTCCAGCCATGCTGGACGCAGCGCCAGCAGCATGGCCGCGCTCATCAGGCCGATGCCGATCACCCCGCTGTATTGCATGAACACGGCGCGAAATGAAAAGTAGGTGAACGGTTCGGGAGCCAGCGTGTCGGCGGCCAGCCATAACGCCGTCAGCAGGAGCGGTATGGCCACGAGCGAAATTTTGATGCGCTGCATGAATGATCTCCGTGCTATGCCGCAGGGCCGCCGCGTCATTGAAATTCACGGGCGGGGCGCTCCTGGGAGCCGCCGTCACGCCGAGGCTTGACGGGCCGATTCCCGTGCAGCAGCGACCCCGGGCTCAGCCGCAGCCGTTCGCTGATGCGTGCAGTATAGCTGCGCCAGCAGGGGCTCGGATGCGGTCAGTTCGTCTATATTCAGAAGGCATTGCCGCAAAGGATTTCGAGCGACCTAAAGCTGGAGGAGACACGCCGGGCGGGAATTTCGTATTCGACGGCGCGGCTTGCGGGTTTGCCCGGGTTGACCCCAGTATCGCGAGGAGGACGCTTATGAATGCGCCAGCGAGTCCCTCGGCGTCGGTCCTGAAGAATCTTGATCGACTGATGCCCGAGCTTGAAGCCTTTTACAAGGACCTGCACGCCCACCCCGAGTTGTCCATGCAGGAAACACGCACCGCCGCGCTGGCCGCGGACCGGCTTCGCAAGGCCGGTTATGAGGTGACGACCGGGGTCGGAAAGACCGGGGTGGTGGGCTTGCTCCGCAATGGGGAAGGGCCGACGGTCATGCTGCGTGCCGACATGGACGCGCTGCCCATCCAGGAGGCAACCGGCCTGCCTTATGCGAGCAAAGCAACCGCGACCGACGCCGAAGGCAAGCTCGTGCCGGTGGGGCATATGTGCGGCCACGACATGCACGTTGCCTGGCTTGCCGGCGCCGCCGCCTTGTTCGCGCAGGCGCGGGGCGCCTGGAAAGGCTGCTTGATGGTGGTCTTCCAGCCGGGCGAGGAGACGGCGCAGGGCGCCCGGGCCATGCTCGACGACAAGTTGCTCACCCGCTTTCCGCAACCGGTGGTCGTGCTGGCCCAGCATGTGATGCCGGGCGCGGCCGGAGCGGTCGCGGGAAGCGCAGGCCCCATCACCTCGGCGGCCGACAGCCTGCAGATCCGGCTGTTCGGCCGCGGCGCGCACGGCTCGATGCCGCAAGCCGCCATTGATCCCGTCGTCATGGCGGCGGCGACGGTCCTGCGGCTTCAGACGGTGGTTGCCCGCGAGGTGGCCGCGACCGAGGCGGCGGTCGTCACGGTTGGCGTCCTGCAGGCCGGCACGAAAGAAAATGTCATCCCGGACGAGGCGCTCATCAAGCTGAACGTCCGGACTTTCGATGCCGGCGTGCGCAAGCGCGTGCTGGCCGCGATCGAGCGCATCGTGAATGCCGAGGCGGAAGCGTCCGGCGCGCCCCGCAAGCCGGAGATCACGCCATTGGACCGCTACCCGCTCAATCTCAATGACGAGGCGGCGAGCAAGCGGATCGCCCAGGCGTTCCGCGCCCATTTTCCCCCGGCGCGCGTGCACCATACCGGGCCGGCGCCGGCGAGCGAGGATTTCGGCTGCTTCGGCACGGCCTGGCAGGTGCCGTCGGTCTTCTGGTTCGTCGGCGGCACGGATGCGGAAACCTATGCCAAGGCCAAGGCGGCCGGAACGCTCAATGAACTGCCCGTGAACCACAGCCCCCAGTTTGCCCCGGTCATCCATCCGACCTTGGAAACCGGTGTCGAGACCTTGGTTGTCGCGGCCCTCGCCTGGCTGGCGCCATAAGAACGCGTGGAGGCTGGCATGGGGGAACCCCGGCTGGAAACGCTGCTGCTGGTGCTCGATCTCATCGGCACCTTTGTGTTCGCGCTCAGCGGCGCGGCTGCCGGGGTGAAACGGCGGCTCGATCTCTTCGGCGTTTTCGTGCTTTCTTTCGTGGCCGGGAATTTCGGGGGCATCACGCGGGATGTGCTGATCGGATCGATACCCCCTGGCGCGATCAGCGATTGGCGCTATTTGGCGGTCTCGCTGCTTGCCGGCGCGATCACCTTCTACCGCGCGTCCGCGATCGACAAACTGAGCAGCCCGGTGCTGGTCTTCGACGCGGCAGGACTGGGGCTGTTTGCCGTCTCCGGCGCGCAGAAGGCGCTGGCGTTCGGACTGGACCCGGTGATGGCCGCGTTGCTGGGGATGCTGACCGGCATCGGCGGCGGGATGGTGCGCGACATCCTGTTGTCCGAGATTCCTGCCGTCCTGCGGGCCGACATCTACGCGCTCGCCGCCCTCTCGGGCGCAGCCGTCGTCGTCGTCGGCCAGCTTCTCGGCGTTCCCGCGACCGCCGCCACGGCCGCCGGCGCGCTCCTTTGCTTCGGCCTGCGCCTGATGGCCATACGCCGCGGTTGGCGTCTCCCGGTCGCCGGGCGCCAGGCGCAGCGGAAAGCATCGGCGAAGGATCAGGGGGATGGGCGCTGACGGGAGCCAGGGGCGCGTGCCTGGACGCTTACGAACGGGTTGAAATGCGGCTTCTCGAACTTTGCCGGAGAGGGCCGGTTTGTGCGGCCATGCCGGCGCTGTGGGCGGTGGGGCATCGCGATGCAAGCGAACAGGCCGCGTCCTGCCTCTCCCCGATCCGGGTAGCGCCAGCGACGGATCCGGGTAGCGCCCGCGACGGCGGCGCGCACATCTTCGCAGCCGGAAGAAGCTTTCCGCCACGCCAGGCCCGCGGCCGCGCGCCTGTGTGGCCATCCCGAATGAAGAGGTTGTCGGCGAAATGCGCCACGGCCGAAATGCGCCGCGGCCGTCGCCGCGATGGCGGGCGCAGGAGAAGAGCGGGCGAATGCCGGCAAGTCGAATTACGTTATCGCATTTCAATTGTTATGATCCAAGCCCGCCGCAGACCAACAAGACACGAGCATGACCGACACCCCCCAGACTGACCGCAACCCTTGGGCCGTTTTTCTGATCTTTCTCCGGTTGGGCCTGACCTCCTTCGGCGGCCCGATTGCCCACTTGGGCTACTTCCGCGATGAGTTCGTGACGCGGCGCAAGTGGCTGAGCGAGCGCAGCTATGCGGATCTGGTCGCCCTCTGCCAATTTCTGCCGGGGCCTGCCAGCAGCCAGGTCGGCATTGCCCTCGGACTGTCCCGGTCCGGCTATGCCGGGGCGCTGGCCGCGTGGGCGGGCTTCACGCTGCCGTCAGCGATGGCGCTGATCCTGTTTGCGCTGGGCCTCGCCAGTTACGGCGATGCGATGCCGTCTGGCGTGCTGCACGGCTTGAAGGTGGTGGCCGTGGCGGTGGTCGCGCAAGCGGTATGGGGGATGGCTCGCAATCTCTGTCCGGACGCGCCGCGCATCACCCTCATGGCGGCGGCGGCCTGCTTCGTGCTGCTGCTGCCCTCCGCGTGGGGGCAGGTGGGGGTCATCGCCATCGCAGCGGCCATTGGCCTGTTGCTGTTCAAACCACAGCAGGGGGCGGCGCATGACCCGTTGCCGATCGCCATGCGGCGTCGCGCCGGCTTGTTCTGGCTGACGCTGTTCTTTGCCCTGCTGCTGGGATTGCCGCTGTTGACAGCCGTGTTCCCGCATCAGGCGCTGGCCATGGTGGATGCCTTCTACCGTGCCGGGTCGCTGGTCTTTGGCGGCGGGCATGTGGTGCTGCCGCTGCTGCAAGCCGAGGTCGTGCCTTCCGGCTGGGTCGGCAATGACGCATTTCTGGCGGGCTATGGTGCCGCGCAGGCCGTCCCCGGCCCGCTGTTCACCTTCGCGGCGTTTCTCGGCGCGTCGATGAACCAGGCCCCCACCGGCTGGCTGGGCGGCCTGATCTGCCTGCTGGCGATCTTCGCGCCATCCTTCCTGCTGGTCGCGGGCGCGTTGCCGTTCTGGGAACGCCTGCGCCGCAATACCCGCACCCAAGCGGCGCTACTTGGCATCAATGCCGCCGTGGTCGGCCTGCTGCTGGCGGCGCTCTATCAACCGGTGTGGACGAGCGCGATTCACGCGCCGCAAGACTTCGGCTTGGCGCTGGTGGCGCTGGTGGCCCTGATGTTCTGGAAGCTGCCGCCGTGGCTGGTCGTGGTCGGCAGCGGTGTCGCAGGCGGGTTGTTGAGCGTGACGCTTTGAGGCCCTGAAAGTGACGGGCAAAGACCGCTACGGCGGACTGATTCGTTTGCACATCCTGCGCCATGCGGCCGCAGCACCCCCTCTGCGGCCTCGACATCATCGAGGAACTGCGACACCACGGTGACGAAATCAGCGCCGGCCCCCCGTGTCCGAGGCGGCAGGTTTGGAAAAGCAGGGCTATCTCAGCTCACGCCTTGAGCGCACCGGCCGCTGCCAAACCCGCGTCAGCACCGGGATGGGCGAACAAAACCAAGCGAGGGGGTGAGTTTTTGGAAGATTGGTGGCCAGGGGCGGAATCGAACCGTCGACACGCGGATTTTCAATCCGCTGCTCTACCAACTGAGCTACCTGGCCACGTTTGTCTTGCGACAAAAAGAATGACCGGCAAGGCCGGTCGCAAGGCGGGTATTAAACCTTTAATTCGCCTTCCGGTCAAGCCGGCGCGGCCTCAGCACTGCAGGCCGTGGGTGACGCAGACGTAGCGCTTGGCGGCGGACAGCGCGATCCACAGCCAGAACAGAAGGAAGAAAGTCAGAAAGGGGATGTGCGCATCGATGACGAAGCGCGGCGTGACGAAGCGCACGGCGCGGGTCGCCGGCGCGGTGATGGTCTTGAGGATGCGGTAGAACACGTTTTGTTCGCGCTTGGCGCCCGCGAGGATGGCCAATACGCCCTGTCCCAGCAAGGCATAACCTGCGATTTCCACCAGCATGCGCAGGATGGAAATGATGAGGATTTCGGTTTGAGCCATGTTTTCTCCGTCGTTTTCCTATTGTAACTTGCCCGGGAGGGCGCTCTGGCCGAAAATCGGAGCCTTGTTTCAGCTGAAGGCAAAAATGAATTTCGACCAATGGCGTTGGGAGCTGCGCGGCTGGCTGATGGAGGTGCTGGGACGCAAGCCGGCGGCGATCGAGGCGTACAAGCGGGCTTGCGCGGCCGCGCCGGGTAACCTGCGCCTCGCCCACCTCGTCGGCTTCATGTATGCGCAGCAGGATGACCTCGACGAGGCCGAGGCCTGGCTGACGCAGGTGTGCGCGCGCGCGCCGGACAACGGCGAGGCGTGGTTCAACCTCGGCTACGTGCGCGACAAGGCGCGAAAGTGGCAGCAGGCGATCGAGGCCTTCGCCCGGGCGGTGGAACTCGTGCCCAGCCAGGATCGCGCCTGGTACGGCATGGGCATGGCCCATGCCCATCTGGGGCACCATGCGGAGGCGGCCCGGGCGCTGGAAGAGGCCGCCCGCCTGCAGCCCATGAACGGTCATGCCTGGTACGCGCTGGGCATGGCTTATCACCAGCTGCACCAGCCCGACCAGGTGAAGCGCGCAGCGGAGCGGCTGGCGCATTGCGATCCCCAGCGGGCCAAGGTCTTCATTCGCGAAAGCGGCCGGCCCGACCTGCATTATCTGGTCGAGCATCTCGGCTGATCCGCCGACGCCACCAACGACAAGGCCCGCTTTCGCGGGCCTTGTCGTTGGTGCTCCCCCGCAGGGCGGGGGAGCGGCAGACGCTACACTCAGGCAGTTTGGGTGCCGACGCTGCCTTCCAGGTTCGGGTAACGAACGTGGTCGACCAGCTCCTGCACTTCCTGCGCCGGCGCCGGGGAGATCAGCGAACCGATGATCACGCCCAGGAATCCGGCCGGAATGCCGAAGAGGCCGGCCGCGATGGGCTTGATGTCCCACCACTGGTTGGCGTCCACGCCGCCGAAGAAGTCATAGGTGATGACCATGTAGTAGATGCAGAGGCCGAGACCGGCCAGCATGCCCAGGATGGCGCCGAGCTTGTTGGCGCGCTTCCAGAACACGCCCAGCACCAGGGCCGGGAAGAAGGCCGAGGCTGCCAGCGAGAACGCCGCGCCCACCAGGAACAGGATGTTGCCGGGTTTGAGCGAGGCGGTGTACGCCGCGATGGCGGCCACCACCAGCAGCAGCACCTTGGCCACGGTCAGGCGGCGCACCGTCGAGGCATGCGGATCGAGCATCTTGTAGTACACGTCGTGCGACAGCGCGTTGGCGATGGTCAGCAGCAGACCGTCCGCGGTGGACAGCGCCGCGGCCAGACCGCCGGCCGCCACCAGCCCGGAGATCACGTACGGCAGGCCGGCGATTTCCGGCGTGGCCAGCACGATGAGGTCGCCGCCGATGGTGATCTCGGCAAGCTGCACCAAGCCGTCGCCGTTGACGTCGGCGATCTTCATCAGGGTTGGATCCACCGCGGCCCAGTTGGAAACCCAGGCAGGCAGCGAGGCGAAGCTGATGCCGACGAGGTTGTGGTACACCTCGTACTTGGCCAGCACCGCCAGCGCCGGTGCGGTGAAGTACAGCAGGAAGATGAAGAACAGCGACCAGAACACCGATTTGCGCGCTTCACGCACCGAGGGGGTGGTGTAGTAGCGCATCAGGATGTGCGGCAGCGAGGCGGTGCCGACCATCAGGCACAGCACCAGGGCCAGGAAGTTGCGGCGCTTGATGTCGGAGGCCTTTTCGTCCTCGGCCTGGGCGGCGGCGATTTCCGCTTCGGTCGCGTTGGGATTGTCCTTCAGCAGCTTCTTCTCGGCGCCCTTGCCGGAAAATGCGCTGGCGTGGGGGGCGACCGGGCCGCTGGACTTCTTGGCGGCGTCGGCTGCCTTCTTCCACTTTTCCTTGAGCGCGTCGACGTCGGCCGGGAAGTCCTCCGGGTTGCCGGCGGCGGTGCGCTCGGCGGTGAGGAAGGCTTCGCCCTGGCCCGCGGCGACGGCGTCGTCGAGGGTCTTGATCTTGCCTTCCAGCTCGGTCTGCCTGGCCTTGAAGGCGGCGCGCGCGGAGACTTCAGCCGCGCCCCTTACGGTGGTCGGATCGTTCAGCTCCTGTTCGGTCGCCGACACCTTCTCCAGCGCCTGGCCGTAGGCGATCTGCGGGATCGGGTTGCCGGTATGGATGACCGACAGCCACACCACCGGAATCATGTAGGCGACGATGAGGATGATGTACTGCGCCACCTGGGTCCAGGTCACCGCGCGCATGCCGCCGAGGAAGGAGCACACCAGGATGCCGGCCAGGCCGAGCCACACGCCCACCGTGACGTCGATGCCGACAAAGCGGCTGGTGATGATGCCGACGCCGTAGATCTGCGCCACCACGTACACGAAGGAGGCGAGGATCGCCGCGACCACGCCGATCAGGCGCGGGATGTTGCCGCCGTAGCGCGCGCCGAGGAAGTCCGGAATGGTGAACTGGCCGAACTTGCGCAGGTAGGGCGCGAGGAACAGCGCCACCAGCACGTAGCCGCCGGTCCAGCCCATGACGAAGGCGAGTCCGTCAAAGCCGGCGAGGTACAGCGTGCCCGCCATGCCGATGAAGGAGGCGGCGGACATCCAGTCCGCGCCGGTGGCCATGCCGTTGAACACGGCCGGGACGCGCCGCCCGGCGACGTAGTATTCCGCCACGTCGGCGGTTTTCGACATGATGCCGATGCCGGCGTACAGGCCGATGGTGGCGATCAGGAAGATGTAGCCGATGACCTTGTTGGGCACCCCGACCTGTTCAAGGATGGCGAGGATGATGACAAAGGCGATGAAGCCGCCAGTGTAGAAAGTGTAGTACTTCTTCAGCTGGTTAAAGAACTGGGATTGGGTCAGTGCGCTCATGCTTATTCCTCCCCTTCATGGACGCCGTATTCCTTGTCCATCTTGTTCATGGTGCGGGCGTAGTACCAGATGATCAGGACATAAATGATGAGCGCTCCCTGTGCGCCCATATAAAAGCCCAAGGGAAAGCCCAAAATGACGATTTCGTTGAGTTCTCGCGCGAAGTAGGTGGCCACGAATGTGACGACAAACCAGATGGCAAGGAGTATGGCCGTCAAACGCAGGTTCTTGGACCAGTATTCCCGATGCTTTTCGGTCAACTGCATGGTTCCTCCGTGATGTTAAGGGTTGCTCTTCTAATTGACGCGCAGCCGGCAGGCGTGCACCGCGCAAGTTTGCGCCCAGGCGATAAATTCAACAAACAGTTAATTAGAAATTTTTAATATTTTTGTTACAGGCCCAGCCACTTGCGGGCCTGCGCCAGCTTTTCCATCTCCTTGAGGGTGCGGATGTGCTGCCGCGTCGCGGCCTCCAGCAGGATCAGCCAAAGCTGGGCGGTGGCGGCCGCATCGGCCACCGCGCTGTGGCGCGCGTAGTTCTCGATGGACAGGGCGGCGAGCCAGTCGTCCAGGGAGCGGCACGCGCCGGCCAGGCGCGGAAACAGCAGGGGCGCGATCACCGCGGCATCCAGCCAGCGCCCGGGAAAATCCCAGCCCAGCGCCTTGCGCATGGCGACTGCCAGGGCGGTGCGATCGAACCCGGCGTGGAAGGCGACGAACGGGCCGCCGCCGGCGAACTCGGCGAAATTCAGCAGCGCGCTGCCGGCGGCCATGCCCGATCGCTGCAGGCTGTGGGTCAGGCCGTGCACCAGAATGTTTTCGTGCGAGGTGACCGCCGCCTGCTGCAGGCCGGCTTCGAAACCGCCGCCCAGCCGGATCTGGCCGTTGCGGATTTCCACGGCGCCGATGGACAAAAGCGGGTCGGCGTAAGGATTGAGCCCGCCGGTCTCGACGTCGACGACGACCCAGCGCAAATCCGCAAGCGGCGTGCGCGGATCGGGCTGCGGCGCGGCCTTGAGCGCAGCCAGCCGCCTTGCCTCGTCGGGCGCCAGCGTGACGCGCGCCCGGCGCGCGAGCGGCCAGATCATCGCGCGCGCCCGGCAGAGTTTTTCAACCGCCTGCTAGCGTTCATAATCGAGCGCCAGCCGCGCCTGCAGCTTGCGCGCCTGGCGGAAGGCTTCCTTGAGGATGCGGCGGTCGAGCACCGACAGCGTATCCGGATTCAGGTGATTGTTTGGCGCCTGCCCGCGGCGCTCCTGCCCGTGCTGATGGCGCAGGCGCAAGAGCTGGATGAAATGGAAGGCCTGCGTCCAGCTGGCGATTTCCGCGTCCGGGATGCGCAAGGCCTGCCCCGCCTGCTTCAGGCGCTGCGCGGTGCCGGTGGCGGGCTGCCCGGCGGCCAGCGCCAAAATGCGCGCGCCATCCACGAAAGGCATGGAGCCGTTCAGTTTGAGGTCCAGGGTATGCGGATGCTCGGCGTCCTCGGACAACACGAAATCCCGCACCAGGCCCAGCGGCGGCACATTGCGCAGGGCGTTTTGCGTCATCTGCTTGAGGAAGCGGGGGTTGCCCTGGATTTTCGTCGTCAGCCAGGTTCGCAGCTCCGCGGCGAGCGCCGCTTCGCCGTATAGCGGCCGAAAGTCGAAGAAGATGCTGGCGTTGAGCAGTTCTTCCGGGCCCCCGGCATCGATCCAGCGCGAGAACTGCGCGCGCCATTCGTCCACGGTCAGGCACCATTTGGGATTGCTGGCCATGATGAAGCCCTTGCACAGCGGGAAGCCGCAGGCGTCCAGGCCCTGGTTGATGCGGCGCGCCATGGCGATGAGGGTTTCGCGCAGCGTCTCGACATCGTCACCGTTGCCGGGCGCGAAAATCAGCGCATTGTCCTGGTCGGTGGCGAGCGTCTGTTCCATGCGCCCTTCCGAACCCAGCGCCATCCAGCACCACTTCGCCTGCGGCAACTGCAGGGCGCCGATTTCCAGGTCGATGAGGCGGCGCGTGAGGTGGTCGTTGAGGGTGGCGATCAACTCGGTCAGGGTTTCCGCCCGCATGCCCTGCGCCAGCAGGTTGTGGGCAAGGGCGGCGATGTCGCGGCCGGCGCGCTGCAGCGCCTCGATGTCGCCGGCGCCGGCGATCGCGGCGGTGATGCCCTGCACGCTCATGCGCTTGATCGCGAACAAATCCTTTTCCGAAATCACCCCGGCGAGTTTGCCGTCCGCCACCAGCAGCAGATGGTGGATGCTGTGGCGCGCCATGGTCAGCAGCGCCTCGCGCGCCGTGGCGCCGGTCGGCAGCGAGATGGGCCCGGCGCTCATCACGCTTTCGATCGGCGTGTCCAGGGCCAGCCCGGGCAGGGTGACGCGCGACAAGACGTCTTTCAGCGTGAGGATGCCGAGCGGGCGGCGCGCCTCGTCGGTGATCGCCACCGAGCCCACGCGCGCATCATGCATGGCCTGCAAGGCCGCGCTCAGCGGGGTGCCGCCCGTGACGCTGACCGGGGCGCGGGGGCAGAGCGAGACCAGGCTGCGCTCCAGCCGCGCGTCCTCGTCCTGGCGCAGCGCATATTCCGACTGCACCGCTTTTTGCGATTGCTCCAGCAGGCTGGCGATGCGGCGCGTGCAAAAGTCGCGGAACACCGCGCTTTGCTCCAGCAGGGCATGAAAATCCGCGGCCGACAGCAGGTAGCAAAAGCTGTCCACCGCGGCGCGATACTGGTTGGCGACCGCGCGCCCCGCCAGCAGCGCGCCGAGCGGGAAACACTCGCCGGCCAGCAGCTTGATCACGCTGTCGGCGGCGGCGCCGCCGGCTTCCACCGAGCCCTGCTTCACCACGTAAAACCATTCCGGCGCGCCGGCGTCCGCTTCCAGCACCGTCGCGCCGGCTGGAAAGTAGGCCAGCTGCAGGCGGCCCGCCATCCATTCGAGATGGCGCGGCTCCATTTCCGAAAAGGGGGCGTGGCGGCGCAGATCCTGGACGGTGGCGGCCAGCAGGGAGGGGGCGATTGCGCTCGTGGTCATGCCGATAGGCTAGCGCGCGGCGGCGGAAATTCAAAACCGGCGAAAATGCCCCGATCGCCGCCCGCCGGCGGTATAGTTATAAATAACTATATGTTTATAAATGGGAGTGGTTAAATCCGGCACGAAGAAGCTCCATCAAGAAAACACCGGGCCGCGCGGAGCGGCCATGACGGCAACATAAAGAACGACAGCCAAGAACATAACGTGAAGACACCAGCAAGTGCCGGCAACAACGCCATCCTGCGATCCGGGCGCATCGTCCGCGTCGGCTTCATCGCCGCGATGGTCTTGATCGTGGGGATTTCCCTGTTTGCCGTGTTCGCGCTGCGGCAGGCGAGCGGCGCGCTCGACCAGCTCGTCTACAACGAGCAACTGGCCATGGAATTGCAGTTCCGCATGCTGCAGGCCGCGCGCGAGCGCTCGGTCGAGCTGTACTATGTCGCCACCATCGAGGATCCGTTCGAGATTGATGCCCATGTGCTGCACTTCGGCGAGCTGGGCGGCCGTTTCGGCAGCGCGCGCAACAAGCTCATGCAGCTCGACCTCGACGCGAAATCGCGCAGCCTGCTGGAAAAGCAGGGCCGGGAAGCGGCGGTCATCATCGGCCTGATGGATGAGGTGATCTCGCTGGCGCTGCAGGGACGGCGCGATGAGGCGATTTCCCTGCTCGTCAACCAGGCCATTCCGGCCCAGGAGGCCATGATGGCCACCATCAATGCGATGCTGGAACGGCAGATCGGCGCGAGCCATCGCAAGGCCGAGGCGCTGCAGCGGCAGCAGGGCCTGTCGGCCTGGCTGCTGGTCGTCGCCGGCCTCGCGGCGGCGCTGCTGGCGGTCTTGATCGCGCGCCACGTCCGCCAGGGCATGGGCGCGCTGCTGGGTGAAATCTCGGCCGCCGTGCAGAATCTGCAGGAAGCCAACAGACAGCTGGAATACCAGAAGCTCGCCCTGGACCAGCACGACATCCTCGCCATTACCGACGTGTATGGCGACATTACCTATGTCAACGACAAATTCTGCGAGACCAGCCAGCACAACCGCGAGGAACTGATCGGGCGCAACCATCGCGTCCTGAAATCGGGCCTGCATCCGGACAGCTTTTACCGTGAGCTGTGGGACACCGTCACCCACGGCCGGGTCTGGAAGGGCGAGATGTGCAACCGCAGGAAGGACGGCAGCCTGTACTGGGTGGCCACCACGATCGTGCCTTTTCTGGACGACGTGGGCTTGCCCTATCAGTACGTGTCCGTCCGCACCGACATCACCGACATCAAGCAGGCGCAGGAGGTGCTGCTGCGCGGGCGCGAGGAATTGGAGCGGCTCGTGCAGGAGCGCACGGTCGAACTGGCGGAACGGGAGGAAATGCTGCGCAGCATCACCCGCTATGCGCACGATGGCGTGATCATGCTCGATCCGGCGGGCCGGATCACTTTCTGGAATCCGGCGGCGGAGAACATCTTCGGCTATGCCGAGGCCGAGGTGCAGGGGCGCGATCTGCGCCAGATGCTGACGTCGGATGCGCAGGCCGGCGGCTTTCGCGACGATTTCGAGGCGTTCCTGCAGTCCGGCGCCGATGCCTTCCTGGGGAAAACCTTCGAATTGGCGGCCTCGCGCAAGGAGGGCGGGGAGGTTTTCGTCGAGATCTCGCTGTCGCTGGTCAAGGTCAAGGGCAACTGGCACGCCGTCGGCATCGTCAGGGACATCACCGCCCGCAAGCGCGCGGAGCGGCACCTGGAGTTTCTCGCCATGACCGACCCCTTGACCGGGGCGGCCAACCGCCGGCGCTTTGACGAGGCGCTGCATGCCGAGATCGCGCGCAGCCGGCACTATGCCGGGCCGCTGTCGCTGATCATTTTCGACATTGACCACTTCAAGCAGGTCAACGACAGGCTGGGCCATCCGGTGGGGGATCGGGCGCTGACCCAGCTGGCGCAGCGGGTGTCGGCCAACATTCGCGAGACGGACGTGTTTGCCAGGCTGGGGGGGGAGGAATTCGCCATTCTGGTGTCGGGCTGTGATGCGGACTGCGCCTGCCGCTTTGCGGAAAAATTGCGCTGCGCCATCGAACAACAGGCCTTCCCCGAAGTCGGCACGCTGACCTGCAGCTTCGGCGTGGCGGAGTACCGCAAGACGGACGACGAGAAGGCCCTGGTCAAGCGCGCGGACGAGGCGCTCTATCGCGCGAAGGGCGCGGGCAGAAACCGCGTGGTCGTGGCCGACGGCGCGGCTTGAGCGCGCCTCGGCTTTGCGCGCTTAACGCCTGCCGCCGCCGATGGTGGCGACCGCGGCGGTGAGCGACTGGCCGTCGTCGAGCAGGCAGCGCGAGGCGGACCACTCCCCGGCCAGTTCGCCGAAGGCCAGACAGGCCGGGCTCTTGTAGGCGCCCTTGCGGCAGATCAGCGTGATCGTATGGCGCGGCAGTCCCGGCTGCAGGGGAATCGCATGCAGTCCGTGCTGCGAGTGCGCGATGGTTTCGGGCAGCAGGGTGGCAAGCCGGCCTCGGCGCACCATTTCGATGATCACGCTGAGCGAAGTGGCTTCCATGGCGACGCGCGGCACGATGTTCTGCTCGATGCAATACTGGTTGATGTGGCGGCGCAAGGCATAGTCGGAGCGAAACAGCACCAGGGGTTCCTGTTCCAGCACCTCGCCGCTCAGGGGGCTGACTTGCCCGGCCAGGCGGTGGCTCTTGCCCACCGCGAGGCTGAGCGATTCGATGAACATGATGTGGGTGTCGATTTCGGCCGAAAACACCGTGGAGGACGACGCGCTGCCGAACGCGATGCCGATGTCGACGCGGTCTTCGGCCAGGGCCGCCTCGATGTCGCTCTGCGGCATTTCCAGGGTGCTGACGGTAATGCCGGGATAGCGGCCATTGAACAGGTCCAGCAGCGGCGTGGCCAGGTAGTCCGAGATCGGCGTCATGCCGAGGCGCAAGGAGCCGCGGCTGAGGTCGTGCAGTTCGCTGATGGCGCGGCTGCCGGCGTTCAGTTCCACCAGCGCGCGGCGCGCATGCTGCAAATACACCTCTCCCGCCGCCGTCAGCCGCACGTTGCGTCCCGTCCTGTCCAGCAATTGCACCTCGAGCAGATCCTCCAGCTGCTTGATTTGCTGCGACAGGGTCGGCTGCGAAACATACAGGGCCTCGGCCGCACGCGTGAAGCTCTGGTATTCGGCCACCGCCATAAGGTAGCGCAGCGAACGCGGAAAAATGAGATTTCTATCCATAGCCGATCCCTATAGAACTAATCGGAATTTAGTCTTGGAAAACTATAGTCGCATGATACATAGTTACGCACAACAGTGGCCGGGGCGGTTCGCTTGAACGCGACGCCAAGCGTTGCGCCAGAACGGAACGGCTCATGCCATTGCTTAAGACGCCAAGAAGATTTGGGGTGTTTCGGGTTTGGTGTATTCGGAAACGCTTATTGACTTTGCCGAGGTCGTTTTGCTGACCGTACCGGCTCGGGGTCAGGGCGCTTCCGGTCGACCTGCCCCGGTTGGCTGAATGGTCCATTAGTTTTGATGCGAAATTAGGAGGAAGTAATTATGCATATTGAGCCTGGTATTGTTGATGGGGCCAAAATGGCGCTGGGCTATGCCACAGCGGTCACGGTGTTGGGTTACACGGCAAAGCTGGCCTGGGGCGCCATCAAGCGCGACGGCATCGTGCCGCTGGGCGTGCGCAGCCTGATTGCGGCGGTGATGGTGTTCAGCTTTTTCCAGGTGCTGCCGCATGCGCCGGTCGGCGTGTCTGAAGTGCACCTGATTCTGGGCTCGACGCTCTTCCTGATGTTCGGTGCCGCTCCGGCGGCGATCGGCCTGGCGCTCGGTCTGCTGACCCAGGGCCTGTTCTTCGCGCCCGCCGACCTGCCCCAGTACGGCATGAACCTGACCACGCTGCTGGTGCCGCTGTTCGCCCTGAGCGCGCTGGCTGCCCGCATCATCCCGGAAAAAACCGCCTACAAGGATGTCTCGTACGCGCAGTGCCTGGCGCTTTCCACCGCCTACCAGGCCGGCATCGTTACCTGGGTTGCCTTCTGGGCGGTGTACGGCCAGGGCGTGGGCGCCGGCAACCTGTATGAAATCGGCACCTTCGGCATGGCCTACATGGCGGTCATCCTCATCGAGCCCCTGGCCGACCTCGCGGTCCTCGCGGCTGCCAAAGCGCTGCATGGCTTCGACATCAGCAAGGTGTTCCACTCCCGCCTGTACAAGGCGGCGGCCTAAGCGGCTGAACGAGGCCCCGGCCGGTCCGGGGTCTCGTGTGGTTTTTTGAAACAGAAGCGCCTGTGCGGGCCGGGTTTGGGTCCGCGACAGGAAAGCAAGACCCGAATCCCGAAAGACGTTGCAGATGAACAAGGTAGAAATGAAAGAGGCCATTCTTCAGGCCAAATACGAAAAGGGGCTCACCTGGGCCCAGATTGCCGAGGCCGCCGGCATGTCCCCGGAGTTTGTCTGCTCCGCCTGCCTCGGCATGAATCACCTGGAGAAGCCGCAGGCCGACGCGGTGGCGAACAAGCTGGGCCTCGGCGCCGAACTGTCCGCCGCCCTGCAGTGTTTTCCGACCAAGACCTGGGACAAGCCGATCCCGACCGACCCGCTGATCTATCGCTGGTACGAGATGCTCAACGTGTACGGCGAGACCATCAAGGAGATGATCAACGAGAAGTTCGGCGACGGCATCATGAGCGCGATCGACTTCAAGATGAACATCGACCGCCAGCCCGACCCGAACGGCGACCGTGTCCTGGTCACGATCAGCGGCAAGTTCCTGCCTTACAAGTCCTGGTAAGGGCAGCGCGCTGCGAAGCACAAGATTGTGGAATCCCGACTTCGAGCGTGAAACAAGTGTCCTCAATCCGGCATTGCCTCCATTGCCGGTTGTTGTAGTGTTGCCGCCTCCTCGTGGGGCGGCTTTTTTTTGGCGCGCCGTTTCGGCAGGCCCGAAGGCAGGGCCGATTATATCCTGTGC
This sequence comes from Hydrogenophilaceae bacterium, assembly GCA_024709485.1. Taxonomy (GTDB): domain Bacteria; phylum Pseudomonadota; class Gammaproteobacteria; order Burkholderiales; family Thiobacillaceae; genus UBA6918. Next base: position 1,181 of record JANJWO010000042.1, on the reverse strand, counting down.
GCGAGGTAGATGATGTCCGCCCGAGATCCGCACCGCTTCATCAACGAGCTCGACGAAGAGGCGCTCGCCCGCCTGGTGGCCAGGCTGGAAAGCCGCGCCCGCGACGCCGTATTTGCCCGGCTGTTCGAAAAATACGCGGCGCGGCTGGCGCTGCCCGCGCACGCGCGGGTGCTCGAGGTGGGGTGCGGGACCGGCGCGACGCTGCGCATGCTGGCGCGCCGTCCGGGGTTTTCCGGCCAGGCTTGCGGGGTCGACCAGAGCCGCCACTTCATCGCGGCGGCGAACGGCTTTGCGCAGGCGGAAAATCTCGGCGCGCGCGTCGTCTTCCAGGTGGGCGACGCGCACGCACTGGATTTTGCCGAAGCCTCCTTCGATGTGGTGATCGCGCATACCCTCATCAGCCACGTCACCGACCCGGCCGGGGTGTTGCGCGAGATGGCGCGCGTGGTGCGGCCCGGCGGCACCGTGGCCATCTTCGACGGCGACTATTCGTCCCTCACCTACGCCTACCCCGACCCTGCCTTCGGCAGACGCATGGATGAGGCGCTGGCGACGGCGACGTTCAACAACCCGCTCATCATGCGCGATCTGCCGCGGCTGTTGCGCGCGCACGGCCTGGCCCTGGCGGAAGCGTGGGGCGACGCGGTGGCGGAAATCGGCGGCGGCAGCTATTTCAAGTCGTTCGCCGAAACCTATGTGCCTTATGTCAGGCGCGCGCACCTGCTGCCCGCGGCGGCGCTCGACCAATGGCTCGACTATCAGCTGCGCGCCATGGACGAAGGCGTTTTCTTCGCCGCCTGCAACTACTACACCTATCTGGCGCGCCGCGCCTGAGGCGCTTGCCGCGCCGGCAAAGGCCTGCGCCTGAGGCCGATCAGCGGCTGCGGCGTCAGCCATTGCTTATATAGTCGATCCCTATCGAAATCATCGAAATTATGTCTTGGATATGTATTGAGGAATTGGGCATAGTAAATTCTGCAAAGCCCGCTTGCGCGCAAGCGGGGTCGTGAGCGGCACGGGCGCGCTGCCTGCGGCAATGCTGTTTTCGCAGAAGGAGCTTTGGCCCGAATACAGCGAGACTTTTGGGGATGACACTCTGGAGACGGAAATTCCGGAGCGCTATCTTGAAAAAGCCTAATTCGGCTCTCGGACATTATTGAAATAGAGGAAATACAGAGATG
>JANJWO010000016.1 GCA_024709485.1 Hydrogenophilaceae bacterium | reverse complement strand
GCGCGCTGCCGGCAGCCGGCCGGCACCGTCGGGCGGCGGCGCGGCCGCGCCGGCCCGGGCGCCGGCCGGCGGCGCCTTCGACGATCTCGAAGACGACATACCGTTCTAGTTCGGCAAACACCCCATAATAAAAAATGAATTTGCGGAGATTGGGGTGGGCCCTGGCGGCGCTGGCCCTGCCCGCGCATGCCGGCACGCTGACCGAAAGCGATTTTTTCGCGGAACTGCCGGTGGTGCTGTCGGCCTCGCGCCTGGCGCAGCCGCTGGCGCGGGCGCCGGCGGCGGTGACGGTCATCGACCAGGACATGATTCGCGCTTCCGGCTTCCGCGACATCCCCGACCTGTTTCGCCTGGTGCCCGGCTTCAATGTGGCCTACACCCGCGACAACACCTGGGGCATGGGCTACCACGGCATGGCGGACGCCTTCTCGCGGCGCATGCAGGTATTGATCGACGGCCGCTCGGTGTATCTGCCCGGCTTCGGCCAGGCGCCGTGGGCCTATCTGCCGCTTTCCATCGAGGATGTCGAGCGCGTCGAGGTGGTGCGCGGCCCGAATGCCGCCGCTTACGGCGCCAACTCGTTTTTCGGCGTGATCAACATCATCACCAAGACGCCCGCGCAAGTGGCGGGCGCGCACGCTTCGCTGCAGGCGGGCGAGCAGTCCAACGGCGGCGCATTGCTGCGCCATGGCGGCGGCAGCGGCGATTTCCGCTATCGGCTGACGCTGTCGGAGCAGCGCCGCGACCGCTTCGACACCCAGCCCGAGAAAACGACCACGCGCCATGTCGACTTCAGGGGCGACTGGCAGCTATCGACCGCGGATGAGTTGAGCCTGAACCTTGCCGCCAGCCGCGGCGACTGGCGCAGGGGGCGGGGAGACGTGCCCGACCCGCTGGAACCGATACATGATCTGGACGTGGGCAACGAACACGTCCAGGCGAAATTCCGCCGCGTGCTCGATCCGCGCACCGAATGGTCGCTGCAGTTCTATCACATCCGCGCCCATGTCGACGACGGCTACGTCGTCAGGGACTATCCGCTGATCCCGGGGCCGCCGCCGTTTCTCGTCGACGTGCCGTTCCGGCTCGGACAGACCCAGTGGCGCGAGGATGTCGAGTTTCAAATGACCTCCGCGCCGAGCGAGTCCACCCGCCTGGTGTGGGGCGCGGAGGCGCGCCGGGAGGGGGTCGACTCGCCGGGATATTTTTACGGCAAGCGCAAGCGCAGCGGTGCGCTGTACCGGATGTTCGGCAACCTGGAATGGGCGCCCGCGGAAAACTGGGTCGTCAACGGCGGGCTTATGGCGGAGCACCACTATTACACCGGCCTGGATATCTCGCCGCGGCTGGCGGTGAACTACCAGTTCTCGCCCGACCACGCGGTGCGCGCGTCGGTCGGCCAGGCCTACCGTTCGCCGACGTTCTTCGAGGTGGACGGCGACGTGCGGTTTTTCACCACCAGCGGCTTGTTGCTGACCCAGCGATTCGCGCCGAACAGCCACCTCGAACCGGAAAAAATCCTGTCGCGGGAAATCGGTTACGTCGGCCACGTGCGCCCCTTCAACCTGCGCATCGATGCCCGGCTGTTCAACGACAAGGTGCGCAGGATCGTCGGCAACCGCGACATCGCCTCGGGCTCGGAGGAAAACTACCAGTCGAACAACCTGCACCGCGCCGACATTCGCGGCGCGGACCTGCAGTTGCGCTGGCAGCCGCACCGGCGCTTCGACCTGATCCTGAATTACGCCCGGGTGCATATCGATTCGAACGAGGAAGACATCAGCTTGTCCGCCCCGAGAGACAATTATTCGGCACTGGGCATCTGGCGGCCGGCGGATGGCTGGGAGGCCAGCGCCGGCGTCTACCGCGTCGGCTACATGAAGTGGCTGGACGACGGCGACGCGGCCGAAGCCTATACCCGTGTCGACGCGCGCCTGGCGCGGCGCTGGAACTGGCAGGGGCGCGCGACGGAGCTGGCGCTGGTCGGGCAGAACCTGGGCGGCGAACGCTACACCGAATTCCGCGACACCAATCAGTTTGACGCCCGGGCCTATGTAAGCCTGTCGTTTGACTGGTAGGATAGGTTCTGGAAGGGGGGGCGGGGCCATCCGCCATGAAGGGGGGGCCTTGCGGGGTTCCGACCAACATAAGGATTCCGACGAAAAAATGAAATTGCGGAACCTGCTTGCATGGGGGGGCGCGCTGGCCCTGCCGGCGCATGCCGCCATGCTTACCGAAAGCGATTTCCTCGCCGAGCTGCCGGTGGTGCTGACGGTGTCGAAGATGGCGCAGCCGCTGCGGGACAGCCCGTCGTCGGTGACCGTCATCGACCAAGACATGATCCGTGCCTCCGGCTACCAGGACATCCCGGACCTGTTGCGGCTGGTGCCCGGGTTTTCCGTGGCCTATACCCGCGACAACACCTTCGCCGTCGGCTATCACGGTTTCGCCGATGCCTTTTCGCGGCGTTTCCAGGTGCTGGTGGACGGACGCTCGATCTACAGCCCGCATTTCGGGGCCGTGGGCTGGGGCCAGCTGCCGCTGGCGATCGAGGATATCGAGCGCATCGAAGTGGTGCGCGGGCCGGATGCCGCGGTGTATGGCGCCAACGCCTTTTTCGCCGTCATCAACATCGTGTCCAAGGACCCGGCCCAGACGCCCGGCAAGCTGGCGAGCCTGCTCGCCGGCGAGCAGAACATGGCGGGGGCGGTGGCCCGCTACGGCGGCGGCGAGGACGACCTGCGCTATCGCGTCACTCTGTCCAGCCAGCACCGCGACCGCTTCGAGAAGCATCAGCTCGACCCGGTCGATGGGCCGGTAGCGTATTACGAACGCACCTATACCCGCTTTCTCAACGGCCGCTGGGATTACCGGCTGTCCAACAGCGACGAGGTGTCCGCCCAGATCGGCCTCACGGGCGGCAGCTGGAACGCCGGGCGCAGCACCGACCCCGAGGACAGCCGTTCGTACAATCCCGTAAACGGCTTCGCCCAGCTGCGCTTCAGCCGCAGCGTGAGCGCGGACGAGGAGTGGAGCGTGCAGCTGAGCCACGCCTACGACACGGCGGGCAAGGATAGCTTCACCATCCCGTCCCCGGCGGACGACGTGGCCGTGCACAACAACCTGCGGCAGTGGCGCACCCAGCTGGACTTTTCCGCCGCGCGCCGGCTGAGCCCCGCCCTGCGCCTGGTGTGGGGCGGCGAGCTGCGCCACGAAGCCGTGCAGGGACGCGGCTGGTACGGCACCAGCGAGAAACAGGACGGCATGCTCGGCAACGTCTTCGCGCATGCCGAATGGCGCCCGGCCGACGCCTGGCTGGTGCAGGGCGGGGCGCAGTTCGGCCATCATTATTTCACCGGCTTCGAGGTGTCGCCGCGGCTGGCGCTCAACTATCAGGTGCACCCGCGCCACACGCTGCGCGTCGCCGCCTCGCGCGCGACGCGCGCGCCGACTTTCTTCGAGGAGCGCGGCGACGCCGCCTACTACACCCTCGGCGGCCTGCTGGTAGACCAGGTCGTGGAGCCGTCGCAGGGACTGAACGCCGAGGTCAACACTTCGGTCGAAATCGGCTATCTGGGGCAATGGCCGAACTGGGGCGGGCAGCTCGATGTGCGCATCTACCGCGACCACATCACGGATTACATCGGCGATGTCAGCCACCGGCTGTGGCGCGACCTCGACGGGGACGGCCCTTTGCCCAAATATCGCGACAAGATCTTCTACTACGTGAACGGCGGCACCCTCGACGTGACCGGCATCGACGCCCAGCTGGTGTGGAAGCCGCGCCGCGACTTCTCGCTGCATCTGGCTCAGTCGCTGGCCCATGTCGACGCCAGCCATGACATCGTGGACGATGATCTGCCCGAATCGGCGCCGGACTGGATTACCAGCCTGCTGGTCAACTGGCGCATCCTGCCCAAATTGAGCCTGTCCGCCGCGCTCTACCGCACCGACCGCATGATGTGGCTGTCGGACGGCGATACCACCACGCGCTACACGCGCGCCGACTTCAGGCTGGCGCGGCAGTTCAAGCTGGACGGCGTGGACGCGGAATGGGCGCTGGGGGTGCAAAACCTGGGCGACGATTACGCGGAATTCCGCCGCGAGAACGTTTTCCGGCAGCGCTTCTACAGCGCCCTGCGCTTCGCCTGGTAGCGCGGCCGGCGCAGTTTGGCGTTCCGGGTGCGTATAAGCCTCTGCTTATAAACGGGTTTCTGGTGTAAAATCGGCGTCAGTCCAACTCGTTTTTCGGGAGTAAATCATGCCGATTTATGCCTATGCCTGCTCCGCCTGCGGCCATGCCGAGGATGTGATGCAGAAAATGTCCGATGCCCCGCTCAACACTTGCCCCAAGTGCGGCGCGGCGAGCTTCGCCAAGCAGATCACCGCCGCCGGCTTCGCCCTCAAGGGCACGGGCTGGTACGCCACCGACTTCAAGGGCGGCGCCAAGCCGGCCGCGAAGCCGGACGAGGCGCCGGCGCCCGCCTGCGGCAGCGGCGCCTGCGGCGCCTGTTCCTGATGCCCCAGTTCCCGAGCCGGATACGACAGGCGGCAGCGGGCGGCAACGGGCGGCTTAGGCCGCCCCAGTCGTTTTTTGCCCGCCCCAATTGCTTCAAGCCGCTTGATCGATGAAACGCTATTTCATTACCGGCCTGCTGATCTGGGTGCCCCTGGGCATCACCCTGTGGGTGCTCAATCTGCTCATCGGTTCCATGGACCAGAGCCTGCTGCTGCTGCCGGAGAACTGGCAGCCGCAGGCCTGGCTCGGCTTCCGCATTCCGGGCCTGGGCGTGATCCTCACCCTGCTGGTGATCCTCGCCACCGGCCTGGCCGCGGCCAACATCATCGGCCGGCGCCTGGTGGATTTCTGGGAGAGTTTCCTGCTGCGCATCCCGGTGGTGAAGACCATCTACAACAGCGTGAAGCAGGTGTCCGACACCCTGCTGGCGAGCGATAGCCATGCCTTCAGGAAGGTGCTGCTGGTGCGCTACCCGCACCCGGACGCCTGGTCGATCGCGTTCCAGACCAAACTGCCGGAAACGGTGGCGAGCGAGTTGCCGGAAGAGCATGTGGCGGTATTCATCCCGACCGCGCCTAGCCCGGTCAACGGCTTTTATTTTTTCGTCAGGAAAAGCGAAACCATCGAGCTCGACATGAGCGTCGATATGGCCCTGAAGACCATCGTGTCCATGGGCGTGGCGACCGACGGCGGCGCTGCCAAAAAGGATAAACTGCGCTCGCGCTTTGCCGGCAATCAATAACCGAGATAGACAACAACATGATGCGTACCCATACCTGCGGCGAAGTCCACGCCGCCCACATCGGCCAGACCGTGACCTTCTGCGGCTGGGCCCACCGCCGCCGCGACCATGGCGGCGTGATCTTCATCGACCTGCGCGACCGCTACGGCCTGGTGCAGATCGTGTGCGACCCCGACATGGGCGAGGACTTCAGGCATGCCGAGGCCGTGCGCCATGAGTTCGTGCTGAAGATCACCGGCAGGGTGCGCGCCCGCCCCGAGGGCACCGCCAACCCCAACCTCGCCACCGGCGAAATCGAAGTATTGGCGCAGCAGATCGAGGTGCTGAACGCTGCCGCCACGCCGCCCTTCCTCATCGACGACGACAACATCAACGAGAACACGCGCCTCACCTACCGCTATCTCGACCTGCGCCGCGAGCCGATGCAGAAGAACATGGCGCTCACATACCGCATGGCCAAGGTCATGCGCGACTACCTCGACGCGCAGGCCTTCATGGAAGTGGAAACGCCGATGCTGACGCGCTCCACGCCGGAAGGCGCGCGCGACTACCTGGTGCCCTCGCGCGTGCACGACGGCATGTTCTACGCCCTGCCGCAGTCGCCGCAGCTGTTCAAACAATTGCTCATGGTGGCGGGCTACGACCGCTACTTCCAGATCACCAAGTGCTTCCGCGACGAAGA
>JANJWO010000011.1 GCA_024709485.1 Hydrogenophilaceae bacterium | reverse complement strand
GATGGCTTGGGCAGCGGGTGCATGGTGCCGGACTCGTCGCGGTTGAACTGCATGAACACGTTGTTCCAGATCTCGATGTAGCGGTCGCCGTCCTCGTCGGGCGAGCCGGGCGGGCCGCCGGCGACTTCGGGGCCGTGGTCGTAGAAGATCTCGGTGCAGGGGCCGCAGGGACCGGTGTCGCCCATCTGCCAGAAATTGTCCGAGGCGTACCTCGCGCCCTTGTTGTCTCCGATGCGAACAATGCGTTCCCTGGGCACGCCGATCTCGTTGGCCCAGATGTCGTAGGCTTCGTTGTCGTCCTGGTACACCGTGACCCAGAGCTTTTCCGCCGGCAGCTTGAGCTCCTGGGTGAGGAATTCCCAGGCGTACTGGATGGCGTTCTGCTTGAAATAGTCGCCGAAGCTGAAATTGCCCAGCATTTCGAAGAAGGTGTGGTGGCGCGCGGTGTAGCCGACGTTTTCCAGGTCGTTGTGCTTGCCGCCGGCGCGCACGCAGCGCTGCGAGGAGGCCGCGCGCACGTAGGGGCGCGACTCCAGGCCGAGGAACACGTCCTTGAACTGCACCATGCCGGCGTTGGTGAACAGCAGGGTGGGGTCGTTGCCCGGCACCAGCGGGCTGGAGGGCACGATGGTGTGGCCCTTGGCGGCGAAGAATTCGAGGAAGCTCTGGCGGATGGCGCTGCTTTTCATGGCGTCGGTTAGGCGGCGCGCGCGTGGGCGCCGGACAAAACAGCAATTGTATCCGCTAAAGCCCCCTGTTTGCAGGCGGCAAAGGGGGCAGGGGCCGCGGACAGGTTGCGCCGCCGCGCTCGTCAGCAGGCGGATGCGGCTTGAGCCGCTTCCGCATGCGCCCGTGGCACGGGGGGACGGAGCGCCGCCTGACGGCGTTGCGGCTTAGCTGCCGCAGCCGCCGCAGCAGTTGCCGTGCGCGTGCGGGTGCCGCTCCTCTTCGAGCGTGACGCCGGCCTTGGCGAGCACCGCCACCAGCTCCGCGCGGGTCGGCGCGGCGTCGCCGAGGCGGGCATGCAGGCTCAGCGGGGTGTCGATGAACAGGACGTCCTGCACCCCGGGCATCGCCTTCAGGCTGGCGCTGGCCTGCTCGACGGCTTCGGCGTTGAAGGGGCTGGCGATATTGAGGATCTCGGTTTTCATGCGTGCTCCTGGGTTTTGAGATGCGTAGGGAGGAAAGTCAGATGTTTTCGGTAAGCCTAGCATACAGGCTCGGCAGCACTTGCGGCAGCATGGCCGCATCGCGCACCACCACATAGCCCGCCGCGCCGAACAGGTGCGGCAGGTAGTCGCCGGCCGCCTCGTCGATGGTCACGCAAAACGGCGTGAGCCCCTGGCGGCGCGCCTCGATGATCGCCATGCGCGTGTCCTCGATGCCGTAGCGGCCTTCGTACTTGTCAAGATCGTTCGGCTTGCCGTCGGTCAGGATCAGCAGCAGGCGGCGCGCCGTTTTGCGCGTCGCGAGGATCGCCGCCGCATGGCGGATCGCCGCGCCCATGCGGGTGTAGAAGCCCGGCTTGAGGGCGGCCAGGCGGCCGCGAATCTGATCGTCGTAGCGTTCGTCGAAGCCCTTGAGCAGATGGAAGCGCACGTTGTCGCGGCGCACCGAGGAGAAGCCGTACAGCGCGAAGCGGTCGCCGGTGGCCGCCAGCGCTTCGCTGAACAGCAGGAGGCTGTCGCGGATCACTTCGATCACGCGCGCACTATTGTTGACCCAGGCATCGGTCGAAAGCGACAGGTCGGCCAGCAGCAGGCAGGACAGGTCGCGCTGCTGCTGGCGGTTGTCGACATACAGCCCCGGCTCGCTGGTGCGCGCGCCGAGCGCCTTGTCGGCGGCAAAGCGCACGCAGGCGTCGAGGTCGAGGTCGCCGCCGGACAGCTGGGCGCGCAGCCGCTCGCGCTGCGTGGTCAGCGCCTGGAACTGCTGGCGCAGCCGCTTGGCCGGCGCGCGCAGGGCCTGCGGCAGCGCGCAGGGCTCGGCATCGCGCGCCAGCAGCATCTGCAGGCGGCAGTGCGCGGGCTGCAGCTGCTGCTTGCGGTAATTCCATTCCGGCAGCAGGATGCCGTCGGCCAGCATCAGATCGTCGTCGGCCTCGGCCGGCAGGTCGAGATCGAAGCGCACCCGGCTGGCGGTGCTGTTGTTGTCGTCGGCGATGCTGAGTATGTCGAGGTCGTTGGCCGCCTTGGCCGCGTTCTCGTCCTCGTCCTCGTCGAGCGGGCGGTCGACCTTGACGAATTCGGCCCAGGAAAACAGGCTCTCGGCGCGAAACAGCAGCATGAAGGGGTGCTTCGCCTCGGGCATCTCGACCCGCTCGGCGCGCCGCTTGCGCCCTTCCTGGTCGGCCTGCTGCTTGCTTCCCGCCGGCTGCGGCGATTTGGCGCTGCCGGCCTGGCGCTGCTGCCCCGGGCTCGGCGGCTGCGGATGCAGCCACAGCGGGACGGGCAGGGGAGGCTGCTTGCCGGGCGCGAACTGCGCCACCGAGCCGGGCTCGGCGAGCGCCGCGCGGATTGCGGCCTCGGCCGCGCGCGCCTCCCCGTTCAGCGTGTCCGGGTGCGGGCGCAGCGCGAACAGGGCCTCGGCCAGCCTGCGGTAGCGCGGCGCCAGGCCGGGCAGCGCCTGCAGGGTGGCGCGCGTGGCCTGCTGGTTGCGCACGATCCACGGCGCCCCCGGCGCGACATCGTGCGCGGCGAGCGCGAGCAGCCACAGGTACAGGTCGCGGTTGAGTTCGCGCGTCGGGAAGACGTCGAGCATGGCCGGCAGGTGCAGCGTGGTTTCGTCGGCCCAGGTGAGCTCGATCTTTTCGCCGATGCCGGCCACGCGCTCCATCCAGCTGCGGCGCGCGCCATGATGGGTCGCGGTGCCGGCGCGCAGCGTCAGCCCGGCATCCCCGCCCAAGGCGCGGAAGAAGATCGGCGCGATGCCCTCGATCTGCTTGAGTTCCACGCGCGCCTTGGGGAAGCCGCGATACGCCGTGCGGGTGATCAGCTTGTCCCAGAGTCCGCCGACGAATTCTTCCATGCTAGCTCCCGACCTTGTTTTGGGCGCCGGCGCGGGCGGCGCGGGCGTTGAAGGCGGCTTCGGAGGCGGCCTGCTGGCCCTGCACCCAGTTGAGCAGCGTGCCCTTGGGGTTGCCTGCCTGCGTATGGTCGCAGGCATCCACGCACTGGCCGCACTGCACGCAGGTGAACATCAGCCGCTTGACGTTGCGCGGGTTGAGGCGCATCGGGCACACATGGTCGCAGGCCGAATAGCAGCTGGAGCAGTCTTTGGCCTGCTCGCGCTTGAAGCTGACCACCATGGCCTTGCGGTTGCTCATCCAGGCCAGGCTCTGGAACAGGCCGACCGCGCAGGCGTAGCGGCAGAACAGGTGGCGCGCGAACATGAACTCGACGAAGAAGGCGAGGCTGGCGACGCTGAGGAAAACCGTCTGGTTGCGCGTCAGCGCGCCGTGCCAGAGGTTGCCGTACACCTCGGCCGGCGGCAGCAGGTAGGTCAGCAGCACCACGGCCCAGAGGACTGCGCAGCCGATGACCAGCGGGATCACCGCGAACCACCAGAGGGCGTCGCGCGGGGTTTCGCTGCCGTCGGGATTGCGCGCCGGCTGCGGTTTGCGATCCCACAGGCTTTGCTTGCCGATGGCGCGCCGCAGCGTCTGGTTGATGGTTTCGACGATCGAGAAGTGCGGGCAGAGCCAGCCGCAATAGAGCCGGCCCCATTTCCAGCTCACGTAGAGCAGGGTGCCGATGACCGCCAGCAGCGGCAGGAAGCCGCGCAGCACCAGATTCAGCGAGGCTTCGGCGGCGGAGGCGCGGCCGGCCAGGAAATCGTCCATGCCCAGCGTCCAGTCGAAGCCGAGCAGGATGAAGTGCTTGAGGTTCAGGTCGAGGCGGAAGAGGTCGAACACCGGCGCCAGCACGAACAGCAGGAAAAACCCCGCCTGCGTCAACTGGCGCCAGCGCTGCACCGGGATGCCGAGCCAGCCGCGGGTTTGGCGCGCCAGGCCGGCGCGCAGCGCGGGCGCCGCCTGGAGGCCGATCAAGGGTGCGGCGGGCTGTGCGGGCCCGGCGCAGGAGGCGGCGGCGACGCCGAGCGAGAGGGGCGCCGCCTGGCCCTGCCTGAATGCCTTCGAGTCGGGAGGCGGGCCCATGGTTTAGCGGCCGAAGCTGGCCTTGATCACTTCCAGCAGGGCCTCGGCCGTGTCCGCGTCGTCGGTCAGCGATTCGACCAGCGCGGCCTCGCAGGCGGCCACCGGATCGCAGCCGGCGCGGATGAGGCTGGCTGCGTAGACCAGCAGGCGCGTCGACGCCGCTTCCTCCAGATCGTGGTCCTTGAGCTGGCGGAACTGGCCGGCCAGCGTGACGAGCCGCGTCGCCAGCAGGGGATCGATGCCGGTTTCGGCGATCACGATGTTTTTCTCCAGCTCGGGCGGGGGGAAGTCGAAGCTGATCGCGACGAAGCGCTGGCGGGTGGAGGGCTTCAGGCTTTTCAGCAGGTTCTGGTAGCCGGGGTTGTAGGAAACCACCAGCATGAAGTCGTCCGGCGCCTGCAGCTCCTCGCCGGTGCGCTCGATCGGCAGGATGCGCCGGTCGTCGGTCAGCGGGTGCAGCACCACGGTGGTGTCCTTGCGCGCCTCCACCACCTCGTCCAGGTAACAGATGCCGCCTTGCCGCACGGCGCGCGTCAGCGGGCCGTCCGACCACACGGTCTGGCCGTCGCCGATCAGGTGGCGGCCGACCAGGTCGGCCGCGGTCAGGTCGTCGTGGCAGGCCACCGTGATCAACGGCCGCGCCAGGCGCGCCGCCATGTGCGCGACGAAACGGGTCTTGCCGCAGCCGGTCGGCCCTTTGATCAGCAGCGGCAGGCGCTTGCGGAAGGCGTACTCGAACAGCTCGCACTCGTTGCCGACCGGCTGGTAGAACGGAATGTCCTGGACGAGATCCAGCGCGGGGGAAGACATGTCGTTCATGGAGTTCTCCGGTTGAGGTTTATGCCGCGTGGAAGGTGTAGCCGATCAGGCCCAGCACCACCACCAGCCAGCCCAGCACGACCCAGCGCCAGGGCGCGATCACGCCCTGCAGCGCCATGACGCGGTCGATCACGATGCGGCCCTTGATCAGGGTCGTCAGCAGCACCGGCAGCAGGATGGCGTTGCTGCCGAGGGCGGTTTGCGAGAGGCCGACCGCCACCGCCGTCATGGCAAGCAGGGTCAGCCATTGGAAGGTTGCCGTATTCATCATGATCAGTGCAGTACGTAAATCAAGGGGAACAGGATGATCCACACCAGGTCGACCATGTGCCAATAGGCGCCGCCGGTTTCGACGCCGACGTGGTTGGATGCGCTATAGCCGCCTTTCCATGCCTTGAGCGTGACGGCGCCGAGGATGACCATGCCGAGCACGACATGCATGAAGTGAAAAAAGCCGAGGCCGAGATAGAACATGTAAAACGTGTTGGTCGACATGGTGATGCCGTCGCCCATCTTGGCGATGAACTCGGCCATCTTGTTCACCAGGAACGCGCCGCCCAGCACCATGGCCGCCAGCAGCCAGTGGGCGCAGGCGCGCGAATAGCCCTGGCGGATGCGCTCGACGGCGCGCACCACGAAATAGCTGCTGGAGATCAGCAGCACGGTGTTGATGGCGCCGCTGATCTTGTCCAGTTCCAGCTGCGAGGCGTTGAACAGCTCGACATTGCGCATGCGGGCGAACGCATAGGCCAGGAAGAAGACGCCGAACACCAGCAGCTCGGCCAGAATAAAAAACCACATGGCGAGATCGCCTGGTAATTCGCGGCGATTGCCATGTGGAAGGGGGTATGCGATAGAGACACTCATGACAGGCTCCAGCCCGCCCGGCGAACCGGGCGGTTTGTTTGGGCTCAAGCAGACACTGCTTCGCTCTTGCCCTTGATGAAGAAGCTGAGGATGTACAGCACCAGGCCGAGGAGGAAGAACAGGCCGGTCACTTCACGCATCCAGTAGAACAGTGAAGCCTGCTCCTGCACCACCATGAACGGCATCGGCGAGGCGGCCATGCGCTGCAGCCATACCTGAATGATGCCGGCCGCGGTCAGGAACAGCGTGATGAGCACGATCGAGATCGTCATCAGCCAGAACCCCCACATCTCGGTCAACTGCGAGGCGCGGCTGTTGGCGGCGCGGCCGCGCATCAGCGGCATGGTGTAGCTGATCATGGTGAGCACGACCATGGCATAGGCGCCGTAGAACGCCATGTGGCCGTGCGCCGCGGTGATCTGGCTGCCATGGGTGTAGAAGTTCACCGGCGCAAGGGTGTGCAGGAAGCCCCAGACACCGGCGCCCAGGAAAGCCATCACGCCGGTACCGAGTGCCCACAGTACGGCC
>JANJWO010000015.1 GCA_024709485.1 Hydrogenophilaceae bacterium | reverse complement strand
GCCGGCGTTGGCCGCGCCGGCCTCGCCGATGGCGAAGGTCGCGACCGGGATGCCCTTGGGCATCTGCACGATGGAATACAGCGAGTCCTGGCCCTTCAAGTATTTGGACGGCACCGGCACGCCCAGCACCGGCACGATGGTCTTGGCGGCGAGCATGCCGGGCAGGTGGGCGGCGCCGCCGGCGCCGGCGATGATGGCCGCCAGGCCGCGCTTTTCCGCGCTGGCGGCATATTCGTAGAGCAGGTCGGGGGTGCGGTGGGCGGACACCACGCGCGCCTCGTGGGGAATGTCGAACACCTTGAGCTGGGCGACGGCATGCTGCATCACCTCCCAGTCGCTGGAAGACCCCATGACGACACCGACAAGTGGCTGGGACATGGCTGATCCTGTTGGTTTTAAAGCGTGTATTCTACCGAAATCGTGACTTGTGATTGGGCGCCATGGCTACTCTCAGCGAAACCGAAACCGCGAAAATCCGCATCCGCATCGCCGGGCTGGAAACCGAGCACCGTGACCTCGACGCGGTAATCGATCATCTGGAGACGACCCGCTTCCGGGATCAGATCGCCCTGCAGCGCCTGAAAAAACGCAAGCTCAATCTCAAGGACGAAATCGAACGCCTGAGCATGCAGCTCGTGCCCGACATCCCCGCCTGAACACGGAGTCAAGCCGCAAACGGCAAGGCGGCGGCGCGAGGCAAACACCCTCCCCCCCCCGGTCCCTCCCCACAAGTGGGGAGGAAACGGGGTTACGCCGCCCCCACTAGTGGGGGAGGCTGGGAGGGGGAAGGGGTGGCAAAAACCCTCCCCACGCGTGGGGAGGGGGGACCTCCAGGAGGAGCTTGCCGCTTGAAACTCGAAGTTGAAACGCGCCGCGCCGGGTCAGCCCGGCCGGCCCGGAAACTGCAGCACCGCGGCCGGCCGCTCGATGCGGTCCTTGCCGGCCATGACCTGCATGGCCTTGGGAAGCTCGCTCATCAGCCGGGTCATGATGTCGAGCGAGTCGCTGGTGTAATACGCGACCTCGAATTGGATGCGTTCGTTGATGCCGTTGCGGTCCTGGCGATGGAAGTCCTGCCAGGCCAGTTGCACTTGCGAGGGCTGTTCGCGGTCGACGAAGACGATTTCTTCCGTGTCGATGACGGCGAGGTATTGCATGCTGCGGATGGGCACGAAGACGCAGGATTTTCCGCCTGCCTGCATTCTGCGCGCCAGCAGCAGGTGCGCCAGGTTGTAGATGTCGGCCGGCAAGTGCCGCGTCTCGCGTAGAATCGGATCTTCCCGGTAAAGCGTCAGTTCCATAATTCATTACCCCCCGTGCAATTCAAACTTACTCCAATCCTGCTGCAGGAAGCAAGCACTTTGCTGGTTGAAGTGCTGCGATTCTCGGCGCCGGCCGATGCGCTGCTGTCGGCCTATTTCCGCCGCAATCCCAAGCTTGGCGCCCATGACCGCGAGCGCATCGCCGACTGCGTGTACGGCGTGCTGCGCCATCTGCTCGCCTTGCGCTGGCTCATGCCCGAGGCCACGCCGCGATTGTGGCTGCTGTTGTGGCTCGCGCGCTTTCGCGGCATCAGCCTGCGCGAGCTGGAGCCGCTCACCCGCGAGAAGGATCGCGCCAGGCTGGCCGAGGCCAAAGCCGGATCGCTCGACGGCGCGCCGCTGTCCGTCAAGGCCGAGTTGCCGGAGTGGGTGATCGACTCGCTGCGCGCCGTGCATGACGACGCGGCCATCCTCGCGCTGGGCCGCGCGCTCGCGCAGCCGGCGCCGCTGGATGTGCGGGTGAATGTGCAGAAGACCAATCGCGATGCGGTGCTGGACCGGCTGCGCGCCGCCGGCATCGCGGCGCAGGCGACGCCTTTCTCGCCCTGGGGCATCCGCATCGGCCAGCCTTTCGAGCTGTCGCGTCAGGCCTTGTTCAAGGAGGGCCTGGTCGAGGTGCAGGACGAGGGCAGCCAGTTGCTCGCGCTCTTGACCGGCGCGCGGCGCGGCGAGATGGTGGCCGACCTGTGCGCCGGCGCCGGCGGCAAGACCCTGGCGCTGGGCGCGGCCATGGCCTCGACCGGGCGGCTCTATGCCTTCGACATCAGCGAGAAGCGGCTGTCCAAATTGTCGCCGCGTCTGAAGCGCTCCGGGCTGTCGAACGTGACCGCGCAGCTCATCGCCAGCGAAAACGACACGCGCCTGAAGCGCCTGGCCGGCAAGCTCGACCGCGTGCTGATCGATGCGCCCTGCTCGGGCCTCGGCACGCTGCGCCGCAACCCGGACCTGAAGTTCCGCCAGTCGCCGCAGACGCTGGCCTCGCTCGCGCAGACCCAGGCGAGCCTGATCCGCGCCGGGGCCAGGCTGGTGAAGCCCGGCGGCCGGCTGGTGTATGCCACCTGCAGCCTGCTGCCGACGGAAAACCAGAGCGTCGTCGAGGCTTTTCTCGCCGAGCATGCCGAGTTCGAGCGCCTCCCCGCGAACCAGGCGCTGGCGGCCGCGCGCATCGCGCTCGACACCGGCGACTATCTGCAGACCAACCCCGCCGTGCACGGCACGGACGGTTTTTTTGCCGCCATCCTGGAAAAACGCTCCTAGCCTTTCTTCGAGCAGGGGAACCGAGATCGCATGCCTGTTGCAGCCATCACTCCGGATCAAGTCCAGACCCTGCCCGGCCTGTTCCGCGCGCGCGTGGCGGCCACGCCCGACGCGCCCGCCTACCGCCAGTTCGACGCCGCGGCCGATGCCTGGACGAGCCTCAGCTGGGCCGAGGTCGCGCGCGAGGTGGCACGCTGGCAGGCGGCGCTGACGCAGGAAGGGCTCGTGCCCGGCGACCGCGTCGCGGTGATGCTGAAGAACTGCGTGGAGTGGGTGATCTTCGATCAGGCCGCGCTGGGGCTGGGCTTGACGACGGTGCCGCTGTATCCGGACGACCGCCCCGACAACGCCGCCTGGATCATCGGCCATGCCGGCGCCCGGCTCCTGCTGATGGAAGGCCGCTTCCAGAACCGCAAGCTCGCGGAGATTCTCGCCCGCGCGCCCTCCCTGACGCGGGTGGTGAGCCTGCTGCCGCCGGAGAACCCCGCCGACTGGGGCACGCAGTGCGTGTCGGCCGACGACTGGCTGAGGCGCGCCGCCGGCACGCCCGTGCCCGCCCCCCGCCTTGCGCCCGACATGCCGGCCTCCATCGTGTACACCTCGGGCACCACCGGCCGCCCCAAGGGCGTGATGCTGAGCCACGCGAACATGCTGTGGAATGCGTGGTATTCGAGCCGCTGCGTCGCCCTCGGCGCGGACGACGTGTTTCTGTCCTTCCTGCCCCTGTCCCACATGTTCGAACGCATCGGCGGTTATTACCTGCCCATGCTCGCCGGCAGCGAAGTGGTCTTCGCGCGCTCGATCAATCTGCTCGCGCAGGATCTGCTGGCGGTGCGGCCCACCGTGCTGATTTCGGTGCCGCGCATTTACGAGCGCATGTACGCGCGCATCCGCGACGCGCTGGCGAAGAAGGGCCGGGCGGCGCAGGCCCTGTTCGGGCTCGCCGCCGCCATCGGCTGGCAGCGCTTCGAGCGCGACCAGGGGCGCGCGCCCTGGCATCCCCGGCTGCTGGCCTGGCCGCTGTTGAAGAAGCTGGTGGCCGACAGCGTGCGGCAACGGCTCGGCGGCCGCCTCAGGTACGCGGTCTCGGGCGGCGCCGCGCTGCCGCCGGAGATCGCGCGCACCTTCATCGGCCTGGGCGTGCCGCTGCTGCAAGGCTACGGCCTCACCGAGGCGGGGCCGGTGGTCGCGGTCAACCGCCCGGATTCGAACATTCCCGAGAGCATCGGCAAGCCGCTGCCCGGCGTGGAGCTCCGCATCGGCGAGCACGACGAACTGCTCACCCGCAGCCGCTGCGTGATGCGCGGCTACTGGGACGACCCCGCGGCGAGCGCCGCCGCCATCGACGGCGCCGGCTGGCTGCACACCGGCGACCAGGCGCGCGTGGACGCGCGCGGCCACTTCCACATCACCGGCCGCATCAAGGACATCATCGTGCTGAACAACGGCGAGAAGGTGCCGCCGGACGACATGCAGGCCGCGATCTCGCTCGATCCGCTGTTCGAGCAGGCGCTGGTGGTGGGCGAAGGCCGGCCCTATCTGGGCGTCCTCGCCGTGCTGAACGCGGAGCGGTGGCCCGCCTGGTGCGCCGAGCACGCGTTCGATGCCGCGCGCCAGGACCTCCTCGGCGACGGCCGCGTGCACAAGCTGCTGCTGGCGCGCATCTCCGCCCTGCTCAAGGGCTTCCCCGGCTATGCCCAGATCCGGCGCGCGCACTTCACGCTGGAGCCGTGGACGGTGGAAAACGGCCTGCTGACCCCGACCCTGAAAATGCGGCGCCGCAGCATCGCGGCGCGCTACGCGAAAGAGATCGATGCGCTGTTCCGGGATTTTTCCGCCTGAACCCAACCCAACCCACCCAACCCACCCAACCCACCCTACGCCATGAAGCAGACCCCCCTCCTCGCCGCCGCCCTCGCCGCCACCTTCACCTGCGCCGCGCATGCCGCCGGCTTCGCCCTCATCGAGCAAAGCGCCAGCGGCCTCGGCAACGCCTATGCCGGCGCGGCCGCGGTCGCCGAGGATGCCAGCACGATCTTCTTCAACCCGGCGGGCATGGTCCTGTTGCCCGACAGCCAGCTGGCGCTGGCCGGCCATCTGATAAAACCCACGATCGAATTCTCCGGCGGCGTTTCCCCGGACATCGGCGGCAACCGGGGCGGCGACGCCGGACGCTGGGCGCTCGTGCCCAGCACCTATTTCGCCCACCGCCTCACGCCCCGACTGCACGCGGGCCTCGGCATCAACGCGCCCTTCGGGCTCAAGACCCAGTACGACGACGACTGGATCGGCCGTTTCCAGGCCATCAAGTCCGAGGCCAAGACCCTCAATCTCAATCCGTCTATCGCCTGGCAATTCAGCGAGCACCTTGCGCTTGGCGCCGGCTTGAACGTGCAGCGCATGGAGGCCACGCTCACCAACCGCATTTCCCCGTCGGCGCCGGCCTCGTTCGCGCAGGTCGAGGGCAGCGATTACGGCTGGGGCTACAACTTCGGCCTGCTGTGGCAGGCCGGCAAAGACACGCGCCTGGGCCTGGCTTACCGCTCGGGGGTGGACTACATCCTTGAAGGCCGCATCCGGGTGAAGGATTTCGGCCTGCTATCCAATGGCCCGATCCGTGCGGTCATGAACCTGCCGGCCACGGCTTCGCTGAGCCTGTTCCACAAGCTCACGCCCGCGCTCGATCTGCTGGCCGACGCCACCTGGACCGAATGGCGCTCGTTCGACCGGCTGAGCGTCCGCTATGCCAATGGCGCGCTGATTTCAAGCACGCCGGAAAACTGGGAAAACATCATGCGCTATTCCCTCGGCGCGACCTGGCGGCTGAGCGACAAAGTGAGCCTGCGCGGCGGGCTGGCCCACGAGCGCGCGCCGATGTCCGACGCGTCCCGCACCCCCCGCATCCCCGACGGCAACCGCAGCTGGCTGGCAGTCGGCGGCCAGTACCGGCTGAGCGCCCAGGGAAGCGTGGACCTCGGCTACGCCCGCCTGTTCTTCGACGACCCCAAACTCGAAAAAACCGGCGCCGGCACCACGCTCAACGGCCGCTACGACACGCATGTGGACATCTTCGGCGCCCAGTACACCCATACCTTCTTCTAGTGCGCCGCTTCGCGAGTATGATCCAGGAAACCGGCATTTGACGGCTTTAGCCATGGCAAACACCCCGCCCCCCATCGACAACCTGCTGCTGCATCTGATCGCGGACAGCCACCACCCGGCGCTGCTCATCCAGGCGGGCGTGCTGGCGCTGGCGGCGCTGCTGGGCTGGGCGACGGCGCGCCTGATGCGGACGCGCATGGCCAGGATCGAGGGGACATGGGCGGCGGGCGCGGCGGGGCTGCAAAAGCTCGGGACGCCGCTGCTGGTCCTGGTTTATGTCTGGCTGCTGCGCGAACTGCTGGGTTTGTGGCAAAGCGAACTGCATCTGCTCAATCTCGCCGTGCCGCTGCTCGCGGCGCTGGCCGGCATCCGCCTCTTCGTGCACATCCTGCGCTACACCCTGAAGCCGAGCGAGGCCCTGAAAACCTGGGAACGCAGCATCAGCTGGGCGATATGGATCGGCGTGGCCCTGCACATCACCGGCGTGCTGCCGCGCATCCGGCATGCGCTCGACACGGTCTCCTTCTCCTCGGGCGCGCGCCATTTTTCGCTGCTGACCCTGTTCGAGGCGCTGACCGTCATCATTCTGGCCGTCGTGCTGGCGCTGTGGGTTTCGCAGTTCATCGAAAGCCGGCTGATGCGCATTGCGCATCTGAACCTGAGCCTGCGCATGGCGCTCACCAAGGCGACGCGCACTTTCCTGCTGCTCGTGGCGGTGCTGCTGGCGCTGCCGGCGGTGGGCATCGATCTCACCGTGCTCTCGGTGTTCGGCGGCGCGCTGGGCGTGGGCCTGGGCTTCGGCCTGCAGAAGATCGCCAGCAACTATGTGTCCGGCTTCATCATCCTGCTCGACCGTTCCATCCGCATCGACGACCTCATCACGGTGGACAACAAATTCGGCCAGGTGGCGCAGATCAACACCCGCTATACCCTGCTGCGGGCGCCGGACGGCACCGAATCCATCATCCCCAACGAAATCCTGATCACCCAGACCGTCGTCAACCATTCCCTGTCCAGGCCCGACGTGCGCGTCGCCCTACCCATCCAGGTCGCCTATGCGACCGATCTCGACCAGGCCCGCGAGCTGATGCTCGCCGCCGCCCGCAGCCATCCGCGCGTGATCCTCGATGCGGGATCGGCGCCCAAGGTGCTGCTGCGCGAGTTCGCCGCCGACGGCATCAACCTGGAACTGGCGGTGTGGATACACGACCCCGAGGAAGGCCAGATGAATCTGCGTTCCGACCTATACTGGACCATCTGGGAGTCCTTCAAGCAGGCCGGCATCGACATCCCCTTCCCGCAGCGCGTGGTCCATCTGGTCGGCGCCAACCCCCAGAAAACCACTTGATTTTCAAGGGTTTTCGCGCATAATGGCGCGACTTATCCGTCTGTTTTCAAAGGACACCTTGCATGCTGTCAACCGTTTTTGATCTTCCGCTGTGGAACCTTCCGTGGTGGGGCTACCTGCTGATCGCGCTGGGGATGACTCACGTCACCATCGCCTCGGTCACCATCTTCCTGCATCGCCATCAGGCCCACCGCGCGCTGGACCTGCACCCTGCCGTCAGCCACTTCTTCCGCTTCTGGCTGTGGCTGACCACGGGCATGGTGACCAAGGCCTGGGCCGCCATCCACCGCAAGCATCACGCCAAGTGCGAAACCGCCGAAGATCCCCACAGCCCCCAGGTTCTGGGCCTGAAAAAGGTGCTGTGGGAAGGCGCCGAACTCTACCGCGCCGAAGCCAGGAACCAGGAAACCCTGGAAAAGTACGGCCACGGCACCCCTGACGACTGGATCGAGCGCAATCTCTACACGCGTCATTCGGGCAAGGGCATCCTGCTCATGCTGCTGCTCAACGTGGTCCTGTTCGGACCCATCGGCATCACCATCTGGGCGGTGCAGATGGCCTGGATTCCGATCACGGCCGCCGGCATCATCAACGGCGTGGGGCACTACTGGGGCTACCGCAACTTCGCCTGCGAGGACGCCTCCACCAACATCCTGCCCTGGGGCATCCTCATCGGCGGCGAGGAGCTGCACAACAACCACCACGCCTACGGCACCAGCGCCCGCCTGTCGAACAAGTGGTACGAGTTCGACATCGGCTGGTTCTACATCCGCACCCTGGAGACCCTGGGGCTGGCCAAGGTGCGGCGCACGGCGCCGGTGGTGAGGTGGCAGCCGGCCAGGCCCATGGTCGACTTTTCCACGGTGCAGGCCGTCATCACCCATCGCTACGATGTGATGACCCGCTACGCCAGGCTGATGAACAAGCAGCTCAAGCGCCACCTGCCGCAGGGCGTGAATGTCGTGAAAATGCGCGAATGGCTGCGCCTTTCCCCCGCCGAACTCAAGCAGGACGAAAAGGCCGAGATCGAGCAGGCGCTGGAAAAGAGCGAGAAACTGGCCAAGATCTATCACATGCGCCAGGAGCTGACCCACATCTGGGAACGCTCCACCCTGACCAAGGAGCAACTGGTCAAGAACCTGCAGGACTGGTGCCAGAAGGCCGAGGCCAGCGGCATCGAAGCCCTGAAGGATTTCTCCCTCAAGCTGAGAAGCTACGCCTGACCCCGCCGGGCCGCGCGAAAAACCCGCCGCAATGGCGGGTTTTTTGTTGTGCCGCGCGGCTTCGGCCGCCCTCGCCCGCGCAGCCTGCGCCACGCCAGGCACGCCTGGCGTGGCACGTTCCCGCGCGCACCCGGCGTGCGGGAACGGCCGCCAGCAGGATGGCAAGCCCCTGTTTTCACGTGCTATTAATGTATTGGGCAATTTTGCCGTAGCTTGAATGATGCGAGCCGCGCGTGCCGGATTCGGCGCGAGGAGGCCAAAATATTTCGGTATTCACGCGCTGGGCCTCTAGAATCATTGAATAAATTCAGCGCATAGCCATCAATCCGAATCGGGGGGAACCGAATGACGCGCCCATCATTGCATGTAGTCAATGCCGGCCCGGCCAGCGAGTGGCCGACGCTAAGCGAGAAGGAGCCGGCCGGCTTCGTCATGATCGTGGATGACCGGCCCACCGCGCGCAGCCTGTTGATGGGGCTGGCGCGCTCGCTGGAGCAGGGGCTGCACGTGGAGTGCTTCGCCGACCCGCAGGCGGCGCTGGACCGCGCCATCGCGCAGACGCCCGATCTCGTCATCTCGGATTACCGCATGCCGGGGATGGACGGCATCGAATTCATCCGCCGCCTGCGCGCGGTGCCGAAACTGCTGGAAATCCCGATCGTCATGGTCACGGTCGTGGAGGACCGCCAGGTGCGCTACCAGGCCCTGGAGTCGGGCGCCACCGACTTCCTCACCCGCCCCATCGACCCGCAGGAATGCCGCGCGCGCTGCCGCAACCTGCTGGCCCTGCGCCGCTCGCAGAAGAACGTGCTCGACCGCGCCAAGTGGCTGGAAGACCAGGTCATGCAGGCGACGCTGGATATCCGCATCCGCGAGAAGGAAACCCTGCTCAGGCTCGCCAAGGCGGGCGAATACCGCGACGAGGAAACCGGCAACCACATCATCCGCATGGCCAAGTACTCGCGCCTGATCGCCGAGGAACTCAGGCTCACCGCGATGGAGTGCGACGAGATCGAGTCCTCCGCGCCCATGCACGACATCGGCAAGATCGGCATTCCCGACCAGATCCTGCACAAGCCGGGCCCGCTCAGCGCGCGCGAATTGGCCACCATGCGCCAGCACACCGTCATCGGCCACCGCATGCTTTCGGACAGCCCTTCGCGCTATCTGCAGATCGGCGCGGTGATCGCGCTCGGGCATCATGAAAAGTTCGACGGCTCCGGCTACCCGTACCGGCTCGCCGGCGACGCCATTCCCATGCCTGCGCGCATCGTCGCCGTGGCCGACGTGTTCGACGCCCTCATCAGCAAGCGCCCGTACAAGGAGCCCTGGCCGCTGGAGCATGCGCTCGAATACATCAAGGCGCAGGCCGGCCGGCATTTCGACCCGGATTGCGCCCAGGCCTTCTTGCGCCGGCTGGACGGCATCAGGCAGATCATGCGGGAATATAGCGACGGCGTTCATCACGACCTGGCATGATGCAAGGCCCGAAAACCTTCCTGCTCGAAACCGGGCAGGCGCTCCTGCGCCGGGTGCGCGCGCGCCCGGACACCGAGTTTCAGCAGGCTTTCATCCGCATCGTCATCGGCCTGGCTTTCGCCTTGTATTTCACCAACCGGAACGTGCTTGCGGGCTACCCGGAACACGCGGCCTGGGTTGCCTTCCTGATGTGGTCCTTCGTGGCTTGGGCAGTGGCGCTGACCCTGTTCGCGTTCCTGAGCCGGGAGGTGTCGCCGCTGCGCCGCTATCTCGGCATGCTGTCGGACACGTTCATCACCACCTATCTGATGGCGGTGACGGGCGAGGCGGGCGCCGCCCTGGTTTTCGTCTACCTCTGGGTCACGCTCGGCAACGGCTTCCGCTACGGCATCCGCTATCTGGTCGCCTGCGGCGCCCTGTCCGTGGCGGGCTTCGGCTACGTCGTCGCGGCCAGCCCGTTCTGGCAGCAGCACGTCGGCATCTCCACCGGCCTGATGATCATGCTGGTGCTGATCCCCGCCTATACGGTATTCCTGCTCAAGCAGTTGTACCGCGCCATTGAGCAGGCCAAGGCGGCGAATGCCGCCAAGTCCGCGTTCCTCGCCAACATGAGTCACGAGCTGCGCACGCCGCTGAACGGCGTGATCGGCATTGCCGACCTTCTGCGCGAGACGCCGCTCAACAAGGAACAGCAGGAGCTGACCCAGGTCATCCACGCGTCCGCCCTGGCGCTGCAGCGGCTGATCGAGAACGTGCTCGACATCTCGCGCATCGAGGCCGGCAAGCTGACCTGCGTCAACGAAGACTACGATCTGCATTACCTGATCAACTCGCTGGTGATGATGCTGGAACCGCAGGCGCACCGGAAAGGCCTGCTGCTGGCGGCGCACATCGCACCGCGCACGCCCTTCTTCCTGCACGGCGACGTCCAGCACCTGCGCCAGGTGCTCATCAACCTGATCGGCAACGCCATCAAGTTCACCGAGCACGGGCGCGTCGACGTCTACGTGCGCCCCTTCGCCGAACTGGGCCGCACCTGGCTGCACTTCGAGGTGACCGACACCGGCATCGGCATCCCCTCGGAGATGCAGCGGCAGATTTTCGAGAGCTTCACCCAGGCGGACGCTTCCATCACCCGGCGCTATGGCGGCACCGGGCTGGGCACCAGCATCTCCAAACAGTTGGTGGAAATGATGGACGGGCGCATCGGGCTGAACAGCCTGCCGGGGGAAGGCACGACCTTCTGGTTCGAGTTTCCGGTCGAGGAGCAGGAACGGCACCCGCTGAGCGAGCTGCTGCCGGACCGGCTGCGCGTCGGCATGCTGGTCAGCCCGGAACTGGGCTATCGCCTGGGCGACCTGATTCGCGGCTGGGACGGCCAGGCCGTGCCCATGAACGCGAATGCCGTTTCCGTGCCCGGCATGATCACCGCCTCGGAAGCCGCCCCCGATGCCCTCATCGTGGAGCGCAGGCTGCTGGGCGGCGACCCGGTGCAGTTCGTCAGGCTGCTGCACGACAGCCCGGGTTTCGGCCACTTTCCCGTCATCCTGATCGAGACGGACGCCAGCGGGCGCCAGGATGACGTCTGGATGAAGGCGGGCTACAGCGCCGTGCTGCAAATGCCCATCAATCCCACCCTGCTGTTCAGCGCCCTGCACGAAGCCGCCAGCCACAAAGGCCTGCCGGAAAACGTGGTGTCGCTGGCCGAGCATTTCCAGGCGCGCGCGGGGCATGCCCGCCTGCGCATCCTCGTCGCCGAGGACAACCCGGTCAACCAGCGGGTGATGCGCGGCCTGCTCGAACATGCCGGCCATGAAGTCGTGATGGCCAATGACGGCGAGGAGGCGCTCGACCTGCTGGCGGCCAATGCCGGCCAGCTCGCGCTGGCGATCATGGACATGCACATGCCCGGGCTGTCGGGGCCGGAAACGGTAAAGCGCTGGCGCTTCATGGAAAAAGGCCATCTGCCCGTCATCATGCTCACCGCGGATGCGCGCAACGAGGCCGAGCTGCAATGCCGCGAAGCCGGCGCCGACGACTTCCTCACCAAGCCCGTCAACAGCCGCGCCCTGCTCGACAAGGTCGCCTTGCTGGCGCTGCCCGGCGGGGAGGCGCCCGCCCGGGCCGCCGACGCCGCGCCGCGCAAGGCCGCCAGCGTGCTCGACGAATCCATCCTCAAGGAACTCGCCGAGTTCGGCGGGGGCCTGGACTTCGTGCGCGAACTGGTCGACGAATTCCGCCAGGACAGCAACCGCGCCCTGGAGGCGACGCGCCAGGCGCTGCAGGAGCGCGACTATGGCGCCTGGAAGGAGCACCTGCACATGCTGAAGGGCGGCGCCAGCGACGTCGGCGCCCTGGCCATGGCCGACGCCTGCAGCGCAGCGGAACGCATCAAGCCCTTCGAAATCGGGCAGCCTCTGGCTTCCGAGCGCCTGGCCGCGGTCGACGCCGCGCAGCAGGCGACGCTCGCCGCCATGGACGAGTTTCTAGCCCGCCAGCAAAGCGTCCTGGGGCTGTGAGGCGAGGCTTTCCGCCTTGCCGTTCTGGCGCGCCACCAGCCGCTCCATCATGCGCAAATCCTTGGGCCCGAGCCGGAATGCGGCATCCACCCAGATTTCGGTGATGCGCATGAGCTCGTCGTAGGAAACCGGCTGGCTGATTTCGCGCGCCGCGCGCAAGGCCAGGGTGCCGTTCCGCGCACGCGCCTCCCTTCTGACGAAATCGATGACGGCCTGCTCGCCTTCGCCGGGCTCGGCCAGCACATCGACCACGCCCATGTCGTATAGCTCCTCCGCGGCATAGAGCTTGCCGGAAAGGATGATTCTTTCCGCCTGCTGGTGCCCGATGCGGCGGCCCAGCAGGGTGAGCGCCCCCATGCCGGGAAACAGGTTGAAGAGGATTTCCGGGAAGCCGAGCTTGCAGCCGCGCTCGGCGATCAGGGTATTGCCGGACAGCGCGCACTCGAAGCCGCCGCCCAGGGCGTCGCCCTGGACCAGGGTGATGGTTTTCAGGTTCGGGCGGTCAAGATGCGTCGCGATCATGTAAAGCGGCTCGATGCAGGCGCGTGCATAGCGCAGCAGGCTCATCCTGTCCCGCTCCAGGATGAGCCGATGAAACAGGCTCAGGTCGCCGCCCAGGTTGAAAACGCCGGGAATGGAAGAGGCGATGACGGCATAGGCGATTTTGTCCTGCTGCGGGCTGCTGTCGATCAGCGACGACAGATCCGCGAACCAGTTCCTGAAGTCGGCCAGAAGCGTGTAGGTATAGCACGGGCGCGGCGCGGCATGCATGTATCCCCATGAGATGCCGTTATGGCTATCCGAATAAGCCGTTAATTGCGCGTAATTCGTGCTGTCAGGCTGCAGCGTGGACTGGACTGATTGCAAATGCGACATGAGGTTCTCCTGAGCGGTTGATCATGACGGGTATTCGTCATTACCGCTCAGGCTAGTCGGCTTGTTTCGCGGTGGCAAGCGGCCGGCATTCGCGGTTGGCCGGAGCTGGAACGGCGCGGAAAACGCGGCGAAAAACGCGCATAAAAAACCCGCCAGATGGCGGGTTTTTTTGGGAAAGCGCAGCCCGCTTGCCTGGGCTGCTTGCGCTCAAACCGCTTACTTGAGCTTGATTTCCTTGTACAGCACATGCTTGCGCGCCTTGGGATCGAATTTCATGATCTCCATCTTGCCGGGCATGGTCTTCTTGTTCTTGGTGGTGGTGTAGAAGTGGCCGGTGCCCTCAGTGGACTCCAGCTTGATCTTTTCGCGTCCGCCTTTTGCCATGATCTACCCCTTAAATCTTTTCGCCGCGAGCGCGCATTTCGGCGAGAACGGCATCGATGCCCTTCTTGTCGATGGTGCGCAGCGCCGCATTGGTGAGACGCAGGGTGACGAAGCGGTTCTCGCTCTCAACCCACAGGCGACGGTTTTGCAGGTTGGGCAGAAACCGGCGCTTGGTTTTGTTGTTTGCGTGGGATACGTTGTTCCCAGACATGGGCTTCTTGCCCGTTACCTGACATACGCGAGCCATGATGCGCTCTCCAAAAATTAGCCGAAATCGGAAAAGCGCGGATTATGCCATGAAATCCCCGCCCGCGCCAAGCCCTTCGCGACACCCCCGCCAACCCGCCAGGCAGCGGGCCGCCCCCCTCGCGGCTTCCGCGAGGGCGGGTTACAGCAGCCCGGCCTCGGCGAACGACACCCCGCCCGCGCCGGCCACGATGAAATGGTCGAGCACCCGCACCTCGACCAGCGCCAGGGCCTGCCTGAGCGTCTGGGTGAGGAGCCTGTCGGCCTGGCTGGGCTCGGCCACGCCCGAGGGGTGGTTGTGCGCCAGGATCAGGCCGGCGGCATTGTGCGCCAGCGCCCGCTTCACCACTTCGCGCGGGTAGACGCTGGTCTGGGTGAGGGTGCCGCGGAACAGCATTTCGGCCTTGAGGGCGCGGTTTTGCGCGTCCAGGAACACGGCCCAGAATTCCTCGTGCGGCTTGTCCTTCAACAGGAGGCTCAGGTAGCGCCTGACCGCGGCCGGCGAAGACAGGGCATCGCCGCTCTGCATGTCTTCCTTCAGCGCCCGGCCGGCCATTTCCATCACCGCCTTCAGCTGCGCGTACTTGGCCGGCCCCAGGCCGGGCGCTGCACAGATCGCCTCGCGCTCGGCCAGGCACAGGCGCGACAGCCCGCCGAAACCGTCCAGCAGTTCGCGCGCGAGCGCCACCGCGCTCTTGCCGGCGACCCCGGTGCGCAGGAACAGCGCCAGCAATTCGGCATCGGTCAGGCTTTCCGCCCCGCGCGCCAGGAGTTTTTCGCGCGGGCGTTCGTCCGCCGGCCAGTGTTTGATCCCCATCCTGCCCCGCCTCCCATATAGAATGTTGTTTTTACGCTTTTTGCCATGACAGAGACTCCGCGCGCAAGCATCATTTTGGGCATCACCGGCGGCATCGCCGCCTACAAGGCGGCGGAACTCGCGCGCCTGTTGGTGAAGGCCGGCTATGCGGTGCAGCCGGTGATGACCGCGGCGGCCACGCATTTCATCGGCCCCGCCACCTTGCAGGCGCTGACCGGGCGGCCGGTGCTGACCGAGCTGTGGGGCCGCCCACCCACCCCAACCCTCCCCACAAGCGGGGAGGGGGCAAATGCGGGGTCCAAACCGATTAATGACGGCATGGACCACATCCACGCCAGCCGTGAAGCGGATCTGATCGTGGTGGCGCCGGCCACGGCCGACTTCATGGCCCGGCTCGCCCACGGCCGCGCCGATGACCTGCTTTCCACCTTGTGCCTGGCGCGCGCCTGCCCCTTGATGCTGGCGCCGGCCATGAACCGCGAGATGTGGGCGAACCGCGCCACCCAGCGCAATCTCGCGCAGCTGATCGAGGACGGCGTGCACATCATCGGCCCCGATTCCGGCGAACAGGCCTGCGGCGAAACCGGCCTCGGGCGCATGCGCGAGCCGCAAGCGATATTCGATGCGGTGGCGGCCATGCTGTTCGATGGCGTTCTGGCCGGGAAACGGGTGCTCATCACCGCCGGCCCGACCTACGAGCCGATCGATCCGGTGCGCGGCATCACCAATTTAAGCTCGGGCAAGATGGGCTATGCGCTCGCCGCCGCCGCGCGCGAGGCCGGCGCCGCGGTCACCCTGGTTTCCGGTCCGACCGCGCTTGCCACCCCGGCGGGCGTGGCGCGGCTCAACGTGACCACGGCCAGCGAGATGTTCGACGCCGTGATGGAGCGCATCGCCGGCCAGGATGTGTTCATCTCGGTGGCGGCGGTGGCGGACTACCGCCCGACCGAGGCCGGCGCCCACAAGATCAAGAAAAGCGAACAGCCGCTCACGCTTGCGCTCACCCCCAACAAGGACATTCTCGCCAGCGTCGCCGCGCTGCCCAAGGCGCCTTTCTGCGTGGGCTTCGCCGCCGAAACCGAGAAGCTTCTGGAGCACGCCGAGGCCAAGCGCCGGAAAAAGCGCGTGCCCATGCTGGTGGCCAACCTCGCCCAGCATACGCTGGGTGCCGATCAGGCCGAGGTGGTGGTGCTGGACGACCAGGGCAGCCAGACCCTGCCGCCCGCCGACAAGCTCACCCAGGCGCGCCGCATCGTTGTCCACCTCGCGCGCCTGCTCCGCTGACGCGCAACGGCCCGAACCGGCGGTCTCCGCGACGAAAAAACCCGCGCCGGCCTGCTCGCGCGCGCAACGTTCCCGGCTTCATGCCTCCGGGAGCGGGGCCTGCGGCGAGCCCGCTTCGGGCGCGGGCAGGCACAGGGAAAAAACCGTGACGCCGTCGCGCGAGCGGACGCTGACCTCGCCGCGGTGGGCGAGGGCGATGGATTTCGTAATGGCCAATCCGAGGCCCGAACCTTCCCCGGCATGGTGCCGCGCGGGGTCGGCGCGGTAAAACCGGTCGAACAAGCGGGGAAGATGCTCGGGGGAAATGGTCTCGCCGGTGTTTTCGACATGGATGCAGACGCCGCGCGCGTCGGATGCGAGCGCGATCCTGACGCTGCCGTGCTCGGGAGTGTGGCGGATCGCATTCGCAAGCAGGTTGCCCACCGCCCGGCGCAGCATCAGACGGTCCCCCCTCACCCCGGCCTGGCCTTGCAGCGCAAGCTGCAAATGCCTTTCTTCCGCCACCGCTTCGTAAAACTCCAGCATGCCGGAGATTTCGGCGCCGAGGTTGACGTACTCTTGCGTCGGCGTCATGAGGCCGTTGTCCGCCTTGGCCAGGAAGAGCATGTCGGCAATGGTGCGCGACAGCCGCTCCAGCTCCTCGGCATTCGAGGCCAGAACGTCCTGGTATTCCTCGGCCGAGCGGGCCCTGGCGAGCATGACCTGGGTCTGGGTCAGGAGATTGCTCACCGGCGTTCGCAGCTCGTGCGCGATGTCGGAGGAGAAGCCGGAGAGCCGGTCGAAGGATTCCTTGAGCCGGCCGAGCATGGCATTCAGCGTGCTCACCACCTCGTCCAGTTCGACCGGAATCTCGCCGGCCTCGATGCGCCGGCCGAGATTGCTGGCGGTCACGTCGGAGGCGCGGCGGGCGATGCGCCGCAAGGGCGCGAGCCCGCGGCGCGCGGCCACCCATCCCAAAAACCCCGACAGCACCGCTGCGACACTCACCACCGTCCACATGGCGAGGCGGAAGGACTGCATGAAGTGCTCGTGATGCGCGAGATTGGTGGAGAGCAGAACCGTGGCCGGCGGCTCGCCCGCAATGCCCGTGGGCGCCTGCCCGGAAAGCCCGCGATAATGCTGACCGTCCCGGCCTTTCCAGGTCGTCGGGAGCGCCTCCCCGCCCGCCGGCGGCACGGCGTCTTGCGGAAATTCCGCCGCGCCGGACAGGAACAAGCGCCTGCCATCCGGCCCCCACACGCCCACGGTCAAGCCGTGGTGTCCGACCAGGGCGGCGTCCAGCTTGTCCGGCAAGCTGGCGAAATCGCCGTCGGCCCGCGTCGAAAGCACGGCGTGCCGGACGAGCGCCAGCTTCCCTTCCAGCAGCTCCAGGTCCATGTCTTGAAAATGCCGCTCGACCAGCTCGGCGATGACCAGCCCCAGAACCAGGAGCACGCTGGAAGAAACGGCGGCAAACAACAGGGTCAGCCGCGCGGTCAGCGATTTCCCCAGGCGCAGCATCATCCGGCGGCTTCCAGCACGTAGCCCATGCCGCGCACGGTATGGATCAGCTTCACTTCGAAGCTGTCATCGACCTTGGCGCGCAGGCGGCGTATCGCCACCTCGATCACGTTGGTGTCGCTGTCGAAATTCATGTCCCAGACCTGGGAGGCGATCAGCGAACGCGGCAGGACTTCCCCCTGGCGCCGCAACAGCAGTTCGAGCAGCGAGAACTCCTTGGAGGTGAGGTCGATTTTCCTGCCGCCGCGGGTGACGCGCCGGCGCATCAGGTCGAGCTCCAGGTCGGCCGCGCGCAGGATGTCCGCCTCCTTCGCCTTCGCCCCGCGCCGCAGCAGGGTGCGGACGCGCGCCAGCAATTCGGAAAAGGCGAACGGCTTGACGAGATAGTCGTCGGCGCCCAGCTCCAGGCCTTTCACACGGTCCTCCACGGCATCGCGCGCCGTCAGAAACAGCACCGGCATTTCCTTGCCGGCTTGACGGATGCGCTGCAGCACCTGCCAGCCCTCGATACCCGGCAGCATGACATCCAGCACGGCCAGATCATAGGCCTCGGTCAGCGCAAGATGCAGGCCGTCGAGGCCATCGCGGGCGAGGTCGACCACGAAGCCGGCCTCGGACAAGCCCTGCTTAAGATAATCGCCTGTTTTCGGCTCGTCTTCGACGACCAATATCCGCATCGATCTGCTCCCGGTGACGCTGGCTGCGCCGCTCAATTTTGCGCCCGGGCGGCGGAGCCGCCGCCCGGATTACGAAAATGTAATTTATCGGTCAGCTTCTGGTTAGGCCGCCTTCTCCAAAATGGCGCGAGTCAAGGAGAAAGCGCATGAAGCAATTTTTATTCGGCGCCGTCTCGGCCATCGGCGTGGGCGCGGCGGCCGGATTCGCACTGATCCAGAGCGGCAGCCTCGATTTTGCCGCGGATGCGCCGCACGCGGCCGGCATCACGCAGCTCGTCGCCTGGGCGCGCGAACAGTCGATCGCGAAGCGGGCCAGGGACATCGTTCCGCCCGCCGATTTGGCTTCCGCCGAGCGCATTCGCCGCGGCGCCGGCAATTACGAGGCCATGTGCGCGGCTTGCCACCTTGCGCCGGGAGTCGAAGACAGCGAGATACGGAAAGGACTCTATCCCATCCCGAGCAGGCTTGCACAGGCCGAGGCGAAGGCGGCGGAAACAGGCGGCGACAGCCGCCGCTTCTGGATCATCAAGCATGGCATCAAGGGCTCGGGCATGCCGGCGTGGGCGCAAGGCGGCATGGACGACGCCGCCATCTGGGACCTGACGGCCTTCCTCAAGATCCTGCCGCAGCTTACGGCGGCCGAGTATCAGGCCCGCGTTGCCGCCAGCCCAGGACACTCGCACGCGGGCATGGCGCAGCCGGCCCGGCCTGACGATCACGGCGGGCACGCCCACAGCGGCCATGCGCACAGTCACTGAACGGCGGCCCGGCCGAAAGGCGATCCTAGGGGCCGCTGACCGTTGGGCGCGGCCGCCGCTCGCCGAACTGCAACCCTCATCACCTGGAGAAGCATCATGAAGAAACCGATCGCCACCCTCGCCGTCCTCGCCGCCCTGGCGCCCGCCCTGGCCCCGGCCGCAGAAAACCACGGCCTGCCCGGCGGCCACGGCGCCATGCACGCCGGCGCCGCGCAATCCACCCTGGTGGACGGGCTGGTGAAGAAAATCGACAAGGCGGGCGGCAAGCTGAGCATCGCCCATGGCGCCCTGCCCAATGGCATGCCGGCCATGACCATGGCGTACAAGGTCAAGGACCCTGCCTGGCTCGACCAGCTGAAGAGCGGGCAAAAAATCCGCTTCGCTTTCGACGAGCGCAACGGCGTCTTCACCGTCGTGCGCCTGGAAATGCTGAAGTAGGCGCGCGCGCCGGTCGCCGCAAACCTTCACGCGGACGGATGATGGGACTGAAAAACACCTCGCGCCGACTCCTGTGCGCCGCGCTGGCGGCGGTCTGGTGCCTGGGCGCCCAGGCGCAGACCCCGCCGGGCGGCGATGTCGCAAGCCTGCTTGCCTTCGCCCGCGAAAACAACCCGGATTTCGCCGGCATGCGCCACGAGGCGGCGGCGGCGGCCGAACGCATCGCGCCCGCGGGCGCGCTGCCCGACCCCAGGCTGCGCACGGAGCTGATGGACATCACCCGGAGCGGTGCGCAAGACGCCAGCCTGCTGCCCGGCCGTGTCGGCAGCACGCGCTACACCCTGATGCAGGAGCTGCCCTGGTTCGGCAAGCGCTCGCTCAAGCGCGAAATCGCCGAGCTCGAGGCGGAAAGCGCCAGGGGACGCGCCTACGGGACCTGGAACGAGGTGGCGGCCAAAATCAAGACGACCTACGCGCAGCTTTATTACGTGGCCGAAAACGAGAAGCTGAGCCGGGAAATCCTCGCGCTCATGCTGCGCCTGGAACAGATCGCCCAGGTCCGCTACGCGGGCGGCCTGGCCGCGCAGCAGGACGTCATTCGGGCGCAGCTCGAGCAGACCGCCATGCGCAATGAACTCATCGGCATCGAAACCGAGCACCACCATCTGATGGTCCGCATGAACGCCCTCTTGGGGCGCCCGGCGGACGCGCCGCTGGCGATGCCCGCATCCCTGCGCCCCCTGCCCGACCCCGCCAGGCTTGACTACGCCGCCCTGGAGGAGCGCGCGCGCACCCGCAATCCGCTGCTCTCCGCCGAAGAGCGGCGCATCCAGGCGGCCGAGAAGGGCCGCGAACTGGCCTACAAGAACCGCTATCCCGATTTCACCGCCGGCGTCGCGCCCAATCAGATGCGGAACGAAGTGCGGCAGTGGGACCTCATGCTCGAAATCAACATTCCCCTGCAGCAAGCCAGCCGTCGCGCCCAGGAGCGCGAGGCCGAGGCGATGGTGTCGGCGAGCCGCGCCCGGCGCGATGCGGCCGCCAACCAGCTCCTGGCCGAACTGTTGACGAACCTGTCCGAACTGGAAGCCGCGCGGCGCAGCGAAAAGCTCGCGGCCGGCAGCCTGCTGCCGCAGGCGGAACTGGGCTTCAAGGCGGCGCTGGCCGGCTATGAAACCGGAAAAGTGGACTTTGCGGCCCTGCTGGACGCCCAGCGCCAGATTCGCCTGGCGCGGCTCAACCAGATCAAGTCGCGCGCCGAGGCCCAGGTGCGCCTGGCCGAAATCGAACGCATTCTCGGAGAGGATTTATGAACAAGGGCGTGATCGCAGCCGCGCTGGCGGCCGCGCTGGCCGCGGGCGGAGGCTACTGGGCGGGGCGGGAAAGCGCCCCGCCCCCCGCAGCCGCGAGTTCGGCCGCCGGCGCCGCCAAGCCCGCCCAGCAGGCGCGGCGGATTCTCTACTACCGGAATCCGATGGGGCTTCCCGACACCTCGCCGACGCCCAAGAAAGATCCCATGGGCATGGACTACATCCCGGTGTACGCCGACGACCAGGACCAGGAGCCGGCGGCGGCCAACCAAGTCAGCATCAGCCCCGAGAAGATTCAAAAACTCGGAGTGCGCACCGAAGCGGCCAGCCTGCACGATCTGGGCAGGATCATCCGCGCGGCCGGGCGCGTCGAAGCCGATGAGCGCCGCACCTATGCCATCGCGCCGAAATTCGAAGGCTATATCGAGCGCCTTCACGTCAATGCCACCGGCCAGGCGGTGGGCAAGGGACAGCCGCTGTTCGAGGTCTACAGCCCGGAACTGGTTTCCGCGCAGCGCGAGTACGCAATCGCCGTCCAGGGCATCGAAAGCCTGAAGGACGCGGAAGGGAGCGGCCAGGAAGGGATGCGCCAGTTGGCGGAGGCCAGCCTGGCCCGCCTGCGCAACTGGGACATCCCCGAGGCACAGATCCAGGCGCTGGCGCGCACGGGGCAGGCCAGGCGCACGCTGAGCTTGCGTTCGCCCGTCAACGGCATCGTCACCGGAAAGACGGCGGTGCAGGGCATGCGTTTCATGGCGGGCGAGACGCTGTACCAGATCGCCGATCTGGCCTCGGTCTGGGTGATCGCCGACGTCTTCGAGCAGGACATCGGCCAGGTGAGGCCGGGCGCCCGGGCCAGGATCAAAATCAATGCCTATCCCGACCAGCGTTTCGAAGGAAGCATCAGCTATGTCTATCCGACCCTGAATGCGGCAACCCGGACCGTTCCGGTGCGCATCGAGCTGGCGAATCCGGGCAGGCTGCTGAAGCCGGGCATGTACGCCCAAATCGAGCTGCCGGCGGCCGCCACGGGCGCGGTGCTCAGCGTGCCGAATTCGGCGGTCATCGACAGCGGCACGCACCAGATCGCGCTGGTCGAGGTCAAGGACGGGCGATTCGAGCCGCGCACGCTCAGGCTCGGCGCGCGTGGCGACGAGCGCGTCGAAGTGCTGGCGGGGGTGCGCGAAGGCGAGCGGGTCGTCGTCGCCGCCAATTTCCTGATCGACGCGGAAAGCAATCTGCAAGCGGCCATCGGCGGGTTTGCCCACGCCGCCGGCGCGGCGGCCTCGCCGGCGGCGCAGCCGGCCGCCGCGCGCATCGGCCACCATGCGCAAGGCAAGGTCGAGGAGGTCGATGCCGCGGCGGGCACGGTCAGCATCGCGCACGGACCGGTGCCCAGCCTGAATTGGCCGCAAATGAGCATGGAGTTCAAGCCCGCGAACGCGGCCATCCTGAAGCAGCTGAAGCCGGGGGCCGCAGTCGACTTCGAGTTCGTCGAGCGCGGCGAGGGCGAATGGGTCATCACCGCGGTGACCCCGGCCGGCGCGGCGGCGGGCAAGGCCGGCCCGCACGCCGGCCACTGAGGCGCATCCGGCAATGCTCGCCAGCATCATCGAATGGTCGGGGCGCAACCGCTTCCTCGTGCTGCTTGCCGCCCTGTTCGTCATCGTGGCCGGCGTGCTTGCCGTCATGCGCACGCCGCTCGACGCGCTGCCCGACCTGTCCGACGTCCAGGTCATCGTCTACACGGAATACCCCGGCCAGGCGCCCGCGGTCGTCGAGGACCAGGTCACCTATCCGCTGACCACGGCCATGCTGTCGGTGCCGAAATCCAAAGTGGTGCGCGGCTTCTCCTTCTTCGGCGCCTCCTTCGTCTACGTCATCTTCGAGGACGGCACGGACATCTACTGGGCGCGTTCGCGCGTGCTCGAATACCTGAATTCCGCCGCCGGGCGCATGCCGCAAGGAGTCGCGCCCCAGCTTGGCCCGGATGCTAGCGGCGTGGGCTGGGTCTATCAATACGCCGTGCAGGCCCGCGACAGGACGCTGGCCGAGCTGCGCACCCTGCAGGACTGGTATCTGCGCTATCAGCTGGCCAAGGCCCATGGCGTGGCGGAAGTCGCCTCCATTGGCGGCTTCGTGCAGACCTACCAGGTCACCGTCGATCCGGTGAAGCTGCGCGCCTACGGCATTCCCCTGTCCCGCGTCTCCCAGGTCATCCGCGATTCCAACCGCGACGTCGGCGGGCGCGTGGTCGAGATGGCCGAGACCGAGTACATGGTGCGCGGCAAGGGCTATCTGCGCGGGCTTGGCGACATCGGCGACCTCGTCGTGAAGTCCGACCGGGGCACCCCGGTGCTGCTGCGCGAGCTCGCCCGCATCGAGCTGGCGCCCGACGAGCGCCGGGGCCTGGCCGAGCTCAACGGCGAAGGCGAGGTGGTTTCCGGCATCGCCATGGCGCGCTACGGCCAGAACGCGCTGGAGGTCATCCACAACCTCAAGGAGAAGATCGGCGAAATCTCGCCCGGCCTACCGGAGGGGGTCCGCATCGAGACGGTCTACGACCGTTCCGAGCTGATCCATCGCGCCATCGCCACGCTGCAGCGCACCCTGGCCGAGGAAAGCGCCATCGTGGCGCTGGTCTGCATGGTCTTCCTGTTCCATCTGCGCAGCGCCCTGGTGGCCATCCTGATGCTGCCGCTCGGCATCCTCATCGCCTTCATCGCGATGAGGATGCTGGGCATGAGCTCGAACCTGATGAGTCTGGGCGGTATCGCCATCGCCATCGGCGCGATGGTCGACGCGGCCATCGTCATGATCGAGAACGCGCACAAGCACATCGAGCGCCTGCCGCAAAACCACGGCCGGGGCGAACGCGCAGAGGCGATACTGGCCGCGTGCAAGGAAGTCGGCCCGGCGCTGTTCTTCTCGCTCCTCATCATCACCGTCTCCTTCCTGCCGGTGTTCGCGCTGGAGGCGCAGGAGGGGCGCCTGTTCTCGCCGCTGGCCTACACCAAGACCTTCGCCATGGCCGGCGCGGCGCTGTTGTCGGTGACGCTGGTGCCGGCCCTGATGCTGCTGTTCATCCGCGGCAACATCGTGCCGGAAGCGCAAAACCCGGTGAATCGCGTGCTCATCCGGGCTTACCGCCCCGTCATCGCCTGGGTCATGCGCCGCAAGAAAACCACCATCGTCGCCGCCGTCGCGGCGCTTGCGGTTTCGCTCTATCCGGCCAGCCGGCTGGGCGCGGAGTTCATGCCCACGCTGAACGAAGGCACCTTGTTCTACATGCCGACTTCGCTGCCGGGGATGTCGATCACCAAGGCGGCCGAGCTGTTGCAAACGCAGGACAAAATCATCAAGAGCTTCCCGGAAGTGGCGTCGGTCTACGGCAAGGCGGGGCGCGCCAACACGGCCACCGACCCGGCGCCGACCGAGATGTTCGAGACCGTCATCAACCTCAGGCCGGAAGCCGAATGGCGGCCGGGGATGACGATCGACAAGCTCATTGCCGAGATGGATCGGGCCTTGCAGTTCCCCGGAATCTCGAACGCCTGGACCATGCCCATCAAGGCGCGCATCGACATGCTGTCGACCGGCATCCGCACCCCCATCGGCATCAAGGTGTTCGGCAAGGATCTCGACGAGATGGAACGGCTGGCGCGGGAAATCGAGACGGTGGTGAAAGCCGTGCCCGGCACCACGTCGGCCTTCGCCGAGCGCATCACCGGCGGCTACTACCTCAACATCGAGCCCGACCGCGCCCAGCTCGCCCGCCATGGCCTGAGCGTCGGCGAGGTGCAGGATGTGATCGGCCAGGCGCTGGGCGGCGAGACGGTCACGACGACCGTCGAGGGGCGCGAGCGTTTCGGCGTCACCGTGCGCTACCCGCGCGACCTGCGCGCCGACCCGCAGCAGATCGCCCAGCAGGTGCTGGTGCCGACCCCGGACGGCGCGATGATCCCGCTTGGCCAGTTGGCCAGCATCGCGGTGGCCAAGGGCGCGCCCGGCATCCGCACCGAGAATGCGCTGCTTTCCGCTTACATCTTCGTGGACATCCGCGACCGGGACATCGGCGGCTATGTGGCCGAAGCCAGGCAGGCGGTCGCGGAAAAGGTCGCGTTCCCGCCGGGCTACTACGCCACCTGGAGCGGCCAGTTCGAAGCCATGGAGCGCGCCGCCGCGAAGATGCAGCTCGTCGTGCCGCTCACGCTGCTCATCGTCTTCCTGCTGCTCTATCTCAACTTCAGGCGCCTGACCGAGACCCTCATCGTCATGCTGTCGGTGCCCTTCGCCCTGGTCGGGGGCGTCTGGCTGCTGTGGCTGCTCGACTACAACCTTTCGGTCGCCGTGGCGGTGGGTTTCATCGCCCTGGCCGGGGTGGCGGCGGAAACCGGCGTGGTGATGCTGATCTACCTCGACCATGCCTGGGAGGCGCGCAAAACCGGGCGCCGCGCGCAAGGCGGCGAGCCGGGCGTGGCCGATCTTTACCAGGCGGTCATGGAGGGCGCCGTGGAGCGGGTGCGTCCGAAAATGATGACGGTGGTCGCCATCATGGCGGGCCTGCTGCCCATCATGTGGGGCAGCGGCACGGGGTCCGAGGTGATGCGCCGCATTGCCGCGCCGATGGTGGGGGGGATGATTTCCTCGACCATACTGACGCTCGCCGTGATTCCGGCCATCTACGCGTTGGTGAAGCAAAGGCGGCTTGCCCGGAACCAGGAAGCCTGAGGCCCGCCGCCGCGTTTGCAAGGCCGCAGTGTGGTTTAATGCCACGGCTGCGGCGGCGGGAGCGTGCGCCCGCGGCGCGGCGCAAAAGCGCGGGCGGCGCTGGCGCCCGGCCTGCAAGAACGAGCCGCCCGCCGGCGCCCTGCACGCGGCCGGCGCACTTTTGAGGAACCGAAATGCTGAGAAGAATTGAAACCCGTATCGTCAATCCCCTGCTGCGCGGCCAGATCGAGCCGCCGTCGTATGCCACCGACGGCTCCGCCGCGCTGGACCTGCGCGCCTGCATCGAAACGCCGATAAGGCTGGAGCCCGGCAGCCGGGCGCTGGTGAAGACGG
The DNA here is from genome assembly GCA_024709485.1 of Hydrogenophilaceae bacterium. GTDB lineage: Bacteria > Pseudomonadota > Gammaproteobacteria > Burkholderiales > Thiobacillaceae > UBA6918. The sequence continues at coordinate 8,429 of JANJWO010000015.1, read as the reverse complement.
GCATCGCCATCAACATGATGGACCCCGGCCTGGTGGCCATCGTCGCTTCGCGCTCCGGCCTGTCGCTCAAGCACGGGGTTCGCGTTGCCCAGGGCATCGGCGTCATCGATGCGGATTACCACGGCGAGATCGGCGTCATCCTCGCCAACGACAGCCAGGAAGCCTACGAAATCCAGCCGGGCGAGCGCATCGCGCAACTGATGTTCCAGCCGGTGGTGCAGGTCGCGCTCCACTACGTGGACGAGTTTTCCACCGAGACGGAGCGCGGCGCGGGCGGCTTCGGCAGCACCGGCAAGCACTGAGCCGCCGCCCGGCCTCAGGCGCGCTGCCGGAGTCCGACCAGGCCGAGCAGGCCGAGCATCAGCACCACCACCGGCGCATTGCCCCAGCGCGCGTAGGGCGTCGCGCCCGCATAGCCTTGCGCTTCGCCGCTGAGCGTGGCGCTAACGAACTCCGGCAGCGCCGCCACCACGCGGCCCTTCTGGTCGATGATGGCGGTCACCCCGGTGTTGGTCGCGCGCAGCATGTAGCGCCCGGCCTCCAGCGCGCGCATCTGCGACATCTGCGCATGCTGCCAGCCGGCGAAGGAGTCGCCGAACCAGGCATCGTTGGTGACGTTCACCAGCAGCGTGGCCTCCGGCAGCGGCCGGATGATCTCCTCGCCGAACACGTCCTCGTAGCAGATGTTCACCGCCACCTTCTGCCCCGCCACCCGCATGGGCGGCTGCGCCTTGGCGCCGCGGGCGAAATCCGGCAGCGGAATGTGCAGCACCTTGGCGATCCAGCCAAACCCCGGCGGCAGGAATTCGCCGAACGCCACCAGATGATGCTTGTGGTAGAACTGCGGCGGCGCCGCGCCGATGCTGACCACGCTGTTGTAGTAGTCGCCGGCGAGGTCCCCGGTGGGCACGCCGGCGAGAATGTCCGCGCCGCGCGCCGCGGCCAGTTCGCGCAGTTCGGCCAGATAGGACGGGCGCAGCTCCTCGTAAAAAACCGGGAAAGCGGTTTCCGGCAGCACGATGAGCCGGGCGCGCGCGGCGCGCACCTGCTCCGCGTAATCCGCCAGCGTCCGCGAAACCTGTTCGGGCCGCCACTTGAGTTCCTGCGGCACGTTGCCCTGCACCAGCGCGACGCTGAGCGGGCGGCCGACGGGAGCGGTCCAGTCGAGCTGCTTCAGGATTTCGCCCACGGCGGTCAGCAGCAGCAGCGCGGCAACCGGCGCCATCCATTTTCCCGGTAGCCAGAGCCAGCGCAGCAGCCAGACCAGCGCGCCGGCGCCCAGCGCGCTGAGCCAGGACACGCCGTAGACGCCGACGAGCGGCGCGAAGCCGGCCAGCGGCCCGTCCGGCACCTGCGCATAGCCCGCGACCAGCCAGGGGAAGCCGCTGAACAGCCAGCCGCGCACCCACTCGGTGGCGGTCCACATGAGCGGGAACACCAGCAGCAGGCGAAACAGGCCGGGGCGCGAATAGCGCACCGTGGCGCCAGCCGCCAGCGCGGGAAACAGCGCCAGGACGGCGCAGAACAGGAACACCGCAAAAGCGGCAAGCCAGGAAGGCATGCCGCCATAGACCGCCAGGCTGACATAGACCCAGGACACGCCCACGCCGAACAGCCCGAGGCCGAACAGCCAGCCGAGCACAAAGGCGCGGCGCGGCGCGGCCGGGTCGGCGAGGAACAGCAGCCCGGCGAGGCCGGGGAAGATGAGCAGGTGCCAGCCGAGCGGGGCGAAGGACAGCGCGGCCAGCCCGCCGAGCGCGAACGCGAGAACGGCCGCGGCGAATCGGCTGCGGCCGAGCTTATTTGACCAGTTCACGCGCCTGCAGGTCGGCGTGGTAGCTCGAGCGCACCATGGGGCCGCAGGCGGCCTGCCGGAAGCCCATCGCCAGCGCGGCCTGCTCGAAAACCTGGAACTGCTCGGGCGTCACATAGCGCAACAGCGGCAGGTGCGCGCTGGACGGCTGCAGGTACTGGCCGATGGTCAGCATGTCGACAGCGTGCGCGCGCAGGTCGCGCATGACCTCGAGGATTTCCTCGTCGGTCTCGCCCAGCCCGACCATCAGCCCCGACTTGGTGGGGATGCCGGGATGGCGCGCCTTGAAGTCCTCGAGCAATTTCAACGAATGCGCGTAGTCGGCGCCGGGGCGCGCGGCCTTGTACAGGCGCGGCACGGTTTCGAGGTTGTGGTTCATTACGTCCGGCAGAGCCTTGGCCAGTTCGTCGAGCGCGGTTTCCAGGCGGCCGCGAAAGTCGGGAGTGAGGATCTCGATTTTCGTCGCCGGCGACAGTTCGCGCACGGCACGGATGCAGTCGGCGAAATGTTGCGCGCCGCCGTCGCGCAGGTCGTCGCGGTCCACGCTGGTGACGACCACGTACTTGAGCCGCATCGCCGCGATGGTCTCGGCCAGATGGCGCGGCTCCTCGGGGTCGGGCGGCAGCGGCTTGCCGTGGCCGACGTCGCAGAACGGGCAGCGCCGCGTGCACAGGTCGCCCAGGATCATGAAGGTGGCGGTGCCGTGGCCGAAGCATTCGCCGAGGTTGGGGCAGGACGCCTCCTCGCACACGGTGTGCAGCTTCTTCTCGCGCAGCACTTCCTTCAGCCGCAGCACCTCCGGACTGTTGGGCGACTTGGCGCGTATCCAGGCGGGCATTTTCAGGCGCGGCTGGGGAACCACCTTGATCGGGATGCGCGAGGTCTTGGCCTCGCCCTTGTGCAACTTGCTGTCGGCCACTTGAATAATGCTTGAAAATCAGGTGCTTGATTTTACCCCGGCCGAGCCGGCGCCGGGTGCTATAAAACAACATGGCCGCCGCCGGCCATGCCGTTGTAAGGAGGCCCCCTATGGAACCGCATATTTCCGATTTCCTGGTGCACATCCACGAGAAGCTGTCGCCCGAGGAGCAATGCGAACTGGAGGATTTCGTGCGCCGCCAGCCCTGCGTGGTGAGCGCGGGCGTGTCGTTCAAGGACCCGCATCTGATGACCGTGGCCTACGACTCCGAATGCGGCACGGCGCACAGCATCCTCATCCGCGTGCGCGAGAAAGTCACCGGCGCGGAGATGATCGGGCTTTAAGCCGCGAGTTTTCGCGCGAGCAGCGCCGCCAGCCTGTTACCGATCTCGTCCGCGCTTTCGGCAATGCCGAGGTCGCGCGCCTGCGTCACCGCCATGCCCGGATAGCCGCAGGGATTGATGAGGGCAAAGGGCGCAAGGTCCATGTCGACGTTGAGCGCGAGGCCGTGATAGCTGCGCCCCGCCTTGATGCGCAGCCCCAGCGCGGCGATCTTGGCGCCCTCGACATACACGCCGGGCGCCCCCGCCTTGCGCCCGGCCGCGACGCCCGATTGCGCGAGCAGCTCGATCACCGCCTGCTCCAGGCGGCTGACCAGCTCCTTCACGCCATAACCGCGGCGCTTCAGATCCACCAGCACGTAGACCACGACCTGGCCGGGGCCGTGGTAGGTGATCTGGCCGCCGCGGTCGATGGCAATGACGGGGATGTCGCTCGCCTGCAGCAGGTGTTCGCGCCTGCCCGCCTGGCCGAGGGTGAACACTGGCGGATGCTCCAGCACCCACAGTTCGTCCGGCGTCGCATCGCCGCGCGCGGCGGTGAAGGCCTGCATGGCGCGCCAGGTCGGCTCGTAATCCACCCGCCCCAGGTATTTGACCGCGATCTCCACTACAAAACGATTTTCACGTAAGGATGCGAGGACAGGTCGCGATAGAGATCGTCGAGCTGCGCGCGCGAGGTGGCGCGCACCGTGCAGGTGACGGCGAGGTAATTGCCCTGGCCGGAGGCGCGCATTACCAGCGTGGCGGCGTCGAAATCCGGCGCATGCGCCTGCACCACGGCCGCCACGGCCTGCGCGAAATCGTCGCGCGCCGCGCCCATCACCTTGATGGGGAAGTCGCAGGGGAATTCGAGCAGAGAGTCCTGTTGTTCCATCCTCAACCCTTACTTCAAGCCACAGAGGGCACAGAGCACACAGAGAAAACTGCCCATGTAACGAGTACGCATGTGCAATTGAAATCTTTGTTTCTTTTCTCTGTGATCTCTGTGTTCTCTGTGGTTGACTTTTTTGTGTTCACGACAGCCTTGCCTTGAAATCCTGGTACAGCGCATGCAGGCGCCGGTAGAGCGGGCCGGGCTTGCCGCTGCCGACCGGTCGGCCGTCGAGTTCGACGATGGCCTGCACCTCGCGGCTGGAAGAGGTCAGCCACAGTTCGTCCGCGTCGCGCACTTCGGCTTCGCGGATGTCGCGCACCTCGTATGCCAGCCCGTGCGCCTGCGCCAGCTCGAGCACGAGGTCATAGGTGATGCCGGGCAGCACGCGCTGGTCTTTCACCGGCGCCAGGATGACGCCGTTTTTCACCGCGAAAATGTTCGAGACCGCGCCTTCGCTGAGCACGCCGTCGCGAAACATGATGCATTCCACGCAGCCGGCATCGACGGCCTGTTGCTTGGCCAGCACGTTCGGCAGCAGGTTGAGGGTCTTGAGGTCGCAGCGGCGCCAGCGGATGTCGTCCGTGCTCACGGCGCGGACGCCGTGCTCGAACTGCGCGGGCTCGGGGCGCGACATCGGGCTGCTCATCACCAGCACGGTGGGCGGGGTGTCCGCCGGGAAGGCATGGTCGCGCGGCGCGGCGCCGCGCGTCACCTGCAGATACACGGACTGATCGTCCGCCTCGTGCGCGGCCACCACCTGCCCGATCACCTCGCGCCATTGCGCATTGCTCAAGGGATTGGCGAGGCGGATGCCGTCCAGGCTGTGCTGCAGGCGCGCGAGATGCGCGTCGAGGCGGAACGCCCTGCGCTGGTACACCGGAATCAGCTCGTAGACGCCGTCACCCAGCATGAAGCCGCGATCGAGCACGGACACCCTGGCTTCCGCCAGCGGCAGCCATTCGCCATTGAGGTAAACGGTGTTCCGGCTCATTCCCAAAGCAGGCGCAGGCCGTCCCAGAATCTGCCGAACCAGCCGGCAACGGGCACCTCGTCCAGGGCCACCAGCGGATAATCGCCGACGGTTTGGCCGTCCAGCGACAGGCGCAGCGTGCCCATGACCTGGCCTTTTTGCAGCGGCGCGATATACGGCTGCTGCGTGAGGATCTGCGCCTGGATCCTGCCCGCCACGCCCTTTTGCGTGGTCAGCGAGAAATCCTTCAGGAAGCCGATGCCGACTTCGCGCGCGCTTCCCTTGTACACGCGCATCCTGGCCACCGCCTGGCCGGCGCGGTAGTAGCGCAGCGATTCGGTCTCGATGAAGCCGTAGTTGAGCAGCTTCTGCGCATACATGCCGCGATCCACCTCGGAGCGCGCGCCCATCACGGTGGCGATGAGGCGGCGCTTGCCGCGCTCCGCGCTGGCGATCAGGCAGTAGCCCGCCGCCGCCGTGTGCCCGGTCTTGACGCCGTCCACATGCGGGTCCAGCCACAGCAGGCGGTTGCGGTTTTGCTGGGTCACGCCGTTGAAGGCGAATTCGCGCTGTGCGAAATAGCGCCGGTATTGCGCCGGGAAGGAATGGATCAGCCAGTTGGCGAGCCGCGTGAGGTCGCGCGCGCTGCTGTAGTGGCCCGACTGCGCATGGCCGGTGACGTTGCGAAATTGCGTGGCGCCAAGGCCGAGTTTCTTGGCCTGCGCGTTCATCCTGTCGACGAAGGCCGCCTCGCTGCCGGCCAGACCCTCGGCCAGCGTCAGCGCGGCATCGTTGGCCGACTGCACGATGAGCGCCATCAACAGGTCGTCGATCCTGATTGCCTGGCCGGCCTTGGCGAACATGCGCGCGCCGTCGGCGCCGGCGGCCGCCGGCGACACGGTCAGCGTCTTGTCCGCGCCCAGCTTGCCGCTTTTCATGGCGTCGAACACGACATAGGCGGTCATCAGCTTGGTCAGCGAGGCCGGATCGAGCTTCTGATCCTCGTTGCCGGCGGCCAGCACCTGCCCGCTCGATGCGTCCAGCAACATCCAGGCGCGCGCCTCGACCTTCGGCGGATCGGGCGGCAAGCCCACCGCGGCCCAGGCCGGGAGAACGACACACACACCCAACAGCAAAAACAAAAACTTCTTCATGTTCACCGTGCAATCGTGATGGCGGCAACGCCCAGCGCCGCATTGCTTTTATCCGCCCAGCCGCCGGCTTCGCCGCGATCGGCAAAGGGGCCGAGGCTGACCCTGTGCAGATTGCCGACCAGCGCAATCTGCGCGAGTTCCGCCGGAATCGCCAGGGCCGCGCGGGCGCGCGCCAGCAGCTTGCGGGCATTTTCGAGATTGCCGAAGGCGCCCAGCTGCACGTAAATGCCGTTCGCGGGGGCGCCCGACTCCTGCGCGGCCGGCTTCTGGCGCGCGTTTTGAAGCGCGGGCTGCGGGTCGCCGCGGGGCGCCGGCGCGGAATCCGCGGTCAGCGGCACGCCTTCGATCGGCGCCGCCGGCAGCAGCGCGATGGCCCCGGTTTCCGGGCCCACGCTCTCGACGCTCACCAGGCCGCTGCCTTTTTGCAGCAGCCCCAGTTTGTAGGCGGCGGTATAGGTCAGATCGATCACGCGGTCGCTGTGAAACGGGCCGCGGTCGTTGACGCGCACGATCACCGCGCGGCCGGTGTCGAGCGAGGTGACCTTGACGTAGCTCGGGATCGGCAATGTCGGGTGCGCGGCGGTCATGCCGTACATGTCGTAGATCTCGCCCGAGGAGGTTTTCTTGCCGTGGTAGCGCCTGCCGTACCAGGAGGCGCGGCCGCTCTGCTGGTATGGCTGGCGCGCACTCATGGGCGAATAGGTCACGCCCATGACTTCGTACGGCCGGTTGGCATACTTGCTGAGCGGCTCGTCGCGGGGCACGGCATCCGGCACCTGGTCCAGGTTCGGCGGCGGGTTGTCGCCCGGACCGTCGTCCAGGTAATAGCCGCCCGCCGTGCGCGACGAAGGCGGCGCCGAGGACTTGCCGCGCGGCACGGTGGAACAGCCGGCCAGCCAGGCGGCCGCGAGAAACAGAATCAGCAGTCTTCGCATCATGTCTTCAACAGCTTCCGGTGCGTGGCCATGCTCATCAGCATGCCGAAACCGATCATCAGGGTGACCATGGCGGTGCCGCCGTAGCTCATCAGCGGCAAGGGCACGCCCACCACCGGCAGTATCCCCGAAACCATGCCCATGTTGACGAAAATATAGGTGAAAAAGTTCATGCTGATGGCGCCCGCCATGAGGCGCGCGAACAGGCTCGGCGCCAGCTCCGCGATCCGCAGCCCGCGCGCGACGATGGCGAGGTACAGCAGCAGGAGCAGCAGCGCGCCGAGCAGGCCGAATTCCTCGCTGAAGACGGCGAAAATGAAATCGGTGGTGCGCTCCGGCACGAAGTCGAGCTGGTTCTGCGTGCCGGACAGCCAGCCCTTGCCGAACGCGCCGCCCGAGCCGATGGCGATGGTGGACTGGATGATGTGGTAGCCGGCGCCGAGCGGGTCGCTCATGGGGTCGAACAGGGTCAGCACGCGCTGGCGCTGATAGTCGTGCAGCAGGTTCCAGACGACCGGCAGCGCCCGCGCGCCGGCCAGGCCGAGCCCGGCGATGATCCGCCAGGACAGCCCGGCAAAGAACAGGATGTAGAAGCCCGAGGCCCCGATCAGCATGGAGGTGCCGAGATCCGGCTGGCGCAGGATCAGCAGAAAGGGCACCAGGATGAGCAGCGCGGCCACCCCGAAGTGCTTGAGCCTGAGCGCCGCTTCGTGCCGCTGGAAGTACCAGGCCAGCATCAGCGGCAGCGCGATCTTCATCAACTCGGACGGCTGGATGCTGGTGAAGCCGAGCGGCAGCCAGCGCCGCGAACCGTTGCGAATCTCGCCGAACAGCGCCACGCCGACCAGCAAGGCCAGGGCGAGCGCATAAAGCGGCGGCCCCAGCTTGGCCAGGATGTGCGGCGGAATGTTGGCGACCAGGAGCAGCACCGCCATGGCCACCGCAATGTTGGTCAGGTGCCCGGCAAGGCGCGCGGCGCTTTCGCCCGAGGCGCTGAACACCGTGGCCGTGCTGGCGGCCAGCAGGATGACGAGCAGCACCAGCAGCAGGGTGTCCACGTGCCGGGACACCCCGAGCACCACGCGCTTAATCGCCGGCTGATTCATATTCCTCCACGGTCGGCACGCCCTCGGGTTTCTTGCCCAACAGATAATAATCGAACACGGCGCGCGCCATGGGCGCCGCGGTCGAGCCGCCATGTCCGCCGTTCTCGACCATGACCGCGACCGCGATCCTGGGCGCGTCGGCGGGCGCGAAGGCGACGAACAGAGCGTGGTCGCGGTGCCGCTCGTGCAGGCTCTTTTCGTCGTATTTCGCCCCCTGCTTGATGCCGACCACCTGCGCCGTGCCGGTTTTTCCGGCAATGGCATAGGGCGCTTTCAGGCCGGCGCCCACCGCCGTCCCGCCCGGCTTCATCACGTCC
>JANJWO010000013.1 GCA_024709485.1 Hydrogenophilaceae bacterium | reverse complement strand
GGTGCCGGCCGGCTGCCGGCAGCGCGCGGTGCGCTGTCCATGTCGGCCATGCCGCCGCCGGCGCCGCGGCCGCCCAGCATCTGCATGCGGTCGCCGCGGATTTCGGTGGTGTAGCGATCGTTGCCTTCCTTGTCCTGCCACTTGCGGGTGCGGATCGAGCCCTCGACGTAGACCTGGCTGCCCTTCTTGAGATACTGGCCGCAGATCTCGGCGGTCTTGCCGAAAAAGGACACGCGGTGCCACTCGGTCGCTTCCTGCATTTCGCCGCTGCGGTCCTTGAACTTGTCGGTGGTGGCGATGGACAGGTTCGCAACCGCATCACCCGAAGGCAGGTAGCGCACTTCCGGGTCAGCGCCCAGATTGCCGATGAGTATGACCTTGTTGACCGATGCCATTTACGCTTCTCCCCTGATCAATTGCATGGCGGCGGTTTCATCCCAGCCGCTTTGTTTCACTTTCAGCATGGCCACGCCCTCATCCGCCAGCACGGCGGCCTCGACGACGCCCCCCACTGCTGCGAGGGAGGCCCGCAGTTCCTGGGCCTGCGACGGGCTCAGGTTTTCCACCCGGAACATGCGGGTCTTGACCGCCGGCGGCGGCTGCATGCCCAGCGCCAACGCCAGCCAGCCGCCCATCAGCACGGCGCACAGCGCGAACACCGAGCCGAAGCCCTGGTGCTGCGCCAGCCAGCCGCCCGCCACACCGCCCACGAAGATCCCAAGCGATTGGGCGGTATTGTACACGCCCATGGCGGTGCCCTTGGCCGAGGCCGGGGCCAGCTTGGAAATGAGCGAAGGCAGGGTGGCCTCCAGCAGGTTGAAGGCCGCGAAATAGGCGAACAGGGCGGCCACCAGCCCGGCCAGGCTGTGCATCGACTGGGACAAGGCCACCTGCGCCGCCAGCATCAGCGCCACCGCGCCGACGAACACCGGCTTGAGCTTGCCGCGCTTCTCGCCCACGATGATGCCGGGCACGGCCAGCAGCAGGGAGCCCGCCATGACCGGCAGGTACACCCACCAGTGATGCTCCTTGGGCAGGCCGGCGTAGTTCGCCAGCGCCACCGGCACCACCACGAACATCGCCATCTGGGCGGTGTGCAGGGCGAAGATGCCGTAATTCAGCCGCAGCAGCTGCGCGTCCCTCAGCACGTCCTTCAAACGCGCCGGGCTGGCCTCGGCATCGGCATGGAAGTGGGACAGCGCCGGCCTGGGCACATAGAACAGCACCACGCCGATGGCGGCAATGGCCAGCACCCCGGTCAGCGCGAAAATGCCCGGCACCCCCACCCATTTGTCCAGCACCGGCCCCATGACCAGCGAGACCGCGAAAGCCAGGCCGATGGTGGCGCCGATGCCGGCCATGGCCTTGGTGCGCTGCTCCTCGCGCGTGAGGTCGGCCAAGAGCGCCGCGACCACGGCGGAAACCGCGCCGGCACCCTGGATCACGCGCCCGAGGATGATGCCCTGCACGGTGGTGGCGGCGGCCGCCACGAAGCTGCCCAGCGCCAGCAGCACCAGTCCGAACACGATCACCTTCTTGCGGCCGATGCGGTCGGACAGCATGCCGAGCGGCAATTGCAGCAGGCCCTGGGTCAGGCCGTAGGCGCCCAGGGCGAGGCCGACCATGAGATGGCTCTCGCCGCCCGGGATGTGCGCGGCGTACAACGCGAACACCGGCAGAATCAGGAACATGCCCAGCATGCGCAGGCCGTAGATGGCGGCAAGCCCGATGGTGGCGCGGCGCTCGTTGCGGCTTAGGACTTCGGTGATATCCACGACGAGGTTGGACCCCGGAAAAACGAATGGCGTATATTATCAGGTTGGCCCGGTATTCATGGGCATGAGATGGGCATTAGGAACTGGCAGTCATGGAATACATCCGCGTGCGGGGCGCCCGTACCCACAACCTGAAAAACATCAATCTCGACATCCCGCGCAACCGCCTGGTGGTCATCACCGGCCTGTCCGGTTCGGGCAAGTCCTCGCTCGCCTTCGACACCCTCTATGCCGAGGGCCAGCGCCGCTACGTGGAGTCGCTGTCGGCCTACGCCCGGCAGTTTTTGCAGATGATGGAAAAGCCCGACGTCGACCTGATCGAGGGCCTGTCCCCGGCGATTTCCATCGAGCAGAAGGCCACCAGCCACAACCCGCGCTCGACCGTGGGCACGGTGACCGAAATCCACGACTACCTGCGCCTCTTGTTTGCGCGCGCCGGCGAGCCGCGCTGTCCCGAGCACGAACTGCCGCTCGCGGCGATGACGGTATCGCAGATGGTCGACCAGGTGCTGGCGCTGCCGGAAGACACCAAGCTCATGATCCTGGCGCCGCTCATCGTCGGCCGCAAGGGCGAGAACCTCGAGCTCTTCGCCGAACTGCAGGCGCAGGGCTTCGTGCGCGTGCGGGTGGACGGCACGGTGTACGAAATCTCCGAAGTGCCCAAACTCGACAAGAACAAGAAGCACACCATCGAAGTGGTGGTGGATCGCCTGAAAGTGCGCGCGGACGCCAAGCAGCGCCTGGCCGAATCCTTCGAGACCGCGCTCAGGCACGCCGACGGGCGCGCGCTGGCGGTGGAAATGGATTCCGCCAAGGAGCACCTGTTCTCCGCCAAGTTCGCCTGCCCGGTGTGCGACTACGCACTGCCCGAACTGGAACCCAGGCTGTTTTCCTTCAACAACCCCATGGGCGCCTGCGGCAACTGCGACGGCCTCGGCGCGGTGACCTTCTTCGATCCCGCGCGCGTGGTGTCCTTCCCGCACCTGTCGCTGGCCGCCGGCGCCATCAAGGGCTGGGACCGGCGCAATCATTTCTACTATCAGATGCTGCAAAGCCTGGCGCTGCACTACGGCTTCGATCTCGACAAGCCGTTCGAGGAACTGCCCGCGCGGGTGCAGGACGTCATCCTGCACGGCTCCGGCAAGGAAGCCATCGCCTTCAAGCATCTCGGCGAAAAAGGCGGCTTCACCACGCGCAAACACGCCTTCGAAGGCATCGTGAAGAACATGGAGCGGCGCTACAAGGAAACCGACTCGCTCGCGGTGCGCGAGGAGCTGGCGAAATATCTCAGCACCCAGCCCTGCCCGGAGTGCGAAGGCTCCAGGTTGCGCAAGGAAGCGCGCAACGTCTTCATCGGCGGCGAGACCCTGCACGCCATCAGCGGCTGGCCGCTGAAGAACGCGCGCGCCTTCTTCGACGGCCTGGCGCTTGCCGGCCACAAGGCCCAGGTCGCGGACAAGATCGTCAAGGAAATCAACGCGCGCCTCGGCTTCCTGGTCAACGTCGGGCTGGACTATTTGTCGCTCAACCGCTCCGCCGACACTCTCTCCGGCGGCGAGGCGCAGCGCATCCGCCTCGCCTCGCAGATCGGCTCCGGCCTCACCGGGGTGATGTACGTGCTGGACGAGCCTTCCATCGGCCTGCACCAGCGCGACAACGACCGCCTGCTCGACACCCTGAAGCACCTGCGCGACCTCGGCAACTCGGTGCTGGTGGTGGAGCACGACGAGGACGCCATCCGCAGCGCCGACTACGTGGTGGACATGGGCCCCGGCGCCGGCGAGCACGGCGGCGAGGTGGTGGCCTACGGCACCCCGGTCGAGGTGCAGGACAACCCGGCTTCGCTCACCGGCCAGTATCTTTCCGGCAAGAAGCAGATCGCGGTGCCGAAAAAGCGCCGCAAGCCCGACTCGGAAAGAATGCTGCGACTCAACGGCGCCAGCGGCAACAACCTCAAGCACGTCAGCCTCGAATTGCCGCTCGGCCTGTTCGCGTGCGTCACCGGGGTGTCCGGTTCGGGCAAGTCGACGCTCATCAACGATACGCTTTACAACGCGGTGGCGCGCCATCTCTACGGCTCCACCGAGGAGCCCGCGCCCTACAGCGACATCGAGGGCCTGGAATTCTTCGACAAGGTCATCAACGTCGACCAGTCGCCCATCGGCCGCACGCCGCGCTCCAACCCCGCCACCTATACGGGCCTGTTCACGCCGATCCGTGAATTGTTTGCCGGCGTGCCGGAAGCGCGCACCCGCGGCTACGGACCGGGGCGCTTCTCCTTCAACGTCAAGGGCGGGCGCTGCGAGGCCTGCCAGGGCGACGGCGTGATCAAGGTGGAGATGCATTTTCTGCCGGATATTTATGTGCCGTGCGACGTCTGCCACGGCCTGCGCTACAACCGCGAGACCCTGGAAATCCACTACAAGGGCAAGACCATCCACGACGTGCTCGACTTCACCGTGGAAGAGGCGCTGGAATTCTTCGCCGCGGTGCCGGCGGTGGCCAAGAAACTGCAGACATTGATGGATGTCGGCCTCGGCTACGTGCAGCTCGGCCAGTCCGCCACCACGCTCTCCGGCGGCGAGGCGCAGCGCGTCAAGCTGTCGCTCGAACTCTCCAAGCGCGACACCGGCCGCACCCTCTACATCCTCGACGAGCCCACCACCGGGCTGCACTTCCACGACATTCAATTGTTGTTGAAAGTGCTGCACCGCCTCACCGACCAGGGCAACAGCGTGGTGGTGATCGAGCACAACCTCGACGTCATCAAGACCGCCGACTGGTTGATCGACCTCGGCCCCGAAGGCGGCGCCGGCGGCGGCCAGATCATCGCCACCGGCACCCCGGAGGACGTGGCGGCGAATGCGGCCAGCCACACCGGGCGTTATCTCGCGCCGCTGTTCCGCAGCAAGAAGTAGAAGTCGTTCAGCAATAAAAAAGCCGCCCAACTGGGCGGTTTTTTGTTTTGGGTCAGATAACAAACAATCCCCGCCACTTCAATTTGCGGCCTCCGATGCCGCCCCCGGCTTTACCTTGTCCTGACCCAACTGCTCGCGCAGGCTGTCCAGCGCCCCGCGCTCGGCGCGGACGCGGAAGAACGCACCCTGCTCGTCGGCGCGTTCCTCCAGCACCTTGCAGCGGGAGAATATTTCACCGCGCAACTGCTGCGCCGACCAGGGCAGGAAAAGCTCGGCCTCGTCCAGGTCCTTCTGGAAAAAATCGAGGATCGCCTGGTGCAGCCTGGCAACGTCGTCGGGGCGGCGCGCGCTCATCACGATGCAGCCGGGGTACTCGGCGCGCAGCGCGGCTTCGCGTTCGGCCTGCGCCGCTGCATCGCCGACGTGGTCGATCTTGTTGAAAATGCGCAGGCGCGGCACGTCCTGCGCCTCGATCTCGCCCAGCACGTGTTCGGTGGCTGCGATCTGCCGTTCAAAGCCGGGATCGCTGGCGTCGATGACATGCAGCAGCAGCGAGGCATCCAGCGCCTCTTCGAGCGTGGACTTGAACGACGCCACCAGGCCGTGCGGCAAATTTTTGATGAACCCCACCGTGTCGCTGACCAGCACGCGCGGCACGCTCTCGGGGTAGAGCGTGCGCACGGTGGTGTCGAGCGTGGCGAAGAGCTTGTTGGCGACCAGCACCTCGCTGCCGGTGAGCGCGCGCATCAACGTCGATTTGCCGGCATTGGTGTAGCCGACGAGCGCCACGCTGGCCGGAGCCTGGCGACCCTGGCGGCGCGCACGCTGGGTCTTGCGTTCGGCCTCCATGGCGACGATCTCCAGCTGCAGCTCGGCGATGCGGTCGCGGATCTTGCGGCGATCGAGCTCGGTGTGCGACTCGCCGGCGCCGCGACCGCCCACGCCGCTGCGCTGCCGCCCCTGCGGCCCGGCGAGCTTGGCGGCCTCGCGCAGGCGCGGCGCCATGTAGCCCAGGCGGGCGATC
>JANJWO010000012.1 GCA_024709485.1 Hydrogenophilaceae bacterium | reverse complement strand
CTTCATCGTGCGCAAGAACGAGCAGCGCAAGACCGGCCGCGGCAAGGCGGAGTGGTACTTCCACCCGGACCTGGAAGACACGCTGAAATCCACCTACGGCATCATCGTCTATCAGGAGCAGGTGATGCTGGTGGCGCAGATCCTCGCCGGCTACTCGCTCGGCGGCGCCGACCTTTTGCGCCGCGCCATGGGCAAGAAGAAACCCGAGGAGATGGCCAAGCAGCGCGAGATCTTCCTCGCCGGCGCCAAGAGCCGCGGCGTCGACGACGCGCTCGCCGGGCGCCTGTTCGACCTGATGGAGAAGTTCGCCGAATACGGCTTCAACAAGTCGCACTCGGCGGCCTATGCGCTGATCGCCTACCACACCGCCTGGCTCAAGGCGCATTACCCGGCCGAGTTCATGGCCGCCACCATGTCCTCGGAAATGACCGACACCGACAAGGTGCGCATCTTCTACGAGGACGCCCGGGCCAACGGCATCGAGATGCTGCCGCCCGACCTCAACCAGTCCGGCTACCGCTTCGAGCCGGTGGGGGGACAGCAGATCCGCTACGGCCTCGGCGCCATCAAGGGCACGGGCGAGGCGGCGATCGCCGCCCTCGTGGCGGCGCGCGATGCGGGCGGGCCGTTTGCCGGACTCTTCGACCTGTGCCGGCGCGTGGACAAGCGTTATCTCAATCGCCGCGTGCTGGAAGCGCTGATCAAGGGCGGCGCCTTCGACAGCGTCAATCCCAATCGCGCCAGCCTCATGGCGAGCGTCGCACCGGCCATGGAGGCGGCGGACAGGGTCGCGCGCGGCGGCGGCCAGGGCGGGCTGTTCGGCGAGGAAGCCTCGCTGGAGGCCGGCGAACCCTGCGTCGAGACGCCGTTGTGGCCGGAAAAGGAAAAGCTCCTGCAGGAGAAGTCGGCCCTGGGCTTTTACCTCAGCGGGCATCCTTTCAACTCCTGCCTGGAAGAGCTTTCCCGCTTCGTCAGGCAGCGCCTGAGCGAACTGCAGCCCTCGCGCGATTTGCAACTGATGGCAGGCGTCATCGTCTCGGTGCGCACCCAGATGACCCGCCGCGGCAAGATGGCCATCGTGCTGCTGGACGACGCCACCACGCCGGTCGAGGTGGTGGTGTTCTCGGAGACCTTCGATGCCTTCCGCGACTGGATCAAGGAGGACGAATTGCTGATCGTGGAAGGCAAGGTCAGCGACGATGCCTATTCCGGCGGCTTGCGGGTCACGGCGGACAAGGTCTACGACCTGGCCCATGCGCGCAACCGCTTTGCCAGGCAATTGCGCCTGTCCTGCAACGGCCAGTCAAACAGCACCAAGCTGAAGGAAATTCTGGCGCCCTACCGGATGGAGGAGGGCGGCTGCCCGGTCACCGTCGCCTACCACAACGGCAAGGCCGCCTGCGAAGTCAGCCTGGGCGCGGCGTGGCAGGTGCAGCTGCACGATCATCTGCTCGAAACCCTGGGGCAGTGGCTGGCGCCCGCCAGCGTTGAAGTGCGGTATTGAGGCGCTTGTCTCCCGCGCGGCACGCGCAGCTTCGATAAATCCGGCTGGTACGAAAATACCTGGCGCTTTCGGGGTCGCCCCCGCGCAGGGGGCTTGCTTTATTTCTAATAATATTAGAAAATGCTAATAACACAGTGCGTCATCCCCTGATGCGTTGTGTTGTCTCCTCCATCCTCCTCCTTTGGTGGATTTTAGCCCGGCAACCCCTTGCCGGGCTTTTTTTATGCCTTGCAATCAAGCCCTTGGCGTTTGCTCAGGGCCTTTTCTCGAAACCGTCGAAGGCCTGCTCGGGCGCCGCCTCGCTTTCGACGCGCGTGACCCTGGCCAGGGGCGGGCCGCGCCGGCTCCATTCCAGAAGACGCGCCAGTTGGGCGCTGTCGCCGCAGGCCACGGCCTCGACGCGGCCATCGGGCAGGTTGCGCACCCAGCCCGCCACGCCCTGTTTCAGCGCTTGCTGGCGCATGGATTCGCGGAACCACACCCCCTGCACCCGGCCCGAGATCAGCAGGCGCAGACAGGGCATTATTTGACGCGCATGCCCGGCGTGGCGCCGGTATCGGGAGAGAGGATGAACAGCCCGGCGGTCTGGCCTTCGGGGTCGCTTGCCGCCAGCACCATGCCCTCGCTCATGCCGAACTTCATCTTGCGCGGGGCGAGGTTGGCGACCATGACCGTGAGGCGGCCGACCAGGGCTTCGGGCGCATAGGCCGACTTGATGCCGGCGAACACCTGCCTCGTTCCAAGCGCGCCGAGGTCGAGGGTGAGCCGCAGCAGCTTGTCGGCGCCTTCCACGTGCTCGGCGTTGGCGATCCTGGCGATGCGCAGGTCGATCTTGCCGAAGTCGTCGATGGAAATGACGCCTTCCGTCGCGGCGGGAGAGGGTGGGGGGGCGGTTTTTTCGGTCACGGCCTTGTTTTCCTGGTGAACCTGCGCCTCGGCATGGCGTGCCGGGGCAGGCGGGGTTTCGAGGGACTGCCTGTTGGCTTCCACCAGCGCCTCGATCTGCTTCATGTCGACGCGCGTCATGAGATGGCTGTAGGGCTGGATGGCATGGCCGGCGGGCAGGAGGCGCTGGCTGTCGCTCCAGGCCAGCGGCGCGATGCCGAGGAAGCCTTCCACGCTTTGCGCCAGCCGCGGCAGCACCGGCTTCAAATACAGCGCCAGCAGGCGGAACAGGTTGAGCGCCACGGTGCAGGCCTCGTGCAGTCGGGCTTCCTGGCCCGCCTGCTTGGCGATCTCCCAGGGCTTCTCGTCGTTGACGTACTGGTTGGCGAGGTCGGCCAGCGCCATGATCTCGCGCACTGCCTTGCTGTATTCGCGGCCGTCGAAATAGCCGGCGATCTCGGCGGCCTTGTCCTGCAGCGCCTGGATCGCGGGATTGGCCGGGCAGGCGGCGAGTTTGCCGCTAAAACGCTTGCTGACGAAGCCGGCCGAACGCGAGGCGATGTTGACGAACTTGCCGACCAGATCGCTGTTCACCCTGGCGGCGAAGTCCTCGAGGTTGAGGTCGATGTCGCTCATGTCGTCGGACAGCTTGGCGGCGAAGTAGTAGCGCAGCCACTCGGGATTGAGCCCGGTGTCGAGATAGCTTTGCGCGGTGATGAAGGTGCCGCGCGACTTGCTCATCTTCTGGCCGTTCACGGTGAGGAAGCCGTGCGCGAAGATCCTGGTGGGGGTGCGGTAGCCCGCGGCATGCAGCATCGCCGGCCAGAACAGGGCATGGAAGTAGAGGATGTCCTTGCCGATGAAGTGGTAAAGCTCGGTATTGGAGCCGGCTTGCCACCAGGCGTCGAAGTCGATGTCGTGGTCGGCGCAGTATTTCCTGAAGCTCGCCATGTAGCCCACCGGCGCGTCCAGCCACACGTAGAAATACTTGCCCGGCGCATCCGGAATCTCGAAGCCGAAGTAGGGCGCGTCGCGCGAGATGTCCCAGTCGGAAAGCCCGGCGGCGAACCATTCCGCCATCTTGTTGGCGGCCTCGGGCTGCAGCGTGCCGGACTGGGTCCACTGCCGGAGGAATTCCGCCTTGCTGCCGAGCTTGAAGAAGTAGTGGTCCGAGCGCTTGCGCACCGGCTTGGCGCCGGACACCACCGAATACGGATCCTTGAGGTCGGTGGGTGAATAGGTCGTGCCGCACACTTCGCAGTTGTCGCCGTACTGATCCTGCGCCCCGCATTTCGGGCAGCTGCCCTTGATGAAGCGGTCGGGCAGGAACATCTCCTTCACCGGGTCGAAGTATTGCTCGATGGCGCGCACCTCGATCAGCCCGGCCTCGCGCAATTTCTTGTAGATGCCGCTGGCGAGCGCGCGGTTTTCTTCCGAATGCGTGGAATAGTAGTTGTCGAAACCGATGTGGAAGCCGTCGAAATCGCGCTTGTGGGCGTGCCACACGCGGTCGATCAGGGCTTCCGGGGTGATGCCCTCCTTGTCCGCGCGCAGCATGATGGCGGTGCCGTGGGTGTCGTCGGCGCAGACGTAGTGCGCCTCGTGCCCCTGCATTTTCTGGAAGCGCACCCAGATGTCGGTCTGGATGTATTCGACCAGGTGGCCCAGATGGATGTCGCCGTTGGCATAGGGCAGGGCGGAAGTGACGAGGAGCTTGCGCGGCATTGATTGAAACCGGATGGGAGCAAAACCGCTATTTTACTTGGGGACGCCGTCGAAAGCACTGGCAAAAGCGCGTGCCCGCGGCCGCCGCGCCCTTCCGCGCCCGGCCGGTTTATGCGGCTTTGGCGCCTTTGCGGTGCGGTATCGCTGCCGGGACGAAGACCGTGCCCGCCTGGCCGTGGCCGCCGGCCGGATTGTCTGCCGGCAGTCCCATGATGTCCGACAAATTGTAGCGGTCCAGGGTGGCGAGAAAATTCTTGCGCGCTTCCAGCAGCACCGACTTCAAGGCGCAGGCCGGCAGCATCGGGCAGGTTTGCTTTCCGTGCCCGAAGCATTCCGCGATGTCCATGTTGTCCTCGGTGTCCCGCACCAGGTTGCCGATGTTGATCATTTCCGGGCTTCTGGAGAGCCGCATGCCGCCCCCCTTGCCGCGCACGGTCACGATGTAGCCGCGCTGCCCGAGCCGATGCACCACTTTCATCAGATGGGTGTTGGGGATCTGGTAGGCCTCGGCAATCTCGGCAATGGTGATCAGCCTGCCGGGGTTCTGGGCCAGATAGATGGCTACGCGCAAGGAGTAATCGGTGAATTTGGTTAACTGCATGGTTACCTCTTTATATCTACATGAAGCGACGCTTCGCTACACCTGCATTGAAGCAGCGTTTCATTATGCGTACATTAAACGCCTCTTCGCCTCGTTTAAAACATATATATACGATGTAATAAAATATTTCCGTTCGACAATAAATAAGCGATTGAATTCCCATAATAAACAAAATAATTGAATGTTTCTCTTGACGGGTTTTTTCGTGAAAGATATATTGCAGATATATCTTTCACGAAGGGAGGGAAAATTGGAAAAAAATCGCAAGCGCAGTTTTTCAGGGGCGGGGCTTGGCGCGCTGCTGTTCTTGGCGCTGGCCATGCTGAATGCCGCCAGCCACGCCGAGCCGCGCAATTTCGAAATGACCATCGAGGACACCAAGATCACCTTGGTGGACAAGCAGCAGTTTCACACCTTCGCCTTCAACGGTCAGGTGCCGGGGCCGCTGATCCATGTCAAGGAGGGCGACGAGGTCACGGTCAACGTCAACAACCTGACGACCCTGCCGCACACCATTCACTGGCATGGCCTGCTGCAGAAGGGCACCTGGCGCATGGACGGCGTGCCCGACACCACGCAGGAGGCCATCAAGCCGGGCGAGACCTTCACCTACAAATTCGTGGCCGGCCCCTCCGGCACCATGTGGTACCACTGCCACGTCAACGTCAACGAGCACGTGGCGATGCGCGGCATGTGGGGCCCGTTCATCATCGATCCCAAGCAGCCGAAGCCCATCGAGAAGAAGGTGACCAAGGACTACATCCTGATGCTGTCGGACTGGTCCTCGAAATGGGCGTTCAAGCCGGGATACGGCGGCGTGCCGGGCGACGTCTTCGACTACTTCACGCTCAATGGCAAGGCCTTCCCCGACACGCAGCCGCTGCGCGTCAACAAGGGCGACGTGGTCCGCATCCGCCTGATCGGCGCGGGGGAACTGACCCACTCGATCCACATTCACGGCCACGTCTTCAAGGTCGCATTCAAGGACGGGCACCCGCTGCCCATGCCCTACGACGCCGACACCATCATGGTCGGCCCGGGCGAGCGTTACGACCTGATCCTGGTCGCCGACAACCCCGGCCGCTGGATGATCCATGACCATGTCGATTCGCACACCATGAACGGCGACAAGCCCATGGGCGGGATGATGACGGCCATCGAATACAACGAGATCAGCCGCAACGATTCGTTCTACGCCTGGAAGGACAAGGTGTTCGTCCCCGACTTCTATTACGAGGAGTCGCTGAAAAAACCCCACGGCATACACGATGCGCCCGCCTTCAAGGGCCAGGCCATCCAGTAAGAGAAAGGAATGATGATGAATCTACGCCTTATGGCCGCACTGGGTGCGGCGCTCATGGCAGGGCCGGCGCTGGCGGCAGGCGGCGCCGAGATCCTGAAATCGCAATGCGTCAGCTGCCATGCGGTCGAGAAGCCCGCCAACACGAGCTTCGAGCGGCTCTGGGAGCGCAAAGGCCCCGACCTGTATTACGCCGGCAGCAAGTTCAACAAGGCCTGGCTGGAGAAGTGGCTGCAGAACCCCGAGCGCATCCGTCCCGCCGGGGAACTTTACAGCCGGCACGTGAAGGGCAGCGACAAGGAGGACGTGGTGGACGAGTCCACCATGACGCCGCACGTGAAGCTGTCCAAGGCCGACGCCGAGGCGGTCGCCGCCGAACTGATGAAGCTCGCCGCGCCCGAAGGCATGGTTGAGAAGGGCGCGTTCAAGGGCGAAAAGGTCAGCATGTCCATGGGCGCGATGTTCTTCAACAAGCTGCGCGGCTGTGCCGCTTGCCACTCGGCCAAGGCCGGCACCGGCGGCGCCTCCGGCCCCGAGCTGTATACCGCCGGCGAGCGGCTGCAGTCCGACTACATCTACAGCTACATCAAGAACCCGCAGAAGATCGACCCGCATGTCTGGATGCCGACGCTGAATCTGGCCGAGCCGGATCTGCAGCGGCTGACGGGCTACATCCTGCAACTCAGCGCATCGGAGGGGAAATGAAGACGAATTTCGGGCAGCGCCTGCCCTTGCTCCTGAAAAGCGCGCTCTTGCTGGGCTCCAGCCTCATGCTTGCCGGGCAGGCGGGCGCGGCCGAAGCCTACACCGAGCGGGCGCTCCGCAACTACGACACCTATTGCGTGCAATGCCACGGCATCAATCGCAACGGCCGGGGCATCAACAGCCGCGACATGTCGGTGCAGCCTCGCGACCACAGCGATGCCAAGGGGATGGGCGACATCCCCAACGAGGAAATATTCCGCGTCATCAAGGAAGGCGGGCTGGCGGTGAACAAGTCGGTGTTGATGCCGGCCTGGGGCAACGTCATGAATGACGAGGAAATCAGGGAGCTGGTGGCGTATCTACGCTTTGTTTGCAAGTGCGGTTCAACTAATTAAAGGGAAGGAGTTACAAATGCAACACAAAAAAATGCTGGGCCTTGCATTCGCCGGGCTGGCGGCGATGTCGATGCTGACGGTCGAGGCCGTGGCGAAAACGGTGAAAGTCACCCTGCACGCGACCGAGGTCGATCTGCCGATCGACAACAAGGGCACGATGTACCGCACCTGGACGTTCGACGGCAAGGTGCCCGGTCCGGTGGTGCGCGTCACCGAGGGCGACACCGTGGAGTTCACGCTGGTCAACGACAAGAGCAACAAGAACTCGCACTCCATGGACTTCCACGCCGCCCGGCTGGATGTGGTGAAAGACTTCGGCTCCATCAAGCCCGGTGAAGAGAAGCGCTACACCTTCACCGCCAATTATCCCGGCGTGTTCTTCTACCACTGCGGATCGGACCCGATGATCCAGCACATCGCGCGCGGCATGTTCGGCACCATCATCGTCGACCCGAAGGACGCCAATGCCATGCCCAAGGCGGATCGCGAGTACGTCCTGATCCAGTCGGAGCTCTATCCGAACCCGGACGCCAAGGAAGACATGATGCAGAACAAGTGGAGCAACGTCGTGTTCAACGGCGGCGTCTTCAAGTACGACCCGGTGCACGATCCGGCCGCGACCCGCTGGCTGCAGGCGAAACCGGGCGAGCGCGTGCGCATTTACTTCGTGAATGCCGGCCCCAACGAGTTTTCCTCCTTCCATCCCATCGCCGGCATCTGGGACAAGGTCTATTCGAGCGGCAACCCCAAGAACGTGCAAGTCGGCATGCAGAGCTTTGTCGTCGGACCGGGCGATGCCGCCACCTTCGATCTGATTTCGCCGGTCGAGGGCGCCAACGCGATCGTGACGCACTCGCTGAAGGGCGCGCTGACCGGCGCCATCGCCGTGCTGATGTTCAGCAACGATGCCGACCCGAAAATGGGCCATGGCGAACAGATTCTTGTCCGCTAAGCCCTGAGGTGCAGGAGGGGCGTTCCCCTGCCTGCGCGCCGGTTTTTTGCCACAGCCGCCTTCCGTTTGCCTGGAGGCGGTTGGCGCTTGAGCGCCCCGGCATCGTCACGTCATCTCGTCAAGTCAGGAGAAACACATGAGCATCAAACAGTCATTCAAGCAGGCCATCGGCGCATGGCTCGTCGTTTCGGCATGCGCCGGTCTGGCCGGCATGGGCGCCGCGCAGGCAGCCGAGGGCGGGGCGAACATGGACGGCATGGCGCACATGGGCCATGCGGCCGACAGGCACGCCCCCGCACTGTCCAAGTCGGGCGCCAGGGAGGCCTGGGCCTGCCCGATGCACGCCGAGGTCCAGCGCGCCGAGCCGGGGAAATGCCCGGTCTGCAAGATGAAGCTGGTCAAGACCAAAACCGGCGGCACCTGAGGAAAAGCAGGCACGGTTTTTTTCCGTCGTTGCGGCGCGAAGTCGGCGGCATGGAAGTTCAAACAAACCGGTGCCATGGTTCGGCAGAAGCCATGGAATCGGTTGCTCGCCTCCCGTCATCCAACGGCGGTTTTTTTTGGGCCATTGGAGCGCCTGTCGGCCCGTTCGCCGCAGGCGGGGCCATCATCAACCTGATTTTGTCCGTATCCGCAGGAAGCGAAACGCATGACGAGGCCATTTGCCAGAATATTTTATGCCTGGGTGCTGATACCGGTCATGGGCGTCATCATCGGCATCGCCTATTTTGCTGAGCGCGACGGCATCCCCGCCATCCGGCCCGCCGCCGCGCAGGACGAGTTGCCGCCGCTGAAGGCGGACAAGTCCGCCAAGGCGCTATGGATATGCCCGATGCATGCGCAGATCCTGCAGGACCATCCGGGTTCCTGCCCCATTTGCGGCATGGATCTGGTCGAATCCGGCGGCGCGCACGAGCACGCGGAGGCCGGCATTCACGTGGATGCCGCCTCGCAGCAGCGGCTGGGCGTCAGGCTTGCGCGCGCAACGCTGCAGACGCTGAGCCGGGAAGTGCTGGCCTACGGCACCGTGGCGATCGACGAGACCTCGCTGCTCAACGTCACCCCCAAGACGGACGGCTGGATTCGCCGGCTCGCCGTCAACTCCGAGGGGCAGGCGGTGCGCGCGGGGCAGCTCCTGTACGAAATCTATTCCCCGGAACTCGAACAGCGGCAGCGCGAATACATCGAGCTGCTGCAGCGGCGGGACCGGCTGCTGGAAAGCATGACCAACCTGTCTGGGCAGAACGCCCAGGTGGCGGCAAGCCTGGCCCGGGAACGGATCCGACTGCGGCAGAAGTTCGCGTACGCCGACGTGGGCGCGGAGATTCTCGACGAGATAGAAAAAACCGGGCGCCCGCTCCAGGTGATCCCGGTGCGCGCCCCCGCGTCCGGCTTCGTGACCGCGATCGGTGCGCGCGAAGGCAGCTATGTCACGCCGCTGGTGAATCTGGTGTCGCTGGCGAAGACCTCGCGCGTGTGGATCGAGGTTGCGCTCTATCCTGACCAGCTGGACTGGGTGCGCGAGGGCGACATCGCCAGCGTGAAGCTGCCGAACACGGACGAGCCGGGCATCGAGGCGCGGCTGAGCTTCCCCAGCCCGGTCATCGACAAGGCCACGCAAACCCTGCGCGCCCGGCTCGTGGTGGACAACGCCGGGCGGCTGCTGCGGCCCGGGAAGTTCGTCGATGTCGTCATCGCCGCCGGGACGCGCGTGGCGCTGGCGGTGCCGCGCTCCGCCCTGATCCGCACCGGCAACGGCGACCGCGTCATGCTGGCGCGCGGCGACGGCCATTTCATGCCGGTTGCCGTCGAAACCGGCATCGAAAGCGGCGATTTCGTCGAGATCGTCGACGGCCTGCAGGAAGGTGCGCAGATCGCCCTGAACGGCCAGTTCATGCTGGATGCCGCGGCATCGCTGAACGAGGCGGCGCGGCGCATGCAAGGCGGCCACTGAGCATGGTGCGGCGCATCATCGAGTGGTCACTGCGCAACCGTTTGCTGGTGCTGCTGTCCATCGCCCTGCTCGCGGGGTGGGGGATGTATTCCGCGCGGCACATGGCGCTGGACGCCATTCCGGATCTTTCCGACACCCAGGTCATCGTCAAGACCAGCTATCCCGGCCAGTCGCCGCAGCTGGTCGAGGACCAGGTGACTTTCCCGCTGGCGTCGGCGCTGCTGGCGGTGCCGGGGTCCACCGCGGTGCGCGGGTTTTCGATGTTCGGCGAGTCCAACATCTACATCATTTTCAAGGAGGGCACCGACCCTTACTGGGCGCGTTCCCGCGTGCTGGAATACCTGAGCCAGGCGGCCGCGCGCCTGCCGCGCGGTGTCGCGCCCACGCTCGGGCCGGATGCCTCCGGCGTCGGCTGGATATTCGAATACGCGCTGGTCGACAAACATCATCGCCATGACGCGGACACGCTGCGCGCGGTGCAGGATTTCTTCCTGAAGTACGAGCTGCAGAACATCCCCGGCGTGGCGGAAGTGGCGAGCGTCGGCGGCATGGCGCGCCAGTTCCAGATCGAAATCAATCCCAACCGGCTGGCCGCCTACAAGCTCTCGCTGCAAAACGTGGCCGAGGCGGTGCGCGACAACAACCTTTCCGGCGGCGGCTCGGTGCTGGAAATGAGCGGCGCCGAGTACATGGTCAGGGCGGGCGGCTACCTCAAGACGCTGGACGACTTCCGCAAGATCGCCGTGGGCACGGACGCCCAGGGCGTGCCCATCCGGCTGCAGGACATCGCAAACGTCCAGACCGGACCCGGCCCGCGGCGCGGGGTGACCGACCTCGACGGCGAGGGCGAGGTCACGGGCGGCATCGTGGTCATGCGCTACGGCCACAATGCCCTGGAAACCATCGAGCGCGTCAAGGCCCGCCTCAAGGAGCTTCAGGCGGGGCTGCCCGCGGGCGTGGAGCTGGCGATCACCTACGATCGCTCGGGCCTGATCAACCGCGCCATCGACAATCTGCGCAACAAGCTGCTGGAGGAATCGCTGGTGGTGGCGCTGGTCTGCCTGGCCTTCCTGTTTCATCTGCGCTCGTCGCTGGTGGCGGTGGTGACCCTGCCGATCGGCATCCTCACCGCCTTCATCGTCATGAAGTACCAGGGCGTCACGGCCAACATCATGTCCCTGGGGGGCATCGCCATCGCGATCGGCGCCATGGTGGACGCGGCCATCGTGCTGATCGAGAACATGCACAAGCACCTCGAGCGCGCCGGGCCGGACTGCGATCGCTGGGAGGTGGCGCGGGCGAGCGCGGTGGAGGTCGGACCCGCGCTGTTTTTTTCCCTGCTGATCATCACCGTGTCCTTCCTGCCGGTGTTCACGCTGAGCGGGCAGGAGGGCAAGCTCTTTGCCCCGCTGGCCTACACCAAGACCTACGCCATGGCGGCGAGCGCCGCGCTGGCGGTGACCCTGATACCGATCTTGATGGGTTATTTCATCCGTGGCCGCATCGTGCCCGAGCACAAGAACCCGCTCAACCGCGTGCTGCAGCATCTTTACCGGCCCGCGCTGCTCCAGGCGCTGGAGCGGCCCAAAACGGTGCTGGCGGTCGCCGTCGTGCTGCTCGCCAGCCTGGCCTGGCCCGCCAGCCGCCTGGGCAGCGAGTTCATGCCGCCGATGTACGAGGGCGACCTGCTCTACATGCCCACCACGCTTCCCGGCGTCTCCATCGGCGAGGCGGCCAACATCCTGCAGGTGACCGATCGCCTGATCCGCCAGATGCCGGAAGTGGCGCGCGTGTTCGGCAAGGCCGGCCGCGCCGAGACCGCCACCGACCCCGCGCCGCTTTCCATGCTGGAGACCACGATCCTGCTCAAGCCGCGCAGCGAATGGCCGGCCGGCGCAACGGTCGAGGACCTGATTCGCAAGCTCGACCAGACCGTGCGCCTGCCCGGACTGACCAACTCCTGGGGCTATCCGATCCGCACCCGCATCGACATGCTCTCCACCGGCATCCGCACCGCGGTCGGCGTCAGGATCACGGGTCCGGACTTGCACGGCATCGCCGCGCTGGCGGAGAAAATCGAGTCCGCCCTGAAACCGGTGCCGGGCACCCGCGGCGTCTTCGCCGAGCGCGTGGCCGGGGGACGCTATCTGGATGTGGATGTCGACCGCGACCAGGCGGCGCGCTACGGCGTCAGCGTCGCCGACGTGCAGCGTCTGGTGCAGAACGCCATCGGCGGGGAGGAAATCGGCACCGTCATAGACGGCCGCGAGCGCTTCTCGATCAATATGCGCTATCCGCGCGCCTTCCGCGACTCGCTCGCCGCGCTTTCCGCCAGCCGCGTGGTCACGCCCTCCGGCGCCCAGGTGCCGCTGGGCGTGCTGGCCAGGATCAGCATTGCCGACGGGCCGGCCGAGATCAAGAGCGTGAACGGGCGCCTCACCGGCTATGTCTACGTCGATGTCGACGGCCGGGATCTGGGCGGCTATGTCAGCGCCGCGAAACAGGCGGTCGCGGGCAGCGTCGCGCTGCCGCCGGGCTACAGCATCGCCTGGTCCGGCCAGTACGAGAACCTCGTCCATGCCAAGGAGCGGCTGCAACTGGTCATTCCGCTCACCCTGCTGCTGGTGCTGCTGCTCCTCTACCTGCACTTCCGCCATTTCGGCAAGGCGCTGCTCGTGGCCGCGTGCCTGCCGTTCTCGCTCGTGGGCGGATTCTGGCTGGTCTATTGGCTTGGCTACAATTCGTCGGTGGCGGTGGGGGTCGGCTTTATCGCGCTGGCCGGCGTCGCCGCCGAGTTCGGCGTGGTGATGCTGCTCTACATAGACAACGCCATCGAGGAGGCCCGGCGCTCCGGGCGCGAGTTCGGGCAGGCGGCCTTGCGCAATGCCGTCATCGAGGGCGCCTTGTTGCGGATACGCCCCAAAATGATGACGGTGGCGGTGATCATCGCCGGCCTGCTGCCGGTCATGTTCAGCGACGGCACCGGCTCCGATGTCATGAAGCGCGTGGCCGCCCCCCTGGTCGGCGGCATGCTCACCGCGCCCTTGCTGTCGCTGTTCGTCCTGCCCGCGCTGTACCTGATGTGGCAGACGCGCAGCCTGCGCCCCACCCGCCAGTAAGGGCGGGCGGCCAGCGCGGCAATCGTCCCGGCCCGAACGCCGGCGCCCCGCGTTTTGCAGCTAGCAGGCGTCGACTTCGACCAACTCGGCATGGCCGAAGCCCTGGGTGTAGTCGATCAGGGACATCACGCTGGGGCGCACCCGCACGAAGGCCAGGCCCGGTTCGCCAGCCGTAACGTCGCCCATCTCGGGGAATTTCTTCGCCAGCAGGGCAAGGGCGTGCTCGCGCTCGCGCTTGCCTTTCAATACCTGCGCCCGCCCGCCCAGCGAGATGCCCCTGGTGCGGTTCCAGTTGCGCGGGTCGCGGTCGATGGCGGCGGATACCTTGTCGTTCTTGCGAATGTTCTTCGCCTTCTGGCTGGCGGTGTCGCAGCAGAAATAGAGCTCGAAGCCTTCGTTGGCGTAGGTCACCGTCGTCGCCTGGGGGAAACCGTCCGGCCGCAGCGTGGCAAGGGTCATGCTCTTGTGGCGCCGCAGTTGATCGAGGATGAACTTTTCCTGGGACTTGTCCATGGCGGGCTCCTTGAAGAGAAGAGGATGCCCTCATCCTAGCCCACCACACTTATGCCTGCTGTCTCAGCACGGATGAGGCCGAAAGCCTGGTCCGCCCGGAGATGGGTTATTTCTCAGGTGCCGGCTTGCCAGGCTGCGCCTGGTTGGCTGGTTTGCCGGATTCGCGCGTCAGCAGGATGAAGGTCGCCAGCTCTTCCGCCCAGCGCAACTTCTCTTCGGTCGATAGCGCCTTGAATGCCTTCAGGCGCTCGTCGCTGACGTAGTAGGTGCGGTCGCCGCGGTTGAAGGGCATCTCAGGTTTCCTTCAGCCGCTTGAGGTGTTCGATGTCGGTCAGGTCAATCGGACGGCCGATCGCCTGTTTGAGCGCAATCAGGTCGTCGATGCAGGCGACGATGACAGGCACACTGCCGGCGTTGTATGCCACCGCGCGTTCGCGCATGCCAGAAAAATCAACGGATGGATACAGCAGTATATCCAGCGTAATGCCTGCCTGTCCTGGCGCGCGCAACGCGAAGGCTTCCAGGTTGCGTTGCTGATGCCATTGTGCCAGTTGATCAATATCGCTCAAGGTATTCAGATCGACAGGCAGAACAGGCGTCATGCCGAGTTCACGCGCCATGGCAACCAGCGCCGAAAGGTTCTCCGGCGTCATGGCAACCGTCACGTCGATATCCATGGTCGCGCGCTCGATGCCATGCAGCGAAACCGCCAGTCCGCCGATCAGAACGTACTCGACCTTATGGCGTTCGAGGGCGGAAAAAAGGTCGAGGTAGAACATCGAGCGAAGGTTCAGCCCAGCAACTGCTCCAGCACGAAGGGCAGGATGCCGCCCTTGTTGTAGTACTCGACCTCGATCGGCGTGTCGATGCGCAGCTTGACGGCGACGCGTTCGACATTGCCATTGGCGCGGTGGATCACCAGGGTGACGTCCTGCTGCGGGGTGATGCCGGATTCGATGCCTTCGAGGTCGAAGGTCTCGGAGCCGTCCAGTTTCAGCGAAGCGGCGTCGACGCCATCCTTGAACTGGCAGGGCAGCACACCCATGCCGGCGAGGTTGGCGCGGTGGATGCGCTCGAAGCTCTTCGCCACCACCGCCTTGACGCCGAGCAGGTTGGTGCCCTTGGCGGCCCAGTCGCGGCTCGAGCCGGTGCCGTATTCCTCGCCGGCGAAGATCATCAGCGGTATGCCGTCACGCTGGTAGGCCATGGCGGCGTCGTAGATGGCTTTCTGCGCGCCGTCCTTCAGCGTGATGCCGCCTTCGGAGCCGGGGATCATCAGATTCTTGATGCGCACGTTGGCGAAGGTGCCGCGCATCATCACTTCGTGGTTGCCGCGGCGCGCGCCGTAGCTGTTGAAATCGGCCTTGGCGACGCCGTGCTCGGTGAGGTAGAGCCCCGCGGGCGAGGTCGGCTTGATGCCGCCGGCCGGGCTGATGTGGTCGGTGGTCACCGAGTCGCCGAAGATGGCGAGCGCGCGCGCGCCCCGGATGGAGGCGCCGGTCGTTTTTCCGTTGACGAAGAAGGGCGGCTCCTGGATGTAGGTGGACGCGGTATCCCACTGGTACACCGCGCCGGTCGGCGCCGGCACCGCATCCCACAGCGGGTTGTCGGCGCCGACGTCGGCGTAGATCTTGCGGTAGGCGGCGGCATCGGTGGCGGTGCTCATCACCGCGGCGATGTCGTCGTTGCTCGGCCACAGATCCTTGAGGTAGACCGGCTGGCCATCTTTGGACGTGCCGATGGCCTCCTTGTCGAAATCGATGTCGACGCGGCCGGCCAGCGCGAAGGCCACCACCAGCGGCGGGCTCATCAGGAAGTTGGCCTTCACCGCCTGGTGCACGCGCGCCTCGAAGTTGCGGTTGCCGGACAGCACCGAAGCCACCACCAGATCGTGGTCGGCGATGGCCTGCTCGATCTCGGGCTTGAGCGGGCCGGAATTACCAATACACGTCGTGCAGCCGTAGCCCACCACGCTAAAGCCGACTTGTTCCAGCGCGTCCATGAGGCCGGCCTTGTTCAGGTATTCGGTCACCGCGCGCGAGCCGGGGCCGAGGCTGGTCTTCACGTGCGCCGGCGGCTTGAGGCCTGCGGCGGCGGCTTTCTTCGCCAGCAGGCCGGCGGCCAGCATGACCCCGGGGTTGGAAGTGTTGGTGCAGGAGGTGATGGCGGCGATGGCGATGTCGCCGTGCCGGATCGGGGTGTCGCCACCGCTTTGGTTATCGCGGCGGAGCGCCGCCGCGCCCTTGCCGTAGCCGCCGTCGGCCACGGTCTTGTCCATGAGACCGGCAAAGGCGGCTTTCAGCTGCTTCAGCTCGATGCGGTCCTGCGGGCGCTTGGGGCCGGCCACCGAGGGTTCGACCGTGGAGAGGTCGAGCTCCAGCACCTGGGAATAATCGATGTCGCCGGCCCTGGGAATGCCGAACAGGTTCTGCGCCTGGTAGTAGGCGCGCAGCGTGTCGACCTGTTCCGGGCTTCTGCCGGTGGCGGCGAAGTACTGGCAGGTGGCCTCGTCGACCGGGAAGAAGCCCATGGTGGCGCCGTATTCGGGCGCCATGTTGGCAATCGTGGCGCGGTCGGTGACCGACATGGACGCGGCGCCCTCGCCGAAGAATTCCACGAACTTGCCGACCACTTTGGCCTTGCGCAGCATCTCGGTGATGGTGAGCACGATGTCGGTGGCGGTGATGCCGGGCTTGGCGTGGCCCTTGAGGTTCACGCCCACCACGTCGGGGGTGAGGAAGTACACCGGCTGGCCGAGCATGGCGGCTTCCGCCTCGATGCCGCCCACGCCCCAGGCGACGATGCCGAGGCCGTTGATCATGGTGGTGTGGGAGTCCGTACCCACGAGCGTATCGGGGAAATAGACGCCGGCCTTGTCCATCACGCCGCGCGCGAGGTATTCCATGTTGACCTGGTGCACGATGCCGACGCCGGGCGGCACCACCTTGAACGTATCGAAGGCCTGCATGCCCCACTTGAGGAACTGGTAGCGTTCCCTATTGCGCTCGAATTCGATCTTCATGTTGAGGTCGAGCGCGTCCTTGCTGCCATAGGCGTCGACCTGGATCGAGTGGTCCACCACCATGTCCACCGGCACCAGCGGCTCGATCTTCTTCGGATCCTTGCCGGCGCGCGCGGCGGCCGAGCGCATCGCGGCGAGATCGGCCAAAAGCGGCACGCCGGTGAAATCCTGCAGGATCACGCGCGCCACGGTGAAGGGGATTTCCTCGGTTCTTTCCGCATTCGGCTGCCAGTTGGCCAGCTGTCTGACGTGTGCCTCGGTGACCTTCACGCCGTCGCAATTGCGCAGCACCGATTCCAGCACGATGCGGATCGATACCGGCAGGCGCGAAATCCGGCCGATGCCGGCCGCTTCCAGGGCGGGCAGGGAATGGAATTGACCGGCGGAAAAGGGTTTCAGGGTGTCGAACGGAGTGGCGGACATGGCGTTGCAGTCGGAAATTGACGGGAAAACCGCTATTCTAGCGTTTTTGATGTCTTCCCTGAATTCAGCCATGAGCAAAGCGCCCGCCACCAAAGCCACGATGAAGCAAAAAGCCCTCGACTATCACCGCCTGCCCAAGCCCGGCAAGCTCTCGGTCGAATCCATGAAGCCCTGCGCCACCCAGAACGAACTGTCGCTGGCCTATTCCCCGGGCGTGGCCGAGCCGGTGCGCGAGATCGCCAAGCACCCCAAGACCGCCTACGACTACACCAACAAGGGCAATCTGGTGGCCGTGATCTCCAACGGCACCGCCATCCTCGGCCTGGGCAATCTCGGGCCGCTCGCCTCCAAGCCGGTGATGGAAGGCAAGGGCGTCTTGTTCAAGCGCTTCGCCGGCGTCGACGTCTACGACATCGAGATCAACGCCAAAACCGTGAAGGACGTGGTCAAGGTGGTCGAGGCCATCGCGCCCACCTTCGGCGGCATCAATCTGGAGGACATTGCCGCGCCCGAATGCTTCGAGATCGAAGCGCAGCTGAAGAAGAAGCTGGACATCCCGGTGTTCCACGACGACCAGCACGGCACCGCGGTGATCATCTGCGCCGGCCTGCTCAACGCCCTGCACATCCAGGGCAAGCAGCTTTCCGACGCGAAGATCGTGTGCCTGGGCGCGGGCGCGGCCGGGCTGGCGTCCATGAGTCTGCTGGTCGCCATGGGCGCGCGGAAGGCCAACATCACCCTGGTCGATTCCAAGGGCGTGGTGAGCCGCGCGCGCACCGATCTCAACAAGTACAAGAAGCCGTGGGCGCGCGCGACCCGGCTGAAGACGCTGGCCGATGCCATGAACGGCGCCGATGTCTTCGTCGGCGTGTCCGGCCCCAATCTGGTGAGCCCGGCCATGGTCAAGAGCATGGCCGAGCGGCCGGTGGTGTTCGCGCTGGCCAACCCCGATCCGGAAATCTCCCCCGACAAGGCGCACAAGGCGCGCAAGGATCTGATCATGGCCACCGGCCGCTCGGATTATCCCAACCAGGTCAACAACGTGCTGGGCTTCCCCTACATCTTCCGCGGCGCGCTCGATGCCCGCGCCAAGGCCATCACCCAGGACATGCTCATCGCCGCCGTCAAGGCCCTGGCCGAACTGGCGCGCGAGAAGGTGCCGGCTGCCGTGCTCAAGGCCTACAACGTCAAGAAGCTGGCGTTCGGCCCGGACTACATCCTGCCCAAGCCCTTCGATCCGCGCCTCATCGACCGCGTGCCGGCGGCCATCGTCAAGGCGGCGAAGAAGTCGAAATAAGCGCATGTACAAGGCGCGCCCCGACCGTCCGGTGACATTGCCCCTCATGGGCCTGCGCATGCCGCTGCCGGCCTGGGTCTCGTTCCTGCACCGGGTCTCGGGCGTGCTGCTGTTTCTGTGCCTGCCGGCGGCGCTGTATGCGCTGGAGCGCGCGCTGAGCGGGGCCGAGGCCTTCGCGGAAGTGCAGCGGCAGCTGGCGCAGCCGGCCGTGCGACTGCTGCTGCTCGTGGCGGTGTGGGCGCTGGCGCATCATCTGTTCGCCGGCATCCGCCACTTGCTCATGGATCTGCATTTCGGCACGGAGCTGGCCGCCGCGCGGCGTTCGGCGCGGGCGGCGGCGGTTGCCGGCGGCCTGGTGGCGCTCGCCACCGCGTGGAGGCTGTTCGCATGAATTTCAAAAATGCAATCAGCCACAGAGCACACAGAGTTCACAGAGAAGAAACAGAGGCTGACTCGATTGCTGCACTTTTTCGCTTGGGCGAGGCCCTTGTCGGTGCAACAAGGATGAGGCTTTCTCTGTGTGCTCTGTGCCCTCTGTGGCTTGAAGTGGGGTTTTCAGGATGAGAAGGCCGGTCAGCGGCAGCCACAGCGGCACCGGCTGGTGGCTGGCGCAGCGCTTCTCGGCCGTGGTGCTGCTGCTGTCGGGGCTGATCCTGTGGCTCGGCTATCTGCAGCTGCCCGCGCTCGATTACCCCACCCTGCGCGCCCTGTTCCGGCAGGACAGCGTGCGCCTGCTGGTGTGGCTGCTGGTGGCGAGCCTGGCTTTGCACGCCTGGGTGGGCCTGCGCGACGTGCTGATGGATTACGTGAAGCCGATTTCGCTCCGCCTCGCGCTCAACCTGCTGGTCACCCTGACTCTGGGGCTGTGCACGGTGTGGGCCGCGGCGATACTCTGGGGGGGGCATGGATAAGCGCGTATTCGACGCAGTCATTCTCGGCGGTGGCGGCGCGGGGCTCAGGGCCGCGCTGCAGCTGGCCGATTCCGGCTTCAAGGTGGCGGTGGTGTCCAAGGTGTTCCCCACGCGCTCGCACACGGTGTCGGCGCAAGGCGGCATCACCGCCGCGCTCGGCAACGTCTCCGAGGACGACTGGCACTGGCACATGTTCGACACCGTCAAGGGCTCGGACTACCTCGGCGACCAGGATGCCATCGAGTTCATGTGCCGCGAGGCGGCCAACGCCGTGTACGAGCTGGAGCACATGGGCCTGCCGTTCTCGCGCCTCGACAACGGCAAGATCTACCAGCGGCCCTTCGGCGGGCAGTCCAAGCATTTCGGTGGCGAGCAGGCGGTGCGCACCTGCGCCTGCGCCGACCGCACAGGGCACGCGCTGTTGCACACGCTGTACCAGCGCAACATCGCCGCGCGCACGCAGTTCTTCGACGAGTACTACGCGCTCGACCTGGTGCGCGACGACGAAGGCTATTGCCTCGGCCTCACCGCGCTTAGCATCGAGAGCGGCGAGCCCATCCTGATCGAGGCGCGCGCCACCCTGCTCGCCACCGGCGGGGCAGGGCGCGTGTTCTGGAACACCAGCAACGCCATGATCAACACCGGCGACGGCCTCGGCATGGTGCTCAGGGCCGGCCTGCCGCTGGAAGACATGGAGTTCTGGCAGTTCCATCCCACCGGCATCGCCGGGGTGGGCAGCCTCATCACCGAGGGCGTGCGCGGCGAGGGCGGCTATCTCGTCAACAAGCACGGCGAGCGCTTCATGGAGCGCTACGCCCCGCACGCCAAGGATCTGGCCTCGCGCGACGTGGTGAGCCGCGCCATCGCCACCGAAATCCACGAAGGCCGCGGCTGCGGACCGCACGCCGACCATGTGCTGCTTAAGCTCGAACACCTGGGCGAGCAGGTCATTGCCGGGCGTCTGCCCGGCATCCGCGAACTCTCCATCCGCTTCGCCGGCGTCGATCCGGTGAACGCGCCGATCCCGGTCGCGCCCACCGCGCACTACATGATGGGCGGCATCCCGACCAACCTCAACGGCCAGGTGGTGGCGCCGGCGCGCTACGGCCCCGAGGAACCGGTGCCGGGTCTCTATGCTGTGGGCGAATGCGCCTGCGTGTCGGTGCACGGCGCCAACCGCCTGGGCGGCAATTCGCTGCTGGATCTGGTGGTGTTCGGCCGCGCCGCCGGCCGCCACATGATCGAATACCTGCGCGAGAATCCCTATCCGCGCGCACTGCCGGAAGCGGCGGCGCAGCCGAGCCTCGGGCGCCTGGCGCGCTGGCGTGAAAAGCGCGGCGACGAAAGCGTGGACGGCATCACGCGCGAATTGCGCCGCCTGATGCAGAAGCATTGCGGCGTGTACCGCAAGCGCGCCGTGCTGGAAGAGGGCCTGGACGAATTGACCAAGCTGCAGCAGCGGGCCAAAAGCATCACGCTCGGCGACCAGAGCCGGGTGTTCAACACCGCGCGCATCGAGGCGCTGGAGCTGGAAAATCTGTTGCTGGTCGCGCGCGCCACCATCGTCTCCGCGCTGGCGCGCGAGGAAAGCCGCGGCGCGCACAGCCGCGAGGACTTCCCAGCGCGCGACGACGAGCGCTGGCTGAAACACACCCTCTACCACCTGGAAAACGACCAGCTCGACACCAAGCCGGTGCGCCTCAAGCCGCTCACGGTGGAGAGCTTCAAACCCATGGCGCGGAGCTACTGATGAAATTCCGCCTGCATCGCTACGATCCTGAAAGCGGCAAGAAGCCGTTCATGCAGGAAGTCGAGCTCGATATCGACCCGGCCGGCAAGATGCTGCTCGATGCCCTGCTCGAACTCAAGGCGGGCGACGACACCCTGGCGTTCCGGCGCTCCTGCCGCGAAGGCGTGTGCGGCTCGGACGCGGTCAACGCCAATGGCCGCAACGTGCTGGCCTGCGTCACGCCGCTCGCCGACCTGAAGGAGCCGATCGAAATCCGCCCGCTGCCGGGGCTGCCGGTGATCCGCGATTTCGTCGTCGACATGGAGCCCTTCTACCGCCAGTACCGCTCGATCAAGCCCTGGCTCGTCAACGAGGAGCCGGAGCCCGAACGCGAGCGCCTGCAGACGCCGGCAGAGCGCGCCGAGCTGGAAGGCGCCTACGAGTGCATCCTGTGCGGCGCCTGCACCAGTTTCTGCCCCTCGTTCTGGTGGCACCCCGACAAGTTCGTCGGCCCCGCCGGGCTCCTGCAGGCCTGGCGCTTCATCGCCGACAGCCGCGATCAGGCCACGCAGGAAAGACTGGACAACCTCGAGGATGCCTACCGCCTGTACCGCTGCCGCGGCATCATGAACTGCGTGGAAGTCTGTCCCAAGGGGCTGAACCCGAACGCGGCCATCGGCAGAATCCGCGAGCAGCTGGTCAAGCGCAAGGTTTGATCGACGTGAGGGCTGAAGCGCCCCAAACCGGCGACCGCCTGCGCCGCCTGCGCTGGCGCTGCCGGCGCGGGCTGCTGGAGCTCGATCTGTGGCTCGCGCGCTTTGCCGATCGCGGGCTCGACCGACTTTCCGATGAGGCCTGCAGCGCCTTCGAGGCCCTGCTGCAAGAAGCCGATGCCGACCTGCTGGCCTGGCTGGAGGGGCGCCAGCCGCCGCCCGCGCAGCACGCGCGCATCGTCGAGCGGATCCGCGCGGCTGGGTGATTTCACCTTGGCGCGCTACAATCGGGCAAGCGTTACAAAGGTTTCCAAGCCCATGAGCAACAAGACAGTCACCCTCAACTTCAGCGATGGGCGCGAGCCGATCGAACTGCCCGTCCTGGACAGCAGCATGGGCAATCCCGTCATCGACATCCGCACCCTGGCCGGGCACAACATCTACACGTTCGACGCCGGCTATACCGCCACGGCCAGCTGCGAGTCCGGCATCACCTTCATCGACGGCGATGAAGGCCTGCTGGCGTATCGCGGCTACGCCATCGAGGACCTGGCCCACAAGTCCGATTTCATCGAGGTGTGCTACCTGCTGCTGTACGGCGAACTGCCGACCGCCGAGCAGCGCCACGACTTCGAGAACAGCATCCGCCTGCACAGCATGGTGCACGATCAGGTGGTCAACGTGTTCCGCGGCTTCCGGCGCGACGCGCATCCGATGGCGCTGATGATCGGCGTGACCGGCGCGATGTCGGCGTTCTATCCCGACGCGCACGACGTGTTCGATCCCGCGGTGCGCGACATGGCCGCGCACCGCCTGCTGGCCAAGGTGCCGACGGTGGCGGCCTGGGCGCACAAGTACAACCTGGGCGAGCCGTTCATGTATCCGCAACATCGCCTGGGCTACGCGGCGAACTTCCTGTACATGATGCACGCCACGCCGTGCGAGAGCTACGAAGTCAACCCGGTGCTGGCGCGCGCACTCGACCGCATCTTCATCCTGCACGCCGATCACGAGCAGAACGCCTCGACCTCCACCGTGCGCCTGGCCGGCTCCACCGGCGCCACGCCCTTCGCCTGCCTCGCGGCCGGCATGGCCTCGCTGTGGGGGCCGCTGCACGGCGGCGCCAACGAGGCGGTGCTGAAGATGCTGGAGGAGATCGGCGACGTGTCGAACATCCCCGACATCATCAAGCGCGCCAAGGACCGCTCCAGCTCCTTCCGGCTCATGGGCTTCGGCCACCGCATCTACAAGAACTTCGATCCGCGCGCCAAGGTCATCCGCGAGACCGCGCACGAGGTGCTGAACGAGCTCGACATGAACGACGACCCGCTGTTCAAGGTTGCGCTGGAACTGGAGCGCATCGCGCTGGAAGACGAATTCTTCATCGAGCGCAAGCTCTACCCCAACGTCGATTTCTATTCCGGCATCGTGTTCCGCGCGCTCGGCATTCCGCCCTCCATGTTCACGCCGCTGTTCGCGCTGGCGCGCACCGCCGGCTGGGTGGCGCAATGGAGCGAAATGCTGTCCGCGCCCGGCCACAAGATCGGCCGCCCGCGCCAGCGCTACATCGGCCCGGCCATGCGCGCCTACGTGCCGATCGACAAGCGGAGCTGAGCAAGCTTCAGCAAGCATTCAGCACGAGGGGCGTGGCGAGATGGCGATCCTGAAATCATGGCGGTCAGCACTGGGGCGGCAACGGCGGAGCGGCCATGGCCATTGACCTCAAAGACTGGATCGCCAGCAGCGCGCTCGACGCCGCCAACGCGGCCTTCCTCGAGGCGCACCCGGAACTGGTGCCGGACGAATGGCTGACGCAGCCGCTGCCCGCCGGCGCGGCGGGCGAGTCCCTCCCGGTCAGGCTGTTCGAATCCAGGCAGGTCGGCGCGCTGCGCATCATCAACGCCTACCGCTATCTGGGCGCGCGCCAGGCGGATCTCGATCCGCTCGGCCGCTTCGGGCGGGAAGCGCTGGCGGAACTGACGCCCGAGTACTACGGCATCGGCCCGGCCGATCTGGAACAGGAGTTCGACACCGGCACGCTGGTCGGCGCCAAGCGCGCCAGGCTGGCCGACACCATCGCGCGCCTCAAGCGCATCTACTGCAGCACCATCGGCGCCGAATTCATGTATCTGTCCGACGTGCCGCGCAAGCGCTGGCTGCAGGAGCGCATGGAGAGCGCCGACGGCTATTTCCACCACGTGCCCGAAGCCCGCAAGCATCTGCTCGGCCGCCTCAGCGATGCCGAAACCCTGGAAAAATTCCTGCACACGCGCTATCCCGGGCAGAAGCGCTTTTCGCTCGAAGGCTCGGAAAGCCTGATCCCGCTGCTGGACACGGCGATCGCGCGCGCCGCCATGCACGGCGCGCGCGAGGTGGTGATGGGCATGGCGCACCGCGGGCGCATCAACGTGCTCAACACCCTGCTGGGCTGCTCGCTCGGGAGCCTGTTCGAGGAGCCGGCCAACGGCCACGCCGACGGCCCGCTGTCGGGCGACGTCAAGTACCACCGCGGCTTTTCCAACGACGTGGCCACGCCCTACGGCCCCGTGCACCTGGCGCTGGCCTTCAACCCCTCGCACCTGGAAATCGTGCATCCGGTGGTGCGCGGCTCGGTGCGCGCGCGCCAGGACCGGCGCGGCGACGCCACCGGCGTCGAGGTGGTGCCGGTGATCCTGCATGGCGATGCCGCGCTCTCCGGCCAGGGCGTGGTGATGGAAAGCCTCAACATGTCGCAGACGCGCGGCTTTCGCAACGGCGGCGCCATCCACGTCGTCGTCAACAACCAGATCGGCTTCACCACTTCCGACCCGCGCGACGTGCGCTCCAGCCTGTATTGCACCGACGTGGCCAAGATGGTGGAGGCGCCGGTGTTCCATGTGAACGCCGACGACGTGGACGCCGTGGCCTGGGTGGCGCAGCTGGCGGTGGACTATCGCTACACCTTCCACCGCAACGTGTTCATCGACCTGGTGTGCTTCCGCCGCCACGGCCACAACGAGCAGGACGAGCCGCTGGTGACGCAGCCGCTGATGTACCGCAAGGTGCGCGAGCATCCCGGCACCCGCGCCAAATACGCGCAGCGCCTGCTCGAGGAGGGCGTGCTGCGCGAGGGCGAGGACGCGGCCATGGTCGCGGCCAGCCGCGCAAAGCTGGAACGCGGCGAAAGCCTGAGCCCGCCCGCGGCCTCCGATTTCAAGCAGGTGTTCGCCACCAACTGGAGCCGCTTCCGCGGCGGCGACATCAGCCTCCCGGCGGACACCGCGGTGCCGCCGGACGATCTCAGGCGACTGGGCGAGCGCATCACCCAGGTGCCCGAGGGCTTCAGCCTGCACGACCGCGTCGCCAAGGTGGTGGCCGACCGCCGCAAGATGGCCGCGGGCGAGCAGCCGCTCGACTGGGGCATGGCGGAAACCCTCGCCTACGCCAGCCTGCTCGACAAGGGCACCAACATCCGGCTCAGCGGGCAGGACGCCTCGCGCGGCACCTTTTTCCACCGCCACGCCGTGTGGCACGACCAGAACCGCAGGCTGCGCTCCGAAGGCGTGTATGTCCCGCTCGAGCACCTGCACGAGCGCCAGGGCGTGTTCACCGTGATCGATTCGCTGCTTTCCGAAGAGGCCGTGCTGGCCTATGAATACGGCTACGCCACGGCCGAGCCGGACACCCTGGTGCTGTGGGAGGCGCAGTTCGGCGATTTCGCCAACGGCGCGCAGGTGGTGATCGACCAGTTCATCTCCAGCGGCGAAGCCAAGTGGGGCCGCCTGTGCGGGCTGACCCTGCTGCTGCCGCACGGCTACGAGGGGCAGGGCCCGGAGCATTCCTCGGGCCGCCTCGAGCGCTTCATGCAGCTCTCCGCGCAGAACAACTGGCTGGTGTGCGTGCCGACGCTGCCTTCGCAGATCTTCCACCTGCTCCGGCGCCAGATCGTGCGCCCGGTGAGAAAGCCGCTGGTGGTGCTCTCGCCCAAGAGCCTGCTCAGGCATCCGCAGGCGGTCTCCGCGCTGCAAGACCTGGCGCAGGGCGCTTTCCGTACCGTGATCGACGACCCCGACCAGCCGCGCGATGCCGGGCGCGTGGTGGTGTGCGCGGGCAAGCTGTATTACGAACTCCACGCCGCGCGCGGCGAGCGCCGCGACGTGGCGCTGCTGCGCATCGAGCAGCTCTATCCCTTCCCCGAGCAGGAACTGCGCGAAATCCTCGCGGCCTACCCGCAGGCGCAGTCCTTCGTGTGGGCGCAGGAAGAGCCGATGAACCAGGGCGCCTGGTATGCGATCTGGCACCATCTCAACCGTTGCCTGCCCGACGCCGGAAGATTCCAATATGCGGGGCGCGAGGCCGCCGCCGCGCCGGCTTCCGGCTACCCCTCGCGCCACAAGGCGGAGCAGGCCGCGCTGATCAACGAAGCACTGGGAACAACGAATGAAGCTTGAAATCCGGGCGCCCGAGCTCTCCGAATCGGTGACCACCGGCACCCTGCTGGCCTGGCGCCGGCAACTGGGCGAGAAAGTCCTGCGCGACGAAACGCTGATCGACCTGGAAACCGACAAGGTCATCCTGGAAGTGGCCGCGCCCGCCGACGGCGTGCTGATCG
Source organism: Hydrogenophilaceae bacterium (assembly GCA_024709485.1). GTDB lineage: Bacteria > Pseudomonadota > Gammaproteobacteria > Burkholderiales > Thiobacillaceae > UBA6918. The sequence continues at coordinate 71,643 of JANJWO010000012.1, read as the reverse complement.
AGCAGCGCCACGCCGAGGGCGACACGGTGACGGCGGGCGAGGTGCTGGCGGTGATCGAAACCGAAGCGGCCGCGGCCGTCGAGCCGGCGCCGCCCAGACAGATCGAGAAAGCGCCGCCGCCGGCGCCCGCGGCAAGCCCCGAGCCGGCGCCGCCGCCCGGCCCGCCCAAGTCCGAAACCCGTCCCGTCCGGCCAGTGTCCGACAGCGGCCCGCACCGCGAGCGCCTGCTGGTGGCGGAGAAGGCGGGCAGGGAACGGCGCGTGCCCATGTCGCGCCTGCGCCAGCGCATCGCCGAGCGCCTGGTGTCGGCGCAGCACACCGCCGCCATCCTCACCACCTTCAACGAAGCCAACATGCAGCCGGTCAACGAACTGCGCCAGCGCTTCAAGGCCGAGTTCGAGACCCGCCACGGCATCAAGCTCGGTTACATGTCCTTCTTCGTGCGCGCGGTGTGCGACGCCTTGAAGCAGTTTCCCATGCTCAACGCCTCCATCGACGGCGAGGACATCGTGCAGCACGACTACATGGACATCGGCATCGCCGTCTCCACCCCGCGCGGCCTGGTGGTGCCGGTGCTGCGCGACGCCGAGCGCCTGTCCTTCGCCGAGATCGAAAAGGGCATCGCCGACTTCGCCGCGCGCGCCCAGACCGGCGCGCTGTCCATCGACGAACTCACCGGCGGCACCTTCTCCATCACCAATGGCGGGGTGTTCGGCTCGCTCTTGTCCACGCCCATCCTCAACCCGCCGCAGTCCGGCATCCTCGGCATGCACAAGATCCAGGAGCGGCCCGTGGCCGAGAACGGCCAGGTCGTCATCCGCCCGATGATGTACCTCGCGCTGTCCTACGACCACCGCCTGATTGACGGCAAGGAAGCGGTGCAGTTCCTGGTGGCGGTGAAGGCGGCGCTGGAAACGCCGGAAAGGCTGCTGCTGGAAGTTTGAAGCGGCGGCCGGCGTCCATGCCGGCCAGGCGAAATATCCGGCTCAGGCCGGCGTCGCAAGCCGCAGGCCGACGATGCCGGCGACAATCAATGCAACACTGAAGAGCCGGGCCGCGTTCGCCGGCTCCCCCAGCAGCACGATGCCCAGCACGACGGTGCCCACCGCCCCCACGCCCACCCAAACGGCGTAAGCGGTGCCGACCGGCAGCGATTTCATGGCAATGCCCAGCAGCCAGAGACTGACGATCATCGCCAGCACGGTGCCGAGCGTAGGCCACAACCGGGTAAAGCCCGCCGTGTACTTCAAACCGATCGCCCAGGCGACCTCGAACAAGCCGGCAACAACAAGAATGACCCAGGCCATGTGTTTCCCTTCCGCGAATGCCGGGGCCGTCCCCGCTGTGTGCTGGAGCGGCGGGGTCGTCCCCGCCGCCCTTCAACGGTCCAAGGTGCGGCGCTTGCTTGCGCGCGCCTACTTCGAGCTCTCCGCGATGTCGTGGACAACGAACTGGAGCGGCGTGTGCGCATCGGAAGTGAATGAGTGCATCAGCACGCCGCTTACCGACACATGCTTGCCGGCGTATCTGCCCAGCCCGGTGTCCTTCAAGGTGTAGAGGGTGATTTCCGCCTGGTTCGTCTCCGCGCTTTCATAGGAGTTCGTCCCGGCGCTCGTGCAGATAGGCGGATTCAGCTTCAGGAACGTGTGCTTCTCCTTCGGATTGCGGTGCACGCCCGCCCCCTTCGGCAACTCGGCCGGCGCCTTGACCACAACCTCCCCTTTGAGCTGTATCTGGGCATAGTCGTAGGGGTAGCAAGCGCCGGCCGCAGTCAAGGAGAGTGCCGAAAGGGAAACGAACACCAGGCCGCCTAGGGATTTCTTCATTTCATGCTCCGAATTTTGAGGGATATTGCATGATGGAATATACACCTTTACGGGCGGCCGGTTGGGTACGGCCGCGCTGTTCAAATCCAGGCGAGGTTTGAGCTCAGGCCGCTTGTGGCGCGCCCCGGCGGCCGAAAGGAGCGCGGTTGAGCGCCGGGTTAAGCGCAAGGTTCGCCGTCATGGCTTCTCGGCCTCGCGCTTGAGCGCTTCATTCATGGCGATAAACCCTTGTTTGGTGGCATTGTCCAGCGAGCGTCGGAAGAGGGGCACAAGCATTCCTGAGAAGATTTCGCCATGACGGAACGTGAGCCCGCCTTCTGGTTTGCTTTCAAGCTGGAAATAGTGTTCGCCATCGAATAGACCGGGCAGGAAAAGCTTCCCTTTCCAGCGAAGCTCGCGATTGGGCTCTACCGCGAGCACGATCGGCTGGAACTGCATGCCATTTGCGCCCGGCGGCTGGATGAACACCTTTAGCGAATGGCCGACCCCAAGAGTGCCTTCGATGGAACGAACAAACGGATTCCAGCGAGAATGCGACGGGAAGTCGGTGAGCAATGCCCAGACCCGCTCGACGGGGGCGTCAATTTCAATCTGAGTTTCAAGTTTGTGCATATGATGACGGCTGATAACGTTTGAGCGCAGGCCGCGGCCCGTCAGGGCCGTCGCGCCTGCAGCGAAGGGCTATGCCCTAAGCATGAATAAGGAACGCCAATACATGGGCGGATACGTGGGCGACGATGGCGGCCTCGAGGCCGTAACGCCAGAACAGATAGCCGGCAACCACACCAAAAAGGGCATTGCCGATCGTCGTATAAGCGACCACAGAAGCCGACAATGCGGGCAAAGACTGCGCAACTGCAGGTAGGTGCAATAGGCCAAAGACCAGTGCGCTTACCGCGATTGCCGCCCACATGAGCGCCGCCGAAGGCCGCTGCGCATCCCTCTGCAGGATTCGCCATCCCAGCCAGGCAATCGCGGTCATCAGGCCCCACCTCATGAGCACCTCTTCGGTAATTCCGCCGTAGAGAACGCGGACTGTCAAGGGCAACGGCGCCTCGGGCTGAACCGCCCGAAGGGGTTCGGGGGCAAACGCGTAGAAGGCCACGATTACGACTGCGCCGATGCAGCCGCCGATGCAGCCCGGAACGAGCTGAGGGCGCCAGGCATCAAGCACCCCGCCACCGCCTGCGATGGCGGATATGGCGGGTGCCGATACGCCAACCCTGGGCGCAGCCGATGCGCCTAAGAAGGCAGCCGCCAAGACAAGGAGCGTGCTCTGAAGAGCGGTTGCAAGTTGCAATGTCTCCAGCGGCACGGGAATGGCTGAGAGGTCCACGAGCAGCGGCAGCGCAAGCCAAGCAGCTGCCACGGCACCCGGCAATGCGACAAGCACGAGCAATGCTGCGATTTTCCACTTCATCCACTACGCTCGCTTTTGCATGGGGAATCTTCCCCCGGTTTAATTGAGGCCGCGTTAGCCATGGCGCTGCTCATAACTTGAGATTTGCCTGAATTTCAAAACGCTTGAGAAGGTCCTGAATACGCGGGTCGCTCGAACGCCATGTTGAGCCTAATGCTCACTCTGACCACTGCGGATTCCAGACAACCTCCCAGAGATGACCGTCCGGGTCCTGGAAGTAGCCGGAATAGCCGCCCCAGAATGTGTCATGCGCAGCCTTGACGATGAAAGCCCCTGCTGCGCTTGCTTTTTCCATTACGGCATCTACCTCCGCTCTGGATGCGACGTTATGGCCGAGTGTCATTTCGGTCGGGCTGGCTGGACCTACGGCGAGCCCGGTGTCATGCCCGATGCTCTTGCGAGGCCACAAAGCCAGACGCAAACCGGGCTGCAGTTGAATGAACACAACAGCGCCATGCTCAAAGTCTTTGCCGATGACGCCTGCGGTGGGAAAGCCCAGGCCATCGCGATAAAAGCGAAGCGATGCTTCGAGGTCGTTGACCCCGATTGTGATGACGGTGATTCGCGGCTTCATGCGCTCTGGTTTTTTAGGCTCAACGTTGGAGGTAAGGGGCTGGCCGGCAGCAGGCGAAGCCAGCTGTTGGCCAGCCCCGCTTGACCGGAATGTTAGATTTGAACCAATAGCGACTTGAATTCAGGTGATTTGATGAGCTTGCCAATTATATTTTGCACAGCGGGAAGAAATGCTTCTGCTGTCTGCTTGCAAGCAGTATCGGCAACAAACCCGCTTTCGAATTCGTAATGTTCTGACACGAACATTGACTTTCCATTTGATGAATTAACTCGCAAGCTTATGTTCCACTCACCTCCGGTAAGTCTACGTGACGATGAGAAACTTAGCTGCTCCACAACACCTGTAAGTGTGGCCTTTGGCGTTTTGTCATCAAACATGCCTGCGACCTTCAATTCATCTGCTAGTGCTTTTTGAATGTAGGCCTCGAAACTCATGTTATCAGGAGGCGCAATAGGGCCAGCCCCTCTACATGCACGATCAAATGATGATGGTCCCGCGAAAGATCCGACATTTATGTTCCCTACACCTATCGACTTCAACGCAACGTTGTTGTCGGCTGAGATGCTATAACGTTGCGGAGTAAACGTTGAACAGGCACTGAGGACAAGAACGGGAATTACAAGCAACAACTTCTTCATAAAAACATCTCCTTAGGTTGTAAAAGCAAAGCAAAAAATCTAACGTTGGAGGTAAGGGGCTGGCCGGAAGCGGACGAAGGCCGCTGTAGGCCAGTCCCGCTTGACCGCAGTGTTAGGGGGCATGGTATGCAACCAGTGCAAAAGCGATTGCATAGAACAAACCAAAAAATGCCATTGCTCTCCCTACCCATTTATTTGCAGTAACACGCCACTCAGCCATTGGTTGTTCAGAGCGTTTTGCAAGCATTGTGGCAGCGACACCGGCGGCAAGAAAGACGATTTGTGCATATGTCAGTAACCAGCCGACCTGTTCAAGGCTTATTGGCCGCCCAGCAAGAGCAGAACTCCACATTAGCGTAAGCGCAATGAGTGTTGGGCTAATGGTGAGGATGGCGATCAAGGAGACCCCTAACGTTTGAGGTAAGGGGCGCGCCGCTTGCGGCGCGTCCCGTGGAGGCCGAAGGCCGGAACGAACTTGACCGAGGGGTTAGACCTAGGCCTTGCCATGAGCCAACCCTTGAGCGATAGATAGAAGCTCTGCAAACTTGGGCGATGAGGTGTTTGATGCCTCGGATACATATGGGCCAACGGTTTCCCAAAGGCCGGAAGATTTTGCTTTTTGCAAGAACCCATACCCCTCTTTTCCATCCCAGACAAAACGAAAGCATGGGGCGCCCTTGCACTCGAATACACAGTAGGCGCTGCCAAAAGCCTCGGGCTGCATATTTTCATCGATGACCGAGGCGCCAAGATTTTGAATTGCGTTACGGATGACCAAGTACTCGCGCATAAGAGGTCTAACGTTTGAATTAAGGGGCGCGCTTTAGCGCGTCCCCCTTGAATGATGGGTTAGGCCAACTGCCATACCTTGTTTGTGCATCACTGGCCGAAACACATGTAAGTGACGGAGGACCGCCACCGTGTAAATGGCTTTGCGGATAGGTGTGCTCCCAAAGCCTAAAGTCATTCGGGTCTTGGTAAAGAGTTGACCAGCCGTCAGATGAGCTTGCCAATTTAACTAAATGACGCTCGATTAGTGACTCTATGCGCTGGCAGGCCTCATCAGCAATGACTACGCCATTGACCGCTTTCCATTGGCCGGTAAGCATAGTTTCATTAGGGCTCAGCATAATTGGCCTAACGTGCGATATACACCTTAAAAGGTGTATATCTGTGTGGCTTGAAAGTGCATAACACCGGGTGTTGGCTCATAACTGTCTGTTTATTATTGGTTCGCAGTTAAGAATAAGGACGGATGCAGATGGCAGCCGCACCTGAAGCCTTTCCTCCAAAGCTTTTTGACCAGGTGCGTGATCGCATTCGGGTCAAGCATTGCAGCATCCGCAAAGAAACGCAATACAAGCAATAGAGATGGCCATGGCCGGCCGGAATGCCGGCACGGCAAATAAACATTGTTGCCGGCCGGGCAAACCTGTATAGTGCGCGCTCCCGCAGCCTTGCCAATCGGCTGCGGTTCTTTGAAACACGATCTTTTCGATCCCCTTTTCGTCTGCCTCGATTGGTGTCGCCGATGCTTTGATCAAGGCAGCGCGACAGGCCGTCGCAGGAAACCGCATGATTACTGAAACCTCCTTTGCCAGCCTCGGGCTGGCCGAACCCCTGTTGCGCGCCATTGCCGATGCCGGCTATAGCGCGCCCACCCCGATCCAGGCGCAGGCCATCCCGCTGGTGCTGGCGGGCGGCGACCTGCTCGCCGCGGCGCAAACCGGCACGGGCAAGACCGCCGGCTTCACGCTGCCCATCCTGCATCAGCTTTCCGCGCGCCCGGCGCAGAACCCCAAACCCGGGCGTCCGCGCTGCCTGATCCTGGTGCCGACGCGCGAGCTGGCGGCGCAGGTGGAAGAGTCGGTCAAGACCTACGGCAAGTACCTGCCGCTCACCTCCATGGTGATGTTCGGCGGGGTCAACATCAATCCGCAGTTCAAGGCGCTGAAGGCGCGCGTGGATATCCTCGTCGCCACCCCCGGCCGTCTGCTCGACCACCTGGGCCAGAAGAGCGTCGATTTGTCGGGCGTGGAAATCCTGGTGCTGGACGAGGCCGACCGCATGCTGGACATGGGCTTCATCCGCGACATCAAGAAGGTGCTGGCGGTGCTGCCGAAGCAGCGCCAGAACCTGCTGTACTCGGCCACCTTCTCCGACGAGATCAAGGCGCGGGCTAACGGTCTGCTGCACAACCCCGGCTGCGTGGAAGTGGCGCGCCGCAACACCGCCTCGGAAATGGTCGAGCAGGCCGTGCACCTGGTGCCGCAGGCGCACAAGCGCGACCTGCTTGCGCACCTGATCAAGCACCACGACTGGCAGCAGGTGCTGGTCTTCACCCGCACCAAGCACGGCGCCAACCGTCTGGCCGAGAAGCTGGACAAGGACGGCATCCCCGCCGCCGCCATTCACGGCAACAAGAGCCAGGGCGCGCGCACCAAGGCGCTGGCCGGCTTCAAGAGCGGCGAGGTTCGCGTGCTGGTGGCGACCGACATCGCCGCGCGCGGCATCGACATCGACCAGTTGCCGCAGGTGGTCAACTTCGAACTGCCCAACGTGCCGGAAGACTACGTGCACCGCATCGGCCGCACCGGCCGTGCCGGGGCGAGTGGCTCGGCGCTGTCGCTGGTGGACAGCGAGGAGATGGGCTATCTGAAGGACATCGAGAAGCTGATCAAGCGCAGCATCGTGCGCGTGGAAGTCGAGGGCTTCGTGCCCGCGCCGCGCCCGGCCGCCTCGGTCGACGAGCGCCCGCCGCGTCCGCCCCAGCAAAATCGCGGGGGCCGGCCGCAGCCGGGCAGGAGCGATTCGGGCCGCGGCCAGTCAGGCCGGGGCGAGCAGGGCCGAGGCGAACAAGGCCGAGGCGAACAAGGCCGAGGCGAGCAGGGCCGAGGCGAGCAGGGCCGGGCGCAGGCGGGCAAGGGCGGTCAGCCCAGCCGCGAAGGCCGCGGCCAGCCCGGCGGCAGCCGCCAGGGCCAGGGCGCCGGCAAGCCGGCGAAGGCGCAGCCCGCCGCGCCGCAGCAGCGGCCCGGCGCTTCAGGCAAGAAACCCCGCCCGCAGGCGGCGTTGTTCTCGGCCAAACCGGGTTCGCGCGGCCACTAAGGTAACAGGCAAAAGGTAAACGGCCGTTTCCGATTGCGGAAACGGCCGTTTTTTTTGTGGGCGTGCGGGCGGCTAGAAGTTCGCCTGCGCCCGCTTGCACTCGGCCACGCCCTTGCGGCCGGCCGCGTCGTCGACCTGCTGCAGCAGGGAGCGCGCCATCCACATCCCCATCTTCACTTCCTGCCAGACGAAATAGGACTTGCCCGGCTCGGTGTTGAGCTTGAGCAGGGAGTTGTTTTCCGCGATGGAGCTCACTTCGTGCGCGCCGGGATCGACTTCGAACAGGAAGAAGGTCTGCGGCCCGGTCTGCCCGGCGAGCTTGCCGTTCAGCGCCACCGTGATCGGGATTGCGCCGCCGAAGGATTCGTTGCGGTAGACGTAGATGCTGGACTTGCCTTCCTTGACCGCGAAGGTCTTGGCCTGGGCGTCGTCGTCGAGCGATGCCATCGGCACCGACGCGCATCCGCTCGTCAGCGCTGTCGCGACGAGACACGCCGAGATGAAGAGTTTGCTGCCTGAAATCATGTTGCCTCCCTTGTTGTGCTTGTGTGGTTGATTTGTTCGCCGCATGCGGCCCGCGGCGGGGCTGCGGTCACTTCTGCTGCTTCTTCGCCATTTCCGCCTTGGCGCCCTTGAACACCGGCCCCCAGGCCGGGTGGCCGGCTTCGGTCTGGCCCAGTTCGAGCTTGGGATCGAGCTGCAGGGCTTGGCGGAATTCCTCGCGGCACGGACTCACGCGGCCGTGCGCGCAGTGGATGAAGGCGAGGTACTTGTGCGCCACCACCTTGTCGGAATTCAGCAGCAGGCCGGCGTCGAGCGCGTCTTGCAGATGGGTTTGCGCGCCTTTGTAGTTGCCGTCCTCGTAGGCGTGGATGCCGCTGGACAGGTCCTGCTCGGCCTTGCGCGGGGCGAGCTTGTCGAGTCCGGTGTCGCGCACGAAGGCGGTCGAGCACGCGCTCATCAGCAGGGCGCCGCATGCGGCCAGCAGGATTGCGCGAAGGGTGTTGAGCGGGTCTCGTCTCATTTGAATTTGTGCTTGATCTTCAGGTCCTGGTCCGCGGCCAGGTTCACTTTAACACGGTGGCTTGCGAACGTGCCGTTGCGGATTTCGATGGTGTGCGCGCCCGCCGGCAGTTCCAGGCGGGTCAGCGGCGGCGAGATGCCGGCCAGTTTGCCGTCGACGAAGACCTCGCCCCAGGGGGTGATGGCAAGCGACAGCGTGGCATGCGCGCCTGCCGCGGCAACCGTTGTCTTGTTCGCTGCAGGCACCGTTGCAGGGGCGGGGGACGGCGGCTGCGCCGGCGCCGCTTGTGGGGGGATGATGGCCACCGGCGGCGGCGCGGCTTCACCGGCCTCGGTTTGTGCGCCGGCATCGGCGGCGGCGGCCACCGGCGCCTCGGCGGCAGGTTTCAGCGCGAGGTAGGCCGCCAGCGCCGTGGCCGGAATCGCCAGCAGCAGGGCGTAGCGCCGGGGGCGGCGGGCGCTTTTCGCGGCCGGCGCGGCGGCGGGCGCGCGCTTGCCGCTCCGGTGCTGCGGCGGCGGCAACAGGATTTCAGTCTTGACGTCGAGCGGGTCGCTGTCGGTTTCGGCCTGCCGCCGGGCTGCGCTCGCCGCATTCTTTTGCGCGGGCTGCGGCGGCTGCGCGGGATTGAGCACGGCCAGCACTGCCTCGCTCCTGAGCGCGCGGGAAAATTCCTGCGCGTTCGGATAGCGGTCTTCGGGCCGCTTGGCCAGGGCGCGGGCGAGGATGCGGTCGAACACCTCGGGCACGCGCGCGTTGAGCCGGCTCGGCGGCACCGGCTCCTCGTTCATGATCTTGTACATGATGGCGCCGAGGTTGTCGCCGTTGAAGGGGGTGGCGCCGGTGAGCATTTCGTAGAGCACCGCGCCCAGCGAGAAGAGGTCGGCGCGGCCGTCGGTCGCCTGGCCGGCCAGCTGCTCGGGCGCCATGTACTTGGGCGAGCCCAGCACGGTGCCGGCCTGGGTGCGCGAGCCGGTGGGGATGAGGGCGATGCCGAAGTCCATGATCTTGGCCTCGCGGCTGCGCGAGATCATGATGTTGGCGGGTTTGATGTCGCGGTGCACGACGCCGTTCTCGTGCGCGTAATTCAGCGCGTTGGCCACCTGCACGGCGATCTGGCAGATGCGCTTCAGGGGCAGCACCACGCCGGAATCGAGCACGTCGCGCAGCGGCTCGCCCTCGATGTATTCCATGGCGATGTAGGCGGCGTCCTCGGTTTCGCCGACGTCGTAGATGGTGACGATGTTGGGATGGTTGAGGCGCCCGGCCGACTTGGCCTCGCGGTAGAAGCGTTCCTCGAATTCGGCGCGCTCTTCCCGGGACAGTTCCAGATTGATGGTCTTGATGGCGACGGCGCGCTCGATGACCGGGTCGGATGCCTTGTACACCGTGCCCATCGCGCCCTGGCCCAGCACGGAGACGACCTCGTAGCGGCCGATTGATTTCTGATTGAGCATGCGCGGTTGGTAAGGGAAGGGCTTGCCTTGTGTTGTTTTATGGTGTGAGAATGGGCGCGAAAATTATAACAAACACCTCATGCAAAAAAGACTCATGCAAAAACGAGCCGCTGCCAAGCCGCTGGCGCTTGAAATCGCCGCCGCAACCGATGTCGGCGTGATCCGCAACCTCAACGAGGACAGCATCGCCACCAACGCCAGGCTGGGCCTGCTGGTGCTGGCCGACGGCATGGGCGGCTACAAGGCCGGCAATGTCGCGAGCGAGCTTGCCACCCGCTCCATCATGGAAGTGGTGGAAGACGGCCTGAAGAAAAACGCCTTCGGCGATGCGCGGGCGCTGCTTGAGCAGGCCGTCAAGGCCGCCAACCGGCTGATTTACACGGAGGGCCGCAGGCTCGCCCAGGGCGCCGGCAAGGAGCAGGTGATGGGCTCGACCGTCGCGCTCCTGCATCTGCATGGCGAGCGGGTGACGCTGGCGCATGTCGGCGACTCGCGCATCTACCGGCTGCGGGACGGACGGCTCGAACTGATGACCCACGATCACTCCATCGTGCAGGAGCAGATCGATCTGGGCATGGTCAGCGCCAGCGACGCGGAAGCTTCGCACAACCGGCATCTGGTGACGCGCGGCCTCGGCCTCAAGGAGGAGGTGGAGGCCAGCCTGATGGACAGCGACGCCCGCGCCGGCGACATCTACCTGCTGTGCTCGGACGGCTTGAACGACATGGTGGACGATGCCGACATCGAGCTGGCGCTCGCTGCGCTGCAGGCCAATCTGCCGCTCGCCGCCAGGCAACTGGTGATGATCGCAAACGACAACGGCGGGGAAGACAACATCTCCGTCATCCTGGCGAAGCTCATTCCCCAGGCGGCGGCGCCCGGCTCGCTCGGCGCGTTCTTCTCGCGGCTTTTCGGCCGCTGATCCGGCATGACGAAATAATCCACCATGACGAAATAACCCACCATGGCGAAACTGATCCTTAGCATCGACGGCGAAGTGGCGGGAACCCACTTCATCGACGCGTCGCGCTTCACCATCGGCAGCCTGCCGGACAGCAGCCTGCAGCTGGCCCGCCCCGGCGTGAGCCGCATCCATGCCGCCATTTTCACGGTCGGCAACGACGATATCCTGGAAGACCTCGGCAGCACCAACGGCACCCTGGTCAACGGCCGCAAGATCGCGCGCCACATCCTGCAGCATGACGACGTGATCGAGATTGCCGGCTGCCAGATCCGCTACCGCAGCCAGAAGGCGGCGAGCGGCCCCAGCCTGGACCGGACCATGGTGATCAAGGGGCTCGCGCCGGAACTGGCCGAGCAATCCCCGGTGCGGGCCGGCCTGGAACGGGTTGGCGCGAAGCGCGCCGCGCAGGCCCGGGAAGGCGGCAGGCTCGGGCTGGCGAAGATGACGAAGGGCCCGCAGGCGGGACGGGAAATCGAGCTGACGCGGGTGCTGCGCACCTTCGGCCAGCCGGGCGTGCAGGTCGCCGTGGTCAATCGCCGCCCGCACGGCTATTTCATCACCCATGTCGAGGGCAAAAAACCGGCCCTGCTCAACGGCATGCCGATCGGCGGCGACCCGCAGCCGCTGGCGCCGAACGACGTGGTCAGCGTGGGCGACGAAGCCTTCCAGTTCCAGCTCAAATAAGCGCGCCTTGCGCAAGGCTTGGACAGACGCGCCCGCCAAGCGGCACAATCCGCCCATGGATACCCTGCCCGGCTACGACGAACTGCCCTACGACCGCCTGCCGTTTCCGGAAACCGAGCCGGATTTCCTCGCGGCGCTCGCGCGCCTGCACGGCTTCGCCGCGGCGGATGCGCGCACCGCGCGCGTGCTGGAGCTGGGCTGCGCCCAGGGCGGCAATCTCATCCCCATGGCCGCGCGTTATCCGCTGGGGGCGTTCGTCGGCGTGGACCTGTCGCGGGTGCAGGTGGAGGCGGGCGGCGCCTTCATCGCGCGCGCGGGGCTGGTGAACATCCGGCTGCTGCACGGCGACATCGCCGCGCTGCCGGATGATCTGGGGACATTCGACTTCATCATCGCGCACGGCGTGTATTCCTGGGTGCCGGATTCCGTGCGCGCGGCGCTGCTGGCCGCCTGCCGCAGGCTGCTCAGGCCGCAGGGCGTAGCCTACCTCAGTTTCAACGTGGCGGCGGGCTGGCGCACCTACGCCCGGCTGCGCCGGCTGCTGGTGGAGAACGACCGCCCAGAGCTTGGCCCCATGCGGCGCGTGGAGCGCGCGCGCGGCCTGCTGGCCGCGACCCGCTTCGACGACGCGCGCCTGCAACAGGAGGCGGATTACCTGACGCGGGCTTCCGCCGCCTACCTGTTCCACGAATACCTGTCCGACATCAACAACGCCTATGCCTTCCCGCAGTTCGTTGCCGATGCGGATGCGCAGGGCTTGCGCTACCTGGGCGAAGCCGGGCCGCGCCGCGCGCGGGTGGCGCTGGAAAACGACTGGGGGCTGTCGCCCGCGGCGCGCCGCGAGCGTTGGCTGGAGGCGGAGGCCGCGCTGGACGAGGCGCTCGACAGCCGCTTCCGCCGCGCGCTGCTGGTGCGCGACGATGCGTCGCCGCCGCAGCCCCAGCAGGCGGAAAACCTGACAAGCCTCGCCTTCAGCGCGGAGCTGAGCTCGGAGGACGAACTGGATTTGGCCGAGGCCACGGAGCAGCATTTCGCGACGGTCACCGGCGAACGCCTGCCGGCCAGCCATCCGCTGCTCAAAGCCTTCCTGGTCGTGCTCGCCGGCCATTATCCGCAGGTGCTGGGCTATGCCGAGGCGGCGGGGCGCGCCCTGCAACTGGCGCGCGAGCATGGCTATCGCGGCGAAGCGGACGCGGCATTCCTGGAGGCGCTGCTGGACTTCGCGCAGATGCACGGCGTGCGCCTGCATGCCTGCGTCCCCGCGCGCGCGGCGGCGGCGGACGGTTGCCCGCGGGTGTCGCGGCTGGCGCGCGCGCAGGCGTCGGCAGATTGGCCGCTGACCAGCGCTTTCCATCAGGCGCTGGATATCGATGAGTGGGGGCGCGGGCTGCTGGCGGCCATGGATGGCGGCACGCCGCTCGAAGCCTTGGCGCAACAGCTGCGGCAGGCGCTGCACGCGGCGGGCGTCGAGCTTGGCGCCGAACAGGCGGCGCAGCACGTGCGCCAATACCTTGAGTTTTTCCGGCGCCAGGGCCTACTTGGCGACCGCCCCGAACACCTTCTTCAGTAGCTCGCTGCCGGCCTGCAGGGGATTGGCGCGGATGGCCTGCTCCTTTTCGCCGATCACGGTGTACAGGCGGTCGAGCGCCTGCTGGGTGACGTACTGCTCGACGTTGGCCTGTTTCTGGTCGATCAGCTTGTACTGCGCCGCGGCGCCGGCATAGCGGTTGTACTGCTGCGCCAGCCCGACCTTGTCGGTCGAGGCCTTGACGATGGGCAGGAAACGCTCGTTGAGCCTGACTTCGGTTTTCCTGCGGAAGAAATCGGTGGCCGAGGTCTTGCCGCCGGTGAGGATGCCCCTGGCGTCTTCCAGCGTCATGTCCTTGACCGCGTCGACCAGCAGGGTCTTGGCTTCGGGCACGGCGGCTTCGGCGGCGCGGTTCATCGCCAGCACCAGATCGTCGGCCTGCTTGCCCATGCCCAAAAGGCGCATGGCCTTTTCGGTCTTTTTCAGCGGCTCCGGCAGCGGGATGCGCAGCTTCTTGTCGCCGAAGAAGCCGTCCTGCCTGCCGAGCTGGGTGACGGCGGCATCGGCGCCGCGGCTCAGCGCTTCCTTGAGGCCGGAATTGATCTCGGTGCTGGAGAGGGCGTCCACGCCGCCTGAGGCCGGCTTTTCGGCGGCAGGCTGGCCCAGCACGCCTTTCAGCATCTCGTTCAGGTCCAGGGCGTGGGCGGGGAGGGCCAGCGCGATGCCGGCTGCCAGCACGATCCAGTGTCTCATGGCCGTCTCCTTGGATGGTTGCGGATTACAGCACCTCTGCGGCGTAGTCGGCGAGGCGCGAGCGTTCGCCGCGCGCCAGGGTGACGTGGCCGCTGTGCGGCCAGCCCTTGAAGTGGTCCACTACATAGGTTAGACCGGAGCTGCCTTCGGTCAAGTACGGCGTGTCGATCTGCGCGATGTTGCCCAGGCACACCACCTTGGTGCCGGGGCCGGCGCGGGTGATCAGGGTCTTCATCTGCTTCGGCGTCAAATTCTGCGCCTCGTCGATGATGAGGAACTTGTTGATGAAGGTGCGGCCGCGCATGAAATTGAGCGACTTGATCTTGATACGGCTGCGAATCAAATCCTGGGTCGCGGCGCGGCCCCAGTCGCCGGCCTCGTCGTCGGTCTTGTTGAGCACGTCGAGGTTGTCCTCCAGCGCGCCCATCCACGGCGTCATCTTCTCTTCCTCGGTGCCGGGCAAAAAGCCGATGTCCTCGCCCACCGGCACGGTGACGCGGGTCATGATGATCTCGCTGTAGATCTTCTTTTCCAGCACCTGCGCGAGGCCGGCGGCCAGGGTGAGCAGGGTCTTGCCGGTGCCGGCCTGGCCGAGCAGGGTGACGAAGTCGATTTCCGGGTCCATCAGCACGTTGAGCGCGAAATTCTGCTCGCGGTTGCGCGAAGTGATGCCCCAGACGTTGTTCTTGTGGTGGCTGTAGTCCTTGATGGTCTCCAGTTCGACGGTCTTGCCCTTCACCGAGGTCACCTTGGCGTAGAAGGGCGGCTCGGATTCGAGATAGACGAAGCCGTTGACCAGGAAGCCGTCGGTCAGCGGGCCCTTGAGGCGGTAGTAGGTGTGGCTGTTGCTCTGCCAGGATTCCATGCCCTTGCCGTGCGTGTCCCAGAACTCGGGCGGCAGTTCGGTGACCCCGGTATAGAGCAGGTCGGTGTCTTCGAGCACCTTGTCGTTGTAGTAGTCCTCGGCCGCGAGCCCCAGCGCGCGCGCCTTGATGCGCATGTTGATGTCCTTCGACACTAGCACCACCTGGCGCTTGGGATGCTTCTGCCGGAGATGCAGCACCACGCCGAGGATCTGGTTGTCGACCTTGCTGGCGGCGAGCGAAACCGGCAGCGGGCCGTTGACGGCCTCGGTCTGCAGGAACAGGCGCCCGGTGGCGGCTTCATGGCTCGCCGGCCCCAGCGGAATGCCCTCGTCCATGTCTTCCCAGCCCTTCACCAGCTCGTCCAGAAAGCGGCTGGCCTGGCGCGCGTTGCGCGAGACTTCGCTCATGCCCTTCTTGTGCTGGTCGAGTTCCTCCAGCGTGATGATGGGAATCAGCAGATCGTGTTCCTGGAAGCGGAACAGGCTGGTGGGATCGTGCATCAGCACGTTGGTGTCGAGGACGAAGAGCTTGGCTGCGGCGGAGGGTTTTTTGGCCATGAAGGGCTGTGCCTATTTCAGGGTTTTGAGGAATTCGAGGACTTCCGCGGCATGGCCCGGCGCCTTGACGCCGCGCCATTCGCGGACCGGCTTGCCGTCGGCGTCGAACACGAAGGTGCTGCGCTCCACGCCGCGCACCTGTTTGCCGTACATGTTTTTCAGCTTCATGACGCCGAACAGCTCGCACAGCGTTTCATCCGGGTCGGCAATCAGCTCGAAGGGCAGTTCCAGTTTGGCCTTGAAGTTCTGGTGCGATTTCAGGCTGTCGCGCGAGGCGCCGTAGATGACGGCGCCGGCGCGCGCGAACTTTGCCGCCAGGTCGCGAAACTCCATGCCCTCGGTGGTGCAGCCGGGGGTGTTGTCCTTGGGGTAGAAGTAAAGTACGACTGCCTTGCCCTGGTGGGCCGAGAGCTTGATGGGGCCGCCGGTGGAGTCGGCCTCGAAATCCTGGATGTCGGAGAACTTCATGTCATGTATCAGCCAATGCTGCTGTCATTGTGGCGCGACCGCAGGCGGCAGGCAACAGTTAATGCGGCCATTTTCCTATCTGCCTGATTGTTAAGTCTTTCTGCCCCATGGCGCACGGGGCGCCGGCGCGGCCGCCGGTTCGGGGCCCGGCGCCGCGGCGGGGAATCGGCGCCAACTGGTCTGTTTGTGCCATGAAAATTGTTCGCGAAAATGGAATAAAAGCCGGCGGGGCCCGGTCTTTATGAGTGGGTCGACTGGGTTCGTTGCGGTCTGGGAGGTCCTGTCAGTTCGACAAAACGATTATGTTCAAACCGAAGGAGACATGTATGAAACTCGCTGGTCTTTTGGGCGCCGCCCTGTTCGCCGTTGCCACCCTGTCCGGCTGTGCAAGCCAGCAGGGCGAGCCCACGGAGAAAGTCGTCTACCACATCAATGACGCCAGTGTCGCGCGCGCCGCCATGAACAACATCCGGAATCACCTCACCGCCGATCCGGGCGCCAAGATCGTGGTGGTGACCCACGGCAAGGGCATCGATTTCCTGCTGAACGACGCCAAGGACGACAAGGGCGAACCCTACACCGCGCAGATCGCCGGCCTCAAGGACATGGGCGTGACCTTCGATGTTTGCGCCAACACCCTCAAGGCCCGCAAGCTGGACAAGAGCGCCGTGGTCCTCGACGCCCAGGTCGTGCCGTCCGGCGTCGCCGAGATCGGCAAGCTGCAATACCAGGAAGGCTACGTCTACCTGAAGCCCTGATCCGGGCCTTGCCTCCGTTAAGGCCGCTCATGCGGCCTTCTTTTTTGCCCAAAAAAGCAAGAACACAGAGGAAGCAGGGGTAACAGAGTAAAGCAATAGCGCTGTTTGGCGCTTTTCTCTGCTTCCTCTGTTGCCTCTGTGTCGATTTTTTGGCGTTTATGCCCGGCTGGCGAAACTGCTTTTCAGCAGCACGATGGCGGCGCCGCTGCCGCCGTCGGCGGGGCGCGCCTGGCAGAAGGCCAGCACGTCCTCGCGCTGCATCAGCCAGTGGCGCAGTTTGTGTTTCAGGACGGGTTCGCGGTTTTTCGAGCGCAGGCCCTTGCCGTGCACGATGCGCACGCAGCGGCAATCGCGGCGGGCGCAGGCCGCCAGGAATTCCGCCAGCGCGAGGCGCGCCTCGTCCGAGCGCAGGCCGTGCAGGTCGAGTTCGGCCCGGATCGTCCAGGCGCCGCGCTTCAACTTGCGCAGGGCGGCCGCCGGTACGCCGGGACGGGTGAAGAACAGTTCCTCGCCGCTCTCGATGGAATCGCGGCCGCCCTCGCCGAGCAGTTCCCAGGGGTCGGCCAGCGAATCGAGCAGCGCCTGCCTTTCATCCTTGAGGCGCTGCAGCGGCACCGGCTTGACCCGCGGCCGCGCCGGAACGGCGCGGTTGGCGGGTGGCAGCGCGACCGCGTCCGCCACTTCCTGCCGGAAGAGCGCGCTGTCTTCTGGCGGAGCGGCGGGCTTGGGCATCAGTTCAAGCCGAGGTTGTCGAGGTAACGCTCGGCGTCGAGCGCGGCCATGCAGCCGGAGGCGGCGCTGGTGACGGCCTGCTTGTAGATGTGATCCTGCACGTCGCCGGCGGCGAACACGCCGGGAATGCTGGTGGCGGTGGCGTTGCCGGCGCGCCCGCTCTTGGTGACGAGGTAGCCGTGCTCCATTTCCAGCTGGCCCTGGAAGATGTCGGTGTTGGGCTTGTGGCCGATGGCGATGAAGATGCCGGTGAGCGCGATGTCCTGGGTGGCGCCGCTCTGGACATGCTTGATGCGCATGCCGGTGACGCCGGAGTCGTTGCCCAGCACTTCGTCCAGCACGTGGTCGGTCTGCAGGGTGATCTTGCCTTCCTTCACCTTTTCCATGAGGTGCTCGATCATGATCTTCTCGGCCTTGAACTTGTCGCGGCGATGCACCAGGGTGACGTGGTTGGCGATGTTGGCGAGGTACAGCGCCTCTTCCACGGCGGTGTTGCCGCCGCCGATCACGGCCACGTTCTGGTTGCGGTAGAAGAACCCGTCACAAGTGGCGCAGCCCGACACGCCCTTGCCCATGAAGGCCTGCTCCGAAGGCAGGCCGAGGTACATGGCCGAGGCGCCGGTGGCGATGATCAGCGCATCGCAGGTGTAGGTGCCGCTGTCGCCAATCAGCGTGATGGGCTTTTCGGTGAGCTTGGCGGTGTGGATGGTGTCGAAAATGATCTCGGTCTCGAAGCGCGCGGCATGCGCCTCGAAACGTTGCATCAGCTCCGGGCCCTGCACGCCGTCGGCGTCGGCCGGCCAGTTGTCGACGTCGGTGGTGGTGGTCAGCTGGCCGCCCTGCTGCAGGCCGGTGATGAGCACGGGCTTGAGGTTGGCGCGGGCGGCATAGACTGCGGCGGTGTAGCCGGCGGGGCCGGAACCGAGGATCAGGAGCTTTGCGTGTTTGGTCGTCATGTCGGCGTTCTTTCGAAATTTGATGAATCAAAAGGGACAGGGGGAATTCTATCAAGTTCAGAGCCATGACTTGATGGGCCTTATATAATGGCGCTTCCGAAGATTTAAAAGAGCCATGCCCC
Source organism: Hydrogenophilaceae bacterium (assembly GCA_024709485.1). Taxonomy (GTDB): domain Bacteria; phylum Pseudomonadota; class Gammaproteobacteria; order Burkholderiales; family Thiobacillaceae; genus UBA6918. Next base: position 53,214 of record JANJWO010000012.1, on the reverse strand, counting down.
AGGCCAAACGCCAAGCCCGTCCCAGAGCCGCCGAGCCGCTGCCGCCGCGCATGCTGAAACTGCTGCGCGAGGCGCGCGCCCTCGCCGTCCTGGCCGCGTCGCTGTTTCTCGCGGCCATGCTGCTGACCCATGATCCCGACGACGGCGGCTTCTTCACCACCGGCGCGGAGGGCGTTGCGCCGGCCAATCTCGCCGGCAAGCTGGGCGCCTGGGTCTCCGATCTGCTGCTGGGTCTGCTGGGCTATTCGGCCTGGTGGCTGGTGGCCTTGGCGGTCGGCTATGCGGTCTGGGTATTCCGCCATCTCGACGAGGCGCCGCTCGCCAGCCGCCGCCATTTGTGGGTGGCGCTCGCCGGCTTCGCCGCCCTGGTGCTGTGCTCCGGCGCGCTGGAATATCTGCGCCTGTGGCCGGTCCAGGATCTGCCGCACGGGGCCGGCGGCATTTTCGGCCAGGGCTTGGGCGGCTTGATGCTGGCGCTGACCGGCTTCACCGGCGGCACGCTGCTGCTGCTGATCGGCATGGGCATCGGCTTCAGCCTGTATTCCGGGGCGTCCTGGCTGCGCATCGCCGAGACCGTCGGCGAATGGCTGGAGCGCGCCTGGTGGGGCGGCATCGGCTACCTGCAGCGCAGGCGCGACGCGAGGATCGGCCAGGCCGCCTTGCACAAACGCGAGGTGGCGGTGGCCGAGGAGAAGAAGAAACTCGAAGACGCCCGCCCCATCCGCATCGAGCCGGTGGTGACCGAAGTGCCGAAATCGCCGCGCGTCGAGCAGGAAAAGCAGACCCCGCTGTTCCGCGAACTGCCGGATTCGCCGTTGCCGCCCTTGCACCTGCTGGACGAGGCCGCCGAGGCCGCCGAGCCGGTGGGCAAGGAGGCGCTGGAATTCACCTCGCTCATGATCGAGCGCAAGCTCAAGGAATTCGGCGTCGAGGTCAAGGTGGTGTCGGCCTCGCCCGGCCCGGTGATCACGCGCTACGAAATCGAGCCGGCGGTGGGCGTCAAGGGCAGCCAGATCGTCAATCTCTCGAAAGACCTGGCGCGCACCCTGTCGGTGGTGAGCATCCGCGTGGTCGAGGCCATTCCCGGCAAGCACACCATGGGCCTGGAAATCCCCAATCCCGCGCGCCAGACCGTGCACCTGTCGGAAATCCTCGGCTCCAAGGTCTACCACGACATGGCCAGCCCCTTGACCGTGGCGCTGGGCAAGGACATCGCCGGCAACCCGGTGGTGGCCGATCTGGCCAAGATGCCGCACCTCCTGGTGGCCGGCACCACCGGCTCGGGCAAGTCGGTGGGCATCAACGCCATGATCCTGTCGCTGGTCTACAAGGCCGGCCCGGATGCGGTGCGCCTCATCATGGTCGACCCCAAGATGCTCGAGCTCTCGGTGTACGAGGGCATCCCGCACCTGCTGGCGCCGGTGGTCACCGACATGCGCCAGGCCGCCGCCGCGCTCAACTGGTGCGTGGCGGAAATGGACCGCCGCTACAAGCTGATGTCGGCGCTGGGCGTGCGCAACCTCGCCGGCTACAACCAGAAGCTGCGCGATGCGAAGAAGGCCGGCAAGCCGCTCACCCATCCCTTCAGCCTCACCCCCGACAACCCCGAGCCGCTGGAAACCCTGCCCATGATCGTGGTGGTGATCGACGAACTCGCCGACCTCATGATGGTGGTGGGCAAGAAGGTCGAGGAGCTGATCGCGCGCCTGGCGCAGAAGGCCCGCGCCGCCGGGGTGCACCTGATCCTCGCCACCCAGCGCCCGTCGGTGGATGTCATCACCGGCCTCATCAAGGCCAATATCCCCACGCGCATCGCCTTCCAGGTCTCGAGCAAGATCGACTCGCGCACCATCCTCGACCAGCAGGGCGCCGAGGCCTTGCTCGGGCAGGGCGACATGCTCTACCTGCCGCCCGGCATCGGCCTGCCCAGCCGCGTGCACGGCGCCTTCGTCTCCGACGGCGAGGTGCACCGCGTGGTGGAGTATTTGAAGGCGCTGGGCGAGCCGGAATACATCGACGGCATCCTGGACAGCCCGGAAGAATCCGCGGAGGGCATGGACGGCGAGGGCGGCGCGGATGCCGAGTCCGATCCGCTGTACGATCAGGCCGTGGGCATCGTGCTGAAAACCCGGCGCGCCTCCATCTCCGCCGTGCAGCGCCATCTGCGCATCGGCTACAACCGCGCCGCGCGCCTGATCGAGGCCATGGAGAAGGCCGGGCTGGTGTCGGCGATGCAGCCCAACGGCAACCGCGAAGTCATTGCGCCCAAGCCGGAGAACTGAGGAACCCCGCCGCCGTTCGCGAGCCCAAGGGAAGTATTGAACACCAGCCACAGAGGTCACAGAGGGGAAACAAAAAACTCCGATGCTGCGTTTTGTCAGTGGCGCACCGATGAGATTTTCTCTGTGTCCTCTGTGGCTTGAATTAGGGATTAAAGGATGATTGTCCGCAGTTGCTTGTTGTCGGTTTTTCTTTTTTCCGGCGCCGCCTTCGCCGGCGGCGTCGACGCGCTCAAGGCCTTCATCGGCGACACCCGCACGGCCAGGGCGAACTTTTCCCAGACCGTGCTCGACCAGAACGGCAAGCTGCGGCAGAAGTCCGAGGGCACGCTGGCCTTCTCGCGCCCCGGCAAGTTCCGCTGGGTGTACCAGAAACCCTACGAGCAGCTGATCGTCGGCGACGGCGCCAGGTTGTGGATCTACGATGCCGACCTCGAACAGGTCACGGTGAGGAAGCTGGGCGATGCGCTGGGCTCCAGCCCGGCCGCGCTTTTGGCCGGCAGCAACGAGATCGAGAAATTCTTCACCCTCAAGGACGCCGGCACGAGCGAAGGCCTGGAATGGCTGGAAGCGCGCCCGAAGGACAAGGAAAGCACGTTCGAGAGCGTGCGCATGGGCTTTGCCGGCACCACCCTCGCGGCGATGGAACTGAAAGACACGTTCGGCCAGACCACGCGGCTGAAGTTCTCCGGCATGGTGAAGAACCCGGCGGTGAATGCCGGCGAGTTCAAGTTCACGCCGCCCAAGGGCGCGGACGTGATTTCGGATTGATTTCTCGAAAACCCAGCCACAGAGAGCGCAGAGCTCACAGAGGAAAACCCTGATGGATTCCTGTTCAAAAATAACGGCCTGCAACCGCCTCAAAAACAATTCAATATGTTGTTTTTCTCTGTGCTTCTCTGTGCCCTCTGTGGCTTGAACTGAGACTCTCAGGGAACAAGAAAATCGCAAACCCCCAGCCACAGAGAGCACAGAGGTCACAGAGAAAACCCATGAAGCTGCAGTTCAAAATTTGTAGCCTCAGAACATTGGCACAGGCTGTTCAGGATTCTGCTTTACTCTGTGCTTCTCTGTGTCCTCTGTGGCTTGAATTGAGACTTTCCGGGCAATGAAACCTGGCTCCGACGACCTCTTCGAATCCGACCCCGTCTACCAGCCGCTGGCCGACCGCCTGCGGCCGCAGACGCTGGACGAGGTGGTGGGGCAGGCGCACCTCATCGGCCCCGGCAAGCCGCTCAGGGTGGCGTATGAGTCGGGCAAGCTGCATTCCTTCATCCTGTGGGGGCCGCCCGGCGTGGGCAAGACCACGCTGGCGCGGCTGATGGCCGACGCCATGGCGGCGGATTTCATTCCGCTGTCCGCCGTGCTGTCCGGCGTCAAGGACATCCGCGAGGCGGTGGTGCGCGCCGAGGCCAACCGCAGCATCGGCCGCCACACCATCCTGTTCGTGGACGAAATCCACCGCTTCAACAAGGCGCAGCAGGACGCGCTGTTGCCGCACGTGGAATCCGGGCTGGTGACCTTCATCGGCGCCACCACCGAGAACCCCTCGTTCGAGGTGGTCGGCGCGCTGCTGTCGCGCGCCCAGGTCTACGTGCTCAAGCCGCTGGCCGCCGAGGACTTGCAGGCCCTGTTTGCGCGCGTGCGGGAAGCGCTGCCCGACCTCGCGTTCGAAGACGGCGTGGTGGACAGGGTGATCGAGTACGCCGACGGCGATGCGCGGCGCTTTTTGAACGACCTCGAGCAGCTGGCCGAGGCCGCGCGCGCGCAGAACACCGCCGTCACCCTCGATCTGACGTCGAATGTGCTGGTGCGCGGCACGCGCCGCTTCGACAAGGGCGGCGAATCCTTCTACGACCAGATTTCCGCGCTGCACAAGAGCGTGCGCGGCTCCAATCCCGACGCCGCGCTGTACTGGATGGTGCGCATGCTCGACGGCGGCTGCGATCCGTTGTATCTGGCGCGGCGCGTGATCCGCATGGCCAGCGAGGACATCGGCCTCGCCGATCCTAGGGCGCTCAGATTGGCGCTGGACGCGGCGGAAACCTTTGAACGCCTGGGCAGCCCGGAAGGCGAGCTCGCCATCGCCGAGGCCGTGCTCTACCTGGCCTGCGCGCCCAAGAGCAACGCGGTGTATGTGGCTTACAATAATGCCCGGCGCTTCGTCGCCGAGGACGGTTCGCGCGAAGTGCCGGTCCACCTGCGCAACGCGCCGACCAAACTGATGAAGGAACTCGGCTACGGCCGCGCCTACCGCTACGCGCACGACGAGCCGGACGCCTACGCCGCGGGCGAAACCTACCTGCCCGAAGACATGCCCGAGCCGAACTGGTATCAGCCGACGCCGAGGGGGCTGGAGGGCAAGATCGCCGAGCGGCTGAATTACCTGCGCGGACTCGATGCGGCCGCGCGCAGGAAGAAGAAATAACAGGGAAGAATCATGCTGGATATACAACTTTTGCGCGCCGACATCGAAGGCGTGGCAGCCAAACTCAAGGCCCGCGGCTATGAACTGGACGCGGCTGGATTCAATGCCCTGGAGGCCGAGCGCAAGGCGGTGCAGACCCGCACCCAGGAGTTGCAGGCTACCCGCAACAGCCTGTCCAAGAGCATCGGCATCGCCAAGTCCAAGGGCGAGGACGTCGCGCCCATCATGGCGCAGGTCGCGGGGCTGGGCGACGAACTGAAGGCGGCCGAAGAGAAGCTCGCCTACATCCAGGCCCGCATGCAGGAGCTGCTCGCGGGCGTGCCCAATCTGCCGCACGAAAGCGTGCCGGCCGGCAAGGATGCGGACGAAAACCTCGAAGTCTCGCGCTGGGGCACGCCGCGCGCGTTCGACTTCGAAGTCAAGGATCACGTCGACGTGGGCGCCGCGCTGGGCCTCGATTTCGAGGCCGGCGCCAAGCTCTCGGGCGCGCGTTTTGCGGTGATGCGGGGCGGGGTGGCGCGCCTGCACCGCGCGCTCGCCCAGTTCATGCTCGACGTGCACACGCGCGAGCACGGCTACACGGAAGTTTACGTGCCCTATCTGGTCAACGCCGACTCCATGTTCGGCACCGGCCAGCTGCCCAAGTTCGAGGAAGACCTGTTCGCCACTTTCAAGAATGCCGACGAGAAGCTGTATCTGATTCCGACCGCCGAAGTGCCGGTGACCAACCTCGCGCGCGGCGAAATCCTCGCGGCGGAAAGCCTGCCGCGCAAGTACGTGGCGCACACGCCGTGCTTCCGTTCCGAGGCCGGCTCCTACGGGCGCGACACCCGCGGCATGATCCGCCAGCACCAGTTCGACAAGGTGGAGCTGGTGCAGGTTGTGAAGCCGGAGGATTCCTACGCCGCGCACGAGGCACTGACCGGCCACGCCGAGAAGATTCTGCAACTGCTGGAGCTGCCGTACCGCAAGATGCTGCTGTGCACCGGCGACATGGGCTTCGGCAGCGCCAAGACCTACGACCTCGAAGTCTGGCTGCCGGCGCAGAACACCTATCGCGAGATTTCCTCCTGCTCCAACTTCGAGGCCTTCCAGGCGCGGCGCATGCAGGCGCGCTACCGCAACGAGAAGAACAAGCCCGAACTGGTGCACACCCTGAACGGTTCCGGCCTCGCGGTCGGCCGCACGCTGGTGGCGATATTGGAGAACTGCCAGAACGCCGACGGCAGCGTCAGCGTTCCGCAAGCGCTGCGCCCCTGGATGGGCGGGGTGGAGACGCTCGAGCCTTAACCCGGATATCTCGCCGCGCCCTCAGACCCGGCCGCCGGCCTGGGCGCGCGGGGGCTCGTCAAGGCTTCCTGGCTGCCGTGAGCAGCGGCCTGTGCTCCTTCTCCAGGCGCAGCAGGATGTCGTAGTAATTGCGGATGCTCTCGACGAAGATCACCGCTTCGCCGCCGCGCGCGTAACCGTACTTGGTCACGTTCTCGTAGCCGCCGCGCGCAAGCAGCGGCAGCGCCTGTTTCACGTCGCCCCAGCTGTCCGGGTTCATGCCCTTGGCCTGGGCGATGCGGCGCGCGTCCTCGAGATGGCCGATGCCCTGGTTGTAGGCGGCCAGCGCCAGCCAGGTGCGGTCGGGCTCGGGAATGCGGTCGGGCAGGGCGTCCTTCAGCAGGATCAGGTACTTCGCGCCGCCGATGATGCTCTGGCGCGCGTCCAGGCGATCGGTGATGCCCATGCGGTCCGCGGTCTCGCCCGTCAGCATCATCAGCCCGCGCACCCCGGTGGCGGAAGTGGCGTAGGGATCCCACTTGGATTCCTGGTAGCCGATGGCGGCGAGCAGCCGCCAGTCGAGCGCGGTCTGCTCCTGGGCCTCGCGGAAGTGGGCGTGGAAGCGCGGCAGGACTGCCAGCCTGCGGTTGAGGATGCCCTCGGCATCGGCCGGCTCCAGCCGCTTGACGTGGCCGTAGTAGCGTTCATAAAGCTGTTCGAGGGTGCCGTCGCGGCGCGCTTCGATGAAGAAGCGGTTGAGCTTGGCCAGCAGCGATTTTTTGATGCCATGCGGCAGCGCCCAGACCACGGGCTGCGCCCTGGACAACTCGTAGGCGATGCGCAGGGCCGGGTACTGGTTGCGCGCCAGATCGAAATCCTGCTCGTTCACCACCACCGCGTCGAACTCGCCCTCGTCCAGCTTGGCGAGCAGGCCTTCGGGAAAAATGTCCTCCAGGACCACCCATTGCAGCTTGGGATACTTGCGCTTGGCGGACTCGAGCAGCGAAATATGGCCGGCGCCCAGGGCGACGCCGATTTTCAGCTTGGCAAGATCGGCCAGATTCCTGATTCTGGGGATGGGATGGCGCGTGAGCACCACCACCCGCGTCTCGAACAGCATGGGCCCGGGCAGCAGCCGCAGCTCGTCGACCGAAGCGGGAATCAGATTGGCGGCGATGAAATGGCTTTCCTGCCCGCGCAGGGAATCGATGAGTTTGGAATAGGCTTCCGTCTGCAGCCATTTCACCGTCCAGTTGTTCTTGGCGGCGAAAGCCTGCACCAGATCGTGGGTGTAGCCGGTGGGGTTGCCTTCGGAATCCAGATAAAACGAGGCGGGGCCGTAAGGGACAGAAACCACCAGTTCATGGCTGGTGTCGGGATCGGGCACTGGGCGGCTGCACCCCTGCAGGGCAAGGAGGGCCAGCCAGCCCAAACACAGGGCGCGGATCATTTCGCGAGTCTAGCATGGCGGGCCGGCAAATTCGGGTTTGGGTTGGCGGCCAACTCCATGTAAAATCGCGCCTTCGCCGACCCGCGAGGGCGGCGCAACCCAAGTGGACCACGCGGAGAGGTGGCAGAGTGGTTGAATGCACCGGATTCGAAATCCGGCATACAGGTTCTCCTGTATCGGGGGTTCGAATCCCCCCCTCTCCGCCAAATAAAAAACGCCCCGCAAGGGGCATTTTTTATTTGGCCAAGCAGGGGTGGGTGAGAACCCCCCTGGGTTCGGTGAGCGAGCACCGCTCGCGAAAGACGCCCGCAGGGCGGTCCCGAGCGCAGCGAGGGATGAGGTTTGCGGGAGGCAACCGCAAACCGAACAATCCCCCCCTCTCCGCCGAATAAAAAACGCCCCGCAAGGAGCATTTTTTATTTGGCCAGGCGGGGAGATGTCCTGCCAGTGACAAGCCTGGCCGGGGTGCATTAATGTGTGCCCTGAGAAAAGAACGCGCTTGAGTCAAAACCAAAATGGCAAGCCATATGAATCCCCCTCCCTGTCGCGGCTGCGCGCTTGTGCGCAGGCTATCGGGGTGGGCGCTTGCAGTCGTCATGGGCGCGATCTTCGCCGGCAGCTGGTTCGCGCCCGAATCATTAAGCAGGCACGCCCCCCTGCTGGCCGAGCTGGGGATCAATACTGCCATTTCGCTGGCGCTCGCGGGCGTGGCGCTGCTGCTGCCGGCGTGGCGCCGGGGGCTGGGCTGGCTCATCGCCGCCATCGGCGGGGCGGTGGTCCTGCAGTATCAGCTCATGTGGATGCCGCCCGACGGTTTCTGGCGTCTTGCGCTCAATGTCAGGGGCGAGAGTTTGCCCTGGGCGGGGCATATGGCGCCATTCACGGCATTTTCAGTGCTGTGCGCCGGTCTGGCGCTGGCCATGCTCGAAAAACCGCGGAAGATGTTGGGGCTGCTCATGCTGCAGCTCGCGCCCGGCCTCATCCTCGCCGCCGTGGTCGGCGGCGGGCTCAATCGCGCGCTCAACGGCTTGTTGTTCATGTCCTCCGCCGAGGGTTACGCCGTCATGAGCGTCGCCGCCATGGCGGCCTTGATCGTGTTTGTTGCGGGTTACCTGGCGGCAATGACGGAAACCGCGTGGTTTCACGGCTTCTATGCCAAGCGCGAAGAGCGCCAGGCCTTCGCGATCGGGCTGATCGGGCTGACCGCCGCGCTGCTGCTGGGCGGGGCCACGGTGATCGGCATGCTCGGCAGCCAGATGCAAGAGCTGATGGAGAAGAAGCTGGCGGCCTCGGCGCGGGCCGAGGCTTCGGCGCTTCATCAAGTGCTGTCTTCCGCCTTGGACGGGTTGCATGCGCGGGCGGGCAATGCCGCGCGTGGCGAGGCGCTTCTGGCCGGCTTGCGGAATCTGGCGGGCGCGGGGGGCGCCGTCTGGGTGGAAGGCGCCGATGGCCCCGTGCGCCCGGGCGCGGCTTCCCCGTTCGGCGCCGCACCCTTGCGCGTGCGCATCAATGGCGCCGCTGAAGCCTGGTTGAGCTGGGACCGCGCATGGAGGCTGGAAGCGCGCCTGCCCAGGGCGGATGGGCGGGGAATGCTGCTGATCCGGAAACCCCTGCCGGAGCTGGAAGGCCTCTTTGCCGTTTCCGCGGAAAATGCCGCAGGCAGCGCGGAATCGGGTTTGTGCGGACATGCCGGCGCCGCGCAGCCGAGCTGCTTTTCTTTCGCGCACCTGCCGCACGCCCTGGCGGCGCCCGCGCATTGCAACGATCTTCCGACGCCCATGTGGCGCGCCCTGGAGGGCCGGCGCGGCATCGCCATCAGCCCGGATTGCCGAGGCGTGATGTCGGTCGCCGCGTATTCGCCGGTAGGGGAAACCGGGCTGGGCATGGTGCGCAGGATCGATGCCGGCCAGATGTATGGCCCATTACGCGCCGCGGTGTGGCGGGCCATCCTGTTCATGTTCGGCATAGGCTTGCTCGCCATGGGCTTGGTTTATCTGCGCGTAAGGCGTCCGGTCCGGCGTTCGCTCGAGACCGGCCGGCATCTGCGCGGCGTGCTGGACGCGCTGCCGGTGGGCGTGTGGATCAGCGACCGGAGCGGGCGCATCGTCACGATCAATCCCGCGGCCCGTCAAATCTGGGGTGGCGAACGCAGGGTGGGGGTGGAGCAGTATGGCGAATACAAGGGCTGGCGGCATGACAGCGGCGAGCCTGTCGGCGCCCATGAGTGGGGGATGGCTCGCGCCGTCGAGCGCGGCGAGACATCGATTGACGAGATCATCGACATCGAGTGTTTCGATGGCGCGCGCAAGACCATCAGTCAGTCCGCGCAGCCGCTGAAGGATGAGCAGGGCAGCATCATTGGCGGGGTCGCGATCAATCTGGATATCACCGAGCGGGTGCGGGCGGAGGCGGAACTCAACGCTTCGCGTGACCTGTTCCGCAGTGTCGTGGAAAACGTGCCCATCCGGGTGTTCTGGAAGGACGCAGAATTGCGTTATCTTGGCGGCAACTCGTTTTTTGCGCGCGATGCCGGCATGGCCCGGGCGGAGGACCTGGTTGGCAAGGACGATTTTCAGATGAGCTGGCGCGAGCAGGCGCATTTGTATCGTGCCGACGATCAGCAGGTGATGCGTTCCGGCATCCCGAAAATCGCGTACGAGGAACAGCAAACCACGCCGGATGGGCGCGTGATCTGGCTGCGCACTTCCAAGGTGCCGTTGCGGGGGGCGGATGGCAAGGTGTTCGGCGTGCTGGGCATCTACGACGACATCACCGAGGCGAAATACGCTTCGGAAGCGCTGCAGCGCAGCCAAAAAAATCTGGTCGAGGCGCAACGCATCGCGCGCATGGGCAGCTGGGAGCTGGATCTCGCGCACGACAAGCTCAGCTGGTCGGAAGAGATATTCCAGATTTTCGAGCTTGATCCGACGCGTTTCGAGGCTTCCTACGCGGCTTTTCTCAATGCCGTCCACCCCGACGACCGGGAGGAGGTGAACGAGGCATACACCGAGTCGTTGAAGCGCCGCACGCCCTACAAGATCGAGCATCGCTTGCTGATGCCGGACGGCCGCATCAAGTATGTATACGAATGCGGCGAGACCGCCTATGACGGAAATGGCCGGCCCATGCTGTCCATCGGCACGGTACAGGACATCACCGAGCGCAAGGCGTCCGAAGCCGAAATCCGCCGGCTGGCGCGCGAGTTCCGCTCCCTGGCGGAAAATCTGCCGGACATGGTTTCGCGCTTCGACCGCGAGCTGCGCTTCGTCTATGTCAATCCGGAGGGCGAGCGCTCGATCGACATGGCGGGCGGGGCGCTGCTGGGCAGGACTTATCTCGAACTGGGGGTGCCGGATGGCATGGTGAATACCTGGCACGGCGCGCTGCGCCGGGTGTTTCACAGCGGCGAGCCGGAAGTCTTCGAGTGCCGGTTTCCCTCGCCGGGCGGCATCGTCAAGGACTACCAGGTTCGCGCCGTGCCGGAGTTCGATGCCGACGGTTCGGTGGCCACCGTGCTGACGGTCGCGCGCGACGTCTCGACCCTTAAGGGGGCGCAGGAAGTCTTGCGGGAGAGCGAGGAGCGCTTCCAGGCCATGGCATCCAACGTGCCGGGCATGGTGTTCCAGTGCTATCGCCATGACGGCGACAGGCAGCTGAGGTTCATCTATGTCAGCGGGGGCGTCGAATATCTGCTCGGCACCGACGGGGCAACGATCCAGATGGATGCGAATGAATTCATCGACCGCATCGTCGAGGAGGACGCCGCCGCCTTCAGCGACAGCCTGGATCGCTCGCAGTCGGAACAGTCTCTGTGGAGCTGGGAAGGGCGCGTGGCGATGCCTGATGGCGAGATCAAGTGGGTCAATCTGCGCGCCACGCCGCGCCGCCATGGGGCGGATGTCTGCATGTGGGACGGGGTTGCGGTCAACGTCACCGAAAGCAAGGCCAATGTCGAGCAGCTGTTGCTGACGCAGACGCTGCTGCGCGATCTTTCCGCGCACCTGGAGAATGTCCGCGAGCAGGAACGCAAAGCCATCGCGCGCGAGATCCACGACGAGCTGGGACAGACGCTCACCGCGCTGCGCATGGACGTGTCGCTGGCGCGCCTGAGCTTCGGCCAGGCCAATCCCGAGCTGACCGCGCATCTGCAATCGATGACGCAGCTGGTCGACCGCACGATTGAAATCGCGCGGCATGTCACCGCCAGCCTGCGTCCCGCGGCCCTGGACCTTGGCATCGTCGCCGCGCTCGAATGGCTGCTGGAGGAATTCATCGGCCATGCCGGCATCCCCTGCGAGCTGGTGCTGGGCGATGGCGAGCTGAACCTGGACGAGCCCGCGGCGACCGCTGTGTTCCGCATTGTGCAGGAGTCGCTGACCAACATCGCCCGTCATGCCGAGGCGACGCAGGCCGAGGTCATCGTGACGCTGGCAAGCGAGGCGATCTGCTTCGAGGTCAACGACAACGGCAAGGGCTTCGACCCGCAGGCCGAAGCCAAGCGGAATTCCTTCGGCCTGGTGGGAATGCGCGAGCGCGTGGCCATGCTGCAGGGCGAACTGAGGATAGACAGCGAGCCGGGGCGGGGCACGCGTGTCCGTGTCTGCATCCCGGTTTAGAATGCGGCTGGAAAACAATGGCGACAACCATGATCCGAGTCTTCATTACCGATGACCATGCCATCGTCCGGCATGGTCTCAAACAGCTGCTGGCCTTGGCGCCGGACATCGAAGTCGCGGGAGAGGCCAGCAATGGCGAGGCGCTCCTGAACGCGCTTTCGAGAGACTGCTGCGACATGGTGCTGCTCGACATGAACATGCCGGGACTGGCCGGCGCGAGCCTGATCGAGCGGCTGCGGGCGGATTACCCAGCCGTCGCGATCCTGGTGCTGAGCATGCACATCGAGGGCCAGGTCGCCAATCGCGCGCTCAAGGCCGGCGCGCACGGGTACCTGACCAAGGACAGCGACCCCGAGATTCTCCTCAAAGCCATCCGGAAAATCGCCGCGGGCGGCAACTACATCGACCCCGCCCTGGTCGAGACCCTGGTGTTCGACCAGGGCGCCCAGGGCGGCTTCCCCCACGAAGAGCTTTCCGAGCGGGAGTTCCAGGTGTTCCGCAAACTGGCCGCCGGCAGGACGGTAGGTGAAATCGCCGACGAGCTGTGTTTGAGCATCAAGACCGTCAGCACCCACAAATTCCGCCTGATGCGGAAAATGAATCTGCAGACCCATACCGACCTGGTCCGTTACGCGATCCGCCACCAGCTGATCGACGGCTAAGCAGGTCCCACGCCTCCCGCCTCCCGCCTCCCGCCTCCCGCCTCCCGCCTCCCGCCTCCCGCCCGTAGGACGACTCCTACACGCATTGTCGGCAAAGCAGCCGCCGCAAAATCCGATTCCGCCGACTTTTTTCGCCGCGGCCGGCACCGAATACACCTATATGACGTTTTGGATTGCGTATGAAAGTGCTGCTGCTTGAGAGATCCGACCTGGTGAGCTCACGCATTGCGACATTGCTGGCCAATGCCGAATGCGTGGACCTGGTCGAAACTGCGATCGCCATTGAAGAGGCTGTTCGAATGATGAAATGCCTGCAACCCGAAGTCGTTGTCATGGAGGCCGTCCTGCCCGATGAGTGCGGGCTGCAAACGCTTACCCGATTGAAGGGGGCAAGCGCAGCGTCGCGGCTCGTCGTGATGAGCGCCGAGTCGTCCGAGCTGTTCCGGCGGCGCTGGCTGGAGGCGGGAGCCGATCATCTGCTTGACATCTCCACCCAGGCCGACGAACTGCTGAAAACGATTTGCGCCAGCACGCCCGGAAACGCCTGCGGAGCCGCGACATGAGGGCGGCCGGCGACAGCATGGACGGCATCGCGCGCGGCAGCGCCCGGCGCCCGGCGCGATCCTGGCGGCGCGCGATTCCCCAGCTTGGCACCGGCCTCCTCGGCGCGGCGCTCATCCTGCTGGCCGGCGGCCTGGAGCCGGCATCCATGGCGCTCGCCGGCGTCATGCTGGCCGGCGCGGCGGCAATCGGCGTGGGCGCAAGCCGGCGGGGCGGCGGCGCGGGGTCCGCTGCCGCGCAGGGCGCGCAGCAGGAGCAAGACCGCGAGGAGGGGCGCGGGCGCATCGCCGCGCTCGATACGCTGTGCGCCGGCGTCCTGCCCATCTGGTCGAGCCAGGTCGAGGCGGGGCGGGCCCAGATGGAGGAATCGATCACCGCGCTCACCGGCCGTTTTGCGGCGCTGTCCGAACGGCTGCAGGACGCCGTGACGGCCTCCGAATCGGTGGCCGGCGGCAGCGGTGCGGCCTCGGACCACACCGGCATGGTGGAACTGCTCGATTCCAGCCAGCGCGAGATGGGCTCGATCATCGATTCGCTGCGCGCCGCCATGCGCTCCAAGGAAGCCCTGCTGAACGAGATGGACCGGCTGGCGAAGTTCACGGTCGAGCTGAAAGGGATGGCGGCGGAGGTGGCAAGCCTGGCCATGGAAACCAATCTGCTCGCGCTGAATGCGGCCATCGAAGCGGCCCACGCCGGCGAGGCGGGGCGCGGTTTCGCGGTGGTGGCGGCCGAGGTGCGCAAGCTGTCCAGGCAGTCCGGCGAAACCGGCAAAAGAATCAGCGGCAGCGTCGAGGAGATCAATCGCGCCATCGCCTCGGCGCTTGCCGCCTCCGAGCAGTCCGCGCAGCAGGACGCCGAGTCGGTCAAGCATTCCGAGGCGGTGATCGGCGGCGTGATCGAGCGCCTGCACGGCGCCGCGAGCCGGATGACGGAATCTTCGCGGACGCTGCAGCAAACCAACCTGGGCATTCGCGACGAGATTTTCGATGTCCTGGTGTCGCTGCAGTTCCAGGATCGCGTGAGCCAGATACTTTCGCACATCCGCGACGACATGCAGAAGCTGGAGAAACAGCTGGACGACTGCAGGGGCGCGGGCCAATGCGAGGCGATTGACGTCGCGGCCTGGCTCGGTGAGCTGTCGCGCACCTACACCACCACCGAACAGCGGGAAATCCATCAGGGCAGGGGCGGCACCAAGGTGGCCGACTCTGAAATCACTTTTTTCTAGAAGGAAGGAAACATGGCCAAAACCATCATGATCGTGGACGACTCGGCATCGCTGCGTCAGGTCGTGAGCATCGCGCTCAAGGGCGCCGGATTCGAGGTCATCGAGGCCTGCGACGGCCAGGATGCGCTCTCCAAGCTCAATGGCCAGAAAATCCACCTGATCATCAGTGATGTCAACATGCCGAACATGGACGGCATCAGCTTCGTGCGCGAAGCCAAGAAGCTGCCGAACTACAAATTCACCCCCGTCATCATGCTGACCACCGAATCGCAGGAAGCGAAAAAGCAGGCCGGCCAGGCGGCGGGGGCCAAGGCCTGGGTGGTCAAGCCATTCCAGCCGGCGCAGATGCTGACCGCCGTGTCGAAGCTCATCCTGCCCTGAAGCGCATCGCGGAGACCGACATGAATATTCGGGTGCAGCGTGAAAACGGCATCAGCAGGCTGAAGATGGAAGGCGAGCTCACCATCTATCAGGCATCGGAGATCAGGCAGGAGCTGATCGGGCATCTGGCCGACTGCGATGAGATGGAAATCGACCTGGCGGACGTCGTCGAGATGGACACGGCCGGCTGCCAGCTGTTGCTGGCGGCCAAGCATGAAGGCCTGCAGCAGGGCAAAAGCGTGCGCTTCGTCTCCCACAGCCAGGCCGCGCTGGAAATCATCGACCTGTTTCAGATGGCGGCGCAGTTCGGCGATCCGCTGCTGATCCCGGCGCAACGTTAGCGCAAGGCGCGCACCGGGAGATCGCCATGAACATGGAACAAGCCTTACAGACCTACATCGAAGAAAGCCGCGGCCTGCTGGAGGAGATGGAGGGCATCCTGCTGCGGATCGAAAACGAGGCGCGGCACGACGCCGACGACATCAATGCGATGTTCCGCTCGGCCCACACGATCAAGGGGTCGGCGGGCCTGTTCGGGCTCGATGCCATCGTCTCCTTCACCCACGTCGTCGAGAACGCGCTGGACAAGGTGCGTGACGGCGCGCTCGAGATAAGCGGCGGCCTGGTCGAACTGCTGCTCAAGTGCTGCGACCACATCGGCCTGCTCATCGCCGCCGTGCCCAACGGAAACGGCGAGCTCGACGCGGCGCAGGCGGCGGACGGCGACGCGCTGCTGGCCATGCTCAGGCGCATGCTCGGCGCGGAGCCGGCGGAGGCCGCGGTGCCCGCCATGCACGAGGCGGGCGTGGCGTGCAGCGGCGGCGGCCCGCTGGACGGGGATTGCTGGCACATTTCGCTCGCCTTCGGGCGCGACGTGCTGAAGAACGGCATGGACCCGATTTCCTTCATCCGCTATCTCTCGACCATCGGCGACATCGTTTCGGTGGTGACCGACGACAGCGCGCTGCCTGAGCTTGGCGCGATGGACCCGGAATCCTGCTATCTGGCCTTCTCGATCGAATTCAAGAGCGAGGCCGACAAGAAGACGATCGAGGATGCCTTCGAATTCGTGCGCGACGACTGCAAGCTGCGCATCCTGCCTCCGCCCAGCCACCTTTCCGCCTTCGTCGAGCGTCTCGAACACGCCAGCGGCAACACCGACATGCTCGGCCAGCTGCTGATCGAGGCCGGCATCCTCACCGACCACGAGCTGGAGGAAGCGCTGGCCGCGCAGGCGCGCGCGGTCGCGGCCGACTGCAGCTCCCGGCCCTCCATCGGGGAAATGCTGGTCAAGGAGGGGGTGGTGCAGAAGGAGGTCGTCGACGTCGCGCTCGAAAAGCAGCGCCAGATCCGCGAGCACAAGGCGCAGGAGGCCAAGTTCATCCGCGTCAATGCGGAAAAACTGGACGAGCTCATCAATCTGGTCGGCGAGCTGGTCATCGCCGGCGCCTCGGCTTCGCTGCGCGCGCGCCGCTCCGGCGACGTGGCGCTGCTCGAATCGACTTCGGCGGTGTCCAGCCTGGTGGAGGAAATCCGCGACGGCGCGCTCAAGCTGCGCATGGTCGAAATCGGCGAAACCTTCAGCCGCTTCCAGCGCGTGGTGCGCGACGTGAGCAAGGAGCTCGGCAAGGACATCGGCCTGGAAATCAGCGGCGCCGAGACCGAGCTGGACAAGACCGTGGTGGAGAAGATCGGCGATCCGCTCATGCACCTGGTGCGCAACGCCATGGACCACGGCATCGAGCCGGCCGGGGCGCGCGCGGCGTCCGGCAAGCCGGCGCGCGGCACCCTGCGGCTCAATGCCTACCACGACTCCGGCAGCATCGTGATCGAGGTGGCCGACGACGGCGGCGGCCTCAACAAGGAGAAGATCCTGCACAAGGCGATCGAGCACGGCGTGGTCGCGCCCGGCCAGGCGCTGACGGACCAGGAAATCTACAACCTCATTTTCGAGGCCGGCTTTTCCACCGCTGACAAGGTGACCAATCTTTCCGGCCGCGGCGTCGGCATGGACGTGGTCAAGCGCAATATCCAGGCGCTGCGCGGCACGGTGGACATCGACAGCGAGCCGGGACGCGGCGCCACGGTGCGCATCCGCCTGCCGCTGACGCTCGCCATCATCGACGGCTTCCTGGTGGGGGTCGGCGAATCGGCCTTCGTGGTGCCGCTCGACATGGTGCTGGAATGCGTTGAATTGCCCGAGGCGGACAGGCGGCTCGCCGAAACGCGCAACTACATCAACCTGCGCGGAGAGGTGCTGCCGTTCGTGCGCCTGCGTGACGAATTCGAAATCAAGGCCCCGCCGGGCAAGCGCGAAAACATCGTGGTCGTGCAGTACGGCGGGCAGAAGGCGGGGTTCGTGGTGGACGAGCTGCTGGGCGAGTTCCAGACCGTGATCAAGCCGCTGGGAAGCGTGTTCCGGCATTTGAAGAGCATTTCCGGCTCCACGATTCTCGGCACGGGAGAGGTGGCCTTGATCCTGGACGTGCCGGCGCTGCTTCAGCTGGGGGTTGCACGTGATGGGCAGATGCTTGCCCACGAGAGGGATCGGGCCGGTTTTGGCGCATATGAAGTTTCTGCTGATTTGACAGGAGAGTGACGATGTTCAAGAACATGAAAATAGGAGTGAGGTTGGGAGTTGGCTTCGGCCTGATCGTGATGCTGATGATGGCAATCGCCGCCATCGGGGTCACGCGCATGGCCATGCTCAATGAATCGCTGGATAACATCAACCAGGACAAATGGCCGAAAGTTCTGCTGCTGCAGCAGGGGCTCGCCGGCGTCAACGCGATCGGCCTCGGCGCGCGGGATTTGCTGATTGCCGCGGACAAGGCCGGCATCCAGACGGCGAAGGAACGCATCCTCGAGGGCCGCAGCGACATCGGCAAGGCCTGGGAGAAACTCAAGCCCACGCTGCTTCTGCCCAAGGGAATAGAGCTGTTCCAGCTGATCCTCGAATCGCGCGAGAAATTCATCGCCGCGCAAGACCAGATCATCAAGCTGGTGGAGGAAGGCAAGCTGGAAGAAGGGCGGACGTTCCTGGAGGCTGAATTCCTCCCGACGGCCACTGAGTACCGCAAGCGCGTCAATGATCTCATCCAGTTCCAGGGCGACCTCATGAACGAGCTGGGCAAGACGGCCGCCGAGCAATACAACCAGGCGCGGACCCTGATGCTGGCCATGAGCGTGGCGGCTTTCCTGTTCGCGGCGGGGATCGCGTTCTGGGTCACGCGCTCCATCACCCGGCCGCTCAGGGAGGCCGTGGGCGTGGCCAACAGCCTCTCCGAGGGCGACTTCAGCGTGAAGATCGAGGTGCGCTCGAAGGACGAGACCGGCATGCTGCTCACCTCGATGAAGAACATGGTGGAAAAGCTCGCGCAGATCATCACCGAAGTGCGCAGCGCGGCCGACAACCTCTCCAGCGCCTCCGAGGAAGTGTCCGCCACGGCGCAGACCTTGAGCCAGGCATCGAGCGAGCAGGCCGCGAGCGTGGAAGAGACGTCGGCGTCGATCGAACAGATGTCCGCATCCATCGGCCAGAACACCGAGAACGCCAAGGTGACGGACGGCATGGCGAGCAAATCCGCGATCGAAGCCGAAGAGGGCGGCACCGCGGTGAAGGAGACGGTATCCGCGATGAAGAGCATTGCCGAGAAGATCGGCATCATCGACGACATTGCCTACCAGACCAACCTGCTGGCCTTGAACGCCGCGATCGAGGCGGCGCGCGCCGGCGAGCACGGCAAGGGCTTTGCCGTGGTGGCGGCCGAAGTGCGCAAGCTGGCCGAGCGCAGCCAGGTGGCGGCGCAGGAAATCGGCGAAGTCGCCAAGGGCTCGGTGGGCCTGGCCGAGAAGGCGGGGCAGCTGCTGGGCGAGATGGTGCCCTCGATCAAGAAAACCTCCGACCTGGTGCAGGAGATCACCGCGGCTTCCGAGGAGCAGTCCGCCGGTGTCGGGCAGATCAACACCGCGATGTCGCAGTTGAGCCAGATCACCCAGCAGAACGCCTCGGCGAGCGAGGAATTGGCGGCGACCGCGGAGGAGATGAGCAGCCAGGCCGAGCAGCTGCAGCAGACCATGAGCTTTTTCAAGGTGGGAACCTCGGCGCCGCCGGCGGCGCGCAAGCCGGCGACGGCCACGGCCATTGCCGCCAAGGCCAAGGCGATGCCCGCGGCGCACGCGGAAGCCGCCTACAGCGAAACCGAATTCGTGCGGTTCTGAGGGGAGGCGGCCATGGGAGCGCTGGTAAAGGGCACGCAATCGGCGGCGCTGAATGAACAGGAGGGCGAGGAGCACAACCAGTACCTCACCTTCAGCCTGGGCGGCGAAATGTTCGCCATCGGCATTCTCGTCATCAAGGAAATCATCGAGTACGGCGGCCTGACCGAGGTGCCGATGATGCCGGAGTTCATCCGCGGGGTGATCAACCTGCGCGGCGCGGTGGTGCCGGTGGTGGACTTGTCGGCCCGCTTCGGGCGCAAGCGCACCGAGGTCACGCGCCGCACCTGCATCGTGATCATCGAGGTCGAAAGCGATGACGGCAAGCACGATGTGGGGGTGGTGGTGGATTCGGTGTCGGAAGTGCTGGAAATCGCCGCCGGCGAAATCGAGCCATCGCCGAGCTTTGGCACCCGGATACGGGCCGATTTCATACAGGGAATGGGCAAGGTGAACGGCAAGTTCGTGATCATCCTGAGCGTGAACAACGTGCTCTCGCTGGATGATCTCGCCATGCTGGAGCATGCCGCCGGAACGGAGAGGCAACCGCTTCCGCACGCCGGCGACTGAAAGGCAAAGATGGCGATGAACGGGGGGCGGGGGTTTTTGGAACAATGCCCGCGGGATAGCGGAAAAGACACAGGAATGCATGATGCAGACTGCCACACTGTCCGATCGTGACTTTGGCGAATTCCAGCGGCTGGTCTACCAGCTCGCCGGGATTCACCTGTCCCCGGCCAAGAAGGCCCTGGTCTGCGGCCGCCTGGCCAAGCGGCTGAAGCACTATTCGCTGGATTCCTATCATGACTATCTGCGCCTGCTGAGCAGCGGCCGGCAGCCGCAGGAGCTGCAGACCGCGCTCGATCTGCTCACCACCAACGAAACCTATTTTTTCCGCGAGCCCAAGCATTTCGAATATCTGGCCGAGCACATCCTGGCCGCGCGCCGCGCGGATCGGCCGTGCCGGATCTGGAGCGCGGCCTGTTCCAGCGGAGAGGAGCCCTACACGCTGGCCATGGTGCTGGCCGAGCGCCTGGGCGAGGCGCCGTGGGAGATTCTCGCTTCCGACATCAGCACGCGCGTGCTGGAGCGGGCGCGCAGCGGTCTGTATGCCATGGAGCGCGCCAAGAACATCCCCGAGCACTACCTGCGCAAATACTGCTTCAAGGGCGTGGGTTCCCAGGAAGGGCGCTTTCTCGTGGACCGGCGCCTGCAGGCCAGGGTGAGCTTCCGCCAGATCAACCTCAACGAACCCCTGCCCCAACTGGGCGAGTTCGACGTGGTGTTCCTGCGCAACGTGATGATCTATTTTTCCGCCGAGACCAAGGCCAGGGTGGTGGAGCGCATCGCCGGGACCATCCGGCCGGGCGGTTACCTGATCATCGGGCATTCGGAAAGCCTGAACGGCGTGACCGACGCGCTCAAGCTGGTGCGGCCCTCGATATACAGAAAGTAGCCGCAGCGTGCACAAGCCCGCCCATGTTGTCGAAATCTTCCTGAATCCCGGCGAGTTCTATATCGGCGATCAGGACACCCGCATCCGCACGGTGCTGGGCTCCTGCGTCTCGATCACGATGTGGCATCCCCGGCTGTTGGTCGGCGGCATGTGCCATTACATGCTGCCCAGGCGGCAGGGCCAGGAGTACGGGCAGCCTGACGGCAAATACGCGGACGAGGCCTTTGCCCTGATGGTCGAGGGCATCGGCGTCAAGGGCGCGCCGATCAATGAATACGTGGTCAAGATGTTCGGCGGCGGCAACATGTTTCCTTTGGGCCGGCGCGGCGAACAGCACCATGTCGGCAGGAAGAACGCGGAAGCCGGCCGCGACCTGGTGAAGCGGCACGGCCTGCGCACATACGCGGAGGACCTGGAAGGGGTGGGCCACCGGACGGTCCTGTTCGACATCTGGAGCGGCCATGTCTGGGTGCGCAAGTTCCAGCCCGCTGCCGGCTTCTGCGGCGCATTGAAGGATGAGCAGGCATGAAAAAAACAAGCGTCCTGGTCATTGACGATTCGGCCGTGGTGCGGCAGGTGCTCACGGACGTGCTCGACGGCCATGCCGGCATCGAGGTGATCGGGGCCGCGCTCGATCCCATCTTCGCGCTGGAAAAAATGAAGAAGCAGTGGCCGGACGTGATCGTGCTGGACGTGGAAATGCCGCGCATGGACGGCATCACCTTTCTCAAGAAGCTGATGGCCGAGCGGCCCACCCCGGTGGTGATCTGCTCCTCGCTGACCCAGAAGGGCTCGGAAACCGCGGTGCAGGCCCTGGCCGCCGGGGCGGTGGGAATCGTGCCCAAGCCCGGCATCGGCAACCGCCGCGCGGCGCTGGCGGACGCGGCCTCCGACCTGATCCAGGCGGTGAAGGCGGCGGCCCGCGCCAGGCCGCAGCAGCTGGTGCCCAAGGCCGCCCCCGTCCCCGCGCAGCCCAGGCTCAATGCCGACGCGGTGCTGCCCGCCACCGAACACGCCATGGCCCAGACTACCGAGCGCATCGTCGCGATCGGCACCTCCACCGGCGGCACCCAGGCGCTGGAGGCGGTGCTGACCGCATTGCCCGCGGTGTCGCCCGGCATCGTCATCGTGCAGCACATGCCGGAGAAGTTCACGGCCTCCTTTGCCGCGCGTCTGGACAGCCTGTGCCGGATCGAGGTGCGCGAAGCCAAAAACGGCGACCGCGTCATGCCCGGACGCGCGCTGATCGCGCCCGGCGGCAGGCACATGCTGCTCAAGCGCAACGGCGCCCAGTATCACGTGGAAATCATCGACGGCCCGCTGGTGAACCGCCATCGCCCGTCGGTGGATGTGCTGTTCCGCTCGGTGGCGAAATACGCCGGCAGGAATGCGCTCGGCATCATCATGACCGGCATGGGCGACGATGGCGCGCGCGGGCTCAAGGAAATGCACGACAGCGGCGCGGCCACCGTGGCCCAGGACGAGGCCACCAGCGTGGTCTATGGCATGCCGCGCGAAGCCGTGAAGCTCGGCGCGGTCGACCACAGCCTGCCGCTTGGCGCGATTGCCCTGGAAGTCATGAAATATGCCTGAGCGCGCCGAGCCAGGCCTGGGGAAGAAGATGCTCTCCGGCATGCAGGCCGGGCTGCGCTCATGGCCTGCCAGCGGCATGGGCATGTCCCTGGGGGCCGCGGCCGGCCTGGCGATTCTGCTGCTGATTCCGGCGGAATCCGCCGTGCCGATCCAGGACTATGTGGTGTTCCACAGCATCGCCGAAATCCTGGCGGTGGCGGTGGCGGCCATGATCTTCGGAGTGGGCTGGCACGCCGCGCGCGAGCGCGAGTCGGCCTTCCTGGTGCTGGTGTCCACGGGCTTTCTGGCCGTGGCCCTGCTGGATATTGCGCATCTGCTGTCCTATAAGGGCATGCCGGACTTCGTCTCCCCCTCCGGCCCGGAGAAGGCCATCAATTTCTGGCTGGCCGCCCGGCTCTCGGCGGCGGTGGCGCTGCTCGGCGCGGTGCTCGCGCCCCGGCTGGCCGAATTTCCGCGCCGGCGGCATGCCGCGCTGGCGGCGGCGCTGGCCTGGACCTGCGCGGTTTACTGGGTCGTGCTGCATCGCCCGGAGTGGCTGCCTGCCACCTTCATTCCCGGGCAGGGGCTGACGCCGTTCAAGATCGGCGCGGAGTATTTCATCATTGCGCTCCTCGCCCTGGCCGCGCTTCTCGTTCTGGCGCATGGCCGCTCGGCCCGGGGCTATGTCGCGACCTCGCTGCTGGCGGCCGTGGGCATCATGATCCTGAGCGAGATGGCGTTCACCTTTTACGCGCATGTGAGCGATTGGGTGAACATGCTGGGGCACATCTACAAGATCGTGGCATACGGCTTCCTTTACCACGGCGTGTTCGTGGCCGCGGTGCGCCAGCCCTATCGCGAGTTGGCCCAATCCGAGCGAAACGCCCGCGAAAGCGAGGAGCGCTTCCGCCGCATGTTCGACGCCACGCCGGATGCGGTTTTCCTGGTCGATGCCCGGCGCCGTATCGCGCTGGCCAACACCCGGGCGGGAACGCTGCTGGGCTGCGACTGCGAGGCGCTGGCCGGCCAGCGCCTGGAGCGCTTCCTGCCCGACGCCATACGCTGGCGCGGGGAGGAAGCTGTGCCCCTGCCCCTTGGCATGCGCAGCGATGTCCAGGCCAGGCGCATGGACGGCGCCCGCGTGCCGGTCAATGTGGTGTTGTCGCCCGTGCAACTGGACGGGGAGCGCCAGAACATCGTGGTGGCGCGCGATGTCAGCGTGGCCAGGGAAATGGAGAGCCTGCTGCGCCGCAGCTCCCAGGAGTTCAGCGCCCTGGTCGACAACGCCCAGGACGTGATTGCGCGCTTCGACCGCGACATGCATTTTCTCTATGCCAACCCCGCGATCCAGGAGGTCCTGGGGCGCAATCACATGGAATGCGTGGGGCGCACCTGGGAGGAGCTCGGGCTGTCGCCCGACGCGGCAAGGGCCTGGCAGGACTGCCTGCGGGAGGTGTTTGAAAAGGGGGAGGAGGCTTGCATCGAGTGCAGCATCGAGGCGCCGGATGCGGGGCAGCGCTACTTCCATGTGCGCATGACGCCGGAACGCGACCTGGACGAGAAAATCAATTCCGCGCTGGTGATCGCGCGCGACATTTCGGAGCGCAGGCGTTACGAGGAACAGCTGCGCTATCAGGCCACCCATGATGCGTTGACCGCGCTGCCCAACCGGACCCTGCTGCTCGACCGCCTGGAGCAGGCGATTTCCCATGCGCGCCGCGACCGCCATCTGCTGGCCGTGGCCTACTTCGACCTCGACCATTTCAAGAGCGTCAACGACGTTTACGGCCATGCCGCGGGCGACGAGCTGCTGCGGCAGGTTGCGGTGCGCCTGCGGGGCGCGCTGCGCGCCGGCGATACCGTGGGCCGCCAGGGCGGCGACGAGTTCATCCTGCTGCTGACGGATGTGGCGTACATGTCGGACGTGGCGGTGCTGTCCAAGAAGATCCTGACTGCCATGAATGCCCCGTTCCAGGTGTGCGGCCAGGAGTTCTACGCCAGCGGCAGCCTGGGTATTTCGATGTATCCGCTGGACAGCGAGGATGCCGGCACGCTGCTGCGCAATGCCGATATCGCGATGTACCGCGCCAAGGAGGCGGGACGCGGCGATCTGCGCTTTTATGTGCCCGACATGGACGCGCGCATGCGCGCTCAGCTGGAAACCGAGCGTGATTTGCGCCATGCCATCGAGCGCGGGGAACTGGTGCTGCACTATCAGCCGCGCTTCAATCTCGCCAGCGGCGAAATGGTGGGGCTCGAGGCGCTGGTGCGCTGGAACCATCCGCGCGAGGGCCTGGTCGGTCCCGAGCGCTTCATCGGCGTGGCGGAGGGCAGCGGCCTGATCGTGCCGATCGGCGAATGGGTGCTGGGGCAGGCCTGCAGGCGCGCCCGGCAGTGGCAGGCGGACGGGCTGCCGGTGCTGCGGATGGCGGTCAACCTGTCGGCGGCGCAATTCCGCGATCCGGGACTGATCGGCAGTGTCGAGCGGGCGCTGGCGGAGTCGCGGCTGGACCCCGCCTGCCTGGAACTCGAGATTACCGAGAGCACCGTCATGCACGACACCCGCTCCGCGATCGAAACCTTGTCCAGGCTGAAGCAGCAGGGCGTCGAGCTCGCGGTCGACGATTTCGGCACCGGACATTCCTCGCTTTCCTACCTCAAGCTTTTTCCCATCGACGTGCTCAAGATCGACCGCTCCTTCGTCAACGACATCACGACGGACCCCGACGATGCGGCCATTGTGCGGGCGATCGTCACCCTGGCGCACAGTCTTGAGCTCAACGTGGTGGCGGAGGGCGTGGAGAAGCCGGCGCAAGCCGCTTTTCTCCACCAGGTCGGCTGCAACGAGTGTCAGGGCTACTACTTCAGCCGGCCGCTGCCGGAAGAGGAGATCGAGGGCCTGCTGCGCGATGGCCGGAAACTGGACGTCGCCGAGTATGCCGGCACTGCGGCGGGCCAGGGCCTGCTTGAGCTTCCGGGCCGCTCGTCATGATTTCCTTGTCCTCGCTGAAATTCCGCCTGGTTGCGCTCGTCGTCGGCGGCTGCATTCCCATCGGCATCCTCGCCCTGCTGCTGGGCAAGCACTACTACCAGTTCTCCATGGACGAGGCGCGGGAAAAAGCGGTTGCGCTAAGCCGCCTGGCGGCGTCGGCGCATGAGGACCAGATACACGACGCCGGGCACCTGTTGGCCACCCTGGCCGCCATTCCCGAAATCCGCGACAGGCGCGCGGGCTACTGCGGCACACTCGCGGACGTCCTGAAGCAGCATGCGCATGACTATGCCAACCTGGGATTGGTGAACCCCGAAGGGGACGTGCTGTGCAGCGGCGCGCCCGACTCCCGGCCCGTCAACCTCAAGGGCTATCTATGGCTCCAGGATGCGCTGAAGCAGAAGGCATATGTGGTGTCCGATTATCGGATAGGCGGCATCACCGGCAGGCCGATTGTAATGGTCGCGCAGCCGGTGGCCGACGCCTCCGGACAGGCCAGGACCTTGTTGTTCGCGGCGGTCGATCTGGAGTACTCGAAACGTTTCGATGTCATGGCGGCGCTGCCGAAAAAATCCATCGTCACGCTGTTCAATCAGGACGGCCTGATCCTGCAGCGCTACCCCGACCCCGAGCAGTGGGTCGGAAGGCAGATTCCGACGGATTCCCTGTTCCGCAACGTCAAGGCCTTTGGCGACGATGGGGTGGTCGAATCCACGGGGCCGGACGGGCACCGCCGGCTGTTCTCCATCGTGACGCTGGAGTCGAAAAAAGGCGAGGCTTACCTGGCGATAGGCATTCCCGCCGAACTGGTCTATGCGCGCGTGCACAAGCAGATTCTGCTTGCCGCCGCGGCCATCCTGCTCGCAATGCTGGCCATGCCGCTGCTGACCATCGTCATGGGCAACCGCCTGATCGGCAACCGGCTCGCCCGTCTCACGGATTTCGCCCGGCGCCTGACGCGCGGCGATTTCCTGGCGCGCGCCGACCTGCGCAAGCAGAAGGATGAAATCGGCGAGCTGGCCCATGCCATGGATGCACTCGGCGAGGCGCTGCAGAAGCGCGAGCGCGAGCTGACCCAGCACCTGCGCGCGATCAACGCGCACGCCATCGTGAGCGCGACGGATGTGGCCGGCAATATCGTTCAGGTCAACGACAAGTTCTGCGAAACCAGCCAGTATTCGCGCGAGGAATTGATCGGCCGCAATCACCGCCTGCTCAATTCCGGCCTGCATCCGCGAGCGTTTTTCGAGGAGATGTGGGAGACCGTCGGCCGCGGCGAGGTCTGGCACGGCAGCATCCGCAACCGCCGCAAGGACGGGAGCTATTACTGGGTGGCCTCGACCATCGTGCCCTTTGTCGACGAGACCGGCCTGCCGGCGGGCTATTTGTCCATCCGCACCGACATCACCCAGTCGCTGGCCATCGGCGAAGCCTTGCAGAAGAGCGAGGAACGCTTTCGGCTATTGGCCGAGAACGCCCAGGACGTGATCACGC
Organism: Hydrogenophilaceae bacterium; assembly: GCA_024709485.1. Taxonomy (GTDB): domain Bacteria; phylum Pseudomonadota; class Gammaproteobacteria; order Burkholderiales; family Thiobacillaceae; genus UBA6918. The sequence goes on along the minus strand of JANJWO010000012.1, from coordinate 26,608 downwards.
TGCATGATCCGCACGGGCGCTTCTTGTATGCCAGTCCCTCCTGCCTGCGCGTGACCGGCTACACGCAGGCGGAAATGATCGGCCATGGCGGCTACGAATTCGTGCACCCGGACGACAGGGCGCGCGTGCGGCGCGAGCTGCACGGCCCCTTGCTGGAGGGGCGGCCGTCAGCCTGCGAGTATTACCGCATCCTGCACAAGGACGGGCATTACATCTGGGTGGAGGCCTCCGCCTCGCCGACGCGGGATGCGGCGGGAAACATCGTCGGCCTGCAGATCTCGGTCCGCGACGTGACGGCCCGCAAGGAGATGGAGGACACGCTGGTGCTGCACGACCGGGCGATCGCCGCCAGCGCGAACGGCATCGTGATCCTGCGCCGCGACGGCCGGGTCATCGAATACGCCAACCAGGCGTTCGCGCAGATGGTCGGGATGCCGGCGCAAGCGCTTCAGGGCGAACCCTGGCCGGTGCTGCTGCCGGCCCAGGGAAGCGCGGACGACTGGTCGCTGCTGAGCGGGGCGGTTTCCGCGGGCGTCGAGTGGTATGCGCTCGTGGAAGGGGTTTCGCAACAGGGGCGCCAGGTCTGGTGCGACATCTTCCTTTCGCCGGTACAGGACAGCGAAGGCGAAGCCACCCATTGCGTGGCGGCGATTCACGACGTGAGCGAGCGGGTGGCGATGGAAAAGGAGCTGGTCGACGCCAAGGAGGCGGCCGAGAAGGCCAACAAGGCCAAATCGGAGTTCCTCTCCCAGATCAGCCATGAGTTGCGTACGCCGCTCAATGCCATTGTCGGATTCGCCCAGCTCCTGGAGTCGGACCCGGAGGCGCCGCTGACCGAGGCCCAGCAGTGGAACGTCAAGCGCATCCTGCGGGCGGGCTGGCTGCTGCACGAGCTGGTCAGCGACGTGCTGGATCTTTCGCGCATCGAGGCGGGCAGAATGACGCTGCAACTGGAAGAGGTCGACGTGGCGGGCGTGATCAGGGAATGCCTCGACATGATCCGCGCCTCCGCGGAGGACAAGCGCCTGGCGATCGATAACCTGGTCGGCGGTTGCGCCAGGCTCACCGCCATCATCGATCCGGTCCGCCTCAAACAAGTGCTGCTCAATCTGCTGAGCAATGCGGTGAAGTACAACCGGGATGGCGGCCGCATCACGGTTGCCTGCCATTGCCAGGGCAATGACACGGTGCGCATCGCCGTCAGCGATACCGGGGCGGGGATCCCGCAGGAAAGACACGGCGAGCTGTTCCAGCACTTCAGCCGCCTGGGCGCGGATCGCAGCGGCATCCCGGGGGCGGGGGTGGGGCTGGCGCTTTGCCGGCGGATCATGGAGCTGATGGGGGGGAGCATCGGTTTTGCCAGCGCCGAGCGCGAGGGCAGCACGTTCTGGATCGAGTTCCAGTCCATGGATTGCGCGGCGGCGTACCTCCCCCCAGGCGCAGGCGAGGCGCAACCGGAAACCGGCTGCCGGGGCTGAAGAAAAGAGCCGGATTTGAATTTTTTACGATACAACAAGCCAGGAAGGAGTCATTATGGATGTCGATATCCACAGGGAAGGCGAAACGGTGCGGATGCTGCTCAACGGCCGTTTCGATTTCAGTTCCCACAACACGTTCATACAGGGGGTGGATCCCCTGCTGTCCGATGCGAGCGTCAACAAGCTGGAGGTGGACTTTGCGGAGGTGACTTACATCGACAGTTCCGCGCTGGGCATGCTGCTGCTGCTCAAGGAGCGGGCAAACGGCACCTCAAGATCGCTGACGCTGGTCAATTGCAAGGGCGCGGTGGCGCAAGTGCTCGAGCTGGCGAAATTCGGGCAGTTGTTCACCATCAGATAAGGACAAGCGGTTTTGCAATGAGTAATACGGGCATGAGGATACTGGTGGTGGATGACGCGCCAGACAACGTCGCGATCGCCAGCCAGGCGGTCGCGAGAATGGGGCATCGGCCGGTTCTGGCGGCTACGGGTGAGGAGGCGCTGGAGAAATTCGCCGCGGATCCCCCCGACATGATCCTGATGGACGTCATGATGCCGGGCATGGGCGGCCTGGAAGCCACGCGGCGCATCCGCGAGATGGCGGGGAGTTGGTTGCCGATCCTGATGGTGACGGCGCTCGGCCGGGAACACGAGATTGTCGAGGGGCTGAAGGCGGGGGCGGACGACTACCTGCTCAAGCCGCTGTCGCTCCCCGTATTCCAGTCGAAGGTGAGGGTGTTTCAACGGATTGCCGAGATGCAGCGCGAGCTGACCCGGCACGCGGAGGAGCTTGCGGCGTATTACCGCCAGGCGGAGGAGGAGCGCCGCATCGGGGCGCGGCTGATGGAGTACATGATCAGCCGCGAGGGTTTGCGGGATCCGGCCTTGCGCTACCGCGTCACCCCGGCGTGGCATTTCAGCGGCGATCTGCTCGCGGCGGCGCGCACGCCCGGACAGTGCCACCACATTCTGCTCAGCGACGGCATGGGCCACGGGCTGCCCGCGGCCGTGGCCTCGCTGCCCCTGTTCGACACCTTCTACTCCATGACGGCGCTCGGCTACGGCATCGCGCGCATTGCCGAAGTCATGAACAGCCGCCTGCATGCCATGAGCGCAGAGGGCCGCTTCGCGGCGGTGACGCTGGTTTCGGTCAATCCGGTGGCCGGCATGATCGAGGTGTGGAACGGCGGCAATCCCTATCCCTGCCTGGTCGACGCCACAGGCAGGATCGTCAGGCGCTGGAAATCCCGGCACGTGCCCATGGGCATCCTGCCGCCGGAATCGTTCTCCTCGGAGCTCGACGTTTTTTCCTACAGCGGCGAATGCCAGCTATTCCTGTGGTCGGACGGCCTGACCGAGGCGGAAAACGTCCAGGGCGAGCAGTTCGGCGCGGAGCGCGCCTGGTCGGTGCTGGAGGCGGCCTCGGCGGAAAACCGGTTTGACGCGCTGCTGCAGGCGCTCGACCAGCACCGCGCCGGTTCGGTCATCGACGACATTGCGGCGGTCATGTTCGCCGTGCCGGCGCCGGGCACGCTGGAAATACCGCTCCCGATCGGCGACCGCGTGGAATCGGGCGGCGACGGGCTGCGCATGTTCTTCCGTTTCGAGGCGCAGGAACTCAAATATCTGGAGATCGCGCCTTTGCTGACGTGCCTGACCGAGCGAATCGACGGGCTGAAGGAGCACGCCGGCCAGATCTTCATGATCCTGTCGGAACTGGTTTCCAACGCGCTGGATCACGGCCTGCTGGGGATCGATTCGTCGCTGAAAACGGTTTCCGATGGCTTCGGCCGCTACGCCGTGCACCGCAAGCAGGCGCTGGCGGCGCTGCAGGACGGCTTCATCGAGATCGAGATCGAGATTCTGTACCGCGACGCCCGGAAGATGGCGAGGATCGGCGTGCGCGACAGCGGCCCCGGATTCGACTGGAAACAGCGGGCTTCGGCATCCGAACGCTCGATGGCCGGCCGCGGCATTGAACTGGTGCGGCGCTTAAGTTACGATGTGGATTATTCGGACATCGGCAATGAAGTCACCGTGCATTATTGCCTGGACTGAGCCGGATTGAGTCCGGGCGGCGACGCCTTGCCGGCACGCGCTTCGCCCCCGCTGTTCTAAGGCGGCAAGCCGCGCCGCTTATCCCGGATGCAGCCGGACTCGAAATCCGACACGCAGGTTTCTTGTACCGGGGAGGGGCCGCCGCCCCGCTCCGCCAAATAAAAAACGCCCCGCGAGGGGCATTTTTCATACTTTGAAACAAGCCCGGTAAACCCCTCATTCTCCCAGGCTTGAAAATTCCGCCTGGCTCATCAAATATAGGCATTGTTATAAGCTAGATTTTATACATGGCAGTCAAACGGGAAGCGGGCATCGTGCTCGACCCGGCCAAGGCCAGGGTCAAGCCGCCCCCGCTGTACAAGGTTCTGTTGCTGAATGACGATTACACGCCCATGGACTTCGTCGTCGTGGTGTTGCAGCGTTTTTTTGGCATGGACCGTGAACGGGCAACGCAAATCATGCTCAAAGTGCATACGGAGGGCGTGGGAATCTGCGGCATCTATCCGAAGGACATCGCCAACACCAAGGTGGACCAGGTGACGCGTTACGCCAGGGAGAACCAGCACCCTTTGCAGTGCACGATGGAGAAAAGTTGAGGTAATCATGATTGCGCAGGAACTCGAAGTCAGCTTGCACATGGCCTTCATGGACGCGCGCCAGAAGCGGCACGAGTTCATCACGGTCGAGCATCTGTTGCTGGCGATGCTGGACAACCCCTCCGCCGCCGAGGTGCTGCGCGCCTGCGGCGCCAGCGTGGACGAACTGCGCAAGAAGCTGAGCGAATTCATCGAGGAGCACGCGCCCCGGGTCGAAGGCGAGGGCGAGGTCGACACCCAGCCCACGCTGGGCTTCCAGCGCGTGATCCAGCGCGCCATCCTGCACGTGCAGTCCTCCGGCAAGAAAGAGGTCACCGGCGCCAACGTGCTGGTGGCGATCTTCGGCGAGAAGGACTCGCACGCCGCCTATTTCCTCGACCAGCAGGGCGTTTCGCGCCTCGATGTGGTCAATTTCATCTCCCACGGCATCGCCAAGGTGCCGCAGGCCAGCGCGCCGCGCCAGGAGGAATCCACCGAAACCGCGCAGGAGGGCGCGGCCGGCACGCCGCTGGAATCCTATACGCTGAATCTCAACGCCCAGGCGCTGGCCGGCAAGATCGACCCGCTGATCGGGCGCGAGACCGAACTGGAGCGGGTGATCCAGACCCTGTGCCGCCGCCGCAAGAACAACCCGCTGCTGGTGGGCGAGGCGGGCGTGGGCAAGACCGCCATCGCCGAGGGCCTGGCGCGGCGCATCGTCGAGGGCACGGTGCCCGACATCCTGGCCCACAGCACGGTGTACGCGCTCGACATGGGCGCGCTCCTGGCCGGCACCAAGTACCGCGGCGATTTCGAGCAGCGCTTGAAGGGCGTGCTGAAGCAGTTGGCCGACGATTCCGACGCCATCCTGTTCATCGACGAGATCCACACCCTGATTGGCGCGGGCGCGGCTTCCGGCGGCACCCTGGACGCTTCCAACCTGTTGAAGCCCGCGCTGTCCTCGGGCCAGCTGCGCTGCATCGGCGCCACCACCTATACCGAATACCGCGGCATCTTCGAGAAGGACCATGCGCTGTCGCGCCGCTTCCAGAAGATCGACGTGCTGGAGCCCAGCGTGGACGACACCGTGGCCATCCTGCGCGGCCTGAAATCGCGCTTCGAGGACCACCACGGCGTGAAGTACACCGCCTCCGCGCTGACCTCGGCGGCGCAGCTGTCGGCGCGCTTCATCAGCGACCGCCACCTGCCGGACAAGGCCATCGACGTCATCGACGAGGCCGGCGCGGCGCAGCGCATCCTGCCCAAGTCGCGGCAAAAGAAGGTCATCACGCCCAGGGAAATCGAGGACATCATCGCCAAGATCGCGCGCGTGCCGGCGAAAACCGTGTCCGTCGACGACCGCGAGTCCTTGAAGCGCCTCGACCGCGACCTCAAGGCCGTGGTGTTCGGCCAGGACGCCGCCATCGACGCGCTCGCCGCCGCGATCAAGATGTCCAGGAGCGGCCTCGGCAACCCGCAAAAGCCAATCGGCTCCTTCCTGTTTTCCGGCCCCACCGGCGTCGGCAAGACCGAGGTGGCGCGCCAGCTCGCCTATACCCTGGGCATTGAGCTGACCCGCTTCGACATGTCCGAATACATGGAGCGTCACGCGGTGTCGCGCCTGATCGGCGCGCCGCCCGGCTACGTCGGCTTCGACCAGGGCGGCCTCTTGACCGAGGCGGTCAACAAGCACCCGCACTGCGTGCTGCTGCTGGACGAGATCGAGAAGGCGCATCCGGACATCTTCAACGTGCTCTTGCAGGTGATGGACCACGGCACGCTGACCGACACCAACGGCCGCAAGGTGGATTTCCGCAACGTCATCCTGATCATGACCACCAACGCCGGCGCCGAGAACCTGTCCCGAGCCTCGATCGGCTTCGCCCAGTCGAGCAAGGCCGGCGACGAGCTGATGGACATCAAGCGCATGTTCACGCCCGAGTTCCGCAACCGGCTCGACGCCATCATCCAGTTCGCGCCGCTTACCCATGAAGTGGTGATGCGCGTGGTGGACAAGTTCCTGATGCAGCTGGAAGACCAGCTGCACGAGAAGAAGGTGGAAATCAGCTTCAGTGACGCGCTCAAGGACCATCTGGGCAAGGAAGGCTTCGACCCCAACATGGGCGCAAGGCCGATGGCGCGGCTGATCCAGGACACCATCCGCAAGGCGCTGGCCGACGAACTGCTGTTCGGGCGGCTGGCCAGCGGCGGACGCGTGCGCGTGGACGTGGATGCGGAGGGCGGGGTCAGGCTGGAATTCCCCGAGCCGCTGCTGACGGCCTAAACGGCGCTTCGAGCCTTTGCAAGCAAGCCCGGCAAGCTTCTCGTGGCCCCCCCGCAGCCGTGCGCCGCAGGGGCCGCGAATTGCGCCTGGCCCTTCAGAATGCGCTTTTGCTGCCGATTTAATATCAGGCGGTAGCTGCGTAGCCCCATCGGATCATCCACAGTTTTGTCGGGACGCGGCCGCAGGTGGAGTGCTTGCACCATGATCAAGACGATTCCGATACGTGATTTGCGGCTGGGCATGTACATCGAGTCCCTGGGCGCGGGCTGGATGAACCACCCGTTCTGGCGTTCCTCGTTCAGGCTGGAGCGGGCGGAGGATTTGAAGACGCTGCAGCAAAGCGGCATTCAAGCGGTGATGATCGATACCGCGAAAGGCCTGGATGTCGAGGCGGCGGCCCAGGCCGCCGCCCGGCAAACCGCGCCCCCTGAGGCCAAGGTCGCGCCGGTCAGGCGGGTGTCGTACGAAGAGGAGATCGGGCGGGCCAAGCAGGTGCAGGCCAGGGCCAGGCGCGTGGTGATCAATCTGTTCAACCAGGCGCGCATGGGGCAGGCGCTCGACGTGCAGGAAGTCATGCCGATGGTGGACGAGATCTACCAGTCGATCGACCGCAATTCCGATGCGCTGATGAACCTGATGAGGCTCAAGAGCGTCGACGACTACACCTACATGCACTCGGTGGCGGTGTGCGTGCTGATGATGTCCCTCGGCCGGCGCCTGGGGCTGGACAAGAGCTTGCTGCATCAGGTCGGCATGGCGGGGCTGATGCACGACGTCGGCAAGATGGGCGTGCCGCTCGAGATACTGAACAAGCCGGGCAAGCTCACCGACGATGAATTCACCATCGTCAAGAGCCATCCGCTGCAGGGCTGGGAAATCCTCAGATCCGCCAACGTGACCGATGAAATCACCCTCGACGTCTGCCTGCACCACCATGAAAGGATGGATGGGGCCGGCTATCCGAACAAGCTCGCGGGCGACGGACTCACGCTGTATGCGCGCATGGGCGCGGTCTGCGACGTGTACGACGCAGTGACTTCCGACCGCGTCTACAAGAAAGGCTGGGCGCCGGCTGAAGCGATCAGACGCATGGCCGAGTGGCGCGACGGGCATTTCGACGAGACGGTGTTTCAGGCGTTCGTGAAGACGGTGGGCATCTACCCGGTCGGTTCGCTGGTGCGCCTGAATTCCGGACGGCTCGCGGTGGTGGCCGAACAATCCGACGGCAGCCTGCTCAAGCCCAAGGTGAAAGTGTTTTTCTCGACCAAGTCGCAGGAGCCGGTGCGGCTCGAACTGATCGATCTGGCGCGCAGCCAGGATGGCATCAAGAGCCCCGAGGATCCGGCGGCCTGGGGTTTCGATCTCAACAAGCTCATGGGCGTCGCGTAGGACAAACACCGACATCGCGTAGGAAGGAAACCTACGTCCGAGGAGCGCCTGTCTGGCAAACAATACGGCGTTTTTCCGTATTCATTTTCCACTCGTGTGGCCGACAATGACTCAACCGCATGCAATATGGCTGGCGGAGTCTCGAAAACAGATCGGAGAACGGAATATGAAACTGGAAGAAATGCTCGAAGAGATGCGCAACGTCAATCTGAGCTATCTGCTGCTTGCGCAGAGCATGATCCGCGATGACAAGCCTGCGGCCATCTACCGGCTGGGCATCAGCCAGGAATCCGCGGACCTGATCGAATCGTTGACCCCCGCGCAAATCCTCAAGCTGGCCGGCTCCAATATTCTGGTTTCCCGTTTCCGCTTCGACGACGAACTCATCCTCGGCATGCTCACCGGCTACGCCAAGCAACGCACGCTGGCACAATCCCATGCCGCCATCCTGCTGGCCGGCCAGCAGGCTGCGGCGCTCGCCTGAAAGCGGCTCCACTATACCCGAAAAAAAACGCGAACAGGAAAGAAGCATGTCCAAGAGGCAAAGCCTGCTATCGGAAGCCAGGGAAATCCAGCTGGCGATTGAATTGATCCAGGCCGGCGCGCGGCCGCAGGTGCTCGAGTCGGAGACCTCGCTGTCGCGCGAGCGCCTGCTCAAGCTGTACAAGGAAGTCAAGGGCGTGTCGCCGCCCAAGGGCATGCTGCCGTACTCGACCGACTGGTTCCTGACCTGGATGCCCAATGTGCACGGCTCCTTGTACATCAACATCTACCGCTACATCGTCAAAAACACCGAGTGCAAGGGCATCGAGGCGGTGCTGCGCAGCTACCGCCTGTATCTCGAATATCTGCAATCCAACGACATCGAGGAAGTGCTGAGCTTCACGCGCGCCTGGACGCTGGTGCGCTTCTTCGAGGGGCGCATGCTGGAAACCAAGCCTTGCAGCAAATGCCGCGGACAGTTCATCGTGCATCCCGACGATCTGCACGAGAATTTTCTGTGCGGCCTGTGCCACATGCCTTCGCGCGCCGGCAAGACCAAGAAATCCAAGGCTGCCGACGAGAGCGTGGCCTACCACAAGGTGGCGTGAGCCGTTTCCTGGCCGCGGCATGAGAGCTCTGCCGGTCGCGCTGCGGGCGCTGCTCGCGCAACTGGCGGCGCTGGCGGCGGCCGCGCCGCTTGCGGCCGTGCTTGGGCAGAGCGCCGCCTGGACCCCCGGACTGCCCGGCCTTGCCATCATGGCGGGGATCGCGGCCGCGACGCTGGGCCATGTGCTGCGGCTGCCGCCCTGGTGGCTGCCGATGCAGCTGCTGTTTCTGCCCGCCGTTGTCGCGGCCTCGACGCTGCATCTCCCCGCATGGCTCTACTTCGCGGCGTTCGCCGTGCTGCTCTCGTTCTACTGGAGCGCGTTCCGTACCCGCGTGCCGCTTTACCTCTCCGGACGCGAGGCCTGGGACAGGCTGCTCGCGCAGTTGCCGGCGGCGGGCGCTTTCCGCTTCATCGATCTTGGCAGCGGCCTGGGCGGGCTGCCGCTCTACCTGGCCGGACAAAGGCCGGATGGCGAGTACTGCGGCGTCGAGGTCGCGCCCGCGCCCTGGCTGATCAGCCGCCTGCGCGCCTGGCGCGCGGGCGGCTGCGTGCGTTTCCTGCGCACGGACTATGCGCGCCTCGATCTCTCGGCCTTTGACGTGGCATTCGTCTTCCTCTCGCCGGCCGCCATGCCGGACATCTGGCGCAAGGCCGCCAGCGAAATGCGGGAAGGCGCCATGCTGTTCAGCCTGGCGTTTCCGGTGCCGGGCGTGCCGCCCGATCTGGTGCTGGAGGGCGAGAGCGGCGCGGGCCATGCGCTCTACGGCTGGCGCATGCGGCGCGACATTTTTCCGGCGGCGGCTCAAGATTTCAGGCATTCGGTCGAATCTTTTAGGTAGGCGCCTGGTTTTTTCTCCGGAAACTCATTTCAAGGAATAGCGCGTGCTGGTCATCCTGGGGTATATCGTCGTCATGGCCTCCGTATTCGGAGGATTCGCCCTTGCGGGCGGGCATCTGGCCGCCTTGTTCCAGCCGGTGGAGCTGCTGATGATCGGCGGCGCGGCGGCGGGCGCGTTTCTCGTCGGCAACACGGCCAAGGCGATCAAGGCCACGCTCAAGGCGCTGCCCTCCGTGCTCAAGGGCCAGAAATACACGCGCGCGCTGTACATGGACCTCATGGCCTTCCTGTTCGAGCTGCTCACCAAGGTCCGCAAGGAAGGGCTGATGTCGATCGAGTCGGATGTCGACAATCCGGAGTCGAGTCCGCTGTTCGCCAAATATCCGACCATTCTCGCCGATCAGCACGTGGTCGAGTTCATCACCGACTATCTGCGCCTCATGGTCAGCGGCAGCATGAACGCCTTCGAGATCGAGAACCTCATGGACAACGAAATCGAGACCCATCATCACGAGGGCGAGGTGCCGGTGCACTGCATTTCGAAGCTGGGCGACGGCATGCCGGCCTTCGGTATCGTCGCCGCGGTGATGGGCGTGGTGCACACCATGAGTTCGGTGGGACTGCCGCCGTCGGAGCTGGGCATCCTCATCGCGCATGCGCTGGTCGGCACTTTCCTCGGCATCTTGCTTGCCTACGGCTTCCTCGGTCCGCTGGCCAGCCTGCTCGAACAGAAGCTGCACGAATCCACCAAGATCCTCCAGTGCGTGAAGGTGACGCTGCTGGCCAGTCTCAACGGCTACGCGCCGGCGCTGGCGGTGGAATTCGGGCGCAAGGTGCTGTTCTCCGCCGAGCGTCCGTCCTTCCGCGAGCTCGAACTGCACGTGAAAGGCGCAAAAGCGCGCTGAGGCTGGCATGAACAGCAAGGACAAGCCGGTCATCGTCGTCAAGCGCATCAAGAAGACGACGGTGGGCCATCACGGCGGCACCTGGAAAATCGCCTACGCCGATTTCGTCACCGCGATGATGGCCTTCTTCCTGCTGATGTGGCTGATCGGCTCCACCACCAAGGGCGATCTCGAAGGCATCGCCGAGTATTTCCGGACGCCGCTCAAGGTCGCGCTGCAGGGCGGTTCCGGCAGCGGCGACAGTTCGAGCGTGATCAAGGGCGGCGGCGGCGACATCTCGCGCGAGAGCGGGCAGGTGAAAAGGGGCGAGACCGAAGCGCCGCGAAAGGCCTACAACCTGAAGGCGGCCCAGGCCGAACTGGAGCGGCTCGAAATGGTCAAGCTCAAGGGGCTCAAAAGACGGGTGGAGCGGGCCTTCGACACCAACCCCAAGCTGCGCCAGTACAAGCGCCAAGTGCTGCTCGACATCACCTCGGAAGGCCTGCGCATCCAGATCGTCGATGAACAGAACCGGCCCATGTTCGAACTGGCGCGCGCCGAGGTGCTGCCCTACATGAAGGACATCCTGCGCGAAATCGCCCACGTGCTGAATGACGTCGACAACCGCATCAGCCTGGCCGGGCATACCGACGCCAAGCCCTACGCCAACAGCGAGCGCGGCTACAGCAAGTGGGAGCTGTCGGCCGACCGCGCCAACGCCTCGCGCCGCGAACTGGTGGCGGGCGGCATGAAGGAGGAGAAAGTGCTGCGCGTGGTGGGGCTGTCCTCCGCCGTGCTGTTCGACAAGGCCGACCCCTACAACCCGATCAACCGCCGCATCAGCATCATCGTCATGAACAAGCGCACCGAGGAGTCGATCACCAAGGATGCCGCGATAGTGGAAGCCGGCGACGAAGAGGAAGCCAGGTCGGCCATGACGGAGATGGGGGCCGGGAATTAATGAGCCGAAACGAATGAACTTGACAGCCCTGGGCTTCCTGCGCCGGCCTGTCCCCACCCCGGCCCTCCCCACAAGTGGGGAGGGGCGCCTCTCCTGGGGCTGAAGCCGGCGCCCGAGCGGCTCCCGGTCCTCCCCACGAGTGGGAAGGGGCACCCCTCCCCCACACCGTGGGGGAGGCTGGGAGGGGGAGGTTCAAGCAGGCTGCGTCAAGTTGTTTCGTTTCCCATCAATAGGAGCTGGCCAGATGGCCGGCAAAAAACGCTCGCGGAATCGCAAGCCGAGGGCTTTTGCTAAAGCGCCCTTGGCGCTGAAACCGGGGCGCCCCAGAACTGATCCATAGGCGGACGCCGTGGAAATCAAGGGAAGTGCTAGAACCGGCAACGCTGGAATGGACGGCGCTGGTTCAGCGCCGCTCACTGTCCCCGTGCCACGACCGCCGTTCCTCCTGGCGGTTCTACTTAATAGCCGCTTAATCCATTGTCTTTACGCTGAAAATCATCGGCGCCTCGCGTGCGCCCTTGGCGGAGAGAGACATGGAATTCACACGAAAAATTCGCGCCAGAACCATTGGCGTCTTTCTGCTGATGGGCGCAACCGCCTTCGTCAGCGCACCGTTCATGGTCGGCCGTCACCCCGGCGGGGCGGTCGCGTCTCCGGCAGGGCTGGCGTTTGCCTCGTTTTCGTCCGCGCATGCAGAAGCCTACCCGTTGGCGACAGCAAGGCTGGATACCGCGTCCGCCCTGAATCTGATGGGGCAGCAGCGCATGCTCTCACAGCGCATGGTGAAGGCGTACCTCATGCTGGGACAAGGCATCGCGGCCGAAGACGCCCGGATAATCCTGCAAGGGTCGATCACCGAGTTCGAAGCCAATCTCGCCACGCTGAAAACCTTCCAGCCGACCCCGGCGGTGCGGGGCGCGCTTGCCAGGCTGGGGGGCGCATGGGCGGAATGCAAGGCGCTGCTGGCGGCGGCACCGAGCAAGGCGGGCGCCATCGCGCTGTACGATGCCAACGAGGCGATGCAGGATGCGGCGCACAGCGCGGCGCTGGCCTACGAGGGCGTCACCCTCGCGCCACTCGACCATCTGGCCAATATCATGGGGCACCAGCACATGCTGTCGCAGCGCATGGCCAAGTTCTATTTCTACCGCACCTGGGGACTCTATGACGATCCGGCCTATGTGGAGCTGCATCTCACCCGCGCGCGTTTCACGGCCGAGTTGAACCAGATCGAAAGTTCGCCGCTCGCATCGGCGGAAACGAAGGCAGGCGTGGCGCGGATCCGGCGCGAGTGGGAACCCTATCAGCAGCTCCTGTTCGCGAACCGCGAGCCCGCGGCGATGAGGCGGGATGCCATCCGGGTGGCCGAGTTGAGCGAGCGCGTGTCCGCGGCCACGGAAGCGCTGGTTGCGCAGTTCACCGCTCGGGGGACGCCACGCTAGCCCCTGAATTACGCCCCTAATTCCGCCTTATTCCACCGATGGGCTTGCTTCCCGTTCGTCAATAATCACGCCAAAGGCCGCCATGCCCTGGGTGTGGCGCGTGATTATCGGATGGGAAATGGCTGAAGAAAGCGATCAGGAACGGACAGAGCCAGCGTCGCCACGACGGCTGGAAAAGGCGCGCGAAGAAGGGCAGGTGCCCCGCTCGCGCGAGCTTTCCACGTTCGCCGTGCTGATGGCGGGGGGCGGCGTGCTGTGGGCGATGGGCAATACGCTCAGCACCGCCATGGGCGAGCTGGTGCGCGACGGCTTCAGCTTCGATGCCTCGCTCACGGCCGATCCCGCCGACATGCTGACCCGCCTGTCGCGGCAGGCCACCGATGCCATCCTGGCGTTGTCGCCGGTGCTTTTGCTGCTGCTCGCGGTCGCGCTGCTGACGCCGATGCTGCTGCACGGCTGGCTTTTCAGCGCCAAGGCCATCGTGCCGAAATTCAACCGCCTCAATCCGCTGTCCGGCATCAAGCGCATGGTGTCGATTTCCGGAATGGTCGAGCTGGGCAAGGCCGTCGCCAAGGTGATTCTGCTGGGAGCGGTGGCGGTGTGGCTGTTCTTCGCCAACAGCGAAGCCATTTTTTCGCTGAGCCAGGAGAGCCTGCCGCTCGCGGTCGGGCACCTCGGCCATCTGGTCGGCAAGGGCTTCCTGCTGATCTCGGGCGCCATGCTCGTGGTCGTGCTCATCGACGTTCCGTTCCAGATCTGGAACCACCACAAAGAACTGAGGATGTCGCGCGAGGATCTGCGCCAGGAACTCAAGGAAACCGACGGCGACCCGATGATCAAGGCCCAGATCCGCGCGCGCCAGCGCGAGGTCGCGCGCCGCCGCATGATGGCGGAGATTCCGAATGCCGACGTGGTGGTGACCAACCCCACGCACTACGCCGTGGCGCTCAAATACAGCGACGGCGAGATGCGCGCGCCCAGGGTGGTGGCCAAGGGCACCGACCTGGTGGCCGCGAAAATCCGCGAAATCGCCGCCGAGCACAAGGTGCCGACGCTGGAGGCGCCGCCGCTGGCGCGCGCGCTCTACCGCCACACCGAGCTGGGCGACGAAATCCCCTCGACGCTGTATGCCGCAGTGGCGGAAGTGCTGGCCTACGTGTTCCAGTTGCGCCACTACAGGCAGGCGGGCGGCGTGGCGCCGGAAATGCCGCGGGAGCTGCAGGTCCCGCGTGAACTCGATCCGCTTGGAGCCGCGCAATGAGCACCGCGCTGAGAATTCCCGCACTGTCCGGCGTCGACCTCAAGGCGCTGGCCGGGCCGATCTTCATCATGCTGATCCTGGCGATGCTGGTGCTGCCGCTGTCGCCGTTCATGCTCGACCTGCTGTTCACCTTCAACATCGCGCTCTCGATCATGGTGCTGCTGGTCAGCCTGTACACCAAGAAGGCGCTCGACTTCATCGCCTTCCCGACGGTGCTCCTGATCAGCACGCTGCTCAGGCTGTCGCTCAACGTCGCCTCCACCCGCGTGGTGCTGATGCACGGCCACACCGGGCCGGACGCCGCGGGCAAGGTCATCGAGTCCTTCGGCGAATTCCTCATCGGCGGCAACTACGCGGTGGGCATCGTCGTGTTCATCATCCTGGTGGTCATCAACTTCGTGGTCATCACCAAGGGCGCCGGGCGCATCGCCGAGGTCAGCGCGCGCTTCACCCTCGACGCCATGCCCGGCAAGCAGATGGCCATCGACGCCGACCTCAACGCCGGCCTCATCGGCGAGGACGAGGCGCGCCAGCGCCGCGCGGCGGTGGCCCAGGAGGCGGATTTCTTCGGCTCCATGGACGGCGCCTCCAAGTTCGTGCGCGGCGACGCCATCGCCGGCATCCTGATCCTGTTCATCAACGTCATCGGCGGTCTCGCCATCGGCGTGCTGCAGCACGACCTGGCGCTGGCCGAGGCGACCCGCAACTACACCCTGCTCGCGATCGGCGACGGCCTGGTGGCGCAGATTCCGGCGCTGGTGATCTCGATCGCCGCGGGCATGATCGTGAGCCGCGTCAGCACCGGCGAGGACGACGTCGGCACGCAGGTGTTCTCCAGCATCTTCAGCCGCCCCGAGGTGTTCTACATCACCGCCGCCATCATCGGCATGATGGGGCTGATGCCGGGCATGCCCAACTTCGTCTTCCTGCTGATCGCGGCCGGGCTGTTCGCGCTGGGCTACCGCAGATCGCAGCTGAAGCAGGCGGTCGCGGAGGAAGCGCCCTTGCCGGCGCCGGCCCCGGCGCCGGAGACGCAGGAGGCGAGCTGGCTCGACGTGGCCCCGGTGGACACCCTGGGCCTGGAGTTCGGCTACCGCCTGATCCCGCTGGTGGACGCTTCCGGCGACGGCGAGCTGATCCGCCGCATCAAGGGCATCCGCAAGAAATTCGCGCGCGAGATCGGCTTCCTGCCGCCCGCCGTGCACATCCGCGACAACCTGGAACTCCGGCCCAGCGCCTACCGCATCACCCTGAAGGGCGTCGAGATCGGCGCCGGCGAGGTGCATGCCGGCCTGTTCATGGCCATCGATCCGGGCAACGTCAATGCCACGCTGCCCGGCATGGCGACCCAGGATCCCGCATTCGGGCTGCCCGCGGTGTGGGTCGAGCCGGAACTGCGCGAGCAGGCCCAGGCCTACGGCTACACCGTGGTCGACGCCGGCACCGTGGTGGCGACCCACCTCAATCATCTGGTCACGACCCATGCCGCCGAACTGCTCGGCCGCCAGGAGGTGCAGCAGCTGCTCGACCATCTGGCCAAGGACACGCCCAAGCTGGTGGAGGATCTGGTGCCCAAGCTGCTGTCGCTGTCCACGGTGCAGAAAGTGCTGCAGAGCCTGCTGCAGGAGGGCGTGCACATCCGCGACATGCGCAGCATCATCGACTGCCTGGCCGACAACGCCCCGCGCGTGCAGGACCCGCACGAACTCACCGCGCTGGTGCGCGTCGAGCTTGGCCGCGCCATCGTGCAGCAGCTGTTCGGCAATGTCGCCGAGCTGCCGGTGATCGCGCTCGATCAGCGCCTGGAACATCTGCTGCTGCAAACGCTTCAGGCCGGCGGCAATGTCGCGGGCATGGAGCCGGGGCTGGCCGACACGCTGCTGGAGCAGGCCGCCAGCGCCACGCGGCGCCAGGAAGCGCTGGACCTGCCGGCCGTGCTGCTGGCGCCGGCCGCGCTGCGGCCGCTGCTGGCGCGCTTCCTGCACCGCACGGTGCCGCAATTGAAGGTGCTTTCGCATGCCGAAGTGCCTGAAGGAAAAATCATCAAGGTGACTTCCATGATAGGGGGAACAGCATGAACGTACGCAGGATCATCGCCAAAACCACGCGCGAGGCCATGCGCCAGCTGCGCGACGCGTTGGGGCCGGATGCCGTCATTCTCGCCAATCGCCAGACCGATGACGGCGTGGAGATCATGGCGCTGCCGTCGGAAGAGGTCGCGTCGCTGGCCATGCCCGTGGAAGACGCCGCACCGCTGGCGCGCAGGCAGCCCGAGGCTGCGCCCGCGCGCATGTCGTTGCTCGCCGCGCCGGAACAGGCCGCGCCCGCAAAGGCCCTGCCCGCAAAGGTCGCAGCGGAAAAGGACGGCGGCGCGCTCGCGCAGAGCGTGCTCAAGGAGATCAAGAAAATGCAGTTCCGCCTGGAAGCGCAGCTGGCCGATCTCAGCCTGCGCGACCTCGGCGGGCGCGATCCCGCGCGCGCTTTCGTCATGCGCGAGCTGCTGGCCGCCGGCTTCAGCTCGCAGCTCGCCCGGCAGCTCGTGGAGAAGCTGCCCGGCGGCGACAACGAGCAGGCGCTGGCCTGGGCCAGGGCCACGCTCACCCGCAATCTGCCGGTCCTCGGCAGCGAGGCTTCCATGCTCGAAAGGGGCGGCGTGTTCGCCCTCATGGGCCCGACCGGCGCCGGCAAGACCACCACCACCGCCAAGCTCGCCGCGCGCTTCGTGGTGCGCCACGGCGCCGAGAAGCTGGCCTTGCTCACCACCGACGGCTACCGCATCGGCGGCCATGAGCAACTGCGCATCTACGGCAAGATCCTGGGCGTGTCGGTGCATGCCGTGCGCGACGCTTCCGACCTCAGGCTGGCGCTCTCGGAACTGCGCAACAAGCACACCGTGCTCATCGACACCGTGGGCATGAGCCAGCGCGACCAGGCCGTGGGCGAGCAGGCCGAAATGCTGTGCCAGGGTGGCCGCCCCATCAAGCGCCTGCTGCTGCTCAACGCCACCAGCCACGGCGAAACCCTCAACGAAGTGGTGCGCGCCTACCGCGCCAAGGGCCTGGACGGCTGCGTTTTGTCCAAGATCGACGAGGCCGCCAGCCTCGGCCCCGCGCTCGACTGCGCCATCCGCCATCAGCTCACCGTGCACTACCTCGCCACCGGCCAGCGCGTGCCCGAAGACCTGCATCTCGCCAATCGCCAGTACCTGATTCATCGCGCCTTCAAGACCAGGCCGGAGGCTTCGCCCTTCCGCCTGCAGGACGACGAAGTGCCGTTCGCGCTGGCGGGCGGCCTGGGCCGCATGGCGGCGGAAAGCGCGGTGGCCCTTGGTTAACTTCGTCGCCGATCAGGCCGAAGGCCTGCGCAAGATCCTGGGGCAGGGCGGCCTGCAGGTCATCACCGTCATGTCCGGCCAGCGCCGCGACGGCAAGACCGCCGCCGTGTCCAATCTCGCCGTGGCGATCGCCCGCCTGGGGCGCGAGGTGCTGGTGCTGGATCAGGACAGCGGCGGCCGCGGCGTCTGCGCCATGCTGGGCGTCGAGCCCAAGGGCGACCTCTTCGAGGTGGTCTCGCGCCGCGCCGCGCTCGCCGACATCATCCTGACCACGCCGGACGGCGTGCAGGTGCTGCCCATGGGCGGCAGCTTCGAGCAGCTTGCCCGCCTGTCCGCGCCGCAGCAGGAAATCCTGGAGCAGGCATTCGCCACGCTGCAGCGCACGGCGGACGTGATCCTGGTCGACAGCCCGAATGGCTGCGATCCGGCCAGTCTGCCGCCCGGGCTGGCCGGCGCCGAGATCGTGGTGCTGATGTCGCCCTCCGCCGAATCGATCAAGCAGGGCTACGTCCTGGTCAAGAAGCTCGCGCAGGATTTCGGCAAGCGGCGTTTCCGCCTGCTGATGAACCGCGTGACGAACCCGGAAGAGGCGCGCGTCATCGCCGCCAATTTCGCGCAGACCGCGGAAAGCTACCTGGGGGTGGCGGCGGACTATGTCGGTTTCGTCCCCCATGACGAGCGCCTGGCGCGCGCCGGCAGCCTGAGGAAGTCCGTGGTCGACGCGTTCCCGATCGCCGAATCGACCGTCCAGTTCCGGCGCCTCGCCGATGGCCTGTTGCGCTGGCCGCGCGCGGTGGAGCTGGGCGAGCTGGGCGGCTTCATGGGAAATCTGCTCCAGGGCCGCCGTTTGCTTGGAGCATGCAAAAGAGCCTAGCCCATGTACAGCGCCAATGGAAAAAAGACCGAGGAGAAGGGAGATCTGCTGACCACCTACATGCCGATGGTGAAGCGCCTGGCCCGCAACATGATGGGCCGGCTGCCGCCCAACGTGGACGAAAACGACATCGTCCAGGCCGGCATGATGGGGCTGCTGGACGCGATCAGCCGCTACGACGAGGCGCAGAGCGGCCAGTTCGAGGCCTATGCCATCCAGCGCATACGCGGCTCCATGCTGGACGAGCTGCGCCAGTCCGACTGGATGCCGCGCAGCCTGCGCAAATCCATGCGCGAGATCGAGAAAACCATCAGCGGGCTGCAGAACCGCCTGGGCCGCCATCCGTCCGAGAAGGAAATCGCCGAGGCCATGAAGATTCCGCTCGCCGACTACCAGTCCATGCTGGGCGATGCGCGCGGCCATCAGCTCCTCTATTTCGAGGATTTCGGCAGCGACGACGAAGAAGACTCCTTCCTCGACAAGCAGCGCGCGGACGACTCCTGGATTCCGCTGCAGCAGCTGCTGGACCGCGGCTTGCGCGACTCCCTCATTGCGGCCATTGAAGACCTGCCCGAACGCGAGAAGCTGCTGATGTCGCTCTACTACGAGCAGGAACTCAACCTGCGCGAAATCAGCGAAGTGTACGGCGTCAGCGAATCGCGCATCTGCCAGCTGCACAGCCAGGCCGTGGCACGCCTGCGGGCCAAGCTCAAGGACGGCAAGTGGATTTCGGGAGTCTGACCGGCCTCGCGCTGGCGGCCGTCGCCGTCTTCGGCGGGCAGGCCATCGAGGGCGGGGAGATCGGGTTTTTTTTGCAGCCCGCGGCGATCGTCATCGTGGTGCTCGGCACCCTCGCCGCCGTGCTGCTGCACAATCCCTTCGGCGTGTTCCTGCGCGGCATGCGCATGGCCGCCTGGGCCTTTCGCCCCCCCGCATCGGATGCGCGCGAAAGCGTGCGCAAGCTCGCCGGCTGGGCGCACATCGCGCGCCAGGAGGGCGTGCTCGCGCTGGAGCGCCAGCTCGAATTCGTCGCCGATCCCTATCTCAGGAACGGCCTGCAACTGCTGGTCGACGCCACCGAGCCCGACAAGCTGCGCGAAGCCATGGAAATCCACATCAACACCCTGGAAGGCCGCGAGTACCAGGCCGCGCGCATCTGGGAGGCGGCCGGCGGCTACGCCCCCACGCTCGGCATCATCGGCGCCGTCATGGGCCTGATCCAGGTGATGGAGAACCTCAGCGAGCCGCACATGCTCGGCCCCGGCATCGCCGTCGCCTTCGTCTCCACCCTCTACGGCGTGGGGCTCGCCAACCTCGTCTTCCTGCCGCTGGCCAACAAGCTCAAGATCCTCATCGCCCGCCGCGGCCACGAGCGCGAAATGCTGTGCGAGGGCCTGGTCGGCATCGCCCGCGGCGAAAACCCGCGCCTGATCGAGCAGCGCATGCAGAACTACCTGTAGGGCAAGCCATGCGCCGCAAGCCCCGCCGACACAAGACCGAGGTGCGCGACAACCACGAGCGCTGGTTGATCTCCTACGCCGACTTCATCACCCTGCTGTTCGCCTTCTTCGTGGTGATGTACGCCATCTCCTCGGTCAACGAGGGAAAATACCGCGTGCTGTCCGATTCCCTCGTCGACGCCTTCGGCAAGGAGGCGGCCGCGCGCTCCGTCGCGCCGGCGCAGCCCGCGCCGCCGCCGGCAAGGAAGCAGGCGGAGCAGCGCGAGGAAAAAGGCATGGCCGACGTGGCGGCCGCCATCCTCGACGCCATGGGTCCGCTGGTCAAGGAAGGCCGGGTGCGCATCACCCGCGGGCGCCGCGGCGTCAGCGTGGAAATCAATGCCAACGTCCTGTTCGCGCCCGGTTC
This sequence comes from Hydrogenophilaceae bacterium, assembly GCA_024709485.1. Classification (GTDB taxonomy): domain Bacteria; phylum Pseudomonadota; class Gammaproteobacteria; order Burkholderiales; family Thiobacillaceae; genus UBA6918. Next base: position 6,274 of record JANJWO010000012.1, on the reverse strand, counting down.
GGCCGAGCTCGAAGCGGCATCGCTCAAGGCCCTGGGCGCGGTCGCCGACATCCTCAGACCGTTGAGCTTCAACCTCGAAATCACCGGCCACACCGACGACGTGCCGATCAGCAACTCCATCTACGCCTCCAACTGGGAGCTTTCCGCCGTGCGCGCCACCAGCGTCGCGCGCCTGTTCGCCGCGCGCGGCATCGACGCCGCGCGCCTGATGGCGGTCGGCCGCGAAGCCAGCCAACCGGTCGAATCCAACGCCACCGCGGAGGGCCGCGCGCGCAACCGCCGCGTCACCCTGCTCATCCTCTCCGGCCTGCCGGACGAGGTGAAGGAGATCCCGATCGCCAAGCCGGACGCTTGATTGCCTATCCGATGTGCAGTCTTGAAGAGGGTGGGGCGGTTAGTGAACCTGCCCAGGTTTGCTCGACAGTCGGCCAGTCACTGCACCCTATCGGCCACAGCGGCCTGGCACATTAAAGCCGCCGGAAAGCGGGTTCTCGTCCTCCCGATTCTCTTGCAGCCGCGCGAGGCACCGCCGCAGAACACGTGTGTTAATGCTGTCATAATTTCCAGGGTTCAGAGTACATGGACAGTCAACGTCGACTGGACTCCATCGAAAGGAACGACCATGAAGCCAAATTATGTTGCCGTGGTGCTCGGCATCGCAGTCGCGATGACGGGCGTGCCTTCGCATGCAGACGATCATGGCAAGGAGGCACGCAGCAATCATCAGGCTGACTCGGGCATGCAAGTCATCTCCAATGCCGCAACAATCGGGCAGCCGGGCTATGGCTGGCGCTACTTTGCCGATGCACGCAAAGGCAGGGCCGTCGCGATCAGCCCTGGCGGAGACTATTTCTACAGCCAAGGTCACGGCCAAGGCCCCACCCTCGTGTTCAAGGCAACCGGGGCCCCCTAGCCGCTCCATCGAGCAGACAGGCAAGCGGCCATGCCGGCCGCCTGCCGCGCATGGCCAACGTTGTATTTCAGTTTGACGGCTTACAGCTGAAGACCCGACATCGGGAGCGGTCAGCCTCACCGGCGGCAATGGCCGAGAAGCGGTCATCGCCCTGTCCTATCGAACTTCCGCCATTGACCGTGCCAAGCTATCGCCAACCGTCTAACGGCAGTCAAACCGAAGTTCGCCATTGTTTATTCGTCGATCTTTCCTCGCCCCGCCTTTATCGTCGCGCGCCGCGCCTTGTTTTCGAGCCGCTTCGCGATGGCGGTTCTGGTCGGCTTGGTCGGGCGGCGTTTCTTCGGCAGCACGGCGACGCTGGCAATCAGTTCTTGCAGGCGGCGCAGGGCCTCGGTGCGGTTTTTCTCCAGGCTGCGGAATTCCTGCGCCTTGATGATGACCACGCCGTCCTTGCTGATGCGCTGGTCGCCGAGTTTCAGCAGCCGCTCGCGGATCGCTTCCGGCAGTTTTGATGCGGCGATGTCGAAACGCAGATGCACGGCGTTGGCGACCTTGTTGACGTTCTGTCCGCCAGCGCCTTGCGCGCGGATCGCGGTGATTTCGACTTCTTCGGGCGAGATGACGTAGCGGGGGTGCATGCGGGCAGCTGGCGGCAAATTGAAATGTTATTGTAGAGCCCCGCCAGAAAAGGCTCCGTTATGAAGATTTGGATCGATGCCGACGCCTGCCCGGCCGTCATCAAGGACATTCTCTACCGCGCCGCGAATCGCGCACAGGTGCCGCTGACGCTGGTCGCCAACAGGATGCTGCGCGTGCCGCCTTCACCCTGGATACGCGCGCTGCAGGTGCCATCCGGATTCGACGTCGCCGATCAGCGCATCGCGCTCGAGGCGGAAGAGGGCGATCTGGTGATTACCGCCGATGTGCCGCTTGCCGCATTGGTCATCGCCAAGGGCGCCCGCGTGCTCGATCCGCGCGGCGAGTTGCTCGACGCAGGAAACATTCAGGAGCGGCTGACGATGCGCAATTTCATGGATGGTCTGCGCGGTAGCGGGGTGGAAACCGGCGGGCCAGCGGCGTTTTCGGCCGCCGACCGGAAGACGTTTGCGAACCGGCTCGACGGGCTGCTGGCCCGGCGAGCTCGGCGCTAGCCCGAGCGCTTACTTGCAGTCGACACAGCCTTCGCGCTTCGGACAGTCTGCGGGGCGCTCCAACCGGATACTGCCCCATAAAACGCGCCATGCCGGTGTTTTCACCGGCATTTGTTTTCCCTGGATTCAAGCCGAAGTCAGCGCCCGGCCGCCGCTGGGGGTGACGGCCATGCCGTCCTGGCCGTAGCCGCTGCCCTGGCCGTTGGCCGCGGCGAGCAGGACGTTCAGGGCCTGGCGCGTGGCGCTCATGCGCATGTTGAGCAGGATGCCGATGCGTTCGTGCAGTTTGCGGGCGCGCGCCTCGCAGTCGCACAGGGTTTGCCAGAGTTTTTCGCCTTCGTCCTTGCCATGGCGCGCGATCCAGTCGGCCATGCCGCCGTGGTCGGGCGGGAAGCCGGCGGCGGCAAGCAGGCCGTTGCGCGCCTGCACGAAGCCGGTGATTTCCTGCAGGCGCAGGAGCTTGGGCTCGTTGATCGCGGCCAGCTGGTCGCCGTCGCCGCGCACCAGCGCGCTTTCCTCCTGTTCGAGCAGTTCGAGGAGGGCGAGCCAGGCCTGGTGCTCGGCGGCGAGCTGCTGGAGGAAGGCGGCAGCGCTCATGCCCTGCCTTTGCCGAGCATGTTCACCACCGAGTCGAGCAGGCCGTCGGCGATGTTGGCCGCGTTGATGGTGATGTTGCCGGAGGCGATGGCCTGCTTGATCTCCTCGACGCGCGCGCGGTTCACGGCTTGGCTGTCCGATGCCCGCGCCTGCAGCTGCGCGGCGCTGTCGCTGACGACGACGCCGCTGCCTGCATTGCCGCCGGCCTTGGCTTCCGTCCGGGCGGGGCGGTTGCCGCCACCGGACAGCGCGGGGATGCTGGGGAGGTTGTCGATTTTCACGATTGCTCTTCCTGTCAAAAGAAACGGTTGTCAGTAATCAGTTTTCAGTTTCTTCAGCCCGACTTAACTGGCAACTGAATAACTGTTTTCACCTGAACATCACTTCCACTGCATTATCCGCCTGCGCGATGCCGCTCACCACCTGGCCGCCGTCGGTCTTCACCTGCACCGTCTGGCCCGCGCTGGCGTGGGCCAGGGCCTTGCCTTCGGCGTTGAGCGTAAAGCCCGGCCCGTTCAGCACCAGGCGGATGCGCTGCCCCTGCTGCACCACACGCGGCGCGCGCAGCAGCTCGCGGCGCAAGGGCGCGCCCGCGGCCAGGCCCGCGATCGGGCCGTGACCGACGGCCTGCGCCGGGTCGGTGACGATGTCGGCCGGCAACTGGCCGAGATCGCCGGTACGCAGCACCACCATGTCGGCGCTGATCGGCTGGCCTTGCTTGAGGGGGACGGCGGCGGCGACGTATTCGCCGATCACCTGCACCACTGCCGGCAGATATACGCTCCATTGCGCCGGCGCCAGGCATTTCACCCCCACCGTGGTGCGCCCCCACAGGCGGCTGCCCTTGGGCTGGAAGGCTTCCAGCGCGGCGCAGGCCGGCAGCGCAAGGCGCGACGGCGGGGTCGCCCGCACGCTGACCTTGCCGGGCAGGCCGGCGGTCTGCGTGCGCAAGAACTGCTCGGCCGCGCGCGCGACCTGGGCCGGATCCTGCAGGCTGGCGGCCGCGCCCGCAGCGGGCAGGGCCAGGGCCAAAGCCATCAATCCGCAGCGAGCCAAGGGCGGGGTCATCATCCTTTTACATGCTCTCAGTGGGTGTATCGGCGGCAAATGCCATTCCTTTATGGGTACTGGCATTGTAGGAAAGCGGTTTTTTTTTCAAGGGTGGAAATAAGCGGGCTTTCGCCCCTTAATCGAGCGATTGACTTGACGCGGCCCGTCCTAGGATTCAGCCATCGAAAAAGGCAAGCTGCGCGAGGCGCGGCGGGAGCGCTGAAATGATCAACAAACTGGACGAGCTGTTCAAGTTCCATCAGCAGGCGCTGCAGGTGCGCGAACACCGGCAACAGGTGCTCGCCTCGAACATCGCCAACGCGGACACGCCCAACTTCAAGGCGCGCGACGTCGATTTCAAGACGGCGCTGACCAATGCGCTCGGTTCCGGGAGCGGGACGCCGGCGCCGCAGCACTCCAGCCTGGCCACCACGGCGGCCGGGCATCTGCGGGGCGCCCCGGCGCAGTCCGGCGCGGCCGACGCCGCGCTGCTCTACCGCAAGCCGGCGCAGGGCAGCGTGGACGGCAACACCGTGGACATGGATGCGGAGCGCGCGCAGTTTCTCGACAACGCCATCCGCTACGAGGCCAGCCTGACCTTCTTGAACAGCCAGATCAAGTCGATGCTGGCCGCGATCCAGGGTTGAGCAAGGGGATTAGATAAGGAGATAGCCCGATGTCATCGCTTTTCAACATCTTCGATGTCGCCGGCTCGGCCATGAACGCCCAGTCGCAGCGGCTCAACGTGGTGGCGAGCAATCTCGCCAACGCCGACAGCGCGACCAGCTCCACCGGCGCGCCGTACAAGGCCAAGCAGGTGGTGTTCGCCGCCACGCCGGTGGAAGGCGGCGGCGCCACCGGGGTGAGCGTCGCGGCCGTGGTCGAGGACCCCACGCCGATGAAGTCGGTGTACGACCCCAAGAATCCGCTCGCCGACGAAAAGGGCTACGTGACCATGCCCAACGTCAACGTGGTCGAGGAGATGGTCAACATGATTTCCGCCTCGCGTTCCTATCAGTCGAACGTGGAGATGATGAACACCGCCAAGGCCCTGCTGGCCAAGACCCTGACCCTGGGGTCGTGACGCGGATTCGCAAATTTAAAGAGGAGCAGCCATGAGCACCGTACAGGACACCACCAGCGCCGGTAGCGCATACGGCGCCACCGCCGGCGCCGCGAAGGGCGGCGCCCAGCAGACCCAGGACCGCTTCCTGAGCCTGCTGGTCGCGCAGATGAAGAACCAGGATCCCCTGAATCCCCTGGACAACGCCCAGGTGACCAGCCAGATGGCGCAGCTGTCGACGGTGGAGGGCATCGAGAAGATGAACGCCGGGCTGGAGGCCTTGGCCGCCAGCATGGGCGCCAGCCAGCTTTCGCAAGCCGCCAGCCTGCTCGGCCACGGCGTGCTGGTGCCGGGCGACCGCATCAGCCCGGCCGAATACGAAAACCTCATCGGCTTCGAGTTGAGCCGCCCGGCGGACAAGGTCACCGCCACCGTTTACGACGCCTCGGGCAAGGCGGTGCGCACCCTCGACCTGGGCGCGCGCGACGGCGGCGTGGGCATGGTGGCCTGGGACGGACTGAAGGGCGACGGCACGCCGGCGCCGGACGGGCAGTACCGCTTCGAAATCGAGGCGATCCAGGGCGGCAAGCCGCTGAGCGTGACGCCGCTGAGCCTGGGCATCGTGAACAGCGTTTCGCAGGACGGCCAGGGCGTGCAGTTGAACCTGTCGGGGAACCAAAGCGTGGGCTATGCCGATATCCGGCGGATTTTCTGAGCAGCAGCGTTATTAATTCAAGGAGCAGAACATGAGTTTCCAACAAGGCCTGAGCGGACTGAACGCAGCGGCGAAGAACCTGGATTCCATCGGCAACAACGTCGCCAACGCCACCACGGTGGGCTTCAAGCAGTCGCAGGTGCAGTTCGCCGATATCTACGCCAATCAGCTGACCGGTTCCGGATCGAGCGCGATCGGCATCGGCGTGCGCGTCGCGGCGGTGAGCCAGCAGTTCACCCAGGGCAACATCACCGCCACCAGCAATCCCATGGACATCGCCATCAACGGCGGCGGCTTCTTTCGCATGGACAACAACGGCAGCATCAGCTACCAGCGCAACGGCCAGTTCAAGATCGACAAGGACGGCTATATCGTGAGCCCCACCGGCGGCCGCCTCACCGGCTATCCCGCCGACCCCAACGGCATCGTGCTGACCGGAGCGCCGTCGCCGCTGCTGCTTTCCACCGCCGACCTCCAACCCAGGATCACCACCCAGGTCAAGGCCACGCTCAACCTCAACGATGGCAGCCCGGTGCCGTCCAATCCGGTGTTCAGCGTGAACGATCCGCTGTCCTACAACAACTCCATGGCGGTGCCGGTGTTCGACAGCCTCGGCAACGAGCACATCATGCAAAGCTTCTTCGTGCGCCAGGATGCCACGGCCGGCCCGCCCGCGCAGCCTGCGGGCTGGGACGTCTACGTCCAGCTGGACAACGAGCCGGCGGCCCTGCAGGGCCGCCTGGTGTTCACCACCGGCGGCGCCCTCGACACCGCGCAGACCACCC
>JANJWO010000074.1 GCA_024709485.1 Hydrogenophilaceae bacterium | reverse complement strand
ACCTTGTCCGAGATCGGCATCAGCGGCCTGACCGTCACCGAAGTCAAGGGCTTCGGCCGGCAAAAGGGCCATACCGAGCTGTACCGCGGCGCCGAGTACGTCGTGGACTTCCTGCCCAAGCTGAAACTGGAGCTGGTGGTGGCGGACAGCAATGCCGAACACGCGGTCGAAGCCATCATCAAGGCCGCGCGCACCGGCAAGATCGGCGACGGCAAGATTTTCGTGAGCGATGTCGAGCAGGTGATCCGCATCCGCACCGGGGAATCGGGAGAAGCGGCCATCTGAGGGGCGCCGGCATGCCCGAGCAGGACACCGCCCCGGCACCGAAACAGCCGCAAAGCCTGGAGGAGTGGATCGCCTTCTTCGGGCAGGCCGACATTCCCGTGCTGCGCTCGACGGCCCAACAGCTGCACCGGCTGCGGGCCGAAGGCAGCGCGGACCACATCGTCGACGTCGTCGACGACGATCCGTTCATGACCCTGAGGCTGCTGCGCCACCTGCAGATGCACAAGGCGCGCCATCAGCTCTACGAGATCGTGGATGCAAGGCATGCCCTGCTGATGATGGGATTGGAAACCTTCTTCCGCGAGGTGGCGACAGGCCGGGTTGCCGAAGAACTGCTCGGTTCGCAGCACGAAGCGCTGGCGCATCTGATGCACACGGTGCGCCGCGCGCAGCGCGCAGCCTATTACGCCGGCGACTGGGCGCTGCGTCTGCACGATCTGCATGCGCAGGAGGTGCGGACCTCCGCGCTGCTGAGCCATGTCGGTGAAATGCTGATGTGGTGCTTCAATCCCGGGCCCATGCTGCAGATCAAAACGCTCCAGGCGGCGGACCGCGCGCAGCACAGCGCCGACGCGCAACTTCAGGTTCTGGGGTTCTCGGACATGGAATTGCAACGCCGGTTGACCATGGAATGGCAGCTGCCGGAACTGCTGGTCAGCCTGGGCGATCCGGCGCAGGCCAGGCTGCCGCGCGTGCGCAACGTGACGCTGGCAATCAGGCTGGCGCGGCATTCGGACAACGGCTGGCATGACGCCGCGCTGCTGGACGACTTCCAGGAAGTGGCCCTGCTGCTGCACCTGGGGGTGAACGAGGTCATGGCCCTGGTCAAGAGCGGGCCGGCGGCGGTCCTGCGCTAAGGCGGCAGGCGGCCGCCGGTTCAGCCGCTTACCAGAGCTTCCACCAATCCTTGCCGGTCAGATCGACGCCCTGGGCATATTTGCTGTTGGGGTAATTGAGCTTGAGCACCCGCATGGCGTCGTCGCGGAGATCGTTGATGCCCAGCTTGTCGTAGGCCACGACCATGATGGCCAGCGCCTCTTCGACGGACGGGGTTTCGGGATAGTTGGTCACCACGCTTTTGGCCCGGTTGGCCGCCGCCACGTAGGCCTCGCGCTTGAGGTAGTACTTGGCGACGTGGACCTCGTTGGCGGAAATGGCGTTGACCAGGTATTTCATGCGCGCGCGGGAATCTTCCGCGTACTTGCTGTCCGGAAAGCGGTTGACCAGTTCCTTGAAGGCGGCGAAGGAGTCGCGCGCGGCCTTGGGGTCGCGCTCGCTCATGTCCTGGGTGGCAATGCGCGAGAACAGGCTCTGATCCTCGGTGAAATTGGCCAGGCCCTTCAGATAATACGCATAATCGACGTTAGGGTGATTGGGGTGGAGCTTGATGAAGCGGTCGCATGCGGCGATGGCGGAAATCGACTCCTGGTCCTTGTAGTAGGCGTAGGCGATTTCGAGCTGGGCCTGCTGGGCGTAACGTCCGTAGGGGTAGCGCGCTTCGAGGGTCTCGTATAATTTGATGGCCTGCTCGTAGTCGCCTTTATCGAGATTGTCCTTGGCCTCGGAGTAGAGGCGCTGCGCCGACCAGCCGGCGGTTTCGTCAGCGACCTCGGGGAGCAGCCCGCAACCCGACAGCCCGAGGTTGAGGGCGACGATGGCGAGCGCCGCACGCCACATGAAAAAAGGGCGAACCGCAGTGTTAAGGAGTTTGAAGGTCATGAGTGACGTGGGTTTGGACGACGACGACGATTATAAGGGAAATTCCGACCTCGATCCCTGGCATGGGGAGGTGCCCCCGGCGCTGGGCGGCATCCGCCTCGATCAGGCGCTGGTGAGCATGCTGCCGGAATATTCCCGCAACCGCCTGCAGAACTGGATACGCACCGGCAACGTCCTGGTCAACGGCCAGCCGGCGGGGGTGCGCGACAAGGTCTGGGGCGGCGAGGCGATCACGGTGTTTCCCGAGGCGGACCCCCAGACCCGGCCGGACGAGCCGGAAGACATCCCGCTCGACATCGTGTTCGAGGATCCGGCCATCATCGTCATCAACAAGCCGGCCGGCCTGGTGGTGCATCCGGGCAACGGCAACCACACCGGCACCTTGCTCAATGCGTTGCTGCACCATACGGCAGGCGCGGCCGACCTGCCGCGCGCAGGCATCGTGCACCGGCTGGACAAGGATACTTCCGGCCTCATGGTGGCGGCCAAGACCCTCAAGGCGCACACCGATCTGGTCAGGCAGATGCACGGCCGCACGGTCAAACGCGAGTATCTCGCCGTGGTCCAGGGCGAGATCGACGGCGCCGGCACGGTGGATGCGCCGCTGGCGCGCGACCCCATCCAGCGCACGCGGCGCACCGTGCATCCCCTGGGCAAGCCCGCCATCACGCACTATGCGGTCGAGGAGCGCTTCCCCAGCGCGACCTTGCTGCGCTGCAGCCTGGAAACCGGCCGCACCCACCAGATCCGCGTGCACATGAAGCACATCGGCCATCCCCTGGTCGGGGACAAGACCTATTCCAACGTGCGGCGCGGCCGCGCCATGGCGTTCCCGCGCCAGGCCCTGCATGCCACCCGGCTCGCGCTGAACCACCCCTACACCGGCGAGCGCATGGAGTGGGAAGCGCCGCTGCCGGAAGACATGGAGATGCTGCTCGCGCTGATGCGCGCGGGCGGCACCTGGGGCGTGGCCGCCTAGGCCGGGCAGCCGCGGTTCGACGCATGCAGTTCATCGAGCCCGACTGGCCGGCGCCCGCCGGCGTGCATGCGCTGGTGAGCACGCGTGCCGGCGGCGCCAGCCGGCCGCCCTACGCCAGCCTCAATCTGGGCGACCACGTGGGCGACGATCCGGCGGCGGTCGCGCTCAATCGCCGGCGGCTGCGCGCTTTCCTGCCGGACGAGCCCAAGTGGCTCGTGCAGGTGCACGGCACCGCAGTGGCGCAGGCCGATCAGCTGCAGGGGCCCGTCGAAGCCGATGCCGCGGTGGCGTTCATGCCCGGCACGGTCTGCGCCGTGCTGACCGCGGACTGCCTGCCGGTATTGTTCTGCGACCGCGGCGGCACGCGCGTGGCGGCCGCCCATGCCGGCTGGCGCGGCCTGGCGGCCGGCGTGCTGGAGGCCAGCGTGGCGGCGATGCGCTGCGACGCGGCCGAGGTTCTGGCCTGGCTGGGGCCGGCCATCGGCCCGCAGGCTTTTGAGGTGGGCGAGGAGGTGCGCGAGGCTTTCGTGCGCGATCTGCCGGCCGCTGCGGCCGCATTCCTGCCGGGACAGCCCGGCAAGTGGCTGGCCGATATTTACCAACTGGCCCGCCTGCGGCTGGCGCGCGCGGGCGTGCGCGAAGTATACGGCGGCGGGCTTTGCACCTATGCCGACCAGGCGCGCTTCTACTCCTATCGCCGCGACGGGGCGACCGGCCGCATGGCTTCGCTCATCTGGCGGGCGGCGCCTTGACGGGGTAATCCCTTATAATCACGCAATTTTCGCGACCGCCTGCCGCATAGGCGCATACCCGATATGCATACACTTGCCTGGATCCTGGCCGCCACCCTGGCGGGAGGCGTGCTGAGCGTGCTGCTGGCAGGCCTGTTCACCTTCGCCGCGCATCCGGCCTGGGTGCCGCGTCTGGTCAGCTTCGCGGTCGGCACCTTGCTGGGCGCGGGATTCCTGGAAGTGCTGCCGCATGCGCTGGAGGAAGGCTCCCCCCAAGCGGTGGCGGCCGCCGTGCTGGGCGGCCTGCTGGCTTTCTTCATCCTGGAAAAACTGGTGCTGTGGCGCCACTGCCACCATGAGACGTGCGAAGTTCATGGTCTGGAGCCGCCCGGGCATGAATCCGGCCACGATCACGGGCATAACCACGACCACGATCATGGCCATGGGCACGGTGGGCAGCAAGAGCACCACCGCGCGGGCCTGATGATCCTGATCGGCGACACCTTCCACAATTTCGTGGACGGGGTGCTGATTGCCGGCGCGTTCGTGGCCGACACCCAGCTTGGCATCGTGACCGCCATGGCGATCATTGCCCACGAACTGCCGCAGGAAGTGGGCGATTTCCTGGTGCTGCTGCATTCCGGCTACAGCAAATCGAAGGCGTTGCTCTACAACCTGTTGTCCAGCGTGGCCATGGTGTTCGGCGGGCTGCTGGGCTATCTGGCGCTGGCGGACATGGATGGCGTCACGCCCTATCTGCTCGGCGTCGCGGCTTCGAGCATGATCTATGTGGCGGTGGCGGATCTCATCCCCGGCCTGCACAAGCGCCCGGAGCTTTCGGCCACGCTGGAACAGGTGCTGCTGATCGGCCTAGGCATCGCCGCCATCACCGCGATCGGCCATTTCGGCCATGCGTCTTGAGCGCACGCGGCGCGGCGTGTCCAGAAGATAGAACACCAGGGCGATGAATCCGCCGCCGAACAGCAGCACCATCACCCCCTTGAAGACGGATTCGGCCGTTACCACCATCATCAGCAGTATGTAGAGCAGGGCAATCAGGACCACGTACATGAGCAGTATTCCAAAAGTCGGTTTCGTTTCGCTGGGCTGCCCGAAGATGCTTAAAACTAAATCGGCGGCTAGGATAACAAAAAGCCCGCCGTAGCGGGCTTTTTCAAGATTATAGGCCTAGCCTACTCTTGCTGTTCCGGGGGTTGCTCCGGACACCAGTTTCGCCTGCACGGGCGTCGGACCGGTTTCAAAGGTCTACCTTCAACCCTCCATCGCGCGCGTAGGCTTTCCATGCCGCTTGCGCAGCTCTCTCGACGGCGTAGTTGCTTGCCTGCCGCAGAACGGGGAGAGTGATCTTCAGCGCCGCACGAATCGCGATTTGTTCGAGCTGAGTGACGGTAGGAGGTTTGCGTTCCATGATTTCGGCGAGGATACGCACGATGGTTTGGGCCTGGCGCTGGGCATGGAATGGTGCGGTCTCCAGCCGCCGCACGAGGTCTGCATGGCTACCCAAATTTGCCAGATGGATTTCTTGCACCTGGTCGGCCTCGATCGCGAGCAGCGCAGCATGGACTTCGCCTTCCATCACCCAGTCGTTGCGGGCCTTGAGGGGCTTGACGATGGGGCGAGGTTTGTAGGCGCGCTTGGGTTTGGCGGATTTAGGCATTCTTGAGAAGTTCCTTTCCGCGCTGCCATACAGCCATTTTGATGGCGTTGCGGCGCTCCATCTTGCGTACCTGGGTCCAGGTGAAGACGCGAGCGATGGTGCGGCAGTCCATGCGTTTGCACATGCGCGGCCGGCGGTCGTGGATGCTGCAGCCGGATTCGCCCAGGTAGATGCAGTCGCCGTTTGGCTTGTGCTTGAGCATGAGCTGGCCGGGCATGTAGTGATGGGGTTGGGTTTCGTATTGGTCGGGATCGTCGCCAGGTAGCAGACGGATGGCGTCGTTGTGGCAACAGAGTGTGCAGCCGTTGCAGGGGACAGAGTGGACGTCTGGGTTTATGAATTGGGGTTTCAAGATGGTCTCCTGTAGGCTTTTGTCAGGTCAGACTTAATCGAATGTCCACGCGGCCTGATTGCATTGGCCAGCCGTGCGCGGTGCTTGTGGCTGCGGGTTGCCTGCCCGAGCAGGCCGAAGTAGCTGTTTGCCGTCTCGAATAGATCCTCAGCCCTGATGCTGGCCACGCGATTAATGGCTTCGTTTACGGTGCGTTTTCGGGTGACGCGGCGCCAGGGCTTGATGACCTGGCCGACGAAGTCGACGCCGCGGTCAACGGGCTGCAGGATGGTTTTGCTGGGGTTGAGGCGGGCATTGAGCCGCGCAGGAAGGAAGGACTCGATCTCTTTCCGGGCATCGTTCAGCCACTGGGGCGATTCGTGCAGCAGGATGAAGTCGTCGACGTAGCGGATGTAGTGCCGGGCGCCGATGCGGTGCTTGATGTGCTGGTCGAGAACATCAAGATAGACGTTGGCGAAGAACTGGCTGCTGAGGTTGCCGATGGGCAGACCAAGGTGGACGGGCTGGTTGGTGAGGCGCTTGTGCGGCGGCACCTTGTCGAGTAGCGCAGGCTTGCCATGGTATTCAAAGTCCTGGCGCGGGTCGTGGAAGAGCAGGGTGTCGGCAAGCCGCATCCACCATGGTTCGGTGATTCGCTTGGCCAGCAGCTCACGCAGGATGTGCTTGTCGATGCTGACGAAGAAGTTGGCCAGGTCCATCTTGAGGTAGTGGGCCGGCCGGCTCCAGTTTTGCGTGATGCTGCGCACCTTGGATTCCAGCCGCTGGGCGGCGTACAGGGTGCCGCGGCCGGGAATGCAGGCGCAACTGTCTGCAATGAAGCTGGCGTAGAACCTGGGCGCGATGCGGTTGTAGAGCAGGTGGTGCACGATGCGGTCGCGGAAGTCGGCCGCCCACACCTCGCGCGGCTTGGGCCGGGTGATGACGAAGCAGATGGAGCGGCCGGGCTGGTAGGTGCCGGCGGTCAGCTCGGCATGCAGCGCGCACAGGTTGCGCTCAAGGTCTTGCTCGAAGGCCAGTGCGCTGGCGGTGTTGCGCTTGGCCTGGCGGCAGTCGAGGTAGGCTTGCACCAGGGCCTCGAAAGAAAAATCAGCAGGGTGGCGCGCGGGGTAATCTGCGGACGGCACGGGCTCTGAGCTTGTTGTTCTTGTTGTTGTAGTTCTGGTTGCCGTTGTTGAAATTCTGATACCAGGCATAGTTTGAGTTTGAGACGTGCTGCGTCGATTCGTGCTATCCACGTCGCCTCGCTGAAGGCCTGGGCCGATCAGCGGGGAAACTGCGCCAGACCTGGCATGGCTCTCGCCATCGGTATCCGTGATGCGCATGGCGGTGGCCTTGTGAGCCAGCGGCACGACCAGATTAAAAGTTCGCACAGTCATGGTGGCCTTGACCATCACGAAGCTGGCGAAAGTGCGGAACGGCGCCATCCACCCGCCTGCTTGCCGACGCTGTTGGTCAGCTCGACCGCCTGCGCGTACTGCTTGGTGGAGATAAGCCGCTTGTCGCGCGAGAGGCGCAACAGCAGCTCGGCCACCTGCAGGCGCTCGATGAGTTCGCCGAGGTGTGGCGCCTTGTCCCGCGCGCAGTTGGCGCGGAAGATCAGCACCACGATCTCGACGCACTCCTGGCTGATCTTGCCGCCGATGGACTGCTTGAAATCGCGCGGCATGTTCTTCACCAGATCGGTGACAACATCGAGCAGGTCGTAAGCGACCTTGTAAATGGGCAGTTGGGTATGGATAGCCATGCTGATGAAAACCAAATAATTGAATTACTCAATGATTAATCTGCGGACGGCACGGGCGCTGAGCTTGTCGTTCTTGCGGCTGTAGCTCTGGTTGCCGCTGGTGAAATTCTGAAACCAGGCATAGTCCGAGTACGAGACGTGCTGCTCACGAAGCCAATACCACTCGGACTCAAATTCATCCTTCATGGTGGCGAAGAGCAGGGCAGACTCGCAGCGGTCCGGGAGTTCGCCGCCGATGGAGGCTGCCCAGTCCATTGCCGCTTGCCATTTGACGTTGTTCTGCTCACCGGGCAACAGGATGATGTGGTGGTTGCGCGAACCGTCTGCGCTGATGATCGTGCCAATGTAGCGCTCGCCGGTTTCCAGCGGAATGCGCTTGCCCTGGTACTCGAAAAAGCCGGGGCTCTTCTTCATGTCTTCTTCGAGCTGGGCGATCATCCTGGCCAGCTTGCCTTGCTCGGTTTTGACTGCTTCGAGAGTGATGGTGCTCATGGTGGCTCCTGTGAAATGGATGAAGGACTAAATTTTTAATCTGCGGACGGCACGGGCTCTGAGCTCGTTGTACTGGTTGTAGCAGTGCTGGTAGCCGTCGTAGAAAGTCTGATACCAGGCATAGTAGGAGTTCGAGACGTGCTGCGTCGAACTCCAGTACCAGGCCGTCTCGAAGGCCTGCTCGCCGCCAGCCTTGAACAGTTCGGCTTCGGTCTGCACGGGGAAGTCGGGCGTGTAGGGCAGGGTCGGCGTGACGGCGTGCAGGTTGATGCCGCTGCGGGCGTAGCACCAGTTCTCGTCGGTGGTTGGCTTGAGGTTGCGGTAGATGATCTCCAGCTCGTCCTGGCTGGGCAGATACCAGTCGTTGTGTCCGGCAATGCGCAGATCCCGCGCCCACTTCGCCAGCTTGCTGCCGGCCTCTGCCATGGCCTGGGTGTTGGCCAGGCCGTCGTTGTATGACTTGGCGCCGTGCACGTCTTTGTCCTTGGGTATCCAGATGGCGGGCTGGTGCTCGCCTTCGTCCTTGGGCGCGACGATGAGGGCGAACACGTCTTCGCCCACGCGGATGCGGCCGGCGTAGTAGCCGCCGCCCATGCCGGTGCCGAGGATGGGGGTGATTTCTTCGATGGAGGATTTCATGCGGTGGTCCTTTTAACGATGAGTGGGTGCGCCCAGAGGGCGGCGTTAAACCCAACGGGGCCGCCGATCAGCGCGGCGGCAAGCTGGGGGATGGTTGCCTCGGGCACGTAGCGCCACAGGGTGAGCTGGGCGGTGCCGATGGCAAGGCTGGTGATGGTTCCCCAGCCGCGGTGCCGGTGGATGACGTTCTGCTGCTGGAAGACGAGCAGGAACACGGTGAAGAAGGCGGAGAGGAAGAGGGCGGTTTCAGTCATTTGCGCACGGTCTCCACAGGCTCCATGCCCAGCACGCGGCGGGCATGGTCGCGGATCTCGGCGCTGACTGCCCAGCCGTATCCTTCCGGGTCCAGGAATTGATGGGCGAAGTTGACCAGCGCGTCCATTTCCTCGGCAGCGTTGTTCAGCAGTTGCTCGGCAGGGTTGTTGACCGCGGTGATGCGCAGCAGAGTGGGGGTTTTGGTCATGCTTCCACCTTGTCGAACTCGTCACGCGCGAGGTTGGTGACGATGTCGGTGGCTTTCTCACCGAAGCGCACGGTGTGGTGGGTGCCGTCGAAGCTGATCGCATCGATAGTTCCCTCGCGGCCGGCGCACTTGCGCTTTTTTCCGTTGGGCCCTTTGGCGTCTGCCTTGATGCGGACCTTGTCGCCGACCGCAATGGTGGTGACGGGCTCCTGGGGCGCTTCTGGCTGCGGTTCGGTTTTGGCTTTGGTCTTTGCTTTTGCCGCGGGCTTGGCCTTTGCCTTCTTGGGCGCGTTGAGCGCATCCAGTTGCTGCCTGACCTCGGCCGCATCGATGCCGAAGCGCTTTGCATTGGCGAGCAGGAGTTCGGGTTTCTCCTCGGGGGCACGCCACCAGCTGACGTACACCTGTTTGATGAGCGGCAGGGCGAGCAGCAGGCGGTTAATGTCTTCCATGCTGGCGGTTGCGATGGCCTTGCCCATGGCGAGCACGTCGTCGCTGGAGTCGGTGTCGTTGAACACTTTGCACAGCAGCGTCTGGTGGTCATAGTTGAGCTGCGTCCACATGGTGTGTGCGATGAGGCGCAGGTCATCTTCGGTAAGCGGCTCGCCGGCGTGTTTGAACAGGATTTGCTTGAGCAGCAGTTCGCGGTAGGCTGTTTCTGCTTTTGCATCCTGCTCTCTTTTCTTGCTGTCGTTGGCGTAGTTGTCGCGGCTGGTGGTGCTGTCGCCGGCCTTGCTCAGCATGGGCTGCGGAATCTTGCCCATGGCGGTGAGCAGCACTTCGGCTTCGTCCCTCTTCACGCATTCGATGAGGTCACCGGTCTTGGGGTGCTGCACTATGACGCGCTTGATGTCTTCGCCTTCGAGCAGTTCGCGGTAGGTGGGCAGGGCGGCATAGCGGGCGTTTTCGTAAGCGTCGTCGGCTTCGTAATAGGCATCCCAGGCGGCTTCATCTTCGCCTTCGGGCTCTTTTGGCTCAGCCGGCACCGGGCGCACGGGTTCTGCCTCTTCGCAGCGCGCATCAAGGGCGAGGTAACCGCCGCGGAGAGATTGAAGATCGTCGGTTACCCAGTGCGGGATGATCTTCTCGGCTTCTTTGCCGGTTATGACTTCGAGCCCATGTTGTTCGGCTTCGGCCCTCTTGCGTTCGGCCCAGGCTTCGCGCTTCCTGGCCAGACAGGGCGGGTCGGTGCAGACGTCTGCACTTTCGATGTCGGCGAAGAGTTCGGGCTGGTTCCCGCTGCGGCACGAGCAGCCGGCGCAGGATTTGATGCGCGGCAGGTCTTCCCAATCCAGCGGGAAAGGCGCATCGCTCAAGCGCAGCATGTAGTTCTGCTGGATGTATTGCGCGGCTTCCCTGTAAGACATGGGGCCGTCGTAGCCGTCTTCGGTGATGGCTTCGAGTGCATCTTCCTGCAGCTTCTTGCCGGGAATGCGGGCGATGAGCAGCGCGGTGCTGGCATTGAGCTTGCCTTCGCGGAAGGCGTCGCGCGCGCCGTCATGCAGGGCGGTGAGCTTGAGCCTGGCGTAGATGTAGGCCTTGCTCTTGCCGACCTTGTGAGCCATCTCCTCCGCGCTGCAGCCGGTACGGTCCATCAACAGCTGGTAGCCTTCGGCTTCCTCGATGGGGTGTACTTCCTCGCGTTGCAGGTTTTCGATGACCTGGATTTCCAGCACCTGGTCGTCGGTGAGGTGGCGGATCAGCGCGGGGATGGTCTCGGCGCCGGCCAGCTTGGACGCGCGGAAGCGCCGCTCGCCGGAGACGATTTCGTAGTTCATGTTCGGGTCGTCCCATTCCGCCCAGGGGCGCACGATGATGGGCTCAATGATGCCGTGGTCCTTGATGGTCTCGGCCAGTTCCTGCAGCTTGTCTTCGGGGAAGTTCTTGCGCGGGTTGGTGGGCGATGGGTGGAGCTGGGTCAGCCGGATAAGTTCGAAGCTGGCGGTGGGGGTTTCTTCGGTGGTGATTTTTTCAGGTGCGTTCATGCTGCGTCCTCCTGTGGGTAGATAAGATTCGCGTCGCAGCCCAGCACCTCGGCGACGATGTTGTGGGCCTGGCTGGCGGCTTCGATGCGGATATCCGCAGGTGCCTCGCCGTCGTCCAGGGTGGTGATGAGTTGCGCCAGGCCTTCGAGCTGGGCGCGGGTAATGGTGTAGGCGCCGCTCATAGGGGCGCTCCGTTCAGCGCGACATAGGCCGCGCAAAAGCCGTAGAACACGAGTGCCAGCGCGGACACTGTCACCGTGCCGCCGATGATGGCGAGGCGCTCCAGCCACTTGGGCGGGGGGGTGTTTTCTTCTTCGATTCCGGTTTCGCTCATGCAGCCACCTTTCCGGCCTGCTTGGCGTGGACGGCAATCTTCTGCATGCCGGGCGCCAGGATGGGGGTGAGCTTGGTCTGGCCGTCGCGGTCGATGACCAGGTGCAGGTGGCTGGCAGCAGCCTGCCTGGCGGCTTCTAGCACGGTGGCTTCGTCGGGGAGGGTGATGGTGTTGATCATGGGATCATCCTCAGCTGGCCGGCGCGCTCAAGGTCGCGCGGCGAAATGATGGGCGGCGTATCTTCGTCACGGCAGCAGTTGAGGGCGTCGGTTTCGGTGGTGTGGAATTCGTCGCACTCCGAGCACTGATAGCCTTCGGTGACGTCAGGCCGGCAGCAGCTTCCTGCGTCGTCTTCGTGCTCGTGGATCGCCCCGCAGCGGCTGCACTGGTAAACCGTTTCGAGTCTCATGCTTTGCCTCCCTTGCGTTTTTTCGCTCTGTCCGCACGCTCCCTGGCAATGCGCCCTTTGACTGCGATGTCGAAACAGGCGGCCAGGTCGATGGTCTCCTCGCGGCGCAATCCCTTGGCGCGCAGGATCAAGACCGAACCGCTGATGGTGGCGACCAAAGGCCGCAGCCCTTTGTCGCGAACGTACGCTGATGTGAGCCGGGTAACCGGCTTGGTGCTGGGTGTCACGCTGCCTCCTGCTGGCTGGGTTGCTGAATGGCGCGGCCCGGCACGGCGGCGGCGCCCACGACAATGCGCACGGACTGGCACTCCATCGCGCGCTCGAAAGGAATGCCCATGCGGTAAAGGCCGGTGCGCGCATAGCGGGCGCGCATGTCAGCTTCGGTGGGCGGCGGTGGGGAGGGCTTTTTCATGCTGGCTCCGTGGTGAAGACGGGGCCATTAAACACGTGTTGTTTTAACTTGTCAACAAGTGGGGATTTTTGGAGCGAGAAAGGCCCTCATGGGCCATAGATGGTTTATTTGAACGAGGCGGGAATCGGGGGCGGCTCGGTTACCTTGCCGTCTTTGAACACGATGGCGACAGATCTGGCGCCAGAGAACGTGTCTGCATAACTCCATACCCAGGTGAGAGTTTGCCCTTGGCTTTTCACCATGTAAGGCTGTCCCAGGAGGGCGGTTACTTCTTGTTCGGTCATGCCGGTCTTGATCTGCCGCGCGTTGTCCCACTCGAAGGGTGTGCCGGCGCAGGCTGTGAGCAGTATGGCCAGGAGGGTGGCGGCCAAGCGCTTCATGCTGGGGTGTTCTCCCCAACCTTACCGCAGTTTGGGCATTTATATTTTCCCCATCCCCAGGCGATGAAGATGATGCCGGGCAGGATGTAGAACAACAGCAGCAGGATGGCGAGGAATTGGGGACCGTTGTAGTTGCGCAGCCAGGTTCTCATTTGCCCTTGGTAGCCGCAGGCGGTGCAGCGCCGATGCCCTGGGATGCCTGATGCCTGGCCGGGCATGGTGGCTTGTCGCACGCCGCATTTTGGGCAGATTTCTGCCTTGGCGTTGATGATCTCGCCGCACTCCTGGCAGTATTTTTCGTTGGGGCCTTTACTCAAGTCTCCTCCCTATGTCTTTCGTTATATTGATTGCTGGTTTTCTGTGGTGCTAGCCTCGCCATGCGCGGCAGGTCCGGAAAGAGAATTAGCTGGCATGGTTTGGTTTAGCCTTCGGATGCATGCCAGCTAGCAATCTGGCCTGCCCGATCAATTCATAGATCCCGCGTTCGTTCATGGTCTCGGCGATTGCAACCAGCTCGCCAATAGGGCCTTGCAATTTTCCCGGCTCGCTCGCTGACAAAGGAACAACATTCCCGGCCGCCGGGTACATGTGTTTTTGCCCGTAAACAAGATCGAGTACACCGATGCCAAGCGCTTCGGCGATGACGTCATCCCATTCCGAACGCTTGCTGTCCCTGAGGATCAGGTTCGATAGCGCCTGCGGGGTAAGAATTTTTTTCCCTTTGGTGAGTTCGTCAACCCGCTTGAGCAGGTCGGACCTCTCCCACCCCAGCTCTGCAAGGCGTTCTTCTATGCGTTTTCCGATGGCCATGTAATCAAATTACAACAAATGTTTACAGGCCCAAACACCACGTGTTGACAATTATCAACACGTGGGGATAATGGCGGCATGGATAGCCTGAACAATGCAATCGACATCGCCGGCGGACAAGCAGCCTTGGCCCGGAAAATAGGCGTGGTTCCCCAGGTTGTGAACAACTGGGTGAGACGCGGCAACGTGCCTGCCGAGCACTGCCCGGCGATCGAGCGCGCGACGGATGGCAAGGTGCGTTGCGAGGCGCTGCGGCCTGACGTGGACTGGTCAGTTCTGCGCTGCAAACACGGAGCGGCCGCGTGATCGTCTGCACAAAAGTTTCCTCCCTGTCCGCGCCCGCATCGCGGATTTGCCCGCACGCTTCCGTGGGCTTTTTTATTCCAAGGCTGGCAGGCCCATGTCGTCTGCCCATCGTCTCCTCCCATGCTCTCAAGCCCGATTCTGGGCTCCCCGTCGTTTCGCACGCGGGGCTTCCTTTATTCCACACGCGCGCAGCTGCGAGCGTGATTCAGTGTTGTTCAAAAGCCGGGCCTGCGCTCGGTGAAAGCAAAGGGGATTCGCCATGAATGGCAATGACGATCTGCTGGTCGATCCGCTCGACCGGTCTATCTACGAGACGGTGCACGGTTACGTGAACCCGAAGACGGGAAAGCGGGGCGTGCTAGGCCTGGCGCCAGTGGTGGACATGCCGGCCTCGACGCTGCAGAACAAAGCCAACCCGTCCGAACAGTTTGCGCACTTGACGGTGCGCGAGGCGCGCAAGGTGATGCTGGCCACCGATGACCACCGCATTCTGTATCAACTGGCGGCTGATCTTGGCGAGGCCTGCGTGCCGCTGCCAACGCTTGAATTCGCCGCGGACATGGACCTGCTCGATTCGTGGGCGGAGTGGCAGGCCGATGTTGCCAAGACGATCGAGGCCGTACGCGATGCCCTGGCGGACAAGAAGGTAACCCTCGATGAGGTGGCCAGGGTGCGCATGGAGCTGATCGCCGACTTTGAAAAGGGCCTGTCCATGCTGGATGTGCTGAAAGGCATGGCGGAGCCTGAGGCCTGATGCCATGCCTGCCGCGTGTGCAAGCCAGCCATATCGCCAGGCGGTGGCGCTGAGCCATGCCATGAGCCGCAGGCCGACGCCGCAGTTGGGAACGCTGTACTTCGAGACACTGAAAAAAATGATCGGGGGCGGGGATGAGCAGGGAAGAACAGGCCAGGAAGAACCGGGAGATGTTTCCGTTCGCAGCGCAGATCGTCGAGGAACTGCGCGCTGAGTTCGGGCCGGGTGTAAAGCTGCTGTATGCCGAGGAAAACGGCAGCAGCGTGGGAAAGAAAACAGAGGGTGGCGTGGTGCCGGTGATCGATAAGCCGGCGCACGTGATTTTGAACAGGGGACAAAAGCGGCATGAGCGCTGAGCAGGGGAGCGTTGTGTTCGAAGCGATTCCGCCCACGCTGGCGGAACGCCAGCAATGGCTGGTGTGGCGCTTCGAGCAGAAAGAAGGCGAGAAGAAGCCGCGCAAGGTGCCGTACTACACCACGGGTAAGCGCCGCGTTGGCACGCAGGGGGATGATGCCGACCGCGCCCACCTGGTCACGCTCGATCTCGCCCGCCAGGCGTTTGAAAAATCTGCCGGCAAGTGGACGGGCGTGGGCTTCGCTTTCCTTCCTGGCGACGGTCTGATCGGTGTGGACCTGGACGGCATGATCGATGCCGATACGGGCGAGATTTCCGAGCGCGGACAGAACATCATCGCGGCATGCGCCAGCTACACGGAGTTTTCGCCCAGTGGCAAGGGCGTGCACATCATCTGCAGCGGCGAAACGGAGACGTTCAAGTCCAACGAAGTGGGCGTGGAGGTCTTTTGCGGCCGGCAGTATTTCACCTTTACGGGCCGTCGCTACCCCGGCACGCCGGAGACGGTCAACGAGATCCCGCCCAAGGCGCTCAAGCGCTTGTGGGCGACGGTGTCTAACGCCAAGAAGCGCGAGGACGGCAAGACCTCAACTGCGCCGCCGCCGGAACTGGAAGGGCGGGCGAAGGTGGAGAGCGCGCTGGCGTACATTTCTCCAAACTGCGGTTATGAGGAGTGGATACACATCGGCATGGCCATCTGCTCGGAGCTTGGCACCGGGGCGTTCGACGTGTTCGATTCGTGGTCGGCGAAGGCCTCGAAGTATCCCGGCCGAAAGCAGGTGGAGCAGCACTGGAAGAGCTTTAAGCCGGGCGACGGCATCAACGGTGCCACGCTATTCAAGATGGCCATATCCAATGGCTGGAAAGCCCCCAAACCCCTACGCAAGGCTGCGCAGGCAGGGGAGAAGAAGCCTCGCAAGGGTAGCGTGCCGGATGATGCGCCAGAGTGGCGCCGGCGGCTGATTTATGATCGCGGCGAACTCAAGTCCTGCCTGGCCAACGTGTACGACATCCTGCTCAACGATGAGCACTGGAAGGGCGTGGTGGCCTTCGATGAGTTTGCGCAGCGCACCGTCAAGCGCAAGTCGCCGCCGTTCCCCGGCGGAGCTGAAGGCGAGTGGGAAGGAACCGACGACAGCCGCACGGCCATGTGGTTGGCGCATCATTACCACTTCACACCTTCCAGCGTGACAGTGGCCGAAGCCGTTGAGGTGCTGGCCAGGGTGAATTCATTCCACCCGGTACGCGATTGGCTGCGGACCTTGAAATGGGATGGCACGCCCCGCTGCGATTCATGGCTGGAGGATTGCCTGGGCGTCCCTCGCACGGAATACAGCACACGGGTGGCGGCCTGGATGTTGATCGGCATGGTGGCGCGCGTGATGCGACCTGGCGTCAAGTTTGACTACTGCCTGGTGCTGGAAGGCATCCAGGGGCGTGGGAAATCGTCCGCGCTTGCTATCCTGGGCGGCGAATGGTTCGGCGACACCGACATCGATCTGCACAACAAGGACTCGATGTCTGCGCTGCAGGGGAAGTGGCTGTACGAGTTCCCCGAACTGGGCTCGCTGGCCCGCACGGAGTCGCTCAAGCAGAAATCCTTCCTCTCCCGTCAGGTCGATGAATACCGCCCGGTGTACGGTCGTCGCCAGATCAAGGTGCCGCGACAGACCGTATTCTCTGGGTCAACGAACGAATGGGAGTGGAACAAGGATCCGACCGGCGGACGGCGCTTCTGGCCTATTGAGGTGGGCGAAATCAACCTCGCCGGGCTTGCTTCCATGCGTGAGCAACTGTTTGCCGAGGCCTTAGTGCGGTATGAACAGGGCGAGCGCTTCTTCCCGACCGGGGAGGAGCAGCGCAAGTACTTCGACCCCGAGCAGCTCAAGCGCGAGCAGAGCGAATCCCTGGTCGATGCGCTACACGACTGGGTGTTCCACGCCGATCGGTACGACTCATCCATGGAGCCGAGGCCATTCTCGGCAGCGATGGCGGCCATGGAAGGGCTCAAGATGGACGCCAGCAAGCTGACGCGGGACATGCAAACCCGCATCGGCATTGCACTGAGGAAACTGGGTTGCGGCCGCATCGAAAAGCGGAACGGCATGACCCGCTACTGGTACACCCCACCGGCTCGCGAAAGCGGGTACGTAGGTGGGTCTCGCTCGCCAGATATGGCGGAGGAGGGTGGCGATGGCATACCGATCTAGCCCCGAGGTTGGGAAGGTTGGGCAGAGGTTGGGAACCCTGCAAGCCTTGGGAGAGAGGCGAGTTCCTAACCTTCCTAACCTTCCTAACCTTTTCCCTCACACGTGCGCACCCGCGCGCACACGCACACACGCGTACACACCCGCGCGCGTACGCGCGCGCACACAACACTTCACGTTGGGAAGGTTAGGAAGGTTAGGAAGAAGGCCATCCAGTGCGGCTTCCGGCCTTCCCAACCTGCTCCTAACCTTCCCAACCTCGGGAAAGCAGGCATGAGCTACAGCACCATCAACGTCCGCACAAACTTCCCGGACATCGCCGCCCGCATGGATCGGCTGCCCAAGGAAATCGGAGACAAGGCGCTGGTTCGCTCGATGAACAAAACCATCGACCAGGGCAAGACTGAGATGGCCAGGGGGATAAGCCGGGAATTCAGGCTCACGGTGGCCAAGGCGAAAGAACGCCTCGCGGTGCGCAAGGCCTACGCAAAGGGCGGGGTCTTGCACTTCCAGGCCGAACTGCTGGCCACCAGCAAAGCCAAGGGACGCTCCATGAACATCATCGCGTTCGTCGAGAACAAGACCACCCTGGGCCAGGCAAGGAAACGTGCGAAGGCCGGCACGCTGAACCAGCTGCACTTCCAGATCAAGCGCAGCGGTGGAAAGAAGATCATCCCGGGTGCATTCATCGGGAACAAGGGACGCACGGTATTCATTCGTGAAGGCAAGGGCAGGCTGCCGATCAAGGCCGTGAACACCATCGACATTCCACAGATGTTCAATACCAAGCGCATCAACATCGTGGTGCGCAAGGTGATGCTGAATCGGCTCGGCGCCAACTTCAAAAGAGAGCTGCGTTCTGTGTTGGGCGGGTGGGCTAGATGAGCAAGGCAAACCTTAATCTCTGCAACCTCTTCACCT
Organism: Hydrogenophilaceae bacterium; assembly: GCA_024709485.1. Lineage (GTDB taxonomy): Bacteria > Pseudomonadota > Gammaproteobacteria > Burkholderiales > Thiobacillaceae > UBA6918. Next base: position 87,429 of record JANJWO010000074.1, on the reverse strand, counting down.
TGTCGCGGGTCCTTCCCAGCCGCCCCTCACACGGCGCGAAACGACCGCGGAAATTCGCTAGTTTTCTGGGCTTTAGGAAGGTGTGTAAGTTGCTCTCCCTGTTCCTTGTTTTGATGTTTGGATTGGCGGATTTCGAAGGCATGCGAGGGGGTAAGTAAGTGGCGCGCATTGTAGGCCAAGAGCAGATCGCGGACGTCTTTGGCGTGGCGCCGAAGACGATCGTGGAATGGCAGGAACAGGGGTTCCCGATCGCGCAGCGCGGCCGTCCCGGTGTACCCAGCGAGTACGAAACGGCGGACTGTATCAACTGGCTGGTCGACCGGGAGGTAAAGAAGGTCCAGGCCGAGAAGCCGCAAGACCGTCTCGCGCGCGTGCAGGCCGACAAGATCGAGATGGAAAACGCCGAGCGCCGCGGGCAGTTGATTCCGGCCGACATGCTGGAGCCGAAGTTGAAGGCGGCCTTCCTGGTGGCACGCACGAAGTGGCTGGATGTGGTGCCACGCCTGGCGCGCGAACTGCCAGCTGAAGCGGCCGAAAGAGAGACGATGCTGCAGGGCGAGTTCGAGGCCTTCCTGCATACCCTCGCGGACTGGGCCAAGGCCGACCAGGTTGAGGAGGACGACGCGGAGTGAACATACTGGCCGATGCCCCGCAGATCGCCTGGGCTGAGCAGGCGCTCGATGCCATGCTGGCCAGGGTGTTCGCGCAGCTACGTCCGCGCCCGCCGCTCACGCCTTTGCAGTGGGCAGAGAAGTACCGCTACCTGTCGGCGGAGGAGAACCCGGACTATGCCGGGAAGTTTTCCAGCGAGAACATTCCGGCGTTGCGCGGTGTGCTGGCCGCGGCTGGTGACCCGAGCGTGCGCCGTATCGTTGGCCAGAAGTCGGCTCAGATCGCCTGGACGGCTGGCGTGGTGTGCACGGTGCTTGGCTATTACGCGCATTGGCAGCCGGCCGTCCAGGTGGTGATGTTCCCGCGCGAGAAGTCGGCCAAGGATTTCGATGCCGAGAAGTTCGCGCCGATGGTGCGCGCCACCCCGGCACTGGCCCAGCGCATCAAGCTGAAGTCACGCAGCGAGGGCAACAGCACCACACGCAAGCATTACCCGGGCGGACTGATCAAGTTCGTGGCGTCGAATTCGCCGGCGGACGTGAAATCAACCAGCGCGAAGATCCGCATCGTGGAAGAGCCGGATGACACGAACAAGGACGTGAAGGGGCAGGGTAACTCCATCGCGCTGCTGCGGGAGCGCGGGAAGACCATCCGCAACACCTTGGAGATCGTGGGCGGCACACCGACGGCGAAGGGCGCGTCCGAGGTCGAGAAGGAAATGCGCACCACCGACCAGCGTCGTTTCCTGGTGACGTGCCACCACTGCGGCGAGCGCCACGAGTTGGACTGGGACCACGTCAAGATCCCCGGCCTGCACCTGCCCGACGAAGAACTGCGCGCAACCGACCTCGATGCGCGGTGGCCGGAGCGCGAAGTCTATGGCCGCGCCAGATGGGAGGACGCCTACTACGCCTGCCCGAACTGCGGCGGCGTGTGGACCGACGAAGAGCGTGTGGCCAACATCCGCGCCGCTGCCAGCGTGGCGCCGGACTACGGCTGGGAGCCGACGGCGGACAGCCCCGATCGCGGGTTCTATTTCAATGAGCTGCAGAGCGTGTTCGAGGGCTCCTACGTACCGATCCTGGCCGAGAAGTACCTCAAGGCCCTTCACGAAATGGAGCGCGGCGAGCCAGAGAAGATGGTCGCCTTCTGGAACAGCAGCCGAGGTCTGCCGTGGGAGTACAAGGGCGAGTTGCCGGAAGAGGAGGAGCTTGCCGCGCGTGTCGAGAAATACCCGGAATGGAGCTGCCCAGCGGGCGGCATTTACCCGGTGATGGGCGTCGATGTGCAGCACGACCGGATCGCTGTGCAGGTGTGGGCAGTCGGTCGCGGTGAAGAGATGTGGCTGGTCTACTGGGGCGAGCTGTACGGGCAGACGGTGGTGGCGCACCAGGGCGCGTGGATCGAGTTGGAGCAATTGCTCGGCAAGACCGTCGCGCATGCAGGTGGCGCCAGGCTGCGGCTCGCCGGCGTCGGGATCGACTGCTCGGATGGACAGACCTCGGACGCGGCCTATGCATTCGTGCGCAAACACAACCGCAGCGACCGTCCCGTGTTGGCGCTCAAGGGCGCATCGGACAGCGAGGGCAAGGTAGAAATCTGGACTCCGCCCAAGCCGGTGGATCCCAACCACCGCAGCACCAAGGCAAGCCGATACGGCGTGCAGATCCACATTGTCGGCACTGCCAAGGCCAAGGACCTGATCCTGGGCTGGGCGCAAGAGGGCGGCCGCGTGCGGCTGACCGGCAACGGCCCGGGCCGGATGCACTGGTATGAAGGTGTGCGCGCCGATTTCTTCGAGCAGCTGCTGTCTGAAATGAAGATCCCGCATCGCCTCAACCCGCGCCGGCGCTACTGGAAGGCGCGGACCGATCGTCGGCAGGAAGGCCTCGATTGCTGCGTGTACTCGCTCTACATGAGCAGGCACCTGCGATTGCACCTGCGCCGCGCCGTGCAATGGGACCTGGACGATATGCGTCTGCGGCAGCGCGACCTGTTGGGCGAGACGAAGCCTGCCGAGCCTGAGACGCCAGCCGCCGAGCCTGAGACGCCAACGCCCGCACGCGAACCCGAAAACGAAGCCGTGCAGACGTCTGCACCGGCCATAGAGGAGAAAGATGTTGATGCCAGCATTGCCGCCGCCCGATTCGCCGCGCTCCTGCGCAGCCGGAGCAACGCCCGCCATGGCCGGCGATAACCTGCGCATGATCCTGGCGATGATCCGGGCCGAGCTGCCCGACAGCCCGGACGAAGCATGGGAGCGGATAGAGCGCACCCTGCGCGGCGAGCTGGGCGGTGAGCGCGTGTATATCGCGCAGCATCGTAAACGCAGCCATCTTGAAGTGCTGGCCGAGGCCGACGAAAACGCAACAAATGACCAGTTGGCCAAAATCCTCGGCTTGTCGGTGAGCCGGGTAAAACAGTTAAATAGGCTAGCCGGCCGGGCGCGTCGGCGGGGGAATGCGCCGCGCCGATAGAGGCGCACAACGCTGAGGTAAGGGGCTGCCCGCACAACGAACAGGAGCAAGAGTGATGACCGACGAGACACCACAAACCACAAACGAAGCCGCTGACGGGCAGTCCCGCGCCGAAGGCGCGAACTTGACCGCCGTGTTGGGCATGGCGGTGGCATCCTTCAACGGCATGGCGATAGCCGCCGAAATAGCCAATAGGGCTGCATTGTGTTTTGTTGAAGCGTGGATCGACATGGCACAGAAAGCGTACCTGCTGGAGAACAAGCGGTTGCCGGGTGGAACGTCCAGCGCAAGGCTGCGGAAGAAGCGCCGGAAGTTGTTGCTCGACTGGCTCGAAAAGCGTTTTGGCATGGTGCCCAACGCATGAGTTGTGGGGCCGGCTGAAAGCCGGTCCCGCACGAACGCCGGGTTGGGCGACCGGCTTAACCATAGGAGAGAACTGATGCGACACTTTTTTGCTTGGTGCCCCGAATACGGACAAACCGAGGCCGACGCGAAAACGGTAAGTGTATCAATCGGAGGGCCGCGCGAGGCCGCTTGCGAGTGGGCCAAAGATGACGACCGGAATAGCGTGGAGTACCGCATTGCAAAGGGGCAGGCCGCGTTGGTATTGGTGCGCGAGAAAGAGACGCAGAACCTGTCCGCCTGGACGGTGGAAGGGGAAGCAATCCCGATATACCACGGGATACCCGCTGAGGTGCCCAACGACTGACATGAGGGGCGACACAAAAGCGCAGCTTTTGGGGCGTCCCTCTCGATGGACGTGTTAGCCGCTACACGCCAAACAGCGGCACGAAAGAAAGGAACTTGAAATGCACTACCGAAATGGCCGCGAGGCAAAGAACGGCGACAAAATCATTGGCATGTTGAGCGGCACCATTGATGCCGTTGGCACGCTCCGAGATGCAACGCCCGGCAATGACTATTGCAACGGCCACATTCAGCAGGGGCACGAGCCGAGCACAAGCGATCCGATTGCCTGCATGTGCGACTGCCTGCATGTTGATGACGTGATGGCAATCCTTGCCGAGAAGGGCCTCGACAAGCGCCCCGTCGGCAAATAATCGGTGCGCCGCCACTGGCTGATGCTGGTGGCGGCTAACGCGAAATAGACGCCTCCCAAGGTGCCATTCGGATATTGGCCGTGATTCACATCTTCAGGGTGTAATTTCTTGCCTACAAATTGTCCTGCCGGACTGCCACGCTTCCGGCCATGGACTATGCCGCTGCTGAACCGAACGCGATCCGCGCCGGGGACACCGTTACCTGGACGCGGACGCTTCCTGAACATTCCGCCGCCGATGGCTGGTCGCTGAAATATCGCTTGCTGTATGCAAGCGGCACGGCCAAGGATATTACCAGCGCTGGCTCGGGTACCGAGCACACAGTTTCCCTTTCTTCCACCGACACTGCCAACTACACGGCGGGCAGCGCCACGCTGGTGGCTTATGCCGAGAAGGGCAGTGGCGCATCGCTTGAGCGCGTCACGCTCGAATCCCAGCCGATCACCATCCTCCCCAACCTGGTCACCGCCGCCACGCTCGACAACCGCAGCCAGGCGGTGAAGGCGCTGGCCGACGCCAAGGCTGCGTACGCCACCTACATGGCGAGCGGCCGCGTGCACGTTGCCGAGTACACCATTGCCGGCCGCGTGATGAAATTCCGCAGCGCGGACGAGATCAAGGGGGAGATCGAGTACTGGGAAGCAGAGGTCGGCAAGGAACGCGCCGCGCTCGCGGTGTTGTCCGGCGGTTCGCCCGGTCGTGTGGTGGCAAGGGGCTGACATGAAATTCCTCGACCGCATTTTTGCTCCACGTGAAACGCCAGCCCAACGAGCTGAATGGCTGGACGGCGCCGTGCGCAATGCCACCGCGCGCGTGCACCAGACCATGATCGCCAGCCTGCGCGAGGCCTCGCGCAACTTCGAGACGGCGGAGACCACGCCCTATACCGAGTCCTGGTCCACCACCGAAGTGCACATCAACGATGCGCTCTCGCGCCAGCTGCCCACGCTGTGGACCCGTGCCGCCGGACTGGCCCGCAACAACGAGTGGGCCAAGTCCTATCTGGTCGCGCTCGAAGACAACGTGCTGGGTCCCAGCGGCATCCGGCTGCAAATGCAGCTCACGTTGCCCTCGCGCGCCAAAGACAGCAATTCGACAAAGGACATGGAAGCCAACGCGTTGCTCGAAGCTGGCTGGGGGAAATTCTGCGAAGGCGAAGTGGATGTTTCCGGCCTGACCTGGGACGAGGTCGAAGTCCTCGCGCTCAATACCCTGGCGCGGCGAGGAGAGTTGCTCTTTCGTCTGCTACCCGGATCCGGCCCCATGGGCTTCCAGATCCAGATGCTCGACCCCACGTTGCTGGACGTCACACTCAACCGCACCTGGGGCGGTCGCCGTATCCGCATGGGCAAGGAAATCGACGATGCCGGCAAGCCGGTCGCCTTTTGGCTGCAGATGGCCAAGTCCGGCGACATTCCCAGCCAGTACATCACCGTCGGTCGCCACGTGCGTGTACCGGCCAGTGAGATCCGCCATTCCTACATCGTCGAGGAAGTCGGACAGATGCGCGGCATCCCCTGGCTGACCGTCGGCGCGCGGCGTCTGTGGCTGTTGCACGATTTTGAAGAGGCCGCCGCCGTTGCCAGCAGCAACGCCGCCAAGCGCCAGGGCTTCTTCTACACGCCCAGCGGCGAAGCGCCGCCCGGGTTCGCCGATACCGTTGTGTCCGAGGTGCTGGAAGCCGCCAAGGTCGCCGGCAAGGTGCTTACGCCTGATGAGATTCAGGCTATCCAGGCCTCTGCAGAAAAATTCAACACCATCGTGCCGGGACAGTTCGACACCCTGCCGCACGGCACGCAGTTCCAGAACTTCGAGTCGCAGTGGCCCAATATAGACGCCAACGATTACGTCAAGTCGCAGATCCGAGGCTGGTCGGCTGCGCGCGGCGTCAGCTACGTCACCGCCGGCAACGACCTTGAAGCCGTCAACTACAGCAGCGCACGCGTCGGCATCCTGGGCGAGCGCGAGCACTTCAAAAAAACCCAGAACCGTCTGCGCAACTGGTTGCATAAGCAGGTATTCGACGCCGCGCTGCCCTACCTGGTGCTGCGCGCTTCAGGCCTCAAGACCAGCCGGATTGAAGAATACCGCGCCGCTGCTACCTGGCAGCCGCGTCGTTGGGCCGGCATCGATCCGGTCAAGGAAGCGCAAGCCAACGAAATCAATCTGCGCTTGAAACTGACCAGCCGCCGCCGGCTGATCCTGGAGCGCGGCGAAGACCCTGACGACATCGCCGCCGAAGTGGCCGCCGAAGACGAACTGTACGGCGACATCACACCTACCCCCATCGCCCCCCAGCAGGAAGAAACCAGCGCCGGCCAGAACAAGTCACGCCCGCGCCTGGTGGCCTCCAGGGGCCACGAGAAATAGGGGTGGAATTTCTTGCCTACAAATTGTCCCGCCCGTTTTGGAGACTACGCCCATGACTACCGCGACCGAAACCCAACCTGAAGCCAAGCGCCAGCGCATCGACGGCACGCTGCACCGCAGCCTGCCTGCCACGCTCACCATCCGTGAGGCCGATCCGCAGCAGCAGGATGATGGTCTGCTGCGTTTGCACCTTTCCGTTTCCAGCGAAGAGCCCTATCTGCGCACCGCCTACTGGGATGATCCGTGGATCGAGGTGCTCGGTCACAAGGACGGCGAGGTCGATCTCAACCGCCTGAATGGTGGCGCTTCCGTGCTGGCCAACCACGATCGCTGGACTGCGGTCGGGAACACACCGCTGGCCATGATCGGCGCAGTGGATCCCGGCAGCGCCTCGCTCACGGGGAAACGCCTGGAGTGCGACATTACCATCAGCCGCCGCGAGGCCCTGGCCGATCTGCGCCAGGACATCGCCGACGGCCTCGTGCGTTTTGTCTCTGTCGGCTACCAGATCAACGAGCGCACGCTCGTCAAGGCCAACGGCGAAGGCAAGCCAGACGAATACCGCGTCACCAGCTGGACGCCGTTCGAAATTTCCCTGGTGGACATCCCGGCCGACGCTACCGTCGGCCTGGGCCGCCAGGCCGATGATGCCCGCCCGCATTACCGCGTGGTGGATCTTCCCCCCGCCGGCCAGCCCGGCATTACTTCTCAGGAGAGAACCATGCCCGAAGTCAAAGACCCGGCGGCTGAAACCGAAACCACCGCCACCCGTTCCGGCAAGTCCGCCGACGAATACCGCAACGCCGAGCGCGAGCGCATTCGTGAAATCACCGCGATGGGTCGCACGCACCAGATCGACCAGAAGGACATCGATGCCGCCGTGGACAACAACATCACCGTGGATGCCTTCCGCGCCAAGGTGCTGGATACGTTGCAGCAGCGCGGAGTTCTGCGTCCGGCAGAATCGCCTGAAATCGGCCTGACCGAAAAAGAAGCAGAGCGCTTCAGCTTCTGCCGCGCCCTGCTGGCCGCCGCCGATCCGCTGAATGCGCACAAAGTTGCGCCGTTCGAAGTGGAGTGCTCGAAAGCCGCCCAGGACAAGCGCGGCACCTCGCGCGGGAAAGAGCGCGATACCGCCATCACCATTCCCGTCGATGTGCTGATGCGCGGCATGCAGCTGGATGTAGCCATGGCCGGTGCCGTGGCCCGTTCCCTGATCCAGCGCGCGAAGGCCCGCGGACAGGAACTTGCCTACCGCGACCTGGTAGTGGGCACGCCCACTGCCGGCGGCAATCTGGTGGCCACCGAATTGCTCGGTTCCAGCTTCATTGATCTGCTGCGCAACGCCATGGTGCTGGATGCCCTCGGCATCACCTGGCTGCGCGACCTCAACGGCGATGTCGCCATCCCCTCGCATACCGGCGCAGCCACGACCTACTGGCTTGCCGAGAGCGGCGCCCCTACCGAAAGCCAGCAAACCATCGGTCAGGTGACCATGTCGCCCAAAACGGTCGGCGCATTCACCGACTACAGCCGCCGCCTTCTGCTGCAGTCCTCTCTTGACGTCGAAGCTTTCGTGCGCGCCGACCTGGCGGCCATCGTCGGCCAGGCCATCCAGCTGGGCGCGATCAACGGCAGCGGCGCCAGCAACGAGCCCACCGGGCTGCTGAATGCCTCCGGCATCGGCTCTGTAGCCGGCGGCACCAACGGCCTTGCCCCGACCTACGCCCACATGGTGGACCTGGAAAGCGCCGTGGCCAATGCCAATGCCGACCTAGGGCGGCTGGCCTACCTGACCAACACCAAGGTGCGCGGCAAGCTGCGCAAGACCGAAGAGTTCGCCACCACCAACGGCAAGCCTGTGTGGACTTCCGCTGCCGGTCGTGCCGGCGTGGGCGAGGTGCTTGGCTACGACGCGTTCACCAGCAACAGCGTGCCGAGCAACCTCGACAAGGGTACCAGCGTCGGCGTTTGCTCCGCGATCATGTTCGGCAACTGGGCTGACCTGTTGATCGGCATGTGGGGCGGTCTGGACGTGATGCTCGACCCCTATGCCCTGGCCACTTCCGGCGGCAAGCGAATCGTCGCCCTGCAGGACGTGGACGTGGCGTTCCGCCATGTCGAGAGCTTCGCGGCCATGAAGGATGCGCTCACCGCCTAACCCATAACCCCAGCCCGCGTAGTCTTCCCCGCCCGTGTTGACGGGCGGGGCGAGACAAAAGGCGAACAGGAGAACCCAAATGAAAGTCTTGATTATCGCAGCCTGCCTGGTCAATTTCGGCGACGATCGTGGCGGCCAGCACATCGACCATGCCGAGATCTCGGACGTGCCAATCGACACCGCCAGAAAGCTGGTGTCCACCGGCCGCGCCTTGTACATCGACAAGAAAGACGACCCGAGCAAGGGCGGCATCAATACGGCATCGACCGACATGCTCAAAGCTGCGGAAACCATGCGCAAGCAGCGCGTCGCGGCGACAAAATCGGCAGCCGCGACACCCGCCGCTGCCGCTGGTGCTGATGCCAGCGCCGATCCGAACGCGGGTAAGTAATGGACCTGTCCACCGACCTCGCCGCCATGTACGCCGACTTCGGCGTGAGCGCATCGCACACGCCGAATGCAGGCGGGCAGGTGACTACGGCGCTCGCCATTCTGGACGAACCGGGCATGGATGTGATCGGCGGAGACGTGATCGCCACCGACTACAGCCTGCGCTTCCCCACTGCCAGCTTTCCCGCGGTCAAGCGTATGGACACCTTCACCATCAACGGCGTCACCTTCACCGCGCGGGAAGATGCCCAGCCCCTGCAGGACGGGCTGGAGCAGATCGTGCCGCTGGCCAAGGGGTAGTACATGTCCGCCAGTGTCGTCGAACTGATCCTGGCCCGCGTGCAGGCAGTGTTGCTCAACGCCACCGCTGCCGGCGCCAAGGTCGAGCGCGAGCGCGAAGACGCCTACGGCGAAGACGACACGGAGGCCATCAACATCGTGCGCGGCGATTCCAATACCGAGCCCATCGGCGATTCCGGCGATCGTGTGTTCGTGGAATGGGGTATCGAGCATTACACCCGCGCCACCACAGGCCTGGCCGCCGAGCAAGCCGCCGATGCCCTGCACATGGAAGCGCATGCGCTGCTGGCCGCGGATTCCATTCTCGCCAGCAAGGGACGCGGCTTTCGCTGCATGGGGACCTCCATCGTGTTCGAGTCTGCCGACAGCTATACGGCGCGCCTTGCGGCTCGTTACCGCATGCAAGTTTTTGTCCGTCCGGACGATCTGACCAAGGCCATTTAACCAGGAGAACCCACCATGCCCATGATCAACTTCGGCGCCGGCACCATCATCGCCGTCCCCACCAACCTGGCGGACGGCTCCGCCATTGCCACCCCCACGCCCGTGGTGCTCGGCACCCTGCAGGAAGTCAGCCTCGATCTTTCGGTCGAGATGAAGTCCCTGTACGGCTCCAAGCGCTACCCCATCGCCATCGGCCAGGGCAAGGGCAAGACCGAAATCAAGGCCAAGTATGCCGAGCTCGATGGCGCGGTGCTGGGCAGCCTGTTCTTCGGTGACGCCCCCGCCGACGGCATCAAGGGCGCCAAGCTCGACTATGCCACTGTCGTGCCCACCACGCCGTTCCAGGTCACTATCGCGCCGCCTTCCTCCGGCATCTTCGTGGACGATCTCGGCGTGTACAACGTGACCAATGGCGTGCAGATGACGCGCGTGGCCAGCGCCCCTGCGACCAACGAGTACAGCGTGGACGAAGCTACCGGCGTGTATACCTTTGCCAGCGCGGACGCGGGCGACAGCATCAAGATCAGCTACGAGTACAGCGCCGCCTCCGGCGGCAAGATCTGGACGATCAACAACGAGCTGATGGGCTACAACCCCAGTTTCACCCTCATGCTGCAGAACAGCTACGACAGCAAAACCATGGTGTGCAAGCTCAATCGCTGCGTGTCTGGTCAGCTGTCCGTGCCGCTCAAGAGCGACGATTTCGCGGTGTACGACTTTGCGGCCGAAGCCTTCGCCAATTCTTCCGGCGAGCTGGGCTACATCTGCCTGTTCTGATTGTCCGGCATGACCGCGCTCGTCATCAGCCCACTGCCCGGCGCCGGCTACCTCGTCCGGCTCCGGGCGTTCGTGCGAGGGCTGTTTTCTCGCCGCATGCTGTTGCGCCTGGCCGGCGTTCCAAGCGTGCTTCTTGCCGGGAAGGTATATGCCGTGCGGCCCGTGCCTTTGGGCCGCGCGCGCGAGATGGTGCCCGCCATCGTGCGCTGCGGCAAAGCCTTCGCCGCGTGGGAATTCAGCGAGGCACTGTATGACGACGTGATCAAGGTACTGGCGCTTGGCCTGGGCGTGCCGGAAAAACAAGTCGAATCGCTGCGGGTGTCGCTGTTCCAGCTGGCGCCGGTCATCGATCTCATTGCCAAGACAAACGGGTTGCTGGTGCTGGAGGCCGGCAGCCCCGACATGGGAAAGCTGGTCGAGGCGCTGAAACGGACTGGGGCGAACTCTATGCCTGGATCGTCAGCGCCACAGGCTGGACCTGGGAGCATGTAGACCAATGCGTCACGCTGCCCCAGCTGGATGCGCTCGCAGCCTACTGGGGAAACGTGCCCCCGCCGGCGCTGCAGCTCAAGCGTATCGCGCAATACCTCGGCCTGCCGGACCCCAAGCCCGTGCAGGCGTCTGCACAAAAGACCGCCCCGGAAGACGCCCTGCGCGATGCCAGGGCCGCCGGATTGCCCGTCATGCAGGGACGTCCTGACGACCCGCTGCTCGACTTGATAGGACTCTGACATGGCCGACGAAAAAGCAAAAATCATAGTCGACGGCGACGTCTCGCCGCTGCGGCAAAAGCTGCGCGAAGGCGCGTCCGCGCTCAAGACCTTCGGAGACGAGGGGAAGGCCAGCATCGAGGGCATCGGCGGGCCGCTCAAGACCATCCAGGACAAGTTTATTGCCATCAGCGCCATCCTGGCCGGCGGGGCCGTGTTCAAGGCTGCGGTCGAGCAGACCGCGGAATGGACGCAGGAAAGCGTCGATCTTGCCGCGGCATTCGGCATGGCCGCCAACGAAGCCTCCAACCTGAAGGCCGCGCTGGCCTCCGAGAACGTCGGCGTCGAGGATTTCGTCACGGCTGGGCAGAAGCTCTCCGCCGTGCTGCGCACGAACGAAGAGTCGCTCAACCAGGTCGGCCTGGTCACGCGCGACGCTGCAGGAAACCTGCGCCCGCTCAACCAGCTCACGCTCGAAGCCATTGGCCTGCTGCAGGAATACAAGGCCGGCACCGATCGCGCCATCGCCTCCGACATCATGTTCGGTCGCGGTTTCAAGATCAACGGAGATCTCGCCAAGATAAACGCCCAGGTGGTGGCGGAATACACAGAGAAACAGCGCGAACTCGGCATGGTGATGAGCGAAGAGAACGTCGCTGCCTTCGAGGCCTATGAGCAGGCCGGCAAGGACACTGGCGTGGTCATGCGCGCCATCCAGCAGACCATCGGCAATGCGCTTATGCCCGTGCTGACCAAGCTGGCCAACTGGTTTGTGTCCGCCGGGCCGGCTGCCGTCACTGTCATCAAGGGTGCGATCGGCGGCCTCGTGGCCGCTTTCTGGGCGCTTAAGAACGGCATCGTGGTGGTGTGGGAAACGCTCAACGCAATGGTGGTCACCGTTGCCGAGCCGCTGCGCGCGGTGGCGGAAGCCCTGTTCCGCGCGGGCACGGGTGATTTTAAGGGCGCATGGGAAGCGCTTGCTCGCGGCGGAGAAACCATCAAGAACGCCTGGAAGGGGGCGCTGGCAGAGATCGAGACCTCAAGCGCAGAAACCTGGGAACGCATCAAGGCGCTGTTCGCCGAAGGCGCGCCTGCGCTGTCTGCGGACACCGGCGGGCGAAGCGCAGTCGGACTGGTCAATACAGGCAAAGACAAGACCGGGAAGAGCGCCTCGACCACCAACAAGGACTACACCGACGCCGAGTGGGCAAACCTCGAAGCCGAACATATGAAAAGCACGCTGGACGAGATCAACCGCTGGCGTCTGGAACATGAAGAGGTGACCAATAAGGCGATCCTCGAGGCCGACAAGAAGCTGCTGGAGGAAATGAACGCCATCCACATGCTGCGCCTGGAAGGCAGCCGCGCGGCAGGCGTGGCGCGCATTGAAGAATTGGAGCGCGAAGCCGCGCATGAACTTGAATTGGGGAACATCACCCACGAGGAGTACCTGGCGCGCATGCGCCAGTACAACGAGGATCGCCTCGCCATCGAGCAGCAGTTCATCGACGCGAAGAAGGCCATGGCGCTGGAAGATCCGGAACAGAACGTCGTGCTGCTGGAACAGCTCGAGCAGGAAAAGCTCGAAATCCGCCGCCGCTACGCCGAGCAGAATGCCGAGCTGTCTCGGCAGCAGGCCACTGAAGCGCAGAGCCTGTTCAAGCAGATCGGCGACAGCATGAGCAGCCTGTGGGACAAGATGGTCAACTCGATCATGCAGGGCACATTCACCTGGCGCAACCTCGCCGCGGCGACGTTCACCGAGATCGCCGGGATTTTTGGCAGCATGGTCAAGAAGATGGTAACCGAATGGATTACCAAGCAAGTCCAGATGCTGATCTACGGCAAGACCGCCGCCATGTCGGAAATCATGATCATGGCCGGCAAGGCTGGCGCAGGCGGCGTGGCCTCGATGGCGGCTGCGCCGTTCCCGATCAATTTAACGGCTCCGGCATTCGGCGCGCAAATGGCCGCCGCCGCCATGGCCTACGCGCCAGTGGCTTCCGCCGCCGGCGGTTATGACATTCCGGCCGGGCTCAACCCCGTCACACAGCTGCACGAGGAAGAAATGGTGCTGCCCGCCCAGCTGGCCAACGCCGTGCGCGAGATGGCCGCCGCAGGGGCGGGGTCTGGCGCAGGCGCGGGCGGTGGCACGCGCATCATCAACGCAGTCGATCCTTCAATCGTGGAGGAATTCCTCAACTCCGCCAGCGGCGAGAAGGTCATTCTCAACGTGATTCGCGCCAATCCCGGCACGATCAAGCAGATGTTGTACTGACATGCCGGCCTGCGCACTCGAACCCGCTGTCGAATCGCCGATCTCCGAACGGCTGGAATGGCTCACGGATGTGCTCCCTAGCTACAACGGCAAGGAGCAGCGCATTCGCTTGCGGGGAAACCCGCGCCGCCGCTTCGATTTTGCCTTCGCCCTGGGCGATGATGCCGCGCGCGCGCGGGCGGAAAACTTCCTCACTGCGCACCACGGCACGCCGGTGGACATGCCGGTCTGGCATGATCGTGCGCCGCTCGCCTCAGCGCTGTACGCCGGCGCCACTTCGATCCCGGTGGACACGGCAAACCGCGACTTCGTCGTGGGCGGACAGGTCGCCCTGGTCAACAACCTCGACATCGAGGTTGCCACCATCGCCGCGATCGGCGCCGGCTCGCTCACCGTCTCCGCGCTGGGCAACGCCTGGCCTGTAGGCACGCTGGTTGCGCCTGCCCGCTCTGCCCGCATGGAAGCGCGCGTGGGCACGAACAATCCCTGGCCGGCAGTCATGCGCGGCCGCGTGCAGTTCATTTGCGAGGCCGGATGGGCGATCACCGCCGCTGCCGAAAGCGCGGACTACCTGGGCTACGCGGTCAAGATTCCGGACAGCACCTGGGTCCTGGACGGCAGCACCGACTGGGAGCGCGAGCTGGAGATGTTCGACCCTGCCATTGGCAACCGCGCGGTGTATGACAACACCAACACCGAGCTGCCGACGCGTCAATATCGCATTGCGCTTCCGACGCGCGCAGACATCTGGAATTACTACGCCTGGCTGGCCGCCCGCGAGGGCAGGCTCAAGCCCTTCTGGCTGAGCTCGGGGCAAAAGGACATGACGCCGGTGTCCACCATCGGCCCGGCCGACGTGTCGTTCTCCGTCGTGCGTACCGGCTATGCCGACATCGGCGGCCTGCCGGCGGGGCGGCGCGACATCGTCATCGAGACCACGTCCGGGCAGAAATACTACCGCCGCATCGTCGCCGCCGCCGTGATCGACGCGGATACCGAGCAGATCACGATCAATTCATCGCTAGGCGTGACGCTGGCGCCGTTCCAGGTCGCGCGGGTGAGCTTCATGCGCTTTGCCCGGCTGGCGACGGATTCTGTCGAGATTGCGCACCACTGGGAGGGCGCGGCGGATTCCAAAATCTCGTTCAAGACCTTGAGGGACGACCTGTGAGCTACGACGCAGTAGAAGCCTCTCCTCACGACGGCCGCCCGATCCTGCTGTTCGAATTCGTGCAGAACGCCACCACATGGCGCTATACCTCGCGCGGCGAGGATGTTTCCGCGCTCGCCGCCAGCTGGTCTGCGGTGCCGATCGAAATGAGCGAAATCGAGCAGGGCAGCGAGATGAGCAAGAACAACCTCAAGCTCTCGTTTCCGCGCGATCACGCTTTTGCCGCGCAATTCGTCGGCGCGCCGCAGGAGTTCCCCACCAGCGTCACCCTCCGCCGCGGGCACGAAGGCGATGGCAATTACGCCGTGTACTGGAAGGGCAGGATCATGGCCGCCTCGCTCGATGGGCCTAAAGCCGTGATCGATTGCGAGCCGATCTTTACCTCGCTGCGCCGCCCCGGCCTGCGCGCCAAGTTCCAGAAAGCCTGCCGCCATTGCCACTATCAGCGCGGGTGCTGGCTGAACAAGGACGATTTTGCCGAGCAGGCGGCGGTGCTTTCGCTTTCCGGTCTCTCGCTCACCGTGCAGACCTCGCAGCCGGACGGATGGTTTACCGGCGGCATGGTCAAGGCGTCCGACGGCTCGATGCGCTTCGTGATGGCGCATGCCGGCCAGGCGCTGACGCTGCTCTCCGTGTTCGATACGCTGGCCGCGCAAGTGGCGGAAGGCTTCGGCTATGGGCAGAACTATGGCAACTACTACGGCGGCATCGCCGTCACGCTGTATCCAGGATGCGATCACACCATCGAGGTGTGCGATACGAAATTCAACAACAAACCCAACTACGGCGGCTGGAAGTGGATTCCCGTCAAGAACCCGTTCGGCGGCAGTTCGATCGTTTAGGAGATAGCCATGTGGTGGATGGTGATTGTCTGGGTGGCGGCGATGGCGATCAGCTACGCCATGATGCCCAAGCAGCAGTCCACGATCAAACCGGCGGGCCTGGGCGACTTCAACGTGCCCACGGCGGAAGAGGGGCGCGAGGTGCCGGTGCTGTTCGGCACGCGCGATCTCAAGGGCCCCAACGTGGTGTGGTACGGCGACCTCAAGACCAAGGCGGTCAAGAAGAAAGGCGGCAAGAAGTGACCGAGACCGGCATCATGGTGAAGATGGCGCATGTGCGCCAGGCCAGAATGTGCAGCAAGGGCGCGCGCCGCTTCTTCGAGCGCCACGGTCTGGACTATGCCGAGTTTCTGAAGCGCGGCCTGGACTCCAGCCTTATCCGCGCCACCGGCGACGCCATGGCCATCCGCGTGGCCGAGGTCGCCGAAGCCGAAGCAAGGGGCGAAGAATGAGCGGCGGCGGCAGCAAGAAGCAGACGGTCGGGTACAAGTACCTGTTGGGCATGCACATGGCCCTGTGTCACGGCCCGGCGGATAAATGCGTGCGCATCCGCGTGGACGAGCGCAATGCCTGGACAGGCGAAACCAGCGGCGGGCAGATCTACATCAACGCGCCCAAGCTGTTCGGCGGCGAGAAGCGCGAGGGCGGCGTGCAGGGCTACGTCGACATCGAAATGGGCGAGATCACCCAGGACCAGAACGACTATTTGGTGAGCAAGCTCGGCTCGCTGATCCCGGCCTTCCGCGGCGTGGTGCATGCCGTGCTGCGGCAGGTGTACGTGGGCATGAACCCCTACCTCAAGCCGTGGGACTTCCGCATGCAGCGGATACACAAGCGCCAGGCGGAAGGCATCGCGCAGTGGTACGACGCCAAGGCGGAGATATTCGACGCGGCCAACGTGCTGCAAAGCGAAATCGCCGATGTGGCCACGATCAATCTTGACCAGGCGTCCTACACCTACACCACCCCGGAAGTGGCCACTGGATATCAATTGAGCGGGTTCAACCCTGGCGACATCCTGCTGATGGATTGGCCTGCCGGGCTGACTTATTCGGCCTGGTCGAGCTGGCCCAACGACACCGACAATGGCGGCATGACCTGGCGGACGCGTTTTCTGGTCAAGAAAGCCGACAACAGCTGGGAGTATCACTTCAACCTGGGCGACGCTCAGCAATATTTTTCCACCCAGGCCGCCGCGGCGGCAGCAGCACAAGCCAACCCTGCCGAGTCGATCAGCGGAAGCACTTCATATCGGTTTTCAATGATCGACGTCGACCCTGCCAGCAATCGCGGCGGGCTTTCACTACGTATTCGAAAAATTCCGGCTCACATCGCCCAGCGGGATATGAATCCCGCGCACATGGTGCGCGAATGCCTGACCGATCCGGACTGGGGCATGGGCTATCCGGAAGCGGATATCGACGACACCGTGTTCATGGCCGCCGCCGATGCGCTTTATGCCGAGAAGATGGGCATGTCGCTGCTGTGGGATCGATCCATTCCCATCGAGGACTTCGTCAAGGAAGTGCTCAAGCACATCGATGCCACCTGCTACGTCAACCGCACCACCGGCAAGTTCGAGCTGTACCTGGTGCGTGCGAACTATGACGAGAACACCCTGTTGCTGCTGGACGAGAGCAATGTCGATCGCGTGGAGAATGTCAAGACTTCGGTGATCGGCGACCTGGTCAATTCAGTCACCATCAAATATTGGGACTTCAGAACCGGCAAGGATGCCACGGTTTCTCTCGACAATACCGCGCTGGCGCAGATACAGGGCAGCATCATCAATACCACGGTCGAATACCCGGGGTTCACCAACAGCAGGATCGCTTCGCGCATTGCCGCGCGCGACCTGAAAAGCCTGTCCACGCCGCTGGTGTCCTGCACCATCTATGCCAACCGCGAGGCTGCCGGGCTCAATGTCGGCCATCCGTTCAAGCTCAACTGGCCGGATGCGCAGGGCCGGCTGAACAATGTGGTCATGCGCGTGACGGACATCGCCTTCGGCAACGGCCGCGATAATCGCGTGCGCATCACCGCCACCCAGGATATCTACGACCTGCCCGAATCGGTCAATGCCGCGCCGCCTGCCACAGACTGGACGAATCCGGTGGTGGATGCGGCCCCCTCTCCGCATCGGCTGGTGATCGAGGCGCCGTACTATGAAATCGTCCAGCGCAAGGGCGACGACGAAGCCAGCTCCGAAATCGCCGCGCACCCCGAGCGTGGCTACTTGCTGGTGACGGGGGACCGCCCGGCAGGCGACGGCGCGGCCATCAATGCCCAGGTGTGGGTGGAAGCCGGCGCCGGGTACGCGGAAGGCCCGGTCATGGATTTTGCGCCCTATGCGCGCCTCGCGGCGGACATCGGCTACACCGATGAAACCATCAGCATCGATAGCGGCGTGGACCTCGACCTGGTTGAAGCCGGCACGCACTGCCAGATCGGTGGCGAGCTGTGCAAGGTCGTGTCGGTCACCGATACCGCGCTGACTGCCAAGCGCGGCGTGCTCGACACCGTGCCGGCCACCCATGTTGCTGGCGAAACCATCCTGTTTTGGGATGCCTTCGCCGCCAGCGACGATGTCGAGTACGCAGATGCGGAAACCGTCGCGGCCAAGATACTGCCGGTGACCGGGGCGGGCGTGTTGGACATTGCCACCGCCACGGCGGATTCAGTCACCATGGATCAACGCGCCGCGCGCCCGTATCCGCCTGGTCAGCTCAAGGTCAACGGCAGCTACTACCCAGCGTGGATAGATGGCCTGTCGGCGTTCAGCGCCGCCTGGGCGCATCGCGACCGGCTACAGCAAAGCGGCGGCGACCTGATCGATTACACCTACGGAAACATCGGCCCGGAATCTGGCACGAGCTACACCCTGCGCATCTACGGGGAAACCGATTCGCTGCTCAGAACGGAGTCAGGGCTCACCGGGAATGGATACACCTATTCGACCGTCGATGAAACGGCCGAAAGCAAAAGCGGCAGCGCGGACCCGTACTGGAATCAGGTTCAGCTTCTTCTGAACATGAACGGTGCAAACCTGTCGACGGTCTTCAGCGATACTTCTCCGACCCCCAAGACCGTGACGACACAGGGCGGCGCCGTGATCAGCACGAACACTTATCGCTTCGGCGCGGCCAGCGGTTATTTTCCGGGGTCCGCGGACGGGCTTGTCGTGTATACGTTCCCGGCGCCGGGGACGAGCGATTTGACGATCGAGGGATGGCTAAAGCCGATTGCGGCGAACTGCCAGCCGTACGCTCGCGTTGTGCAGATGGGATCGAACAACTATAGCGGCGGCCTGTGGATTATTCGCGAGGGGACGACGAACCCGGTGCGGCTGTATATCCAAGGGTATTCTGGCGGAGCCTACATCAACCTCGTCGACGTGAACGCGCTCACGCTGCCCGATGACAGGTTTACGCACTTCGCACTGGTTAGAAAAGGGGATGCCTGGAAGCTCTACATCAACGGCATCGATACCGGTACCGGGTCAACCAATGCCTATTCGATCAGCGAAACAATTCTTCGCCTGGGCCAGAACAACCTGTCTGGCGAAGAGTATGCCGGATACATGGATGACATCCGAATCACCTATGCCGCGAGATACAACGGAAATTTCACGCCGCCGGAACAGCAATTAGGCCAATTTATCTACGATGTCGTAGAAGAGCCCTATTGGACCAGCGTTGCATCGCTCTTGAATTTCAACGGCACCGATGCATCGCCAGCCTTCACTGATGCGAAGGGCAAGACCTGGACGGCAAACGGAAATGCGCAGATCGATACCGCGCAAAGCAAGTACGGCGGTGCTGCCGGCCTGTTCGATGGGACTGGCGACTATATCAGCACGCCGGACCATGCCGACTTTGATTTTGGCGCCGGCGATTTCACGATCGAAGCCTGGATAAGGGTCAACGCTTTCGCCAGTGGTGCAGGAATTGTGGCAAAAGGAACTTCCGGGGTTGATGGCTACACACTGAGCCTGACGAACGTGTCGCCATACCAAAAAATCGTGCTGTTCATGACCTCTCTCGGCAAGGTGATAGAAGGGACGACTTCGCTTGCCTCGGCCACCTGGTATCACATCGCGCTTGTGAGAAAAGGAAATGTCTTCACGCTTTACCTGAACGGGGTATCCGAAGGCAGCTATACATCATCAGCAAGCCTGACCGCTTCAGGCGATGAAGTGCGCGCCGGCGTCGCGCGCGACGGCACGAGCTTTTTCAACGGCCACCTCGACGACTTGCGAATCACGAAAGGCATCGCTCGCTACGTCGAGAACTTCACGCCGCCCGCCTCCGAATTGACTCGCTATGTTGGCAGCGGCCGCCTGAATGGAAAAATTCGATTCGAGCTTGAATCCGTGCGTGCTGGCCTGGCCAGCTATCAAAAGCACAACGTCACCGTGCTCCGCGAGGGGTACGGCTTCAACTATGGCTATTACTACGGAGGTCAATGATGCCTGCAAGCACTGAACCGCGCAGCGGATTGAAATATGGGTGGTCGCTTGGCGAAAGCGGCTGGAACACGGCGATGGACGACAACCTCAAGTCCATTGGCCGATTCGCCTATCACCTGTCTGTCAAGGACCGCGACCTGACCACACCGCCCGGCTCGCCGACGGCGGGCGATACCTACATCGTGGCCGCCGCCGCTACCGGCGCCTGGGCAGCGAAGGACGGCCAGGTCGCTGTGTGGAATGGCTCGATCTGGGTCTTCGGCGTGCCGAGAGAGGGCTGGGTGGCCTACGTCGAGGACGAGGACGTGATCTCGGCATACACCACGGCCTGGTCCACCGGGATTTCGCTGGCGGAGCAGGCGGGTGCCGCCCAGGCGGCGGTGACGCTGAACAATACCGATGGCGAGATCGGCACGCTGCCCATCGGCGCCACCTACACCCAGGCCGAGGTCGTCGCCCTGCGCGACAAGTGCGAAGAGCTGGCCGACGACGTGCGCAACCTGTCCACGCTGGTGCACGCCCTGCGTACTGCGCTGATCGCCACCGGGCAGATCAAGGGCGCCGCGTGACATAGACACCAGGAACAGGGGAGAGGAAACCATGCAGCCGGAAGACCGCGAAGAGGTGAAGCAGATCGTTTACAAGGCGCTCGGCGAACACCGCGAGGATGTGGAAGAGCGCTTGAATACGATGCACCTGGACATGGTCAGCATTCGCAATGAGATGACCGGGCTGCGCGGCGATTTTTCCCGCTTCACGGCCAGCGTGACGGAAACGACCAAGCGCATGAGCAATGCGCTCGAGGAGATCGCCACCAACATGGGCAAGCTCTCCGATTTGCCAGAGACCTGGGCGAAGCTGAAAGGGTTTTGGGCGGTGATGACCTGGGCGCGCACGAACTGGTTTTTGATTTTGTTCCTGCTTGGCTGCATGGCCGGCGCGGTGTATGCAACGCTCGCGGCAGTTGGCATCAGGATTCCGATCGGCGCATGAACATCCCGCGCATCCCCATCAAGTACTTGGCGCTTTCCGCCGCGGCGCTGGTGGGGCTTTTCGTGAGCGAAGGGTACACCGATCGTGCCATCGTGCCGACACAAAACGACCGCTTTACCGTGGGCTTTGGTTCGACCTTTCGCGAGGATGGCAGCCCGGTGCGCCAGGGCGACACCATCACTCCGGTAAGGGCCGCGCAGCGCAGCCTGCAGCACATCCAGAAGGACGAGGCGGGGCTGAAGCAATGCATAACCGCCAAGCTGACCCAGCACGAGTACGACACCCTCGTGGACTTCGCCTACCAGTACGGGGTGACGGCCACCTGCAAGTCCAGCATGGTACGCCTGGCCAACGCCGGGCAGTATCGCGAATCCTGCGAGGCCTACCTGCGCTACAAATTCAGCGGGGGGTATGACTGCTCCACCCTGATCAACGGCCAGCCGAACAAGCGCTGCTGGGGGGTGTGGGCGCGCAATCTGCAGCGCCGCGCGCGCTGCCTGGGAGAGCAACCATGACTACCCGTGTGCTCAACTTCAAGGCCATCGTCACCGTGTTGCTGGGCGTGGCCTACATCGGGCCGCTGATCTGGGCCATGGCGGAAGGCAAGCTGGACGCGCAAAGCTACATCGCCGGCATCGGGCCGGTGTTCGGTATGGCAGTCGGCTTCTGGTTTCGGGAGTCGCAGCCATGAAGCCGCGCCAGTTCCCCGAGTGGGACGGCCGCGGCAATCCCTTTGACTGGATCATCCAGGCAGCCGAACGGCTGAGAGAGGAGCGCAAGCATGTGCACGGCAACCAAGATCGCCCTGTTCGTCCTGAGCTGCGGCTTTATGTTTCTGGCCGGCTGGTGGACACGACATCATCTGGGGTACGAAATCGAGCGCGCGTTCCGCATCGTGCGCCACCATTTAAAGCAAAGGCTTGATCGGCTATGAACTGGATAAAAGCCATGATCCCTTCGTTGATCCCGTCGCCCGTGTATGGCTGGGCGCTGCTTATTGTTTTTGCGCTTGGCGCAGCCGGTGCCGCC
This sequence comes from Hydrogenophilaceae bacterium, assembly GCA_024709485.1. Lineage (GTDB taxonomy): Bacteria > Pseudomonadota > Gammaproteobacteria > Burkholderiales > Thiobacillaceae > UBA6918. The sequence continues at coordinate 65,346 of JANJWO010000074.1, read as the reverse complement.
ACTGCGGTATGGACCGTGCGTGGCTGGCAAATGGATGCGGCCGTCAACAAGCTCAAATCGGACTGGCAGGAAGAAAAGCGCCGCCAAGCGGAGGCGATTACCCAGTCAACCCAGGCCGCGCGCAAGGCAGAAGCCAAAGCGCGGGAACTCGCCAACCAGATCGAGGTAACGCACCATGAAGCTGCCCAGACTACGGAACGCCTTCTTGCTGACAACCGCCGCCTTGCTCGCCTTGCTGGCGGGCTGCGCGACCCCGGCGCCCGCCCCGGTTGCGGCCACCTGCCCGGAGCCGCCACAGCCACCGGCGATCCTGCGCACCCCGCCGCCGAATCCGGATTTCCAGAAACGCGTGGCGGACTTCTTTCTGCCGAAGCCTCCGACTTCATCCTCGATCTTGCCGCCGAAGCCGACCGCGCCGCCGCCTACGCTGGGGCCTGCCATGAGTGGGCAATGAGCGGGAGAAGATGATGGCGGACGAACCGGCCATCGAAGTGACCTGCCGCCTGGCCTGGTGGTTCGAGCCCTACCTTACCGCACTGATTTTTCTGTGCCGTCTGCTCGGCACCACGCCCGACCCCGTCCGCCTCGAAAGAATGGTCTACAGGGCCTTGCGGTTCAGGGTTGGACCCAAGGTATAGGGCGCGGCGAGATCGCCGTGCTACGGCGATCCTGGCGGGCCGGATTGGGCCGCCGCCCACGCCGCGCGCATGGCATCGGTGTCCTTGCGCTTGCCTAGCCAGGCCAGGTATTCATCCGGCTCCATGTACTCGATCACCGATGGCACGCCGGCAGTCCACAAGGCACGGCGTAGGCGCGAGAGCAGTGCAGCATGGCTGCTGGCCGGCAGCGGTTCCATGTCCGGGCGGAAGCGCCACAGGTCGGCATCGCTGCGGTAGCGCACCAGCACCACCTCGGCGGGCTTCTCCGGCGCCTCGTTGATGGCCGCCAGCGCCTCGGACACGGCGCGCTCGTACTGCGCGTCGATGCGCGAGAGCAGCGCCGCCACGTCCTCCGGCACGGGCATGCGCCCGGCCTCCCAATACTGCACCGTGCGCAACCGCACGCCGGACTGGTCCGCGACCCACTGTGCGCTGAGGCCCAGGGATTCGCGCAGGGTTTTGAGTTCGGCGGGGGTCATGCGAATTTTTCAGCCAGCTCGCGGGCGCGCTCGCCTTCGCCGATGCGATCAGCCACTTCGATAAAGCAGAGAACCTGCTCAGGATCTGAGTCGTCGAACACGCTGTAGAGCCTGCCGTCATCGTTCAGCTTGCTGAGCGCGGCCTGGAATTCTTCGCCTTCGGCGAATTCACGCTCGGCAACGATCTCTTCGTCGTCGGTGCCTTCGTTGATGGTCTTGAAGCCGATGCCGGCGATGGACTCAAGCGACTCGCCGCTGCGTGCGCATTCTTCGTGGGCGAAGCCGATGATGTCAGATTCTGAATTGTAAGGGGTGAGGGTGTAGCGAACGCCGCCGAAGGCATTGCGGCTGGTCCCGATGATGGCGAAGTAGTGTTTCATGATTCTGTCTCCTGAAGACTGAGGCCGCGCCCATCGCGTCCTCCATGCTGTAAATATATTTCGTAATTTACGAAACAGCAAGATTTATTTTAACAAGCCGACGAACGGCGGGTTTTAGTCCAGCAACAGCCCCGATGCCTTGTCGATTCGCAACTTGGTGGACCCGCCGCCGCGCGCGGTGATCTCCATGTCCACCACCCGGCTGTCCTTGCCGTGGTGCCAGAGGGTGATTCTGGCGAAGCTCGCGCGCACCAGCTCGCGGGCTTCCATGCGTGCATCGACGTCCAGGTTCTCCACGCCGTCCAGCAGCGCCAGCCAGCGGTCGGCCAGGTCCGGCGCGGCGGGGGTTGGCTTGAGGCTGGCCAGTTCCCGTTCCAGCTTTTCGATGCCCTGCTTGTCCTGTTCGGCTGTGGCTTCCAGCTCGCGGATCTGGCGCAGGACGGTGATGGGTGTTGGTTCGTCGTCTTCGGCCAGCATTCTGGCCAGGCGTTCGAGCTTGGCTTCTGTCTCGGCGAAACGTTTGCGAGCGGCCGCCAGATCGGATCGCAGGGCCTGCCCCTGGTCTCCGCCGCTCATCAGTTCGTTCATCTTCATGCTGTCGCAGCAGTAGAGCATCAGTGCCCGCTCGATGGGCAGGGCCTGGATCGTGCCGATGACCGCACACCCCGCCCCCCGCTGGTGGCTGGTGCAGCCGATGCGCAGTACTCCCGGCCAGGGCTGGCCATTGGGCTTGAGCTTTCTGCCTTTGAGGCTGTTGATCGACACCATGGCGCCCCCGCAGTGCCCGCACACGGCGAGGCCCATGCCGGTGAGGATGTTGGGGATCTGGCCCACCCCGCGTTTGCCTACTCGTCTTGCCAGCGCCAGCTGCAGCCGGTTGAATTCATCTTCGGTGAGCAGGGCAGGGTAATAACCGGGCAGCGCGTAGGTCTCGCCATCGAGCGTCATCTCGCGCTCGCCGATCAGCAGTCGCTTGCGCAGCGTCTTATAAAGATGAGGCGAGCCCAGCCTGCCATCGTCGGTAAGCTGCATGCCATGAGCGGCCATCTCACGCACGATCTGGATGCCGCCAAGCCCGTCCAGAAACCTCCTCACGGCATAGCGCAGCGCCTCAGCCCGTTCGGGTGTCAACTCCCACCCTGTGCCATTCCAGCGCACCCAGTGAGGGTCTTTGCCATTACGAATCACGCCGCGCCACGTGCCGGCAATCCACCCCTCGCACTGCCGGCGGATCGCCGCCTTCACCCGTTTGGATTTGGTGTCGCTTTCCTCGTGGGCCCGGATCATCACCACTAGGCTGTGGATGAGTTTGTAGGGGTTCTCACGGATCGCTTCCAGGCTGTATTCCTGCCCGTCCGCCGCGGTCACCACCGTCAGCCCCGCATGGATGATCTGCGTCAGCTGCGCCTGGGCCTTCAGCGGCTCGGCCCGGGAGAGCCGGTCAAGCCCCTCTACGATTAGCACCGACCCGGCCTCGATGAGCCCATCCTCCACCGCCCGCAGAAACACTCCAAGCGCCCCGACCTTGACGTGCCGCTGGTGATAAGCCGACAATCCCTCATCCCGCAGCGACAGCGATTCATCCAGCGCCAGCCCGTGCTCCGCCGCCCACCGGCGCGCGTACTCCATCTGCCGGTCCGCCGAAGATCCCGCCGCCTGCTTCGGATCCGAAAACCTCAAGTAACTGTAGACTTTCCTCATGCCGCAGCATCATAAACCCAAGCGCCCACCCAGTATAGGTTTCACGTCTCTAGGGTGTCCCAAGGCGACCTCGGATTCCGAGCGCATTCTCACCCAGCTGCGCGCCGAAGGCTACCTGATTTCGTCTTCCTACCAGGATGCCGACGTGGTGGTGGTGAACACCTGCGGCTTCATCGACGCCGCCGTCGAGGAGTCGCTCGACGCCATCGGCGAGGCCCTGCGCGAGACTGGCAAGGTCATCGTCACCGGCTGCCTGGGCGCGCGCGAAGGGGTGATCGAGGCCGCGCATCCTGCGGTGCTGGCGGTGACCGGCCCGCAGGCGACCGAGGCGGTGATGGCCGCGGTGCACGCGCAGCTGCCCAAGCCGCACGATCCCTACACCGACCTGATCCCGCCGCAGGGCGTGCGCCTCACGCCCAATCACTACGCTTACCTCAAGATTTCCGAGGGCTGCAACCACCGCTGCAGCTTCTGCATCATTCCGTCCTTGCGCGGCGACCTGGTTTCGCGGCCGGTGGGCGAGGTGATGCATGAGGCCGAGACGCTGGTGAAGGCCGGCGTCAAGGAGCTGCTGGTGATTTCGCAGGACACCAGCGCCTACGGCGTCGACGTGAAATACCGCACCGGTTTCTGGAACGGCCGGCCGTTGAAGACGCGCATGACCGAGCTGGTGGCGGCATTGGGCGAACTCGGCGCCTGGGTGCGGCTGCACTACGTCTATCCCTATCCGCACGTGGACGAGGTCATTCCGCTGATGCAGGACGGCCGGGTGCTGCCGTATCTCGACATCCCCTTCCAGCATGCCAGCCCGCGCATATTGAAACTCATGAAGCGCCCGGCGGCGGCGGAAAAGACGCTGGACCGCATCCAGGCCTGGCGCGCGGCCTGCCCCGAGCTGACTTTGCGCTCGACCTTCATCGTCGGCTTTCCCGGCGAGACGGAAGCCGAGTTCGAGGAACTGCTGGATTTCCTCGACGAGGCCCAGCTCGACCGCGTCGGCTGCTTCGCCTATTCGCCGGTGGCGGGCGCCCAGGCCAACGAACTGCCGGGTGCCGTGCCCGAGGCAGTGAAGGAAGCACGACGCGCCCGCTTCATGGAAAAGCAGGCGGAGATTTCCGCGCGCCGGCTGGAAGCCAAGATCGGCCGCGAAATGACGGTGCTGGTGGACGAGATCGACGAGGAGGGCGACGCCGTCGCGCGCTCGCCGGCCGACGCGCCCGAGATCGACGGCGTGGTGTTTATTCCCGACGCGGAAAACCTTAAGCCCGGCGAGTTCGTGAAGGTGCGCATCACCGATGCGACCGAGCATGACCTGTGGGCGGAAAAAGTCTGAAAGAGCTTTTTACACAGAGGTAACAGAGGTAACGGAGGAAAACCAGCAAGAAAGCTCTCCTCTGTTCCCTCTGCTGCCTCCGTGTGAATGATTTTGTTTTGCCTTTTTCAATAGCGGTTGCCGAAGGCGTCGATGCCGGCATCGGCGGCAGGCTGTTGCATCTTGAATCCCTGCTGCACGGGTTTCGGTGCACGGCGCCAGAACTTCCAGCGGTAGGCGCTGCGCCAGACGAGCTTCACGCCCTGCAGGGGATCGATCAGCTCGAACGAGCGTCCGGCAGCGAGCAAGGGGCCGAGCCAGTGCTGTTCGAAATCCCGCATGGCCTTGAGCCAGCTATCGAAATCGCCGCGGCGCAGATGCCGCTGTGGCGCATCGAAAATGACCAGCGCGTCTTCGGATATCTCCGTGTTCCATTTTTCCGGCAGCATGCCCGGCTCTGCGCCGGCATGTTGCGCCAGCGCGCGCCAGTCGGGCTGGTCGCACAACACGGCGCGCGCGCTTGGCCGGGCTTCGGGCAGGCGGCCGCCGCCCCACAGCCACACCGAGTTGATGGCAAGTTCGCCGCGCGCTTCGCGCGCCTGGTTGACCGGGTGGCTGAACAGCAGCATCTGGACTTCGTTGAGCAGTTTGCGCCACTCCCGGGCGTTGTCGCCGGCGGGCAAGAGCGGGTCGATGTGCTGCCCTGCGGCCAGCGACAGCGGCGTGGTGGATATGCCCCGTTCCTCGGCGATGCGCACCACCCATGCATCCGGGCGCAGCGGCTGCGGGGCGAAAGCTTCGCCGAAGTGCGCAGCGAGCGCCTCGCACAACACTCTCGCTTCTTCCGGGCCTGGTTCGGGAATCTCGGTCAGGATCACGCGGTCGCGCTCGATGCGCAGGTGTACCGGGTCGGCGCGCAGCCAGTAGTCGTTCGCGGTTTCGAGGCCGCTTGCGCACAGGCTGATTGAAGCGATGGGCCAATCCAGCTGGCGAGCGATGCCGAACTCCCCGCATAGCAGGCTTTCCATGTCCGTTTGCGCGCTGGGTTCATGCCTGGCGCGGGCGAGCAGCAAGTCCAGCCCGTTCAGGCGCGGCGCGTCCAGCAGGTCGAGAATTGCGTCGCTGCGGACGAACTCTGGGAAGACGATTTTCAGCATCCGGCAAGTGTAAAGATTAAAATTCGCCGATGCGACAGCTTTCCCACCAGTTATCCCTTTCCACCCGCGGCAAGGGCCTGTATTCGATCAGCCGCCAGGTCGAGTCCTGGGTGGCGGAGAGCGGCATGCGCCAGGGCCTCCTGACTGTGTTCATGCAGCACACTTCCGCCAGCCTGGTCATCCAGGAAAACGCCGATCCGGACGTACAGAGCGACCTGGAGAAGTTCTTCGCGCGCCTAGTGCCGGAGGGCGACCCGATCTACGACCACACCACCGAAGGGCCCGACGACATGCCGGCGCACGTGCGCGCGGCGCTGACCCAGACCAGCCTGTCGATCCCGCTGGTCGCCGGCGCCCTGGCGCTGGGCGTCTGGCAGGGCGTCTATGTGTTCGAACACAGAAGTTCCGGCCAGCGCCGCAATGTCATGCTGCATCTCTTGGGCGACTGATTCCCGTGCTAAGCTCACGTGCAATCGACAAGAGCGAGCCTAAGTGAAGCCCTACGAACTGCTGATTGGCCTGCGCTACACCCACGCCAAGCGCCGCAACAATTTCATCTCCTTCATCTCCTTCGTGTCCATGGCCGGCATCGTGCTCGGCGTGGCCGCGCTCATCATCGTGCTGTCGGTGATGAACGGCTTCCAGCAGGAGCTGCGCACCCGCATCCTGGGCGTCGCCTCGCACGTGGAGGTGACCGGCGCGGGCGATGCTTTGGCGGACTGGCGGCAGGTGGCGCAGCAGGTGAAAGCCGATCCCGAAGTCGTCGCCAGCGCGCCGTTCGTGATGAACCAGGGCATGCTGGCCCTGGGCGGCAACGTGCGCGGCGCGGTGATCCGCGGCATCCTGCCCGAGGAGGAGGCGCAGGTGACCGACCTCGCCACGCACATGCGCCTGGGCAGTCTCGACGACTTGAAGCCGGGCGAGTGGGGCATCGTCCTCGGGCTGGAGCTGGCGCAGGCCCTGGGTGCCGGGGTCGGCGACAAGCTCACGGTGATCACCCCGCAGGGCAACATCACGCCGGCGGGGGTGCTACCGCGCATGAAGCAGTTCACGGTGACCGGCATTTTCAGCGCCGGCATGTACGAATACGATTCCGGGCTCGCGCTCATCCACCTGCAGGATGCGCAGAAGCTCGCGCGCCTGGGCGATGAGGTGTCGGGCTTGAGGCTCAGGATCAAGGATATTTTCCGCGCGCCCTGGGTGACGCGCGATCTGGCCGAGCGCATGCCGGACCATTTCGTTTCTGACTGGACCACCAGCCACGCCAATTTTTTCCGCGCGGTGGCGATCGAGAAGCGCATGATGTTCCTGATTCTGCTGCTCATCGTCGCGGTGGCGGCGTTCAACATCGTCTCCGCCCTGGTGATGGCGGTGACCGACAAGCAGTCGGATATCGCCATCCTCAGGACATTGGGCGCGCGGCCCCTTAGCATCATGAAAATCTTCATCATCCAGGGCGCCTTCATCGGCGTGCTCGGCACCCTGGCCGGCGTGAGCCTGGGCGTGCTGGGCGCGCTCAACCTGGAAACCGTCGTGCCCATGCTCGAAAAGGCGCTGGGCATGGATCTGTTCCCGGCCGACGTTTACTACATCAGCGAGCTGCCCTCCAAGCTCGAATGGGCCGACGTCGAGATCATCGCCGGGGTGTCGCTGCTGCTGTCGCTGCTCGCCACGCTCTATCCGAGCTGGCGCGCCTCCCGGCTCAACCCCGCGGAGTCGCTGCGCTATGAATAACGGGAACAAGAGTGATGGCGCGCAGGAAAGCGGCGCCGCGGGCAACGGCGTCGTGCTGCGCTGCGCCGGCCTGAAGAAAAGCTTCTTCCAGGGCCGGGTCGAAGTGCCGGTGCTGGCCGGCGTCGACCTCGCCGTGAACAGGGGCGAATCGCTCGCCATCCTCGGCGCTTCCGGTTCGGGCAAGTCCACGCTGCTGCATCTGCTGGGCGGGCTGGATGCGCCCACCGGCGGTTCGGTGGAACTGCTCGGCCGCGACCAGTTCCAGCTCGGCGAGGCCGAACGCTGCGAGTTGCGCAACCGCGCGCTGGGCTTCGTCTACCAGTTCCACCACCTGCTGCCCGAATTCACCGCACTGGACAATGCCGCCATGCCGCTGCTGATCCGCCGCCTGGGCATGCGCGAGGCGCGCGAAATCGCGGCGCAGACGCTGGGCCGGGTGGGGATGGGGCATCGCCTGGACCACCTGCCGTCCGAGCTTTCCGGCGGCGAGCGCCAGCGCACCGCGATCGCGCGCGCGCTGGTCACGCGGCCGGCCTGCGTGATGGCCGACGAGCCCACCGGCAACCTCGACCGCCAGACCGCCGAGTCGGTGTTCGGCCTGATGCAGGAGCTGCAGCAGGAACTCGGCACCAGCCTGGTCATCGTCACCCACGATGTCGAACTGGCGCGCAGGATGGATCGTCAACTGCGCCTGGTGGACGGGCGCCTGCTGCCCTTGTAAGTTTTTGCCGGCAATAAAAAACTTGGATTAGACGCCTTGCGCGACGGTGTTACGCTTTGCCTTATTCCATACTGATAACGAGGACGACATGGCTGACAATAAGGCTGACAAGCAGTACAACCCGATCAAGGCGCTCACCCTGAAAAAAGGCATCGCCCTGCATCGCATCGAGAAAGTCTATTCCGACACCGTCAGCCTGGCCGATCCGGCCATCACGGTCATGACGGACCTCAAGAAGGTTTCCGCCGTCACCATCCGCCCCGAGATCAGCATCGAGATCGCCAGCCAGCGCATGAGGCAGCGCGGCGTGCGCATGCTGCTGGTGACCGATGACCAGGAGGACATCACCGGCATCGTCACGTCCACCGATCTGCAGGGACCGAAGCCGATGAAGCTGATCCAGCAGCGCGGCGGGGTTTACCGCGACCTCCAGGTGCGCGACATCATGACCGGCCACGACCAGCTCGAAGTGCTGTGCATGGAGGATGTGGAAAAAGCCGCGGTCGGCCACATCGTCGCCACCCTGCGGCAGTCCGGCCGCCAGCATGCGCTGGTGGCGGACCGCCTGCCGGGGGACGACCGCGCCCAGGCCCTGCGCGGCATCTTTTCCGCCGCGCAGATTGCGCGGCAGCTCGACAGCGACCTGTCCGTCCCGCAGATCGCCCAGACCTTCGCCGAGATCGAGCGCCTGATCACCAAGGCCCGGGCCTGATTTTCATTTCCGCCGCATGCGGTCCCGCCTCGTTGCCTTCGCCGCAGGGGTGTGGCTGCTGCAACAGCAGCCGGAATTGCCGGGCCGGCAATGGCTCTGGCTGCTGCCGCTGGTCTTGACGCCGCTGCTCCTGCCCGCGGGCAGGGGCGGCATGCAAGGCTATGCGCGGCAATTTCTTCTGATCCTCGTCTGCGCGGCGCTGGGCTTTGCCTGGGCGGGCACGCGCGCGCAGCTGCGCATGGCGGACGCGCTGCCGCCGGCCTGGGAGGGCGTGGATCTCCAGGTCGTCGGCGTCGTTGCCGGCCTGCCCGATCGCGACGCGCACGGCGAGCGCTTCGATTTCCGCGTGGAAAAGCTGCTGACCCCGGGCGCCACGGCGCCGGCGAACCTGCGGCTGTCATGGCCGGCGCCCGAGTGGGCCGGCGAGCGGGCCCCGCGGCGCCTTGCGGCCGGCGAGCGCTGGCAGTTCAGCGTGCGCCTGAAGCGCCCGCATGGCACGGCCAACCCGGACGGCTTCGATTACGAAGCCTGGCTGCTGCAGCAGAACATTCGCGCCACCGGTTATGTGCGCGAGAAGGGCGGCGCGGTGCGGCTGGGCGAGAGCGGCCGGCCGCTCGATCTTGTGCAGCGCCTGCGCGAAGCCATGCGCCAGCGCATCGCGCAAGCGCTGGGCGGGCATCCGCAGGCCGGCGTCATCACCGCCCTGGCGGTGGGCGACCAGAACGCCGTCCCGCACGGCAACTGGCGCGTCTACAACCGCACCGGCACCAGCCACCTGATGAGCATTTCCGGGCTGCACATCACCCTGTTCGCCACCCTGATCGGCGGGCTCGCCTATGCGCTGTGGCGGCGAGCGCCGGCGCTGGTGCTGCGCCTGCCGGCCAGACGCGCCGCGCTGCTGCTCGGCTGGCTCGCCGCCTTGGCGTATGCCCTGCTGGCGGGCTTCCAGATCCCGGCGCAGCGCACCCTGTTCATGCTCAGTGTGCTGGTGCTGGGCTTCTGGCTGCAGCGGCAGCCCAGACCGGCGTCCTTGCTGCTGCTGGCGCTCGCCGCCGTGCTGCTGTTCGACCCCTGGGCCGTGCTGGCGCCGGGCTTCTGGCTCTCCTTCGGCGCGCTGGCGGCGATGATGTGGGCGGTTCAGGGCGTGCTTGGCGCGGAAGGAAAGGTTTCCGCCTGGCTGCGCACCCAGGCCGCGGTGACCATCGTGCTGGCGCCGGCGCTGCTGCTCTTGTTCCACCAGCTGTCGCTGGTTTCGCCGCTGGCCAATGCGCTGGCGATCCCGGCGGTGAGCATGGGCGTGGTGCCGCTGACGCTGGCGGGCATGTTGGTGCCGGCGCTGTTGCAGCCGGCGGCCTGGCTGATGCAGAACGTGGAAACCGCGCTGCAATGGCTGTCCGCGTTCGACTGGGCGGCGTGGGCGCTGCCCGCGCCTTCAATCGCGGCGGTATCGCTCGCCCTGGCCGGCGCCGGCTGGCTGCTGTTGCCGGGGCTGCGGGCGCGCTGGCTGGGCGGCTGCATGTTCCTGCCCCTGTTGTTTCCCGCCGTCGCCAATCCGGATCCTGGAACCTTCGAAGCCGAAGTGCTCGACGTGGGGCAGGGCACGGCCATCCTCGTCCGCACCGCCGGCCATACCCTGCTGTACGACACCGGGCCGGCGCTGGGCGACAACGATGCCGGCGAGCAGATCGTGCTGCCGCGCCTGCGCGCGCTGGGCATTTCGCGTCTCGACGGCCTGGTGCTGACTCACGATGACCTCGACCACACTGGCGGGGCCGCGTCGGTGATGCGGGACGAGGAGATCGGCTGGCTGCTGACTTCCCTGCCCGCCGAGCATCATTTGCTGCGGCGCCCGTTTCAGGCCTGCGTCCGCGGCCAGCATTGGGATTGGGACGGCGTGCGCTTCGAGGTCTTGAACCCGCCCGAGCAGGCCTATGCCCGGCCCGGGCGCAGCGACAACAACAAAAGCTGCGTGCTGAGAATCTCGCGCGGCGCGCAAAGCCTGCTGCTGACCGCGGATGCCGAGCGCATCGCCGAACTGGAAATGACCGAGCGCGTGGCGGACCGCCTGCCGGCGACGGTGCTGGTCGCGGGCCATCACGGCAGCCGCACTTCGTCGATCGCGGAATTCGTCGCGGCGGTGCGGCCGCAGCAGGTCGTTTTCACCCTCGGCTACCGCAACCGCTACGGCCACCCCTACCCCGACGTGCTGCGGCGCTTCGCCGAGAGCGGCGCCGCGCTGCATCGCAGCGACCGGCATGGCTGGCTGCGCCTGCGTTTCGCCGACAGCGGCATCCACGTCGAACGCTGGCGCGAGCAGCGCAAACGGTACTGGCAGCGCCCGGTCGTGGAATAATCATGAAAACCGCCAGCCAACTGCGGAAGTGCGCGGAGTTCGCTGGGGAAAACCATTCCGCCTCGCTCCACGCCGAGTCTTCCGCGGTTGATTTTTCGGGGCCGGGAAGCTCATGGGTTCCCTTCGTGGCGAACCGCTTTTTTTGGATAATTGCGCATGGTCGAACAAATCAAGAAAACCGCCTGCCTTGTGCTTGCCAGCGTGGACGAGGCCCGTCAGTGGCTGGGCGACGAGGGCAACGATGCCGAGGTGCGCCGCGCGCTGGAACTGGCTTTTCCCGCTCTGTCTGCCTTGAAAACGCCTGGCGGCGCCAGCCTGTTCGCGCACGCGGTGGGCGCGGCGCGCATCGTCGACGAGCTGAGGCTTGGGCACGAGGCCGTCCTCGCCACCTTGCTGTATCCGCTGGTGGGGCGCGTCTCCGCGGACTTGCTGGAGCCCTTCGGCGAGGCCGCGCAACTGGCGAAAGCGGTGTCGGCCATGTCGCGCATCGAGGTGCTGGCGCACGGCACCCAGGATCTCGACGTGGAGCCGGCGGCGCAGATCGAGTCGCTGCGCCAGATGGTGCTGGCCATGGTGCAGGACGTGCGCGCGGTGCTGGTCAAGCTGGCCGAGCGCACTCATGCGCTGCGCTGCGCGGCGAAGGCGGCGCCGGAGCTGCAGGAAATGCTCGGCCACCAGGCGCGCGAGCTGTTCGCGCCGCTCGCCAATCGCTTGGGGGTGTGGCAGGTCAAGTGGGAGATGGAGGACTGGGCCTGCCGCTATCTCGACGGCGAGACCTATCGGCGCATCGCGTCGCTGCTGGACGAGAAGCGCACCGACCGCGAGCGCTACATTGCCGAAGTGGTGGCGAAGCTGCGGGCGGAGCTGGAGCGGCACGGCGTCAAGGCCGACGTCATGGGGCGGCCCAAGCACATCGCCAGCATCATCAACAAGATGCGGCGCAAGAGCCTCGGCTTCGAGCAGCTCTATGACATCCGCGCCGTGCGCGTGCTGGTCGAGAAGGAGGCGGACTGCTATGCCGTGCTCGGCGTGGTGCACAACCTGTGGCAGCCGATTCCCAGCGAGTTCGACGACTACATCTCGCACCCCAAGAGCAACGACTACCGCAGCCTGCACACCGCCGTGGTCGGCCCCGAGGACAAGGCGCTGGAAGTGCAGATCCGCACCTTCGACATGCACCGCCACGCCGAGCTGGGGGTGGCCGCGCACTGGCGCTACAAGGAAGGCGGCCGCAACGACGCGCGCATGGAGGAGAAGATCGCCTGGCTGCGCCAGCTGCTGGAATGGAAGGACGATGTCGCCGACGCCAGCGAATTCGCCGCGCAGTTCCGCACCGAGCTGTTTCAGGACCAGGTTTATGTGCTGACCCCGCTGGGCCGCGTGATCGCGCTCGAGCGCGGCGCCACGCCGATCGATTTCGCCTACGCGCTGCACACCGATCTTGGCCACCGCTGCCGCGGCGCGCGCGTGGACGGCGTCATGGTGCCGCTCAACACGCCGCTGGAAAACGGCCAGCGCGTGGAAATCCTGACCGTGAAACAGGGCAATCCCAGCCGCGACTGGCTCAATCCCCAGCTCGGCTACGTGCGCACCCACCGCGCGCGCGCCAAGGTGCGCACCTGGTTCAAGCAGCGCGACCAGGGCGAGCTGACGCAACTGGGGCGGACCCAGCTGGACAAGGAAAGGAAGCGCCTGGGCGTGGGCGACATCAAGCTGGACAAGCTCGCGCAGGAGCTGAAATTCAAGGCGGCCGACGAATTCCTCGCCGCCCTCGGGCGCGGCGATGTCGGCTCGCAGATTCTGGCGCGCGCGCTGCGCGAGCAGGGTGCGCCGCCGGCGCCGGCGGCCGTGCGCAAGGTGCCGGCGCCGAAAAAATCCTCCAGCGGCGTGCTGGTCGAGGGCCTGGGCGACGTGCCGCTGTCCATGGCGCGCTGCTGCAAACCGGAGCCGCCGGCGGCCATCGTGGCCTACACCACGGTCGGACGCGGCGTGACCGTGCATCGGCGCGCCTGCCCCAACCTTGCCAAGTTCAACCCGGACCGCATGCTGCAGGCGAGCTGGGCCGAAAAGCAGCGCGAAGGCGGCTTCGCCTTCGGGATCAGGCTGCGCGCGTTCGACCGGCAGGGCCTGTTGCGCGACGTTTCCGACGTCTTCACCAAAGAGCGCGTGGACGTGCTGCGGGTCAACACCGAATCGGTCGGCGAGTACGCGAACATGGCCATCACCCTCAGAGTAAAGGACGCGGCGCAGATCGGCCGCCTGCTCAGCCGGCTCGGCCAGGTGCAGAGCGTGATCGAGGTTGGCAGGGCTTAGCCTGCCTTGCCGGCGCGGCTGCGGAGCAAGCCCGCCGACCTTTGCGGGCTCCATGGCGAAACGCTCTTGCTTCTGGGGCGGCGGGTCAGGGCGCGTTGCCACGAATGCCGCGCCTGGCGCAAGGGCGCGGGCAGCCAGGAGCTTGCGGCAGGGATATCGTTCGATTATGGCCACTGCAACATTCCGCTTTTACCAGGAGCTGAACGACTTTCTGCCGCCGGAGCGCCGGCGGCGGGAATTCACCAGCCCTTGCGCGCGGGCGGCGACCACCAAGCACATGATCGAGGCCCTGGGCGTGCCGCACACGGAAGTCGAACTGATCCTGGTCAACGGCGAGTCGGTCGGTTTTGATCGGCAACTGGCGGATGGCGACAGGGTCGCGGTCTATCCGCGCTTCGAGGCGCTCGACGTCACGCCGCTCTTGAGAGTGCGCGAATATCCGCTCAGGCAGACGCGTTTCGTGGCGGATGCGCATCTGGGCGGCCTCGCGCACCTGCTGCGCATGCTCGGGTTCGACACCCTGTACGACAATCATTTCCACGACGATGACATGGTGGCGATCGCCGGGAAAGAGGGCAGAATCCTGCTGAGCCGCGACCGCGAGCTGCTCAAGCGCCGCAGCGTCACCCACGGCTGCTACCTGCATGCGCAGAAGCCCGAACAGCAGTTGCGCGAGATCGTGGAGCGCCTGGATCTGGCGCGCAGCGCCCGGCCGTTCACCCTGTGCCTGCACTGCAATGCGCCGCTGCGGCCGGTTGACAAGGCCAGCGTGCTCGACCGCCTGCCGCCGCGCGTGCGCGAGCATTACGCGCATTTCAGCGCCTGCGACGGCTGCGGGCGGGTGTACTGGGAGGGCTCGCACTGGCGCAACATGCGGCGCGTGCTGGACGGCGTGCTGAAGCGGAATCCGGATTGACGAGAAGAGGGGAAGGAAGGCGTATGCGCGGCAGGTCATGGTGGGCACTCCTGGTCATTTTGTTTGCGGGCGCCGGTGTCGCCGCGGAGACGGGCCCCGCGCTGAGCTTTGCGCGGGCGGGGGCGGAAGCGAGGACGCTCAGCCTGCAACAGATGAAGGCCGCGGTGCCGGTGTCGGAGCTGGCGTTTTTCGATCCCGAGTACGGCAAGCCGAAGCGCTACCGCGGCCTGGCCCTGGCGCGCGTGCTGGAACTGGCGTTCGGGCCCGGCTGGCAGGGGCAGGACTACACCGAGATGATTTTTACCGCCCAGGACGGCTACGCCTCGGTCAGCACCCTGGAAAAGCTGGGCGAGCCCGGCGGCTACATCGTGTTCGAGGACAGCGAGCATCCCGGCTGGGAGCCGGTGGGGCGCAACCACGCCAACCCCGGCCCCTTCTACCTGGTGTGGACCGGCTCCGAACAGCGCACGCAGCACGGTTATCCCTGGCCCTGGCAGTTGGCGAAGATCGAACTGGTGCGCTTCCAGGACCGCTATCCCGAGGTCCATCCGAAGGGGGTCGGCGCGGCCTCGCCGGCGTATGCCGGTTTTCTCACCTTCAAGGAGCGCTGCATGCGCTGCCACGCCATGAACCAGCAGGGCGGCAAGGTGGGCCCCGACCTCAATGCGCCGCAGAGCGTGACCGAATACCGTTCGCCGGCGATGCTCAAGGCCTTCATCCGCCAGCCTTCGCAATTCCGCTATACCCACATGCCGGACCATACCGACCTCAGCGACGCCGATCTCGACAATCTGCTGGACTACCTGCGCCACATGGCGAACCAGCGTAGGCAAACGGTTCGCTGAGAAAGTGCGAATATATTCATGGCCGTGCTTGCGGCCGGTAGTGCAAAGCCGCTACAATGCGCGTCTTGCAGGCGCGTAGCTCAGCTGGTTAGAGCACCACCTTGACATGGTGGGGGTCGTTGGTTCGAGTCCAATCGCGCCTACCAGTTTCCACAGGGCCGGGATGGTCCGAGATTGAAGGGGGTCGAATGGCCCACGGAGGTTGCGAAATGTCACCGCGAACTTGTTTTTCCGTCCAGGGATAAGAAGCCGTCGCAGTCATTTGTTTGTTCGCACCCTTTGGTAATTTGTGAATGAAAAAGCGCGGTCGACCCGCGCTTTTTTGTTTTGGAGATTAGGATCATGGTCAACGTCACCCTTCCGGATGGATCGGTCAGAAGCTTTGAAGGCCCGGTCTCGGTCGCCCAGGTCGCGGCCAGCATCGGCCCGGGTCTTGCCAAGGCCGCGCTCGCCGGCAAGGTCGACGGCCGGCTGGTCGACACCAGCTTCATCATGGACGGCGACAGCCAGCTCGCCATCGTCACCGCCAAGGACGCCGAGGCCCTCGAGCTCATTCGTCACGACGCCGCGCACGTCATGGCGCAGGCGGTGCAGGAACTCTATCCGGGCACCCAGGTGACCATCGGCCCGGCCATCGAGGACGGCTTCTACTACGACTTCGCGCGCGAGACGCCCTTCACTCCGGAAGATCTGGAGAAGATCGAAAAGCGCATGGAGGAGATCGTCAAGCGCGACCTGCCGATCCAGCGCGAAGTATGGGACCGCGAGGACGCCAAGAAGGTGTTCGCCGAACTGGGCGAGGCCTACAAGGTACAGATCATCGACGAGGTGATCCCGGCGGGCGAGGAGCTTTCCATCTACCGCCAGGGCGAGTGGTTCGACGTCTGCCGCGGCCCGCACCTGCCGTCAACCGGCAAGCTGCCGCGCGCCTTCAGGCTGATGAAGCTGGCCGGCGCCTACTGGCGCGGCGATTCCAGGAATCCCATGCTGCAGCGCATCTACGGCACGGCGTGGGCCAGGAAAGAAGACCTCGACGCCTACCTGCACCGCCTGGAAGAGGCCGAAAAGCGCGACCACCGCAAGCTGTCGAAACAACTCGACCTCTTCCACATGCAGGAGGAGGCGCCGGGCATGGTGTTCTGGCACCCCAAGGGCTGGGTGATCTGGCAGCAGATCGAGCAATACATGCGCCAGAAGTTCGTCGACTACGGCTACCAGGAAGTGCGCACCCCGGCGGTCATGGACCGCACGCTCTGGGAAAAATCCGGGCACTGGGAAAACTACCGCGAGAACATGTTCACCACGTCCTCGGAAAACCGCGACTACGCGGTGAAGCCGATGAACTGCCCGGGTCACGTGCAGATTTTCAACAGCGGTCTGCATTCCTACCGCGATTTGCCCTTGAGATTGGCCGAATTCGGCTCCTGCCACCGCAACGAGCCTTCCGGCGCGCTGCACGGCATCATGCGCGTGCGCGGCTTCACCCAGGACGACGCCCACATCTTCTGTACCGAAGACCAGATCGAGGCCGAAGTGGCGGATTTCATCGTCATGCTGCAGAAGGTCTATGCCGACTTCGGCTTTGCCGACGTGCTGGTCAAGCTCTCCACCCGCCCGGAAAAGCGCGTCGGTTCGGACGAATCCTGGGACAAGGCCGAGGCGGCGCTGGCGGCGGCCCTGGACAAGAATAATCTCGCCTACGACCTGCAGCCGGGCGAGGGCGCCTTCTACGGCCCCAAGATCGAATTCACCCTCAAGGATTCGCTAGGCCGCCTGTGGCAGTGCGGCACCATCCAGCTCGATTTCAACCTGCCGCTGCGCCTCAACGCCGAATTCGTCGACGAGGACAACGCCCGCAAGCCGCCGGTCATGCTGCACCGCGCCATCCTTGGCTCGATGGAGCGCTTCATCGGCATCCTCATCGAACACCATGCCGGCAACTTCCCGGCCTGGCTCGCGCCGGTGCAGGTGGCGGTGCTGAATATCTCGGACGGCCAGGCGGGTTATGCGCAAAAAGTCGCGGAGATACTCAGAAAAGCCGGCATCCGGGCCATTGCCGACTTGAGTAATAACAAAATAACCTATAAAATCCGGGAACATAGCCTGCAGAAGCTGCCCTATTTGCTGGTCGTGGGCGACAAGGAAATGGCGGACGGCAAAGTCGCCGTTCGCGCGCGCGGCAATCAGGACTTGGGCGTGATGAATGTGGAAGAATTCACCGCCCGGGTGGCTGAAGAAGTCGCTGCGCGCAGCTGAATTTAAGCTCAAGGAATTTAAGGCGAACGAGGAGCGGGATGGCTTGCCGCTCCTTGTTCATTTTTGCCCGCTGCCGAACCGGCGGGCTTGATTTGGAGAATGGCTCATCGCTACTGAAAAGCAGACGCGGATCAACGGAGAAATCGATGCTCCCGAGATTCGTTTGATTGGTTCTGATGGAGAGCAGTTGGGAATCGTGAGCTTGCGGCAGGCGCTGCAGGCGGCAGAAGAGGCGGATCTGGACCTGGTGGAGATTTCCCCCACCGCCAAGCCGCCGGTCTGCAAAATCATGGACTTCGGCAAGTTCAAGTATCAGGAAAGCAAGAAGCAGCACGAAGCCAAGCTCAAGCAGAAGCTGGTGCAGGTCAAGGAAGTCAAATTCCGGCCCGGCACCGACGAGGGCGACTACCAGATCAAGCTGCGCAATATCGTCAAGTTCCTGGGCGAGGGCGACAAGGTGAAGGTGACCCTGCGCTTCCGCGGCCGCGAGATGGCGCATCAGGAACTGGGGCTGGCCCAGTTGAAGCGGGTGGAGACGGATGTGGCGGAACTGTCCGTCACCGAGTCGTTTCCCAAGATGGAAGGCCGCCAGATGGTGATGGTGCTGGCGCCGAAGAAAAAGAAATAAGCTTTGCGGACGCCGAATAATTTCGGCGCTGCGGCAAGTGTCCTGCCTCGAGCGCGCTACGCGGCGCTTAATCAGGACAAATCAGGCGCAAGCCTGAAACAAGTGATCGACAGGTCATGCAAGCGCATCAAGGGTGATGCCGCCTGTGGTCATGACACAAAATGGAGCAAGCAATGCCCAAGATGAAGTCCAAGAGCGGCGCCGCCAAGCGTTTCCGCGCCCTGGGTAGTGGCAAGTTCAAGCGTACCCACGCTTTTCTGCGTCACATCCTCACCAAGAAAACCACCAAGCGCAAGCGTCAGCTGCGTGGCATGGCCGTGGCCGATGCCAGCAACCAGAAAGCCATGCGCAAGATGCTGCCCTACGCATAAGGAGGATAGAACATGCCACGCGTCAAAAGAGGTGTAACGGCCCGCGCCAGCCACAAGAAGGTGCTCGAGGCCGCCAAGGGTTACCGCGGCCGCCGCGGCAACGTATTCCGTGTCGCCAACGAGGCGGTGATGAAGGCGGGGCAGTATGCCTACCGCGACCGCCGCCAGAAGAAGCGCCAGTTCCGCGCCCTGTGGATCGCCCGTATCAACGCGGCGGCTCGTGAGTGCGGCCTGTCCTACAGCGTATTCATGAACGGCCTCAAGAAGGCGGCCATCGAGGTGGACCGTAAAGTTCTGGCCGATATCGCCGTGTTCGACAAGGACGCGTTTGCGAAGCTGGCCGAGCAGGCAAAAGCGAGCCTCGCTGCCTGACTGCCTGAGCAGTGAAAAAGAGGCCGCAAGGCCTCTTTTTTGTTGGAGCCGACCGAAAAAGAAACATGCGTAATCCCAACGAAATCGTTGCCGAGGCCCTGGCCGCCATCCGTGGCTGCCAGGATCTGCCGGCGCTGGAGCAGGCCAAGGCCCGTTTTCTCGGCAAGCAGGGCGCGCTGACCGAATTGCTGAAAGCGCTGGGCGGCCTGTCGCCAGACGAGCGCAAGGCCGCCGGCGCCCGCGTCAATGAGGCCAAGCAGGCGGTGGAGGGCGCGCTGAAAATGCGCCGCGATCTGCTGCAGGAAGCCGAACTCGAACGCAAGCTCAAGGAAGAAACCATCGACGTCACCCTGCCCGGCAGAGGCCGCGCGCAGGGCGGCCTGCATCCGGTGACGCGCACGCTGGAGCGCATCCAGGCGCTGTTTCATTCCATGGGCTTCGACGTGGCCTACGGCCCGGAAATCGAGACGGATTTCTACAACTTCACCGCGCTCAACATCCCCGAAGACCATCCGGCGCGGGCGATGCACGACACCTTCTATCTGCAAGGCGGGGAGCTCCTGCGCACCCACACCTCGCCGGTGCAGGTGCATTACATGCAGGAACACACGCCGCCGTTCCGCATCATCGCGCCGGGACGTGTCTATCGCTGCGATTCCGACGTGACGCATACCCCCATGTTCCACCAGGTGGAAGGGCTGTGGGTGGACGAGACGGTGTCCTTTGCCGATCTCAAGGGCGTGCTCGCCGATTTCATGCGCCGCTTTTTCGAGCGCGACGACCTCAAGGTGCGCTTCCGCCCCTCGTTCTTCCCCTTCACCGAGCCCTCGGCGGAAATGGACATCGGCTGCGTCATCTGCGGCGGCGAGGGCTGCCGGGTGTGCTCGCATACCGGCTGGCTGGAAGTGCTGGGCTGCGGCATGGTGCATCCCAACGTGTTCAGGCACGTGCACGTCGATCCCGAGCAGTATCTCGGCTTCGCCTTCGGGCTGGGCGTGGAGCGCCTGGCCATGTTGCGCTACGGCGTGGACGATCTGCGCCTGTTCTTCGAGAACGATCTGCGCTTTTTGGCACAGTTCAAGTAACAAAGACATTTAAATCTTTTAACAAAGAGGACCTGGGGACATGAGTAAAGCGAGAGAAGCCTGCCTCCTGTCCTCTTGCCCTCATTGTTCAGCTCTGGATTAAACATGCAATTTCCCGAATCCTGGCTTCGCACGCTGGTCAATCCGCAACTGTCCACGGACGAACTCGCCCACCGCCTGACCATGGCGGGGCTGGAGGTGGAGGCCATCGCACCGGCGGCGCCGCCCTTCTCCGGCGTGATGGTGGCGGAAGTGCTGGCGGTAGAACCGCATCCCGACGCCGACCGCCTGCGCGTGTGCAAGGTCAATGTCGGCGAGGCCGAGCCGCTGCAGATCGTGTGCGGCGCGCCCAATGTCGCGGTCGGGCAGAAAGTGCCGTGCGCGCGCGTGGGGGCGAAATTGCCGCAAATGGAAATCAAGCAGGCCAAGGTACGCGGCGTCGAGTCTGCCGGCATGCTGTGCGGTGCCAGCGAGATCGGCCTCGAGGACAAGGTCGATGGCCTCTTGGTGCTGCCGGCTGACGCGCCGGTCGGCACCGACATCCGTTCCTATCTGCTGCTGGACGACAAACTCATCACCCTCAAGCTCACCCCCAACCGCGCCGACTGCCTGAGCCTGGTCGGGCTGGCGCGCGAGGTGGCGGCCATCACCGGCACCAAGGCCTATCTGCCTGCGCAGGCGCCGGTGATGAAGGAGGTTTTCGATACCCTGGAGGTGGACGTGCTGGCGAAGGACGCCTGCCCGCGCTATCTCGGCCGCGTCATCAAGGGCGTCAATGCCCGGGCGCAGACGCCGGCATGGATGGCGATGCGGCTCGAGCGCAGCGGCATCCGCAGCATCTCCGCGCCGGTCGACATCACCAACTACGTGCTGCTCGAACAGGGGCAGCCGATGCATGCCTTCGATCTGGCCAAGCTTGAGGGCGGCATCCAGGTGCGCTGGGCCAAGGCCGGGGAAAAGCTCGCGCTGCTCAACGAGCAGACTGCCGAGCTGGCGCCCGACATGCTGGTCATCGCCGACGCCGGCGGCCCGGTGGCGCTGGCCGGTATCATGGGCGGCGCGGCCACGGCGGTGGCGGACGGGACCGCCGATATCCTGCTGGAAGCGGCCTATTTCAGCCCCGAGGCGATTGCCGGGCGCGCGCGCCGGCTCGGTCTTGCGACCGATTCCTCGCACCGTTTCGAGCGCGGCGTGGACTATGCCGCCACCCTCATGGCGATGGAGCGCGCCACCAAGTTGATGCTGGAGATCTGCGGCGGCCAGCCGGGCGCGGTGATCGAGGCAAGCGCAAAACTGCCCAGGCGCGAGCCCATCCGGCTGCGCACCCGGCGGGTCGCGCGCGTGCTGGGCATGGACATGTCCGGCGACGCGATCAAAACCCATTTGCAGCGTTTGGGGCTGGGCGTGCAGGAGGAGGGCGAATCCTTCCTGGTGACGCCGCCGAGCTACCGGTTCGACCTCGCCATCGAGGAGGATCTCATCGAGGAACTGGCGCGCCTGTATGGCTATGACCAGATCGAGGCGCGCAGCCCGCGCGCACCAGCCATCATGCTGCCGCAGTCGGAAGCGCGGGTCGACCAGGCCGGGTTCCGCGACTATCTCGCCGGCCGCGACTACCAGGAAGTCATCACCTACAGCTTCGTCGATCCCGACTGGGAAGCCGCGCTTTCCGGCGGCGCCGCGCCGCTCATGCTGCAAAATCCCATCGCCAGCCAGATGGCGGCCATGCGCACCACCTTGTGGGGCGGCCTGCTGCATGCCCTGGGCTACAACCTCAACCGCCAGCAGGCGCGCGTGCGCCTGTTCGAACTGGGGCGCGCCTACCTGCAGGAAGCCGGCGGCCTGCGCCAGCCGGTGCGCCTCGCCGGCCTGTGCTACGGGCCGGCGTTCGACGAGCAATGGGGGGTCGCCAGCCGCATGGTGGATTTCTATGACGTCAAGGGCGATCTCGAACAGCTGCCCGGCGTAAAAATGGAATTCGCGAAGGCCGGCCATCCGGCTTTGCATCCGGGGCAGACCGCGCAAATCCTGCTGAATGGCCAGGCGGCCGGCTGGCTTGGCACGCTGCACCACAAGCTGGCGCAAAAATTCGACCTGCCCGCGGCGCCCGTATTGTTCGAACTGGAGCTCGACGCGCTGGGCGGGCTGGCCCTGCCGCGCCATCGCGCCATTGGGCGCTTCCCGTCGATGCGGCGCGATCTTGCCTTCCTGGTGGACCTGGACGTTTCCGCCGGCGCCCTGCTCGCGTCCATGCGCGAGGCCGCCGAGCCCATCGTGCAGGAACTGCAAGTGTTCGATTTGTATCAAGGGCAGGGCGTGCCGGCCGGGCAAAAAAGCCTTGCTTTCCGGATAGTTATGCAAGATACTGAACGTACCCTCACGGAACCGGAAGTGGAGGCGGCAGTGGCGAAAATCGCCGACGCCGTGATAAGCCGGCATGGGGCGAAACTGCGGGCCTGATCCAACAAGACACTATGACGACCCTGACCAAAGCTGAACTTGCCGATCTCCTGTTCGAAAAAGTGGGGCTCAACAAACGCGAAGCCAAGGACATGGTGGAATCGTTCTTCGAGGAGATCCGCAATGCGCTGCAGTCCGGCGATACCGTCAAGCTTTCCGGATTCGGCAATTTCCAGTGCCGCGAAAAACCGCAGCGGCCCGGACGCAACCCGAAAACCGGGGAAGAAATGCCCATATCGGCGAGGCGTGTGGTGACCTTCCACGCCAGCCAGAAACTCAAGGTCATGGTGGAGGATGCCGAACATGGCGGAGACCGCCAGCCCGAGTGATCTTCCCGCGATCCCGCCCAAGCGCTATTTCACGATAGGCGAAGTCGCCGAGCTGTGCGCGGTCAAGCCGCACGTGCTGCGCTACTGGGAGCAGGAATTCAGCCAGCTCAAGCCGGTCAAGCGGCGCGGCAACCGCCGCTATTACCAGCATCACGAGGTGCTGCTGATCCGCCGCATCCGCCAGCTGCTGTATGAGGAAGGCTTCACCATCAGCGGCGCGCGCAACAAGCTCGAAGCGCCGGAAGAAAACAAATCCGCACCCGGCGCCGGCAAGGCCATGTCGCTCACCGAGTTGCGCCAGGAGTTGGTCGCGATTCGCGATTTATTGTCGAAGTAATTCGCGAAGCGATTCTTTTTTTGCGCGAAACTCTGTTACAATCTCGCGCTTCGTCGGGGCGTAGCGCAGCCTGGTAGCGCACCTGCATGGGGTGCAGGGGGTCGGAAGTTCGAATCTTCTCGCCCCGACCATTTGACGCGGGTTTCGGAGGTATCAAGTCTCCCGCCGTCTATACACAAAACGGGTTTTTATACACACTCACCGCTTTTTTACCGGGTGAGGCAGGGCAACCGAGCTCTTCCTGGTCGCCTTCTGCTTGATGTAAACCCGTGTCATTCCGGGCTCGGCATGTGTGAGCCCGTCGCTGATTTCCTCAACTGAATATCCTGCCTCGGCCGCATCCGTGGCATGCTTCGCGCGCAGCGCCTTGAGGGTCGCTCCGACATCCGTGATCTTCGCGCGCGTGCGTGCCCTGGCCCAGGCCGTGTTCACGCCGTGCGCGGAATAGGTCGATCCGTCCAGATTGGTGATGACGCAGGCCGGCGTGATGCGTGCGACCTTCGCCTTCTTCTGGCGCGCCCGGATGATCTCGCGCACGCGCGCCAGCACGGCGGCAATCTCCGGCGTAATCAGCACGTCCACCTTGGCGTTGGTCTTCTTCTTTACCTTCGATCGCTCGAAGTGGATAACGCCTGCCACGTCGTCAACCTGTGCCCATGTCAGGGTGCGAATCTCCATGCCGCTCTGCCCGGTCAGGTAGAGCAGGTCAACGTAGCACTGCATCATTTCCCCGCTGGCTGCCTTGTGGCCGTCGTCTCCCATCAGCTTGTCGCGGATCGCCAGAAACACGTCGTGCGGCATGTAGTAGGTATTGGGCGGCGGCGCCTTGGTGGATACCGGCTCGACCGGGTTGTCTTGCCTGTCGCCCTGGACGATTACCCACTTGAAAAACTTGTTCAGCAGCGCTCGGTATCGCTGGGCGGTGCGCAGCTTGCCTTTGTTGCTCCACTGCTGCAGGAACAGCAGGATATGCTTGGCCTGTACCTGCGGTGTGTGGAATTTCTCGAATGCCTCCGACACTTCGCCGGCCATACGTGCGGTCTCGTTCTGCTCCGACATCGAGAGGCCGGGCAGGGCCTGTTGCAGCCACGCCGTGATGCGCGCAGGCACGCGGGTGTCCTGGTTGCCGATCTCATTCTCCAGCGCAGCCAGCGCCCGGTAAAGCGCAGCCAACCCTTCTGACTCGCGGGTGAGCCCGATCCACTTCTTCTTGCGCTTGCCGTCCACCATGCCCATGTAACGGCCGCGGTAATACCGGCCGGAAATAAGGCGGACGCCTGGGGGGAGTTTTGGCTTGGCCATGGGGTGAAAATGGTGCTCTGTACTGAATCAGGTTGTCAAATCCGGCCCTATGCCGCGTGTTTCAGCTTGATCTGAGGCTCAGGATCATTCTTGACCTTTTCACCAAGCTGCCAGCGCGTGTAGGCTTCGCGCGACAGCTTCACCTTGTTCGCCCGGTTCCGGTAGACATTCAGCCCCCACGATCTGAGCAGTCGTTCCTGCGCCGCCGGGCAGGTGAGCCCGGTGGCTTCGCGGATTTCTTCTTCGGTCATGAACATCAGATCAACTCCCCCTGAACCGGCTCCGGCCTGATCGCGGCCGCCCGACGTCGGCAGTTCGCCGCCCATTCCAGCAGCACGAAGCAGAACCCGCGCTGGGCTGGATACTTGCCGCGCGCGCGGGCTTCGCGCAGGTAGACGCGGGCCTGGTTGATGTGGGCGGATTTGGTCATTCCTGCACCCGCTTGAATTCGACCACCCACACCCATGGATTCTCATCCAATGAGCCGGGGCCGTTGATTTGCTCCCATAGTTCCAGGTATGCATCAACAGGGCCGTCAAGGTGCCAGCCGTCAGGCCATTTGTCTTCTCGCGCCAGAGCCGAGTAGTAGAGGTTCGCGTCGTCCTCATTGAAGATGCTCAGGCCTTCGGCTATGGCGTCGTCCTCGCTGATGTCCTGCAACCGCTCGACGCGCACGCCGGTAATCTCCAAGGTGATTCGGCTGGCCCAGCGGGGCATGTGGATGCTCACGCGGGTTTTTCCAGGCTCAGCATTACCCTCAATCTCGAAGCCGCGCCACTCGCTGTTGCGATGGCCATCAGCTTCATAGGCCAGTGGCGCCCAAGGCTTCCGGTAGCCGGCGTCAATGCACATTTCGCCGATGGAGGCCGGCGATTTCGCATCGAGCGATTTGGCGGTGCGCCAAGTTTCTTTTACCCAAAGCCGGTCGCCGGGCTGGCCGTAGGGGCAGGCATAAGGGCCAGACAACGCGGCTGTCGACAGGTAGTGGAATGTACCGTCGTCAAGCTGGATCATTTCCTCTTCTGGACTCGTGATCGCGAAAGCTGTTCTTGACATGATGCCGGGTATCTTCACCACCCGCCGCGTCTGCGTCTTCGTGCCGGCGAGGATCGCGCGCACCATCGGCGCGGAAAACAAAATTGGCCTTTCACGCATGGCTGTGCTCCTGGTGTGGGCAAATGCCGCCGTTCATGAACTTTCCGAAGTTGCAGTTTGCACAGAGCAGTTGATAGCGGTCTTTTGGCCAGCCCAACCTCTTCAACTTCGCGAACAATTTGGTAGCAGGGTTATTCTTTCGATCCTCAGCGCCATCGTTGTGGATGTGGTCTAATTGCAGGAATTCAGGCTGACGTTCTCCGCAACACGCGCATCTTCCGCCGTAGGCCAAAATCATCTCGGCGCGAAGCTTGGCTCGATACTCAGCGCCCCACGCCATTTGATAGGCGTTTACCTTGTCCTTGGCGGCTTGTTTGTAGGCCCGTTGGCGGGCCCGATGGGCATCAGGGTTGGCTGCATACAACTCGCGGCGTCTAGCGTTCACGGCCTCGCGGTTGCGCTGCTTCCATGTGAGTCCGTCTGCGCTCTTCAGTCTCTTCCCCCTCTTGGATGGCTGTCCGGTAGTGACGCTCATGAGTATCGGGCGTTCTTTCATGCCTCACCACCTTTCTCAAGCTGTTCGGCCATGCGGCGAAGTTCGTCTGCAACGTCCTGTGCCGTCATTGGGTTGTCGTAGTTATTCACCCCATCCGCAATTTCAGCCGCCACCCTCAACCCCTCTGCCTGCATGCGTCGGCAGAGGCGCACCAGGGATTCGCCTGGGAAGGCAAACCCTTCTTCCATGATGATCTCGAGCATTCTTCCTCGGTTCATGCCTGCTCCTTCGGCGCCGGCAGCAGGTTCGACTGCTGCGCATGCTCAAGAATGGTCTTGCCGCTGGGCAGCAGCATCTGGGCCAGAAACGCGCCCTCGAAGGTCAGGATGCCCGTCTCAATGGCCGTGACCTGACCCTTGATCCAGTCCCGGATGATCGAGTACACGGCCACGCTGGCGATCTCGACGGCCTTCTTCTCGTGCTGCTGCTTCGTGCAGTGCATCCGGCTCGTCCAAGGGTGTTCATTGAGCCAGGCCGCCGCGTAGCCGCTGGTGCTGGCCTTCACGCTGACCGGCTTGCCGCGGTATTCGAACTGGACGAGAAGCGTGCCCTCGGTGTCGTCGATCATGCTTCCGAACTTAGAGCAGCCGAAGCCGCGCAGCAGCTTCTGGATTTCACCCAGGGCGCGCTCGCCGCTGGTGGCGGATTCATAGGGTAGGGCCATCACGCACCTCCCTGCATTCCGGAATCGATTTGCCAGCCTTGCTTCTTCATTTCTGCCCATGACCGTAAATCGATGTCGTCGTTTGGTTCTTCCAGGTAAATGATCACAGGCGGGGTGTCGTCATCGCGTTTGAAAAGGTCGATGAAGATGTCCTCAACCTCACCCAAAAAGCCGTCAGGATGAACCTGAATGTGCGAGCCGATGGGCGGAATGAAATCGACCTCTTTGTCGATGAAGATGTCCTCAGACTCATAGTCGGCGCGCTTTGACTTTGGCCTACATACCCAGATGATCCGAACCTTCATGCCTCACCTCCCTGCGCCACACTCAGCGCCACGGCCACAGGCCGCACCCAGATCGGCGTACTGCCCATGGCGAAGGTCTCGCCGCTCCATGCCAGCAGCAGCGTGCGGCCCATTTCTCCGGCGATGGCTGCGGCGGCGTCTGGCGGCACTGCGTTGCCGATGCGCTCGCGCCAGTCGCTGTCGCTGAGTCCGTCCAGCTCGAGGTATTCCTCGGGGTCGATCAGGCTCTGCAGGGCCGCCAGTTCCAGCGTGGTGAAGGGCCGGTGCCAGGTGCCGTCCAGGGCGCGGATGACCGCGACCAGCTTGTCGTTGGCGGCTGGCATGCGCGGGTCTGCCACGCTCCAGCGGCCATTGTCGTGGCCAGCAGCTGCGGACACGGCGCCGGCGGGTTCGGTCCACGGCACGACGCCGTAGTGCCCGGCGGTCAGGTAGTGGTCGCCCTTGCCGCGATCGAGGCCGGGGCGAGGGTCTGCGACGGCATAGGCGCCCTGCCCGGTGGTGCTGCCGGAAATCACGGTTCCGGCGGCCTCTTCCCAAGCGGTGACCATGTACTTGCCGAAGCCCTCGCCGGCGCGGCGTGGATCGGCAACACACTGGCCGCTGCCATGCGCGCCCGTCACGGCCTGCGCGGCGCGATCCCAGGGAACGATGCGGAACTCATTGCTGTGCTTGGCCGGGCCCAGGTGCCGGGGGTCTGCCACGGAAAACCCGCCCTGGATCGGCGAGCGCTGGCCGGTGACGGTGCCGGTCGATTCGTTCCCTCCGCGCACGCCCAGCTGGCCATATTCGCCGCCGGCAGGGAAGCGAGGATCTGCGACAGAGAATGCGCCGTTGCTCGGCAGGCTCTGCCCCTGAACGGTTCCCATCGGCTCGTCCCAGCGGTTCACCCCGAGATAGCCGCGGCGGTACTCCGGCACGATCAGGTAGTCGCGCAGGTGTCCGTTCTCGACCGCCAGCTTGTTCAGGCTGCGCCAGTCGCTGCCGGCCTCGACGAAGGCCAGCCGCACCCAGGTCTTCCACTGCAGGCTGGGCACGCGGTGCAGGGGGCCGCCGGCCAGGTCGCCGGGCAACGGCATGCGGTCCAGAACCGTGCCCACGGCTGCGAGGCGCTTTTTCTCCGGCTCGTACAGGAAGGGCGGCACCTTCTCGAGGTGGCGCGCCACCAGCAGGAAGCGCTTGCGGCTTTGCGCCAGCCCGCCCAGCTCGCCGCAGTCGTGCGTCGTCTCGGCCACGGCATAGCCATAGGCGCGCAGCAGCTCGCCGATCTGGTCCAGCAGGTGACGGCCGCGGTTGGCGATGCGCGGCACGTTCTCGAAAACGATCAGCTCGGGCGGGTCGTCGGCGAAGGCCTCCAGCATCAGCCAGACGCCGCGCACGGTGAGGCGGTTCAGCGCCTGGTATTTGTCCGACCGGCTGCGGTTCTCGGACAGCAGCCCGGAAAATCCCTTGCAGGGCGCCGACAGGAAAACGATGTGCGGGCGCTCGTTGCCGGCCGCCGTGCGGATGTCTGCCGGCGTCGCCTCGACCCACCCTGCCGGCGGTTCGCTGCCGTTGAAGTCCAGGTACTGGCTGCGGTCGAACAGGTCCAGCACGGTGCCGCGCGTGCCGGTCAGGCGCTCGAAATCGCGCATGGCGGCTGCGTCAACGTCCACGCCGCCGATGCAGCGGAACTTGCCGACCATGTTGCCGACCCTGGGCGATGCCTGGTTGAATCCCTTGGCGCCGCCGCCGAGTCCGGCGAACAGATGGAAGTGGCGGATTTCGCGGGTTTCGATCATGACCGCACCTCCACTTTTGCGATTGATTCGGTGGCATCTTTGATTGCTGCCCTCAAGCCGCTGTTGTCCATACAGTCGGAGCACGGCGGGCAGATATGGCAACTACAATTCGGTTCAGGCGGCTGTTCTGTAACCTCCAGCAGGAATTTAAAGCGATCCAGCAGATCGTCGCGCTGTGCTTCGATCTTGATGATGTGGGCTGCGGCTTCGCGGCATACCCGGTCATATGCTGCGACTTGCGCCTTGTATCCAGCCGCCGATCCGAACCCACGTTTCAGACGGTCGACCAATGGCGTTTGGTATGGTGTTTGTTCGCTCATCCCGGCATCCTCCTGGCCTCTCCCTTCCCCTTCGGCGCGCGCTGCCACCAGCGATGCGCGCCACTCTCTTTTTTGCCGTAGGCGTAGGGCACCCACATCAGCACGCTTTCGTCATGCATGATCTCGATGGGTTTGAGAAAGCCCCATGGCTTCGTGTAGGCACCGTGGCAGAACAGCGTCCAGACGTGCTTGCTGCCTTCCGGCAGAACCACGCGGTGGAAGCTGTCGCCGGTCAGCCGGTTGAACCAGCGAACGCGGCGCACACCAGTGCGGGTTTCTTCCAGATAGGAGCCGGCCAGCACGAAGCTGACGGCGTTCGACCATGGGTGATCATGCAGCCCGCGCGCCGGGTCGCTGTCCACGAATCGGTGCAGGTAGAACGTCCAGCCAAAGGCCTGGCCTAGGTAATAGCGCTCCAGGTAGGGCCGCGCGCCGTCGTTGATGAGACGGCACGGCAGGAACCCGGAGAGCCAGAAGAGAAGGGCGCGAATCATGCGGCTGCCTCGACTTTCCCGGCCACGCCGTTCTCGATCCACACTGCCTCGATGGTCTCCGGCAGCTGTGCCGGCAATGCCTTGAGAGTGCCGAACAGCATGACGGTTTCAAGATCACCACCCGATTCTCCGTCGAGCCAGTAGAGCAAGTCCTCGCGTCCCTTGCTGTCCAGTACGTCGAAGCGATCCAGCACCAGGAGGCGGATGCCCGACAGCTTGGCGACAGCCTCGGCAATCATTGCGTCTGCGCGCCACTTCTCGGACTCGCTGATCAGGTTGTACTCGCGGCCACCGTAGGTAATCCACATGTCTGGGCTGATCGTCACCTGCTCCCATTCCGACAGAACCGACGAGCTGCGCAGGCGGTCGTTGATCGGGCCCAGCGCCTCGGCCAGCATTTCTCCGGGGATACCATCCGGCGCCAGAGCGTCGGCGATGGCCTCCCACTGCTGCACGTCATTGTGGAGCGCGGCTGCTTGTTGGGTGCGTTCATCCGCTACCAGCGCCTGCTGGATGGCGTCCTCAAGCAGGCGAATCGCGGCTTGCTGGTTGGCACGGTCATGCTTGAGCCCGTCAACCCGGGATTTGCTGTGGGCGATTTCATCGTCTGCCGGGGCTTCGATGAGGCCGGCTTCCTCGATTTCTTTCAGGGCGCGCGCCGCAGTGTCGGCGGCTTCCAGATCCCGCTTGCCATTGGCAACCATGTTCTGGCACAGCTTGAGGGCTTTTTCGTACTCCGGCAGCTTGGCCTTTGCTTCCGGGTTGGGCGCAGATGCCGGCGGCTCATAGGCATATAGCGCAGGCTGCCCGGCATCGTCGTTGTCGATCTCGACCAGGCCACCGCAATGCGGACAGGTCAACGGGTCGTGCTTGCTTGTGCCGCTGGCCTTGGCCCGGGTTTCCTCGACCTTGCGCTCCCACTCCTTCAACTCGGCCTCGTCGCGGTTCAGCTTGTCCTGGGCCCTGGCGTACTGGCTGGCCTGCTGCCGCAACCCGTTCAGCTTGGCTTGCTGTTCCGCAGCCTGTTTTGCCTTGCCTTGCAGTTCGCCCAACCGGGTGGTTTCCTGCTCAATTTCTCGCTCGATGGCGGCCAGGTCGGCGCGAGCATCCTGAAGCGCGCCGGCGTCAGCTTCCGGTTTTTTCGCTTGCCACGAGGCGGCCTTGACGGCGCCGTAGGTCTCGCCGCCCGTGGTGGTTTTCCACTGTGCCTTGCTCTCACGCGCCTTACCTTGGGCCTCTTTCTGGGCGGCATCGAACCCGGCGCGCAGGAACGGCGCAACGGCCTCGATCTTGGCGGCGTCGCACTCCTTGGCCAGCAGGCGCTCACGGACTGCCGGGCCGTCTGTTTTCAGGCCCATCAGGCCGAACAGGAAGGCGCGGCGCTCGTTGGTATCGAGACGCGCGAAGCGCTGGGCGTCGAGGACGTAGGGCAGCGCGGTCGGAGTCGCGTACTCAGTCAACGGCGTGGTCTTCCCGTCTGGCAGGGTCACGAAAGTGCGGACAGTGCCGTTAATTTCGATCTCGGCGAAGCCAGAATTAGCGCCCTCGGTGACCAGTTGGCCGTATTCCTTCTTGAGCCCGACGCGCACACTCTCGCCGGTCAGGGCCATACGCACGGCTTCACTGAGGCTCGACTTGCCAGCCCCGTTTTTGCCGGCGAACAGGGTTATCGGCTTGGTCAGCTTCACGTCCACGGCGCGCGCACCGAGGAAGTTGCTGGTTTGGATGGCGGTGATTTTCACTTTCTGGCTCCTTTGTATTCTTCTTGGGTGGCGATACTGACCACGCGGCGCTCGTCGTCTTTCACCTTGGGGCCCTGGTACTGATCGATTTGCGATTCCAGGAAGCGGTCTGCATCCCAAACCCGGTGGTGGTTGACGACATCCTTGTGCTGGCCGCGCGGGTCTGTCAGGCGGATGTAGATGTCCTTGTGCACCATGTCGCTCATGCTGCGGCCTCCGCTTCGCCTTGTTCTTCGTGCCAAGCCTTGTGCCCGCGAATCCACTCGATCACCAACTCGCTGCGGATGATCGGGCAGTCACTTTCCGGCTTACCGTCGGCTGCGGCCTGGTAGCCGCATTCGAAGGCCTGCTGCAACTCTTCGTTGCTCGGCTTCACGTCATCCGGGGAGAGCAGGGCCTTTACCTCGCCCTCGATCACCTCGCCACCCATGTCGCCGCCATCGTTCTCGTTGTACTCGTGGCCAAGGTCGAGGCCACGTTGATCTGCCTCACCCTTGACCTCGTCCATGCCTCCGGTGTGTTCTTTGTGTCCGGCCACCACGACGATGACCGCCTTACCGCTTGCTTCGTAGAGCTCATGCAGGTTGGGGGCGGCAGCCGAGAACTTCACCACGGCCTTGACGCCATCCTTGATGGTGATCTGGTCGAGGTCGCCGGTTACGACGGTGCGACCTTCGCTGGCGATCAGGTGCACGGCCATCTTGATGGCGTTATCGACCCGGCTGCGCAGGCGGTCGATGATGTCGTTCTGCTTATCCTGGCTTAGCTCCGGCCAGGGTTTCGGCAGCAGCTTCAGTTCGGTCACGAGCGCGCCCAGCAGATCCTTGCCGATGGTGTCAGCAGTCATGGCGCGAAAGTCGGGTTGTGCGGATTCGGTCATTTCGTATGTCTCCTTAGAACAGGGTGAGTTGATCGGCGGGGTGCCGTGGTTGGGGTGGGCTGGCGACCGCGAGCGGCGCCGTTGGTTGTGGTTCGGGTGCTGCGAATGGTTGAACGGTGATCTGCTGGACGGGCGCTTCGCTCTGGCGTTCTGCAGCAGCAAGTCGCCATTCCCAGCCGCCCATGATGTGGGCCGGCGTCAGCCAGTGCGATCGTTCTTCAAGCGCCAAGGTATTGCCCTGGATGACAACTGCCGGGATATGCAGAAGCGAGAACTGGATGTAGGCCATGTGCACGGCTTTCAGGTCCAGGTCCTGGGCGACGATGTGCAGGTGCTGCTGGTAGTTGATACCCTCCCGCTTCATTTCCTCGGCGAGGGCAATTAACATCGCGCCGCCTCCGCATGCTGGTTCGTTCGCCCGGATGAAGCCGCGCGTCTCGATCAGTCCGCGCATGTGGTCGTCGACCATCATCCCGGCCATCATTCGGCACAGTTCGTAGGGCGTGAAGAACTGGCCGTGCCATTTGCTCGACAGTTCCATCTCCATAAAGACCGCGCCCAGGACATCAGACGGGCCGCATTCAAGCTCTTCAACCAGCTCGCCCAGCATGTGCGAGAAACGAACAGCCTCGTCTTTCTCGTACTTGCGGACGACCTCCATGTAGCGTTTCTCGCGTTCGTCTCGTTGCGCCCAGTCCACCGCATTGCTGATACTGATCGCGGCCATCTCGACGAAATCCGAGAAAACCTGCCAACTGCCGTGTGTGCGGCCGTTGGCTTCGATCAGTTTGATCAGGGCTTTGCGGTGGCTCATGGCGCGCTCGAATTACTCGATGTTCATGCTGCCGCGAGTACGTTGACGGCCGCCGGTAGGAGCGGCTTGCTCGGCTGGTGCAGCAGTGGCAGCCGGTGCGCCGGCTTCGGCCCCGCCCATTTCTTCAACGAAGCCCTTGCTGTCTTCCGAGAGTCCCTGTTGCCCGTCAGTTGCCGCCGGGGGCTGGGGATCACCGCCCTGCTCACCGGTTGCTGTGCCGCCATCGCCATCCACTACGGTGTAGTCGCCCTGCAGGACATCTTCGAACGCACCCTGGGTTTCACCGGCAGCCGCCTTATCGTCAAGCGCCGCGGCAGTGGCTATCTCGATGCTGACCGGCAGGAACTTGAACAGGCGGCGCAGAACCGTCTTGCGGCCCATTTCAACGAAGTGCGCCCCCCACGGAGACTGCGCTTCTTTCTGATACCTGACGGCTTGTTTCCAGCCCTGCGATGCATCGCGGATGGCAATGATGTCCGCCAAGCTCATGACCTCGAAGGCGTAGCCACCGCCGACCAGCTTGGCGACTGCGTAGAAGGCGATAACCTCGCCGCGATCTCCCATGGCGGGACGATGAACCAGCTTTTCCTCAAGGCCGTATTCGTACTCGAAGTGGTCGTTCTGACGGACCTCGTGTGCGGCGATACTGACGATCTGGCCGCTACGGCGCGCCAGGTCAATCAGTCCCTTGTAGCCGAAGACGATCTGGACTTCGGTCACGCCTTTGTTTCGATTCTCGAAGGGGATCAGGTAGGCATGGCCGAGCGGGGTGTTGGGCTCAAGTCCCAGCTGGGCGCACTGGATGATGGCGCCCAGCAGGGTGTCGGTGCGTGCCTGCATGAGTTTGGGCGTGGTGCGCAGGGCGCCCAGGGCGATTTTCAGCATGCGATCTGCCGGCACGTGCTTCGGCAGTACGGCTGCCAGGGTTGATTTCTGGCTCTCGAAGAACGCCTTGACGTTGCCAATTCCAGCGTCTGCGGCAACGCTCACAGCGGTTTTCTTGAGGTCGCGCAGTTGAGTAGGTGCATTCATGACTGTTTGTCTCCTGTGGTCAGTCGTGGAAAGGGCAAGTCGCATGGCGCGGGCAATACTTTTCCGAGCAAAGCAACGACTTGGGGTTGGGGTAAAAACGGCCGCTCCGGAACATCTCGGCGGCGAACTCGATCAGGCCCGGGTGGTCCTCGGTGCCGACCATCACGCGCTTGGCGTTCTTGATCGTGCCGGTGGCGATCTCGGGCGTGCCTTTGGTTTTGAGACCGATGATCTCGGCGTCGTCGGTGACGGGTTCCCCGGTGGTGTGCTCATAAAGCAGCTCATAGGTGCCGACTTGGGCGCCGTGTCCTTTGGTGTTGGCAGCACCTTTCTGGACGGCAGACGAGCCGCTTTTCAGGTCAGCAATGCCAACGCCATTGGAACCCTTGCGGATGCGTGCGCGGTCCATGGTACCGGTCAGCCGCACGATGGTGCCGCCGCCGCAGTCAATGTCGAGTGGCTTGGTCTCCATTTCGACGGCCGCGAACTCGAAGCGAGGGCTCCACTCGGTGCAGTACTTGGCGGTGAGCGCAATTCCGATACGCTCGGCGTCGTTGACGCTGAGGTCGTCGCGCGCAGGATCGAACTCGTTTTCGGGGTCGCGCAGTTTGTCGACCATGACGCCGGCGGCGTCGTCCGCGGTGAGGCCAGCACCAGTGATACGCGCGGTGTCAAAAGCGGCGGTGCCGGCGTGGATTGCAGTGCCGAGCGCGGCGCGTAGGCCGACGACATTGCGCATGCCCAAGATGTGGATGCCCTCCCATCTGTAGGCACAGTCGAAAAGTCCTGCCCAGGACGATGCGCGCACCGTCAGGGAAGGCACAACGATGTCAGGTGCATTCATTTCAATCTCCAAAGTGTTTGGCGTAGAGTTGCTGGACTTTCTCGACCTGCTTTGCAGTCAGGAAGGTTGTGTCCTCTCCCTCGCCGGATTGGTCGTACACGCTTTTCACGAAGCCCGTTTCCCATTCGGTCATGTCGTCGGTGCCGAGCATGCCTGCGAGCTGCTTCACCATCGCGCCGAGGCTTTTCACTTCTGCCTCCGCTTGAGCTGGGTGACAGTTGCTTTCTGCCTCTCTGCCTCTGCCTGCTCGCGCCGAATGCGCGCGAAGGTCTTGGCGATGTTTGTTTTCTCGGATGGCGTGTACTTGAAATTCGGGTCGAGGATGCGGGTCGGTTTCATCGTGCGAGCACTCCCGAGTAGGCAACCACCAGACAGATGACAATCACGACGACCGCACCCCAAGACCACCAGGCCAGAAACACGCTGTTGTCCGGGCCGATCTCGCCAGCGTCCTGGTAGCCTGGTTCGTTCTCGATGTTGGATTCGCTCACAGCTGCACGCTCCTCTCGTTCAAGTTGCACTGAAGTGATCCGTGGTCACGGCGCACGGCCTGTCCGCCGCTGTCTGTTCTCGACGCAGGCTTGTCCAGCAGCCGAACCACGCGCAGGCCTGGCACGGCGCGCTCGCGCGCCTTGTCCTGTTGTTCGCGCATTTTTGTCTCGGCGGCTTTGCTTTTGTATTCGTGCGGATCGGCGAAAGTGGCAGCCTTGGCAACGGCGTGCCACTTGCCGGCCTTTCCTCTGCCGCCCTTGATGTATACAGCTTCACCGCGCGTCTGCGCTGTGTTGAGGTCTATGCTGGTTTGGTATTTGCTCTCGCAAACGTACAGCGCCAGTTCGGCCAGGCGCATGGCGCCCAGGTAGTTGAGCGCGTCGAGGATTTTTTGTCGACGCGCAGCGGCGCGGATCACTGCCGCCATGCCGCTCATGCCGCGGCCTTTCCGTCCTGCTTGGCATGCACGGCGATCTTCTGCATGCCGGGGCGCAGGTATGGGGTGAGCTTGGCTTGCCCGTCGCGGTCGATGACCAGGTGCAGGTGGCTGGCTGCGGCCTGCCTGGCGGCTTCCAGCACGGTGGCTTCGGAGCCGACCGTTACGGTGTAGCAGTCGCCTTCAGGGAAGCGCAGGTATCCGTCTTCGGCCATCGTTCGTGCCGAACAATCCCCTGGCAGTGCGTTCTTGCATCCAGTGCAACAAAATTCCATATTCGTCTCCTGTCAGTTCTTCCAGTTGCCAGATTTGATGCGCTTCTCGGCAAAGGCCAGCATCTCGATTCCGCGCGGCTGGTAATACCCGGCGTATTGCCGGAAATCACGCGCCTGGGCCATGCGCCGTCTGATCGTGCTGATCTTCCAGCGCGTGGTGCGCGGGAAAATATGCGGGTCTTCGATTGCCGGTAATGCCATGCCGCGTCTCCTGTTCTCGCGTGTTTCAGTCCCCGCCGGGACGCGGCACTTGCGGCTGCCTTCCGTACCTCGCTCCGCTTTACAGGCCCGATGCCTGTCGTTGGGTGTCATGTGAGAAGATTACCTATGGGTAAATAACAAGTCAATACCCAAGGGTAAATTATTTTGGGTAAATTTTTTTGGGCGAAAAAAAAAGCCCGCACTGGGCGGGCCTGTAAAGCGTAAAAAAACCCGCCTAAGCGGGTTTCTGGTCAAGCATTTGGTTCAGTTTGCGATTTTGCGCAATTTGGAAAAGTGGCGCCATTCCCAGGGCGGGATAGGGTTTTCATCTGCCCATAATCCGCGCCGTGCCACCCTCGCCTCATCCTGCGTGTTGTAGAGACTGCGGTCGGTCACGTACTTGTCGTATACCCAGGCCATGCCGCGGCGCAGCTGCTCGGCATTGGCATCCGCACCTTCACAGTGCACGCGCGCCACGGTGCGGCCGTAGCGGTCAGTCGTCAGTGGGTTGATTTCTGCCTCGCGGTCGAAGCAGAGGTCGGAAAGGGACTGTTTGCTACGCTCGCCGAACGGCTGGGCCTTCTCGGGGGCGTCGATCTCTGCGAGCCGGACTTTCACCTGCTGGTTGTCAGCACACAGCGCGGTGATTGTGTCGCCATCACTTATGCCGATGATCTTGCACTCATGCCCGGCAAAGCAGAGGGCTGGGAAGAGAAACAGGGAAAATAATAAGTGCCTCAAGGATGCTGGCAAAACCATAGCTACCTTTTGCTGTCCTTTTCTTTCTGTATTTCCTGTTCCATCCATGCCCTGATCATTCCGACAGCGCAGTATTGGAATTCTTCTTGCATTTCATTCAGCAACCCATCGCTTTTGTCTTTGAGCCTTTTTGCAACAGCGGTTTTTTGGAGCAGTTGGGTTCGTTTGATAAAGGCTTCGTGGCGACAGAAATCGATTATCTGTTGCCTTTCCTCAGGCTCGTAATAATCGTTCGCGGCGTTAATGATTGCTTCTATTTTGGGGTCGATGAAACCCGTTCTGGCGTCAATATGCTTAGGTATTTTTTGGGTCTTTTCGTTGATTGGCCAGAGTCTTTTTTCATCGCTTAAGCTAATCGAATTGACGTCCGAAAAAGCTGTGTTTGTGGTTGCCAACAAGAGCAAAGCTATTACTGTACGCCTCATTCCTTCCCCCTATAGTTTCTTGAAATCGCCCGGTCTGAAATTCGGGCACCAGTCACATCCCATCCGCACGCCCATGGCCTGAATCTGATCTTCTGGGCTCGCCGGATGGTTGCGTTGCAGACCTGGAGCCCCCCAACGCAACAGAAAGGCGCACGGAAACAGGTATCCGGCCTTGGTCAGCAGGTCGTCAAGATCACCGAGGTCATTATCGACGACAGCGCCGGAGAATGGAGCGGTGACAACCTTGTTGCAATGTGCCAGGTGGTCGTTGCAGGCGCAGGCCTCAAGGTAACAGGCCAACACAGATTCGGTTCGCATCCGCTCGATGATGAGCTTCCCGCCGGCGTAGAACTGGACCGCCTTGATGCCTTCCAGGTAGCGCGCCACTGCCAGCGCCAGCGCTACCTGCTCACGGCTGCGACCAAAAGCGGCGTAATGGAACAGCATGCCGCCCATGTCCGCCTCGCCGTACTTTTCAGCCTGCTGGGCGATGTTCACCGCGGCAGCGTAGCCAGCCGAGCGCGACTTCGGGAACGAGACGGCAACGACATGCTCGATCGAATCGCGGATGAGATCGACACTGGTTCCGGCCTTCGCCGCAGGGAAGTCTGGCATCCCTATATGTGTTCGCTTTGTTTGTGAACAATCCGCCCAATAATGAACACCTGGTCGGTGCATCGCTTGTCTGGAAACCGTCTCTTGTCTTGGTTGTCAGACGATAGCCACCATTCCCCTGCATCACGCTTGAGGCGTTTTACTACGACCTCGCCTTCGTAATTGGCTGCATATGGCACCCCATCCACCAATTTTGCGTCATCCAAATTAATAACCACCAGGTCACCATCGAAAAGGCTGGGTTCCATGCTGGCACCTGAAACGGTGACAGCCACCAGTTTGTCTGGGTTGTAGCCTCGTTGGTTAAGCCAGTCTTTGCGAAAGAAGATCGGGGCGCGATGCCCATTCAGATATTCAATTGAGTAGCCGGATATACCAGCAGAAATCTTGAATCTGACGCGGCGAACGGCCGCATAGTCGGATTCTGCATCAATCACATGATGTTCGGCGTGACGTTCTTTTGTTGAATCAAGCCAACCACGGGGCAGGGCGAATGCATTCTCGATAACCTCCATCATGTCATCAGCAATGCGCTTTTTCCCGTCTTTGCCTTCTGGATACAACATCCTAGTTACGTAGGACGGCTCGCGCTCGATTTTTCGAGCAAGCGCAGCCGCGCTGCCGTGGCATTCGGTATCCCTTAATTCAATCAGGCGCTGGCGCCGACGTTCGTATTTATCCATCGATAGAAGTATCCCCGCCGCGTTACCTGACGGTAAATAACCTGGAGGTATTGACATGCTGTTTACCTGTGGGTAATGTTCGCACATGGACAAATTACTCGCCTACCTCAACAGCCTTTCCAGAGATGACCAGGATGCGTTCGCAAAACGCTGCGACACCTCCGTGGGTTATCTGCGTAAAGCCTGCAGCATCAACCAGCGCATCGGTGCCGAGCTTTGTTCGGCGATCGAGCGTGAGTCGGGCGGGGCAGTGACGCGCAAAGACTTGCGTCCGCGTGACTGGATGCTGGTGTGGCCCGAATTGCAGAAGCATAAGAAGGCTGCCTGACATGGTTGTAAGTCTCTATTTTTTTAGCTGTTTTCATGAGTCAACGTGAATCAAAAGATATGAGCCAGCTTGATCTGTGCATGAAACCGCCAATGACTGACCTCCCAGAAGAGATCATCGCCAAGCCATCTTCGTGGCGAAGAGCAATCATCATGACGGCAGACCTCGGTGGCCTGGAGGACAAGAAAGCTGCCGATGCCATGGGGGTCGCACCCGAGATGTGGAGCCGCCTGAAAACCGATCCGAGAACAGGGGTGAACCCTGACAGGCTCGAATCATTCATGGACGGCTGCGGCAATGAATTACTTCTGCACAACCTGGCGTGGCGCCGCGGGTTCCGGCTCGTTGAGAGGGAAACCGAGACGCAGCGGTTGCTCCGCATTGAACGCGAGGCCCGGGAGAAAGTAGAAGAAGAAAACAGGGTGCTCAGGAGCATTTTGCATGGGAGGCCTGCCTGATGCGAACCGCCGTCCGATCAACATCGGTCGACGCCTACCATGCCCACGCCGGGAAATCCGCCCAGCAGCGCACCCGAATTCTGGGATTCATCAAGACCAGGGGCGGCGACTGGAGCATCGGCGAAATCGCCCAAGCATTGAGCCTGCAGAAATCCACCGTCAGCGCCCGCGTCAACGAGCTGCTGAACGAAACCAAGGATCTGATCGAGCGCCCGAAGCGGAAAGACCGGATTAGCGGTATCCGGGTAAGGCCTGTTGGGTTGCCTCCGATTGGGCAGGGGGAGTTGTTCCAGTGAAACCCTACGACGAATTCCTGAAATCCAAGATCAAGCTCGCCGAGCAGTTTGGTTTCGATGTTTCCGACCACGAAGTGAACCCCATCCTCAAACCGCATCAGCGCGACATGGTGCGCTGGATGTGCAAGATGGGCCGCGCCGCCTGCTTCGCCGCTTTCGGCCTGGGCAAGAGCGTGATCCAGCTTGAGGCCGTGCGCATCACCCTGGAGCGGGTCGGCGGCATGGGCCTGATCGTGATCCCGCTCGGTGTGCGGCAGGAATTCATCCGCGATGCCGCCATGCTTGGCATCACGGTCAAGTTCATCCGGCGCATTGATGAAGCCGAGGGCGACGGTATTTACCTGACCAACTACGAGACGGTGCGCGACGGCAAGCTTGACCCGCGGCTGTTCTCCGTTGCCAGCCTGGACGAGGCCTCGATCCTGCGCGGATTCGGCGGCACCAAGACCTTCCGTGAGTTTATGGCGCTGTTTGCCGGCGACCGCAAGACCATGAACGAGCGCGTCATCGGCGAGGCCGTGCCTTACCGATTCGTGGCGACAGCAACCCCCAGCCCGAACGAGTTTATCGAGCTGCTGGCCTACGCTGCCTTCCTGGGTGTGATGGATGTTGGTCAAGCCAAGACGCGATTCTTCCGTCGCAACAGTGAGAAGGCCGACGAACTGACCCTTCACCCGCACAAGGAAAAGGAATTCTGGTTGTGGGTGGCGAGCTGGGCCATCTTCGTGCAGAAGCCCTCCGACCTTGGCCACTCCGACGAAGGCTATGAATTACCGGAAATGGAGATTCATTGGCACGAAATCGCCGACGACCATCAGGATGCCGGATTCGACTTTACCGGCCAGGGCCTGCTGCTGAAACAGCAAGCGCTCGGCGTGGTGGAGAGCGCCCGCGAGAAGCGCGAGAGCCTGCCAAAGCGCATCGACAAGATGATGGAATTGCGCGCCCTCGACCCGGACGCGCATCGGATCATCTGGCACGACCTGGAGGCTGAACGCCAAGCAATCGAAAAAGCCATTCCGGACGTGGTGAGCGTCTACGGCGCCCAGGATGATGACACCAAGGCCGAGCACATCATCGGCTTCTCTGAGGGGCGCATCCGTGAACTGGCTGGAAAGCCGGTGATGCTTGGCAGTGGCTGCAACTTCCAGCGGCATTGCGCCTGGGCGATCTTCCTCGGCATCGGCTTCAAGTTCAACGACATGATTCAGGCGATTCACCGCCTGTACCGCTTCCTGCAAACCGACCGCGTGCGCATCGACCTGATCTACACCGAGGCCGAGCGCGAGGTGAAGCGGATCCTCGAAGAAAAGTGGGACAAGCACAAGGAGACCGTGCAAAAAATGACCGACATCATCCGAGAGTACGGCCTGTCAAATGCAGCCATGGCCGAAACCCTGCAACGCGCTATGGGCGTGGAACGCATCGAAGTCAACGGCCGAGACTACCGCATCATCAACAACGACTGCGTGAAGGAGACCGCAGCGCTGCCCGATAGCAGTCTGGACCTGGTCCT
The DNA here is from genome assembly GCA_024709485.1 of Hydrogenophilaceae bacterium. GTDB lineage: Bacteria > Pseudomonadota > Gammaproteobacteria > Burkholderiales > Thiobacillaceae > UBA6918. The sequence goes on along the minus strand of JANJWO010000074.1, from coordinate 23,916 downwards.
GACCAGCGTGCCGTTCTCGACGCAGTACGAATATTCGCCGAATTATGCCGACTTCGGCCACACCGACAACAACGAGCACTTCTTCCAGCAGATGGACTTCCTGACGCCGGAACTGCTGCGCGCGCTCAAGCCTGGGCGCATCGCGGCCATCCACGTCAAGGACCGGATCGTGCCTGGCGGCCTCACAGGCCTCGGCTACCAGACCGTCTACCCGTTCCACGCCCGCTGCATCGAACACTACCTGCGCCATGGCTTCGGCTACATGGGCATGATCACCATCGTCACCGATGTGGTGCGCGAGAACAATCAGACCTACAGGCTGGGCTGGTCTGAGGTCTGCAAGGATGGCTCCAAGATGAGTTGCGGCATGCCGGAATACCTGCTGCTGTTCCGCAAGACGCCGACCGACACGACCAACAGCTATGCCGACGAGCCGGTGACGAAGACCAAGGAATCCTACAGCCGATCGCGCTGGCAGACCGATGCGCACGGCTATTGGCGGAGCAGTGGCAATCGGTTGATGACCCCGGAAGAGTTGGAGACGCTCGACCATGACGTGATGTTCCGCTGGTTCCGCGATTACCACCTGGCCAATGTCTACGAATACGAGCACCACGTGAAGATCGGCGAGACCATCGATGCTGCTGGGCGGCTGCCGGTGACCTTCATGCTGCTGCAGCCGCCGAGCTGGATGGATGACGTCTGGACCGATGTTTCCAGGATGAGAACGCTTAACATGCTCCAGTCCGCCAAGGGCAAAGAGCAGCATCTGTGCCCGCTCCAGTTCGACATTGTCGACCGTGTGATCGAGCGCTTCACGAACCCTGGCGAAACGGTCTATGACCCCTTCGGCGGCATCATGAGCGTGCCTTACCGGGCGATTCTCAAGGGTCGCAAAGCCATTGCCTGCGAACTGTCCACACGGTACTTCATGGACGGCGCGCATTACCTGAAGGCGGCCGAGAACGAAATGAGTATGCCGGGGCTGTTCGACACCTTGGAGGCGGCGGCGTGAACCATTACCCGAGGCATATTGGCGACTGGATCAAGGCAACCGCCCACCTGTCAGAGGTGGAGGAATGCATTTACTCGCGCTGCCTCGATGTCTATTACGACCGCGAAGAACCGTTGCCAGCCGACACGAAACAGGTATGCCGACTCGTCCGTGCAGCAACGGGCGCCGCAAAGAAAGCAGTCAATACGGTACTGAATGAGTTTTTTCATCTTGAAGGCGATGGCTGGCACAACAAGCGGGCGGACGAGGAAATAGCGAAGTGCCGGGAGAAGTCTGAAAAAGCCAGGGAAAGCGCAGGCCAAAGGTGGGGAAAAACGAATAGCGGAAACAATGCGAACGCATATGCGAACGCATCAAAAACGCATACCGGAGGCAATGCTAGCCAAGAGCCAAGAGCCAATAGCCAAGAACCAATGGGGGTAATACACAGTGCTGGTAATTCAGCCACTGTTGGCGCGCAGGCTTTCAGCCCAGGCGATCTGACCAAGCCGATGGTTCAAGCCGGTATACGCTGCAACCCAGGACACCCTGACATCATCGCGCTTGCCAAGGCGGGCTGCGCACCAGCGAACGTGCAGGCCGCAATCGACGAGGCTAAGCGGGCAAAGGGCGAAGGCGCAAGCATCACCCAGGGATACGTCGTGGCGATCCTCAAGCGCTGGCAGTCAGAGCCTGCCCGGACATTGCCGAAGTCACAATCACCGCCAGGCACTGTTTCGAGTTTCGGGAAAGCCGGGCAGGAAACCGCTGCGTCAGCGCAGCGATGGTTGGAGAAATCGGGGGAAACGGGATGACCGAGTCGGATAAACGAAAATTCGCTGAGGCGATGGTGGTTCTGTCGGAATACTACGGCAGGCCTGTCAGCGATGGCGTGATCGAACTGTACTGGCAAGGGCTCAAGGGCTACGACATCGGCGCCATCACGCAGGCATTCACACGCCATATGCACAACCCGGAAAGCGGGCAGTTCATGCCGAAGATCGCGGACGTTGTTCGCATGCTGCAAGGGTCAACACAGGACACCGCGCTGAAAGCCTGGTCGAAGGTCGATCAAGCCGTGCGGAGAATCGGTAACTACGCCGACGTGGTGTTCGATGACCCACTCATCCACCGCGTTCTGCACGACATGGGCGGATGGATTGGGATCGGGCAGAAGACCGAGGACGAGTGGCCATTCGTGGCGCGCGAGTTCGAGAACCGCTACCGCGGATACCGGATGCGGTCCGAGGTGCCTGAGTACCCGCCTGTCCTGATCGGCATCGCGGGTGCGCACAATCGCAAGGGCGGACACGAAACGCAGCCGCCGATGCTGGTCGGGAACCAAGATGCATGCCGCCAGGTGATCCATGGCGGAACGGAAAGGCCGCTGATCGGGTTCGTGCAAGCCGATGCCACAGCAGAGCATCTGAGGCTGGTTGACGATAGCGGGCAAAGTGCAGCCTGAATGTGCGGGCCGAAGCCATGCGACAAACCGAACTGCACCTGGTCGGAGAAACACCGCCGGGAATGCGAAGCCCGTACCGTGATGCGCTGGGACAAGGAACGGCGCAAGGGGTACTTCGCGGACGTGAAGAAGAAACGCGGTGAAGCCGCGGCGAAGGAATTGATCGGGGAGGTCAACGAGCAGTGGAAAACCAGTCAGCAATCGCTTTTGTGATACCAGGCACACCAGTCGGAAAGGGGAGGCCGAAGTTCGCCAGGCGCGGAAACTTCGTCACCACGTACACGCCGGAGAAAACCGCGAGCTACGAGAACCTGGTCAAGCTCAAGGCGCAGGAAGCCATGATGGGAAGGCCGATGATCGAGGGGCCGGTTGCTGTGCAGATCGCGCTTCACGTCACGCCGCCCGTGAGCTGGTCACAGAAAAAACAGGTCTCAGCGCTTGCGCGCGAGATACGGCCCACCACGAAGCCGGACATGGACAACGTGATCAAGGGCATATTCGACGCCATGAACGAGATCGTCTGGCGTGACGACAAGCAGGTCTGCGAGCTGATTGTGGTGAAGCTCTACAGTCCGGCAGCTGAGGCCAAGGTAGAGGTCTGGCCGATATGAGTGGCTACCGTTGCCCCCTCGGAAGCGTACAGCCGGTGCCGATGGATGCCGAGCAGATCAAGCGTGACGGTTGGCAGGAGCAGCGCATCCTGGTGGTGTCGCTCGATGACAGTAGGCTGGATTTTGTCCAGCGGGAATTTGTGAAAAAACTGGGAGAAATGCTTTATGGCGATAACAGCCGCAGCCGTTGAAACCGAGGAACCGTTGTTCGATACCGCGCACGGCGCGCTGGTGTTCGCCTTCAACTTCAGTGGGCAGAGCTACGATAGGCCGCTGATGAACCGCATGGCAGCACCTGCCATTGGGACAGGAAAGGGGCTCGTCGGTCTGGATGGCGCCGCGCAGGCCGGATTCATTCGGGCAGAGGTTGCTTCGCTGGGTAAGCTGGCCGAGGCGATCCTGATCTCCAGGATTGCGCCGCGCACGACGCCGTGCAGCTGCAGGTCAGCATGCTGCAGCGGGCATCGCCCGAACAAGGAATGGCAGGACGCGATCAGCTACCTGGCCGACCACATGCGCAACACCGCACTGGCCGGCTGTACTGCGCATGGAATCTTGCGGCGCGAATACGTCACCCGGTATTTCACGCCGAAGGATCGACGGGTAAGCATCGACATGCTGGCAGAGAAATACGATGTTGTGAGAAACACGGTCAGTGCGCATTGTAGCCGGGTTGCTGCCCTGCTGGGCGGGACGGCCGCCAAGAAGGGGCAGGATCCTCTGCCCGGACTTGAGCAGATTGCAACTGCTGCTGCCGAGGACAGACTCCGTGCGGCAGGCATGATTCGATAAAAAATCTTGACATTGGGCAAATCATGCCCAAAATAGGCCTCAGATAAGTATTCCCAGAATTGTCTCCGAAGCCCGGAAAGCGAAAGCCGACCGGGCTTTTTCGTTTGCATGATGTCTCCTCCTGCCTTCTGAAGTGGTGGGTTTGAACCCGCGTTCCGGCCTTGCTGGGCGCGGGTTTCTCTTTATTCGTGATCGCCGACTGAACAATGCGCAAACTGACTCCGAAGCAGCAGCGTTTTGTCGACGAGTACCTGGTTGACCTGAATGCGACTCAGGCAGCTATTCGTGCGGGATACAGCCCGAAAACGGCGGGACAGATCGGCGAGCGCCTGTTGAAAAAAGTTGAAATTCAGCAGGCTCTCGCGGAGCGCATGAAGGCCCGCGAGCAGCGCACGGAAGTGACCCAGGACCGCGTCGTCAATGAACTGGCCAAGGTCGCCTTCGGCGACCCGCGCAACGTCATGAGCTGGGGGCCGAGCGGCGTGAAGCTGAAGGACAGTGCCGAACTGACCGACGACGAGGCGGCCTTCGTGTCCGAGGTTTCCGAGACCACGACCGAGCATGGCGGCAGCCTGAAGCTGAAAACCAATGACAAGCTGAGGGCCTTGGAACTGCTCGGCAAACACCTCGGCATGTTCAAGGAAAAGGTCGAGGTCACGGGGAAGGATGGAGGGCCTGTAGAAAGTCAAACGGTGATCGTCGATGACGCAGCAATCAAAGCCGCAATCGCCGAACTCAAAAGCGAGTATTGAAGCCGCTAAAGCCAGGCTGACAAAGGATTGGTGCGAGCAGGATCACCTGTTTTTCACCCAGTACTTCTTCAAGCATCGCCAGGGCATCAAGTTCCGTGTCAACTGGCACCATCGCCTGATCTGCGACACCGTGCAGCGGGTCATCGAAGGCGAACTGAAGAATGTCGTCATCAACGTGCCACCGGGCTCGTCGAAAACGGAGCTGGTTGCGATCAACCTGATTGCCCGTGGCCTGGCGATAAACCCCCGCGCGCGCTTCCTGCATATCAGCTACTCGGACGACCTGGCGCTGCTGAACAGCGAGACGGCCCGCGAGATCGTCCAGTCCGAGGAGTTTCAGGAGCTGTGGCCGCTGGCCATCGCCGACGACGCCAAGTCGAAGAAGCGGTGGAACGTCATCCACGACGGCAAGAAGGCTGGCGGCGTCTATGCCGTCTCGCTCGGCGGCCAGATCACCGGCTTCCGCGCCGGCCACATGGCCGAGGGCTGGCAGGGCGCGATCATCATCGATGACCCGCTGAAGGTCGAGGACGCCTACAGCAAGACGGCCCGCGCCAAGGCGAACCGCAAGCTGATCTCGACGGTGAAGAGCCGGAAGGCCAACCCGGACACGCCGATCATCGTGATCATGCAGCGGCTGGCCGAGGAAGACCCGACCGGCTTCATCAAGGCCGGCAAGGTGCCCGGGGAGTGGGATTTCATCAACATCCCGGCCATGATCGACGACGAGTACCTCGAGGGCCTGCCCGATAAGTACCGCGAGCTGATCGAGGAATCGGAGCGCGACGAGCAAGGCCGGTTCAGCTATTGGCCCTACAAGGAACCGCTGGCCGACCTGCTGGAACTGGAGTCCAAGGACCGCTACGTCTTCTCCGGCCAGTACCAGCAGCGCCCGTCCCCGCTTGGTGGCGACATCATCCAGGGCGCGTATTTCGGCCGCTACACGGTTCTGCCGCCGCTCCGGTTCCGCAAGGTATTCGCCGACACGGCTCAGAAGACTGCCGAGCGCAACGACTTCAGCGTGTTCGAGTGCTGGGGGCTTGGAGAAGACGGCCGCATCTACCTGTTGGACCTGATCCGCGGGAAGTGGCCGGCGCCGGAGCTGAAGCGCCGGGCCATCGCGTTCTGGAACAAGCACAAGGACACCGGCGACTTCGATTCACCGCTGCGCCAGATGCTGGTCGAGGACAAGTCGAGCGGCACCGGCCTGATTCAGGACATAGAGGCCGCCGGCAGCATCCCGGTCAAGGGCGTTCAGCGCACCACCGACAAGCTGACCCGCGTCATGGATGTGGTGAGCTACATCGAGTCCGGCCTGGTCTGGATTCCCGAGGCGGCGCCCTGGACAAACGACTTCGTGAGCGAGTGTGAGGCCTTCACGGCTGACGACACCCACGCCCACGACGACCAGATCGACCCGATGGTCGATGCCATCAACGACATGCTGGCCAAGAAGCGGTCGATTTACGACAACCTGTAGAGGACATGAACATGGATCAGCAACGTCTCCGCGAGTTGCTGGACTACGACGCCGAGACCGGCCGCTTTGTATGGCGCCAGGCCAACAAGCGCGTGAAGGCGGGGACTGTCGCTGGGTATGTCGGCAATGACGGGTACGTCAGAATCCGTGCATCAGGCACACGCTTCCTTGCCCATCGGCTCGTGTGGTTTTACGTGCATGGCACCTGGCCTGCGGGCGAGATCGACCACATCAACGGCGACCGCTCCGACAACCGGATCGCCAATCTGCGCGATGTCTCGCGGCTCACGAACCGCCAGAACATGCGCCGGGCACAGGCCGACAACCGATCCGGCTTGCTCGGCGTCAGCCTGACCAACAATCGTTGCAAGGCGTCAATCCGATCCGGCGGGAAGAATCACCATCTCGGCTATTTCGCCTCGCCAGAGGCAGCGCACGCGGCATACGTCGCGGCCAAGCGCCAAACCCATGAGGGCTGCACGTTATGACCAAGCGCAAGGTGAAAACCGCCGATGCCGCCCTGGCCATGACCCGCCAGCCGGTCGGCGACGGCCTGGAAAACGTCGTCGCCGGTCTCGGCACGGACCGGGACAAGCGCTCCTACTCCGTCTGGGCCGACCCCCGCATCCTGACCCGTCAGGAGCTGGAGAACATGTACCGAGGCAGCTGGCTGGCGAAGAAGATCGTCAATATCCCGGCTGACGACATGACCCGGGAATGGCTGCACGTCATGTTTGATGACGACTCCGAGGAATCGCAGTTCGCCATCGAGCAGGCCGAGAAGCGGTTCGCGCTGAAGCGCAAGGTCAATGAGGCCCTGCGCTGGTCGCGGCTCTATGGCGGCGCCCTGATCATCATCGGCACCAAGGACAAAGACCTGGCCAAGCCGCTCGACGTGAAGAACATCCGCAAGGGCGACCTGCGCTATCTGCACGTCGTCGATCGCTGGCGCGTCTCCGGCGCCGCGGCGCTGAATCGGGATCTGGAAAGCCCGAATTTCGGCATGCCCGACAGCTACGTGATCGCCGAATCGACGGTGCTGGTGCATCACACCCGGGTGCTGCGGTTCAACGGCGAGAAGCTGCCCTACTTCGCGTGGCTGCGGAACGCCATGTGGGACGACTCCGTCCTGCAGCACATCATGGACAGCCTGATGAACTGCGACACCACGACGCAGGCCATCGCCACGATGATGTTCGAGTCGAACGTCGATGTGGTGAAGTCCGAGGGCCTGGCCGACGTGCTGGCCCGCAAGGACGGCGAGGCGGTGCTGACCAAGCGCTTCCAGGTGGCCGCGCTGCTCAAGAGCTTCAACCGCATGTTGCTGCTCGACGGCACCGAGAGCTACGAAAAGAAGCAGAACAGCTTCGCCAACCTCGACAAGGTCATCCAGCAGTTCATGATCGACGTGTCGGGCGCCGCCGACATCCCCATGACGCGCCTGTTCGGTACGTCAGCCACCGGCATGAACGCCACCGGCGACAACGACGTCCGCAACTACTACGACATGGTGTCGGCGAAGCAGGAGTCCGAGCTTCGCCCGCAGCTGGAGTACCTGTACGAGGTGCTGGTGCGCTCCGAGCTGGGTCACATGCCCGAGGATTTCCGATTCGACTTCAACCCGCTCTGGCAGCTCTCCGAGACCGAGCAGGCGACCGTCGAGAAGACCCGCGCCGAACGCGACCAGGTCTATCTCAACGCCGGCGTGGTCACCGAGGCGATGGTGGCTCGGGAGCTGAAGGAGCGCGGCACCTACCGCAACATGACCGACGAGGACATCGAGCTGGTCGAGGAGCTTTCCAAGCCGATGGACGAGAACGGCGAAGTCGGCAAGACACCGGGCGCCAAACCGCCGGAGGGCGGCGAAGGTGGCGACGATGACGAGCAGGTCGCCGGAGTGGCCCAGGGCGGCAAGACGGCGCCGGCCACATCCGGGGGCGAGTAATGGCCATCATTGAGCTGCGTCATGTGGTGCGTGCCATGCCCCACGGCGCCCGCCTGCGGAAGCGGCGCGGCCGTCTGCTCAAGCCGGTCAAGCCTTCCCACAAGGTGGAGCTCTGGTACAAGCAGCAGCTGCTCGCCGTCGTGGCCAAGCTCCGCAAGATCGTCCGGGAGGAACTGCTGCCCGAGTTGAAACGGATGGAGCCGCTCTACGCCGCCAGCGACGGCATCACGCGAGACGCCAAGGTGCCGCGCCGACCGCTGGAAAGCACCTTTCAGCGCATGGGCCAGCGGATCGGCGGCATCGAGCAGACGGCCAACCGGCTCGCCGCCCTGGCAGTGCAGCGCAGCGCCGACACGGTCGATGACCGCCTGAAGGCCGCTATCAAGTCCTCGGTGGGCGTCGATATTTCGCCCGTCCTGACGCAGTCCGGGCCGATCCTCGACGCGCTGCGGGCGGCGACGAAGGACAACATCGACCTGATCAAGTCGATCCCGGAGCAGTACTTCGAGAAGCTGGGCGACGCCGTCGGCAAGAACATGGAGCGCGGCATGCGCTTCGAGGACCTGGCCAAGGAGATCGAGCGCATCGGCGACGTGACCGAGAGCCGCGCCAAGCTGATCGCCCGGGACCAGACCAGCAAGATGAACGGAGCCTTCAATCAGGCCCGCCAGACCTCGCTGGGCATCGACAAGTACCAGTGGCAGACCTCCGGCGACGAGCGCGTCCGCCCGGAGCACGATGCCAATGACGGCGATGTTTTCAGGTGGGACAGTCCCCCAGCAACAGGACACCCTGGGCACGACGTGAATTGTCGATGCGTGGCAATCCCGTACTTCGACCTGGACAAAGAAGAGGAGCTTCTGGGGCTATGACCAAGAAGACGATTCAGGTCCGCGACTTCATGTCGCTGACCAGCCGGCAGATGACGGCCGAGGGCTACATGGTGGCGCCAGGCAATCTGGCGCGCACCGGCGTGCAGGACTACCTGGCCTACGAACTCGGCCTCGACGCAGACGGCATGGATCCGATGAAGGTCATCCGTCTGCACCGGCCGCCCGAGGAGGTTTTCGATATGGCCAGCATGGCCAGCTTCGAAAGCAAGCCGGTCACGATCGAGCACCCGCCCGTCGCGGTGACCGCAGACAACTGGACGGAACTCGCCAAGGGCGAAGTGCGCGACGTGACCAGATCCGGCGACCTCATGACGGGGACGCTGCTGATCAAAGCGAAGGACGCCATCGAGGCGCTGCAGTCCGGCAAGGCGCAGCTCTCGAACGGCTACACCTTCGAACTCGACATGACGCCCGGGACGACGGCAGACGGTCGCGCCTACGACGGCGTCCAACGAAACATCCGCGGCAACCACGTAGCACTGGTGGATGCAGCGAGGTGTGGTTCGGCATGCCGAATTGCTGATTCTCAACTCAACCTGGAAGGAAATACGATGCCCGACGCAAAGCGCAAAGTCACCGTTGACGGCATCCCGCTGGAGGTGGAAGACACCGCGGCGGGCGTCATCGACACCCTGATCAAGCAACGCGACGAAGCACGCGATGCTCTGACTCCCCTGAAAACCAAGGCAGCCGAGGCCGATGGCCTGAAGGTTGCGCTCGACAAGGCGCACGCCGACATCGAGGTCCTGAAGAAGGACGTCATCACCCCGGAAGCCCGGGACGCGATGGTCGCCGAGTGGGCCAAGCTGATCGGTGACGCCAAGCGGCTCGTCCCCGAGCTGACCACCGACGGCAAGACCTGCCTCGCCATTCGCCGCGAGGTGATCGGCGCGCTGGTCGGCAAGGACGCCACCGCCAAGGCCGTGGCCGATGCCGTCCTGTGCGGCAAGGCGCTCGACAGCGCCGAGCCCGAGGTCGTGCGCGCCACCTTCAACGCCCTGGCCGCCGCGGTGAAAACCGAGGCCAACGACGCCGAGGTCAGCGCCAACGACGCCGCCGTCGCCGATGCCCTGACCGGCGCCGGCAAGGCGAACGATTCCAAGACTGAACTGACGGGCCGCGAGAAGTTCCTGGCCCGCCAGTCCCAGTCCTGGCAGCAGTAACCGAGTCCATCCACCAACCTGAAGGAGATTGGCAATGTCCAAACCCGACCTGAGCACCTATGGCGGTCGCCTCCGTGACCTCGGTTACGCCGGCCAGATCGTTGACACCAACCCGGCGACCATCGAGTCCAAGACCAACGAGGCCGCCACCGCGATCGATTTCGGCGTGGCCGTTGCCCGCGGTGCAGCCGATGATACCTGCAAGGCACCGGCTGCCGACGGCGACAAGATCATCGGCATTTCCGCGCGCCACGCGATTCGCCCGGCGGATTCGTCCGGCAACGTCACCTACGCGCAGCGCGACAGCGTGCCTATCGTGCGCCAAGGCTATATCTACGCCGTGGCCTACGAGAACGCTACCCGCGGCGACGGCGTGATTTCCGTTACTGCCCAATCCGGCAAGCTCGGTTCCACGACCGGCGGCGCCGCTGGCGCCGGCCGCGTTGCGGTTCCCGGCGCCACCTGGGAGACCACGACCACCGCTGGCCAGATCGGCATCGTCCGCATCGCTGGCTAACCGGCGCAACCGCTCAACGCATGAGGCCACCTCCGGGTGGCCTTTCTTTTTCCAGAAAGGGAAATCCATGCCTATCAAGAAAATCCAGCTGGGTGACGGCCGCGTGGTTGCGGTCGATGAAGCCCGTTACGCAGCCTTCGATGCGCTGCGCTCCCATCCCGGCCTCGCCGGCCTGATCATCGGGGACGGCATCGCCGCCCGCGACGCCCAGGAAGCGCTGGCCTTCATCGTGTCGCAGCTCGCCTACACCGAATCGCAGGTGTTCGAGCGGCAATACACGCCCATGCAGTACGAGCAGCTGCTGCCCATCAGCTACGAGGCCGGCGAGTTCGCCGACTCGATCCGCTACGAGATTTACGACTACGCGGGTCGTGGCAAGCGCACCTCCGGCAAGGGCCGCGACATCAACCTGGTCGATGTGGCCTACGCCGACAAGTCGTTCCCGGTTCTGAACGGCGACATCGGCTACGACTACACCACCGAGGAGCTGCGCCGCACCGCCTTCATGCGCCGCCCCATCAGCGAGCGCAAGCTGGCCGCTGCCATCGACGGCTACCGCCGCCACATGAACGACGTCGGTCTGTTCGGCGAGTCCTCGTCCGGCATCACCGGCCTGTTCAACAACGCCAACGTGCCGCAGGGCAATGCCCCGGTGGGTGCCTGGCAGACCGGGCCGAAGACGCCGGCCCAGATTCTGTCTGACATCAACACCATCATCCTGAACGTGTGGGCGAACACTGCCTACAACGACCAGGTGACGGACATCGTCATGGCACCGACTGCCTACGCCTACCTTGCCAGCACCCCGCGCAGCGACAACAGCGACAAGACCATCCTGCAGTACATCAAGGAGAACAACGTCGCCAAGGTAGAGCGCGGCCAGGAAATCCGCTTCCAGCCCGGTTTCGGTCTGGAAACCGCAGGCGCTGGCAGCACCCGCCGGATGATGGCCTACGTGAAGTCAGACACCCGCCTGGTGATGCACGTTCCGCTGGCGCTGCGCTTCCTGGCGCCGCAGCTGGTCGGCCTGTCCGTGCAGGTGCCGGGCGAGTACAAGTACTCGGGCGTGGAGTTTCGCTACCCGAAGTCCGGCTACTACATGGACGGCATCTGACCGGCTTCAAAACGGCAGACCACAACCTGCGGGCGGCCAATCCGGCTGCCCGCTGCATCAATCATCAGGAGAAAGCAGTCATGGCAAAAGTCACTGTGGAAAACACCCGCGAACACGACATCACGATCAATGCGCACAACAAGTCCGGCGAATTGGTGCAGGTCACCATCCCCGCAGCCCGTCAGGACGCGGCAGACAAGAACAAGCTGGTCAACGGCAGCGCGGAGGTTGACGATGAATTCGTGGCCGCCGCCAAGAAGTATGCGGTGGTCAAGCACTACTTCGAAGAGGGCTGGCTTGTTCCCGGCAAGTCCGCGAAGAAGCAGGAGCAGACCGGCGGTAGTGCAACTGGTGGCCAAGCTGCCGGCGCTGGCGGCAACGACGCCAACAAGTAGTAGGAGTAAGCGTTCATGACCCCGTCTGAATTCAAGGCGCTGTTCCCGGAGTTCGCCGGCGAAAGTGACCAGCGCGTCCAGTTGTTCATCGACCGGGCGGCGCCGCACTTCGACGTGGAGCGCTGGGGCGACCTTTATCCGGACGGGGTAGCTTACTTAGTTGCCCACGAACTGGCCCTAGCCAATGCTCAAACCGCCCAGGGCGGCAGCGTGCAGGCCATGACCAATGACAACGTGAGCAAAAAGGTCGGTGACGTGCAGGTCACCAAGGACGCCGGGCTACTGGCGAAACAGGCCGACAACCCGTTTTTCCGCACGCTCTACGGGCAGAAATACCTGTACCTGCGCCGTCAGGTCGGCATGGGGGCGCTGTCCGTATGAGCCGGCATGCCTCCGTGTCCGTGAAGGTGCTCAAGGACATCGACCTCAAAGACCTCGACCGGCTGCGCCAGCGCCTCGTCGGCGACAACCGCGTGGTCAATGTCGGCGTACCGGAAGGGAAGCGCGAGGAAGACGGCACCCCGGTGGCGATGATCGCCGCCGTCCATGAGTTCGGCTCGCCGTCGCAGGGCATCCCCGAGCGGCCGTTCCTGCGGGTGGCCGTCCAGCGCAACCGGCAGAAGTACGTCCGGCTGAACCGGATCAACCTCGTGAAGATGCTGCGCGGGCAGGCGACCGTCGATCAGGCACTCGGGCAGCTCGGCGAAATGGCCAAGGGCGACGTCCAGACCGAAATCCGGAGCGGCGTTTTCACGCCGCTGAAGGAAGCCACGAAAAAGCGCAAGGGCAGCTCCAGGCCGCTGATCGACACCGGCCAGATGGTGCAAAGCATAGCCTGGGAGCTGGGAGACAAGAACCATGATTAACGTCGCCGAACTGATGCGCGACCCGGACATCGCGCAGCCCTTCCAAGTCGAGCGCGCCGGCGGCGCCTTCGACGAGGGCGAGTGGGTGCCGACCGCACCCACCGTTCTGAACCTCGTTGGGATCGTCCAGCCGGCCAAGCGCGAGGACATGCTGGCCATCCTCCCCGAAGGCGCCCGCCTCGGGAACGTGATCGTCGTGTTCTGCGATCAGGAGCTGCGCATCGACAACGCCGAGGACCAGCGCAGCGATGTCGTCGTCTGGCACGGCCACCCCTACCGGGTCATGGCGGCGAAGCATTGGGCCGATCACGGCTACTGGCAGGTCTGGGCGGAGGGCTTCGTGCGATGACCGTCGATGACATCAACAAGCTGATTCGCAAGTTCATCCGCGAGACGCTGGCCCTGCCGGAAAACTCGGTCAGGAAAGCGAATCAGACAGCGCCGACCGGCAAGCAGTCCGAGCCATTCGCCACCGTGCTGATCACCCTGATCGACGCGACCGGCGAGGACGACCGTCGCCTCGACAACGAGGCCGCCCCGTCCCTGAACGTCGCCGAGACCATCATCGGCCAGCGCCGGCTGGTGGCCTCGATCCAGTTCTTCCGGGATGACGCCTACACCAAGGCCTGCCGGCTGAACGCCCTTCTTTCGATGTCCAGCTCGGTCGACAAGTTGCAGGCCATTGGCCTCGGGCTTGTCCGGGCATCCCCTGCGCGCAACCTGACCGCCGTCATCGACAGCGCCTGGGAAGAACGAGCGCAGATCGACCTTGAGTTTCACCTGGTGGCGAAGGAAGTCCAGAGCATCCCGACCTACGGGACGTTCCCGATCTCCGTCACCACCGAATCTTCAACCACTTCTAGCGAGGTAACAGCACCATGACCATCCCCGTCTCCAAGGTAGTCAAGGTCAGCATCCTGTCGAGCCCGACTTTCCCGAAGCGCAAGGGGTTCGGTCTGCTGCTGATCGTCGGCAAGAGCGCCCGTCTCCCGGTGGGCAACCGCATCCGCTTCTATTCCGACATGGACGCGGTCGCGGCTGACTTCTCCAGCACCGACGAGGAATATCTGGCCGCGCAGGTCTTCTTCAGCCAGGCCCCGCGCCCGACCGAATTGGCCATCGGCCGCCGCTTCGACGTGGCCGCCCCGGGCGAACTGCTCTGCTCGGTCAATTACGACCCGGTGATCGCCAACTGGCAAGCTATCACCAACGGCGGCTTTGACATCAAGCTGGATGGGGTCAACGTTCAGATTACCGCACTGAACCTCTCTGGCGCCGCCAATCTGGATGCAGTGGCTTCGGCTATCCAGACCAAGCTCGCCGCGGCGCTTGCAGGCAGCACCTGCGTGTTCGACGGCACCCGCTTCATCATCCGCTCCGGCACGACCGGCGCGACCTCCACCGTCGATTACACGACCGCTCCGACTGGCGCAGGTGCTCCGACGGACATCGGCGCGATGCTGGGCTCACGCGCAGCCGACCTTGGTGTTGTTACCGCAGGTGCCGCCGCCGAGACCATCGCCGACACGCTGGACGCGCTCCAGAACTATGACCCATCCTGGTATGGCTTCACCTTCACCAAGGAGCTGACCACCCAGAACATCAAGGACGCGGCGGCATGGGCCGAGGCCCGGGTCAAGATGTTCGGCTTCACCACCTCAGACAGCAACGTGCTCGACCAGGCGGCGACCACCGACATCTGCTCGCACATGAAGAGCAACCTGTACGACCGCACCATCGGCATCTGGGACAACAACGATCCGTACCAGATCGTGTCGGCCTTCGCCCGCGGCTTCACGGTGAATTTCAACGAGCAGAACTCGACGATCACTCTGAAGTTCAAGCTGTTGCCGGGAACCTCGCCGATCACCATCACCGAGTCGCAGCGCCTGGCCCTCGTGGCCAAGAACTGCAACTACTACACCTACTTCGGCGACAGCGCGATGCTGGCCGAGGGCGTGATGGCCAGCGGCAAGTTCTTCGACGAGCGGCACGGCCTCGACTGGCTGCAGAACGCGATCGAGACCAACGTCTTCGGCTACCTCTACACCCGGACCACCAAGGTGCCGCAGACCGACAAGGGCGTCGCCTCGCTGGTGCAGCAGGTCGAGAAGGCCTGCCGCGAGGGCGTCAATAACGGCCTGCTGGCCCCGGGCGTCTGGAACGGCATGGACCTCGGCGAGGTGAAGTCGGGCGACTTCCTGCCCAAGGGCTTCTACGTCTATGCCCAGCCGGTCGCCGAGCAGAACCAATCCGACCGGGAGGCCCGCAAGGCGCCGCCGATTCAGGTCATCGCCAAGGGTGCCGGCGCGATCCACTTCGCCGACATCACCGTCACCTTCGAGCGCTGATCCGCGCCTGACACAAGGAGAAAACAGACATGAAAGTCTATTCGTTTCAAAACACGGTGATGCTGGTCAACGGGGTCGAGATCACCGGCTGGGCCGATGGCGACGACGTGATCAAGATCGCCCGCCGCTCCGACTCCGCATCCGACAAGATCGGCGCCAACGGCGACATGATGGTGAGTATCTCGGCCGACAAGTCCGGGGAATTCACGTTCAAGCTGCAGCAGACGTCTAGCGCCAACAAGTACCTGATGAGCCTCTGCGCCCTTCAGGAAGGCGGCGCCAAGACGTTCGTGCCGGTCAATGTCCTGTTCCAGGACACCTACCGCAACGATCTGGCCACCGGCACCGTCGGCTACATCAAGCGTCCGCCCGAGCTGGATCGCGGCGCGCAGGCCGGCACGCAGGAATGGGTGGTCGTGGTCGAGCGCCTCGACCTGCTGCTCGGCGATCCGGCGCTGGTTGGCGTGCTCACCGCTGCCGCCGGCATCCTCGGTTAATCGGGAGGGAGCATGGACAACACCAAGCAAATCGGAGAGCGCACCTACTCGTTCGGCACCATCCCCCCCGTCGAGGCCGTCCGCGTCGAGGTCTCGGTCGCCCGCGTCATCGGCGAGCCGCTGTTCAAGGCGTTCATGGACGCCAAGAAGACCGGCTCGACCGAGAAGGACGCCGAGCAGGCCGGCGCCACGGCCATCGGCCTGCTGCTCTCCAAGATGGACGCCGACGAGCTGCTGGCCACCATGGAGACGGTCTTCAAGTACGTCACCTGCGACGGCAAGCGGGTGGAGATCAACGCCACCTTCGCCGGCCGCAACAAGGAGCTGTGGCAGGTGTTCATCGGGGCTCTGCGCTTCAACTTCTCGGATTTTTTACCCGCCGGCCTCTTCGCTTCAGTCCAAAGCGCGGTGACGAAGTAGAAGTCATCGAGTCCGCCAACATCAACTGGTACGTGATGCGTCCCGTCATGAGGGACCCGCCGCTCTGCACGCTGCGGGAACTGAAGGACGGGACGTACAGCATCAACGACCTGGCGGACTTCCATGAGGCGATGGACGAAGAGGCCGAATACAACCGGCGGTTCGAAGCGCTCAGGAAAAGGAAGTAGGCATGGCTGCAAACATCATCGAGAGCTTCTTCGTATCGCTCGGCTTCGAGATCAACACCGAGAAGCTGGACGAGTTCGAGCAGAAGCTGGCGGCTGCCCGTGGCACCGTCTTGGCGGTGGGGGCTGTGGCGGCTACCGCTGCAGCCGGCATCGGCTTGTTCGTTTCGAAGGTGGCAGAAGGCATCGACGAGCTGGGCGACTTCGCCGAGCTGGAGCAGGTGTCCGTCGAGGCCCTGCAGGAGATCGGCTATGCGGCACAGCTCAACGGGTCGAGCCTGGAGGCTCTGAAGGGGTCCGTCTCCGGCGTCAATAAGACCGTCGGCGAGGCGGCGCTCGGCATCGGCCGCGGCGCCCAGACCTTCGAGAAGCTGGGCATGTCCGCGAAGAACGCGGACGGCTCGATCAAGTCCTTCGACCAGGTGCTGGAGGAGGTCGCCGGCAAGATGGAGGGCCTTTCCCGGCAGGAGCAGATCGCCCTGGCCGAGAAGCTCGGTATCGACCGCTCGCTGATCCCGCTGCTGGCGAAGGGCCGCGACGAGCTGGAGGCGCTGCGCAAGGAAGCGCAGGCCTTCGGCGTTGCCACCGAGGAGGACGCCCAGAAGGCCGGTGAGCTGATGGACAGCCTCGACCGCACCCGCTTCATGCTGGGCGCGCTGGGCAAGTACATCGCCGTCGGCTTCATGCCGCAGGTAACCGCCGTCCTCGACGGTTTCCGCTCGTGGGTGGTGGCCCATCAGGACATCATCAAGTCGGGCATCGGCAACGCGCTCAAGGTGGTGACGGCGATCATCGGAACCATGTGGGACTGGACCGTCCGCCTGGCCAATGGGTTCGTCTCCCTCGTGAAGTGGCTGTTCGACTTCAAGGTCGTGGTCTATGCCGCCGCCGCGGCTGCCGCGCTGTTCGCGTCGGTGCAGGTCTTCGCCTTCGTGCAGAACCTGATCGGCGCCGTGCGCGCCCTGACCGGGGCGTTCGCCGCGTTCAATGCCACGGCGCTGCTGATCCCAGCCATCATCGGCGCGATCATCATCGCGCTTGGCCTGCTGATCGACGACTACGTCAATTGGAAGGAAGGCAACGAGTCGGTCATCGGCGACCTGATCGAGCAGTTCCCCTGGCTGCTCGACATCATCCAGACCATCGAGCAGGCCGTCGGCTCGTTGATCGACTTCTGGCTCGCGCAGTGGGACACACTCAAGGGGCCTCTGGGCGATCTGGGCGGCGCGCTGTGGCGGCTGGTCACCGTCCTTGCCGACCTGCTGTGGCCGGTCGTGAAGATGATCTTCACCGGCTGGGGCTACATCATGGCCGCGGTGATCCCCATCGTGGCCTCGCTGGTCGGCTGGATCGCGGAAGCGCTGGTCGGCGCCATCGCCACGGTCATCGAGGCCGGCGCGTGGCTGGCCAATGTCTTCACGGTCGTCTTCACCGGCATCCAGGAAGGCATCGGCTTCGTGGTCGGCCTGTTCGACGCTGCCCGGGAAAAGGTCGTCGGCTTCATCGACATGGTCGCCGGCGCCATCGGCAAGGTCGGGCAGCTGCTCGGCCTCACCGACGACGCGAGCAAGGTGAAGGTGGCGGTCAGCGGTGGCGGCGGGGCTGCGCAGGCCTCGGCCAACAACTCGCTGAACGCGACCGGCGGGGTCATCGGAACGGCCGGCAGCAACACCACCAACAGTTCGACCGTGACCCAGACGACCCAGATCACCGGCACGACCATCCAGATCAACAGCCCGGACCCGGCCAAGGCCGGCGAGGCCGTGCGCCAAGAGCTGGAGCGCATGAACAAGCAGGCCGTGCGTAACGGCCAGACTGCGGTGGCGCTATGAGCGAAGCATTGAATCAACAACAGGTGGCCATCATCCGCTCCATGGGCGGCCTCGTATTCGACGCGGTATTCGAAGAGATACACGAGGCCGACCTGGAGGTCACCGACAACCCGGTGGAGACGGGCGTCGTCGTCAGCGACCACGCCTTTATGAAGCCGCTGCGGGTGAAGATTTCCGCGGGCGTCTCCGACACCCCGTTGGCGGCCGTCACCGACGACCCGTTTGCATCGGATGCCGGCCGCTCCCGGCGCGCCTTCGAGTTGCTGACCGAGCTGCAGAGGCGGGCCGAGCCGTTCGACCTGCAAACCGGCCTCAAGCTGTACGAGAACATGGTCTGCACGTCGATCCGGACGAGCCAGGACAAGGACTCGTCCGGGGCGCTGCTTTTCACCGCCGAGCTGCGCGAGGTGATCATCGTCTATACGCAGGTGGTGACCTACCCGCCGCGCAAGCCCGGGGCCACCAAGCGGCAGGCCGGCCCGAAGAAGGACAAGGGCGAGCAGCAGGGGAAGGAGGTGACGAATTCAGCAGAAAAGAAGTCGCTCATCAAGAAGGGGGCTGACGCCCTGTGGGGTAAAAAATGATCCTGCTTCTTCCATTCACGACCGACAGCGCCCAGAGATTCACCACACAGCTGGGCGATGCGAAATACACCTTCGACGCCAAGTACAACGACCGCTCTGGCGTCTGGACCCTCGATCTGTACGACGCCGCCACCCAGGCGCTGGTCGTCGCCTCGCTGCCGCTGGTGATCGGGCAGGACCTGCTGGAGCCATACAACTTCGGCATAGGCCGAATCTTCTGCTTCGACACGTCGAATCAGGGGATCGACGCCGGCCCCGACGACCTCGGCGAGCGCATCAAGGTTTACTGGTTAAGCCATGACGAGGTAATTGCATGAGCGAGTCCGTCCGCCAATGGAAGCGCCGGGTGCAGCTTGTCGTGGGCAAGGGCGGGAATGGTTTGCAGGTGGAAAACCTGCGCATACAGTTCGAAGTCGGTAAAACCATTGAAGCAGCCCCGAATGTTGCGGTCATCCGGGTTTTCAATCTTCACCCGGACAACGAAGCCAAGATCAAGAACGAGTATGACGAAATCCTGCTCAATGCGGGCTACGAAGGCGCCATGCGGCTGGTGTTCAGGGGGAACATCAAGCACGTTTATCGCTACCGCGACGGCAACGACTACATCACCGAGATCGAGGCCGGAGACGGCGATAAGGATTACCGCACCGCCGTCATGAATGAGACCCTGGCCGCTGGCACGACGACATCGCAGCTAGTTGACAGGGCGGTCGGAACGTTCCAAGGCGGAACGAGTAAGGGCCATGTTCAGGTCAACGACAGGGCGCGCCTGCGCGGCAAGGTCATCAGCGGGAACACCCGCGATGTGCTGCGCGACGTGGCGCGCGAGTCCGGTGCCAACTGGTCGATCCAGGATGGCCAGCTTGTCATTGTCAGCACCAACGATGTGCTGCCGGGCGAGGCCATCGTGATCAGAGCAGATACCGGCATGTTGGGCGCGCCAGAAATCAATGACAAGGGCGTCGCAGTGACGTGCCTGATGAACCCGTTGCTGCGGGTAAACGGCGCCATCAAGCTCGACAACAACGGCATCAAGGCCAAGCGGCAGCAGGCCAAGGCCTTGGCTACGAAGCGCGAGAAGCAGGAAACCAATTCGCCGCTGGGACGCGAGACAGAACAGCTTGTCAGGCTCGACCCGGACGGTATCTACAAGGTGTTGAAGTTGACCCACAAGGGTGACAACCGGGGCCAGGACTGGATAAGCGAAATCGAATGCATTGGGCTCGACCAGCCTATTCCGTCAACGAGGTAATCCATGGCAGATGGAAAACAGATCAGCAGGGTCCAGCGCGATCAGCAGCAGGCGGCCACCACTGAGGAGGCCCATGCTGCGCAGATCGAAGGACGGCTGAAGGACCTGCATACCTGCCTGCCAGGCATCATTGCCAGTTTCGATCCCGCCACCCAGACCGCATCGGTGCAGCCAGCCATCAAGCGAATTTTCACCGAGCGCGGCGCCGTGAATCTGCCGCTGTGCGTCGACGTGCCGGTGGCGTTCCCAGGAGGCGGGGACTTCTTCCTTACCTTCCCGGTCAAGCCGGGCGACGAGTGCATTCTGCTGTTTTCTGAGCGTGCCATAGATTACTGGCACGTTTCGGGAGATACCCAACCCCCGGCAGAGTACCGGATGCACGACCTATCGGACGGCATTGCGATCGTTGGACTGAATAGCCAGCCGCGAAAGATTCCAGGCTTCAATGCGGGCGACACCGAGTTGCGTAGCCGAGACGGTCAGACGCACATCACGATGAAGCCGGATGGCACCATCAAGAATGTGAATGCTGGTGGCAGCACTGAACTGACACCAGCTGGGCAATTCATCATCAAAGCTCCTGGTGGAATCATCCTAGACGGGAACACCACCCTGAAAGGTGACATGACCAGCCAATCAGGAAATGGCGGGTCAGGGGCTTGTGACTTCTCTGGTGACGTAACAGCGCAGGGAACGTCAGTTCATACCCACACCCATCCAGGCGACAGTGGCGGCACAACCGGGCCGCCAAATTAAGAAGGAGGTTCCATGCTAGTTCGACGGCTTGACGAAGGTCACGACATGACCTTCGGGCAGGGTATTGCCAACTACGCCCGGGATGACGAGGCAACCGCGCAGTCCGTGCGGACGCGGCTAATGCTGCTGGCCGGCGAGTGGTTTCTCGATACCGATGCCGGCGTGCCCTACCTGCAGCAGATCATGGTGAAGCCGGCCAACCTGCCGCTTGCAGAGTCGATCATCAAGCAGACGATTCTGGAAACAGAGGGGGTTGCCGAGTTGCGCTCTTTCAGCATGACCTTCGACCGTGAAACAAGACGCCTGACCATCCAAGCTGCCGTGGCCAACATCTACGGCACCGTGTCAAACATCAAGGTGACCCAATGACGCAACTCACCTCTCAGGGGCTTACCCGCACCCGCCTGGATGAGCGCATGACGGCTTTGCAAGAAGCCATGCGGGCGATCTTCGGCCCCAGCATCAACCTCGACCCTGACACAGTGGATGGGCAGTCGCTCGGGGTCTTCGCAGAGTCGATCAGCAATCTCGACCAGCTTGCCGAGGACACCTACCACTCTTTCAATCCGCAGTCGGCTACCGGCGTTGCGCTCAGCCGCCTTGTGCAGTTGAATGGCATCCGCCGCATTGAGGGCACCTACAGCACCGTCGATCTGCTGTGTGTCGGCCAGGAGGGGACGATCATCCCGGCCGGCAGTCTGGTGAAGAGCAGCACCAATGCCACCTTCCAGACCACCGCGGCGGCAACCATCCCGGCATCTGGGCATGTTTCGGTTCCCGCGCGCGCATCTGTCATGGGTGCAGTACTGGCCCCTGTCGGCACGCTGACCAAGATCGACACACCGATCTATGGCTGGCAGACCGTGAGCAATCCGCTCGATGCCGTGCCCGGCCGCGCCGAGGAAACCGACGAGCAGCTGCGCCTACGCCGCAGAGCTTCCACCTCTACCCCAGGGCAATCCATCGTTGACGCCATGTATGGCGCGCTCAGCAATATCCCGGATGTCCTGCAGGCGCTGGTCTACGAGAACGATCAGGACACCACGGATGCGAATGGCTTGCCACCCCATTCGATCTACTGCGTGGTGGAAGGCGGAACGAACCAGAACATTCTCGACACCATCTGGCTGAAAAAGACCGCGGGCACAACGACCCACGGAACGACCAGCGGCACCGTGACGGACAGCATGGGTAATCCGCACGTGCTGAAATTCAGCCGCCCGGCTGACACGAATATCTGGGTGACGGTGAACCTCCATACCAGGCCTGGGTGGCCGACTGATGGTGCACAGCGCATCAAGGATGCGCTCACGGCCTGGGCGCTCGCCAACCAGTCCATCGGCGAGGAGGTGATTCACTCGCGCCTGTTCGACCCGATCAATTCCATCCCCGGGCACTCGATCGACAGCCTCTACATCGGCACGGCCGCCAACCCGGCCGGCACCGCGAACATCGCCGTTCCGTTCGACGGGCTGGCCCGCTTCGACTCGACCCGCATCGTGGTGAATGTCCTATGAGCTCATCCGTCCTTGACCACCAGGTAATCGGACGGAGCCGTGTCGCCACGCAATACACGGGAAGCCAGAAGTTCCTGGCCTACATCCGGGCGCTGCTGGATTCGTCTGTCGAACTGGAGGCGGTGTTCCGGAAGATTGCCGAGCAGGCCGACATCGACATTGCCGAGGGTGTCAATCTGGATGTGATTGGTGAGATTGTCGGCGTCAGCAGGATCATCCCTGATTCCATCGCCATGCAGTTCTTCGGTTTCGAAGGACAGCCAGGCGCCGCAGTGTTTGGCGAGCAGGATCAGCTTGGCGTCGGCGCCAGATTCCGTGAGGAAAACGAGCCGGAGACAGCGACTAGCGTTCTCGCCGACCCCGAGTACCGCATGCTCATTCGCGCCAAGATCGTCAAGAACCACGCTCGCGGCACGAATGAGGACATCTTGCTCGGGCTTGCCTATCTGTTCAACGCGCAGCAGACGGTTGTCGAGGATCTGGGCGGCATGGCTATCGGTGTTGCCATTGGCCGGCAACTCACGTTCCAGGAAAAAGCACTGGTCAGCAATATCGACATCCTGCCGAGACCGGGCGGCGCGCGAATCAATTTCAGATCAACGTTCGATTCCAATAACTATTTCGGGTTCGACGGGCAAACCAACGCCCAGTCGTTTGGTGAAGAAGGTCAGCCGGAAGTCGGCGGACTATTTGCAGAGGAGTTTTAAAGCATGGCACTGACTAAACCGCCTGTACTACCACCGTGGGCCGAATCCGGCGACATGGTTCAGCCCAGCAATAGCGATATTCAGACTGGCTGGCCGCTATCCAATGTGCCGCCGTCACGCCAACGCTTCAACTGGCTGCTGAACTTCCTGATGAATGGTGTGCGCTGGCTGACTCGCCGCGGATTGCCGGATTGGGCCGCTGATGAAAACTATGAGATCGGCGATCGCGTTCAAGGCCCGGACGGGCTCACCTATGTTGCGCTCACCCAGAACACCAACAAGACGCCTGCCAGCAATCCGTCAGATTGGGAGCAATGGGGGCTTACCATTTCTCAGCTTGATGCCAGACTCAGCGCAAGGGATTTCAAGGAGTCTTGTCGTGTGGCGACAACTGCCAACCTTGCCACGCTGTCAGGTCTGCTCACCATCGATGGCGTTACTCTGGTCGCCGGAGACCGGGTGCTGGTCAAGAGCCAAAGTACCGGGTCTCAGAACGGCATCTACGTTGCTGCCGCCGGCGCCTGGGCCCGCGCCGAGGACGCCAACGGGGCCGGCGACCTCACCTCAGGCGTCCTGGTCCCGGTCGAGGCCGGCACCACCAACGCCGACACGATCTGGATGCTCACCACCGACGGTGCCATCACCATCGGCACCACGGCGCTCACCTGGCAGATCAAGAGCGGCGATGCAAGCACAACCAGAAAGGGGCAGGTGCAGCTTGCTACCAGCGCCGAAGTGGCCGATGGCACAGATGAGCAGAAGGCCGTTTCCCCAGCGACTCTCCTCTCCGGCCTGCTTGGAGCCGGCGGAAATTCCGGTGATGACTAC
>JANJWO010000070.1 GCA_024709485.1 Hydrogenophilaceae bacterium | reverse complement strand
AACGTTAGCCATACAAGACATGAGCACACGACCGTACGTTGCACGCTATTCAAAACTGCGCTTTTCACTCATAGCGTTCTGTGGTGTTTTTTGTGTTTTTATTTTCTACTCGGTGACCTGAGTAGTTAATTTGTAGCCAATTAGTTTGTGAGTCCTGTAATTTAACGACAGAAAGGACTTACAGATGAAGAAGCGATTTACCGAGGAACAAATTGTCCGGATTCTCCGGGAGGCCGAGACCAGCGGCATGCAGATCCGAGAGCTGTGCCGCAAGCACAACGTCGCCGAGTACCAAGAGCGTACTTTGTAGGTCGCCAAAAGGATTAGGTCCCGGCAAATGCGAAGGCATGTTCGATGTAGCCATTGAAAATGGGCAAATCAAACGCGATGAAAATTAGCCCACCCGTTCTGCGCGTAATTGCCAACTTGGCGTTCAGGCGGGGCGCGCGCCTGGGCTGCGGCAGCTCGACGGCGGATGCCGGGCGCTGCGCCGTGCAGATTCGCTTGCTTTCTTCTGTGCAATGAATCCGCCTGCCGACGAACCCGACAGCCCGATGCGCCCCGAGCCGCCATGGGAACGCGAGCCCGCCCGGCTGGCCGGGCTTTCGCCGGCGTATTTCGGCATGGTCATGGCGACCGGCGTGGTGTCGCTCGCCGCGGACCTCATGGGCATGCCTTTTGTGGCGATGGCCTTGTTCCTGCTCAATTGCGCCATCTATGTGGTGCTGTGGGTTCTGACCCTGCTGCGCATCGCGCGCTACCCGCGCCGGGTCTTCGACGATCTCATCGACCATCTGCGCGGGCCCGGGTTCTTCACGGTCGTGGCGGGCACCTGCGTGCTCGGCAGCCAGTTCGTGCTGCTGACCGCGGAATACCGCGTCGCCATGGCGCTCTGGGCGGCGGCGGTGGTGCTGTGGGTCGGCCTCACCTACACCATCTTCACCGGCTTCACCATCAAGGAGCGCAAGCCGCCGCTGCAGGAGGGCATCAGCGGCGCCTGGCTGCTGGCGGTCGTGGCCACGCAATCGATCGCGGTGCTCGCGGCGCTGCTGGCCGCGCATGTCGGCCAGCCGGGCCGGCTCGAGCTGAACTTCCTCGCGCTTTCGATGTGGCTGTGGGGCGGCATGCTCTACATCTGGATGATGTCGCTGATTTTCTACCGCTACACCTTCTTCCGCTTCTCTCCGGATGACCTGTCGCCGCCTTACTGGATCAACATGGGCGCCATGGCGATTTCCACCCTGGCCGGATCGCTGCTCATCCTGAACTCGCAGCACGCGCCCTTCCTGCTGTCGCTGCAGCCCTTCATCAAGGGCTTCACCGTCTTCTACTGGGCGACCGGCACGTGGTGGATACCCATGCTGCTGCTCCTGGGGGTGTGGCGCCACGGCTATCGGCGCTTCCCGCTGCGATACGACCCGCTCTACTGGGGCGCGGTTTTTCCCCTGGGCATGTACACCACCTGCACGCACCAGATGATCGAGGCGATGGGCTTCGACTTCCTCGGCTTCCTGCCGCAGGTGTTCGTGTACATCGCGCTGGCCGCGTGGGCGCTGGTTTTTGTGGGGCTCGCCCGCTATCTCCTGCGGCATGCGCGGGATTTTCGCTTCTAAGGCGGATCGTTCACCCTTGCCCCGCGCTGCGGGTTGCGCGCGCGCCGATGCAGCAGACAGGCAACGTGGCGACTGGCGGCCCGGGGCGCCGCATGCTTGGCTAGGTGCGTGCTGATGTAGTACATTCTTTCCATCTCTATCTTTTGTTGGCAGGGGTGGGAATGCGCGGTCGCCGCCCGCCGGCATTGCGTTCAAGTCCGCGCCCTTCCCTCGCCGGGACGCGCCGCGCGCGGCGTGCCCCTTAACTTGAATGTTAGGGGCTCTATGAAGCGAGATTGTCCCCATTGCGGCGCCAGGCTGGGCTTGGAGGTGGGCTTGCACCGCTGCAAGCCGGCGCCGGGGGAACGCAGGTTTCCAGCCTGGCAGAGGGTGTCTTGCTGCCCGTTTTGCGAAAAGCCGCTGTACCGCAACCACCATCCGGCCGAGCTTTGGATGCCGGTCGCCGGCGTCCCCCTGCTGCTCGTCGTCCTTGGCCGTTTCGCGTTCGGCGATCGCTTCAGCGCCAACGCCTGGACCACGGCCTTCATCGTGTCCGCGCTGTTTTTCATCGGCGCGGTGGCCTATGCTCACTTTAGGCACCTGCGGGAGTGGCCGGAGTTCTCGCGGCAGCCCACGCGGCGCTTCTGGTCCAGGCGGGGCCGCCAGTAGGCCGCGCGGGCTTGCGGGGGCCGGGCGCAAATGAACGCATGAGGGTCTGAATGAGCGCCGGATTCGCGTATGCCGATGTCCTTGGTTTCTGGTTCGACGAGATTCCGCCCAGGCTGTGGTGGGCCAAGGATCGCGCCTTCGACGCCCGGGTCGCGGAGCGTTTTGGCGACGCGCACCGGGCCGCCGTGCAAGGCGAGCTTTACGCCTGGCGCGATGCGCCGGCAGGCCGCCTGGCCGAGATCATCGTGCTGGATCAGTTCTCGCGCAATCTGCACCGCGACACGGCCGCGGCGTTCGCGGCGGACGCCATGGCCCTGGCGCTGGCCCAGGAGGCCGTCGCCGGCGCGCACGACCAATGCCTGCCGGCGGCCAGGCGGCTGTTTTTCTACCTGCCGTACATGCACAGCGAGTCGCGCCTCATTCATCTCGAGGCCCTGCGGCTGTTCACGGCGCTGGGCTTGAAGGACAATCTCGCGTTCGAGCTGCGCCACAAGGCCATCATCGACCGCTTCGGCCGCTACCCGCACCGGAACGCGCTGCTGGGCCGCGAATCCACGCCGCAGGAACTGGCTTTCCTGCAAATGCCCGGCTCCCGGTTTTAGCTGAACGCCCTTGTAAAATCAGGCTGAACGGACCACTGCCGAAATCCTCATGACGCCCGGAATCAACGCCGCCAGAAAAGCCGGCATCGCCCATGCCGTGCACGAATACGCGCACGATCCGGCCAGCGCATCCTACGGCCTGGAGGCCGCCGCGAAGCTGGGGGTCGCCGGCGCGCGCGTGTTCAAGACCCTGGTGGTGAGCCTGGACGGGCGCGAGCTGGCGGTGGGCGTGGTGCCGGTGTCGTCGATGCTGGGCATGAAGCTGATCGCCAAGGCCGCCGGGGCGAAGAAGGCGGCGATGGCGGCGCCCGCCGAGGTGGAGCGCGCCACCGGCTACGTGCTGGGCGGGGTGAGCCCGCTGGGCCAGAAAAGACGGCTGCGGACCCTCATCGACGCCTCGGCGGCGGAATTTGCGACGATTTTCGTCAGCGCCGGCCGCCGCGGACTGGAAATCGAGCTGAATCCGCAAGATTTGCAGGCCCTGACCGGCGCCGTCTTCGCCGACATCGCCCAGCATGCGGAATAAGCGCCGAATCGCCGCCCGGCGCGCCAGACGGGCAGCCGGCAGGCCGGGCGCCCGCGGCCGCCGGCCCGCCCCGTCCGGCCCGCCCCCCATATACATGGTATGCTTGAGCGTTGATCTTGTTCACCCGGATTTACAGAGGTAAGGAATGAAAACCAGCCCCGACATCGTGATTTCCACATTCGACGCGCAAAGGCTTGAGGCCCTGCTCGACTCCCTGCACGGCAACGACTTCCCCGGCCGGGAGGAGCTGGAAGCGGAGCTGGCGCGCGCGGAAGTGGTCGAGCCCGAGGACATGCCGCCCACGGTCGTGACGATGAACTCCACGGTGCGCTTCAAGGTGCTGCCGGGGACGCAGGAATTCGAGCTGACCCTGGTCTATCCCCGGGATCTCGACGGCAGCGGCGGCAAGATTTCCATCCTGGCGCCGGTCGGCAGCGCCCTGCTGGGCCTGTCGCAGGGCGACGAAATCGAATGGCCGAAGCCCGGCGGCGGCATGATGCGGGTGCGCATCGAAGAGGTGGTCTACCAGCCCGAGCGCGCCGGCGAATACAACCGCTAGCCCGGCAGCCCGCAGACGGGGAGCCGCCATGCTGAAACTGTACGACCGCGAAGCTTCCGGCAACTGTTACAAGGCGCGCCTGCTGCTGTCGTTCCTGAACATGCCCTACGAGCGCGTGCCGGTGGCGATGCAGGACGGCAAGAACGTTGTCGACAGCAGCTACCTCAAGCTCAATCCGCGCGGCCAGATCCCCACCCTGGTGGACGGCGACACCACGCTGTGGGGTTCGACGGCCATTCTCTGCTATCTGGCGGCGCGCTACGACGAGACCTCGAGCTGGCTGCCGCGCGACCCGGCGCGCCTGGGCCAGGTGATGCAATGGCTGGAACTGGCCCAGAACGAAATCCTCGCCGGGCTGTTCCGCGCGCGCGCCATCGTCAAGTTCGGCCTGCCCGGCGAGCTCGCGGCGGCGCAGCAGATCGCCGCGCGTGCGCTCGAAGTGCTGGAATCGCGCCTCGCCGCCGAACCCTGGCTCGCCGGGAACGGCCCGAGCATCGCCGACATCGCCTGCTTTCCCTATGTCGCGCTGGCGCACGAGGGCGCGGTGGACCTCTCGCCTTATGCCGGCGTGCGCCAGTGGCTTGCGCGCATCGAGTCGCTGGACCGCTTCGTCGGCATGCCCGGCATCTGAGCCTCGTGCGGCCGCGCCGGCCGCATTACACTACGGGCAACGCACAACCAGGCAGGAACCATGGCCCACACTTTCCATATCGTCGACGTTTTCGCGGAACAGGCGTACGCGGGCAATCAGCTTGCGGTGGTGACCGACGCCGACGACCTCCCGGCCGGGACCATGCAGTTGATCGCGGCCGAAACGAACTATTCGGAAACCACTTTCGTGGGCCGCGCGCCCGAGGCCGACGGCGCCTGGCGCGTGCGCCTGTTCACCCCGGCGCGCGAACTGGCCTTTGCCGGCCACCCCATCCTGGGCACGGCCTGGGTGATCCGCCGCCATCTCGCGCTCGACGGCGCCGACGAAATCCGGCTCCAGCTCGCGGTGGGACAGATTCCGGTGCGCTTCGAGCGCGCCAAGGACGGCCAGGAGACGGTGTGGTTCCAGGCCCCGCCGGCCGAACTCGGCCCGAGCTGCGAGCCCGACGCCATCGCCGGATCGCTGGGCCTCGCGCCCGGGGACATCGACGACGCCAGCCCGGTGCAGATGTTGAGCGCCGGCGTCTCCACCCTGATCGTGCCGATCAAGCGCCTGGACGCGCTCGAGCGCGCCCGTCTCGATCTCGAAGCGCACGCGCCGCTCGCGGCGCGGGGCTTTCCCTCGCTGGTCTACCTGTTCTGCCGCGAAACCCGCGACGCGCAAAACGATCTCTGCGTGCGCTTCTTCTTCGAGGCGCACGGCGTGCGCGAGGACCCGGCGACCGGCAACGGCGCCGCCTTTCTCGGCCACTACCTGCTTGAGCACGGTCTGTTCGGCGACCGGCTGGCGCTGCGCATCGAACAGGGCCACGCGCTGCGCCGCCCGTCGCTGATCCTGCTGCGCGCGCGCCGGCAGGGCGAGGCGCGCGAAGTCGAGGTCGGCGGCCACGTGGTCCCGGTGGTCAGGGGAGAACTGCTGTGACGCGGCACGCCGGCAGGGAGCCGGTCCTGGTCAGCGCCTGCCTGCTCGGCGAAGCCGTGCGCTTCGACGGCGGCGACATGCGCAGCGACCACGCCATCCTGCAGCGCTGGCTCAAGGAAGGCCGCGTGGAATCGGTGTGCCCGGAGGTGGCCGGCGGCCTGCCGGTGCCGCGCCCGCGCGCCGAGATCGCCAGCGGCGCCGGCGGCGCGAAGGTGCTGGCCGGCGCGGCCCGCGCCATCGATTCCAACGGCCGCGACGTCAGCGCCTATCTCGTGGGCGGGGCCGAGCGCGCCCTCGCCAAGGCGCGGGAGAGGCGCATCCGCGTCGCCGTGCTGAAGGAAGGCAGCCCCTCGTGCGGCTCGGGCTTCATCTTCGACGGCAGCTTCAGCAACACCAAGGTCGGCGGCATGGGCGTGACCGCCACCCTGCTCGCGCAGAACGGCGTGCGCGTCTTCAGCGAACACCAGCTGGCCGAGGCGGACGCCCTGCTCCAGGCGCTGGAAAGCGGTGAGCGGGGATAAATCCTCGCCGCAAGGCATGACGCGCGCCCGCGTCTTTCTGCTGACCCTGCTCGCCATGCTCGCCTTCGCGGCGAACTCGGTGCTTTGCCGCGCGGCGCTCAAGCATACCGCCCTCGACGCCGCGAGCTTCACCGCCCTGCGCCTGGCGTCCGGCGCGCTGGCACTGTGGCTGATCGTGGCCATGCGGAACGGCCGCGCGGCAAGCGAGGGCAACTGGCCGTCCGCGCTGGCACTGTTTGGCTATGCCGCGCCGTTTTCCTTCGCCTATGTTTCGCTGTCCGCCGGGGCCGGCGCGCTGCTGTTGTTCGGCGCCGTGCAGGCGACCATGATCCTGTGGGGCTGGTGGCGCGGCGAGCGCCTGAATACACGCCAGCTGGCAGGCCTGGCGCTGGCCCTGGGCGGGCTGGCTTATCTGATGCTGCCCGGCATCACGGCGCCGCCGCCGGGCAGCGCGCTGCTGATGATCGTGGCAGGCATCTCGTGGGGGGTGTATTCGCTGCGCGGGCGCGGCGCCGCCAGGCCGCTGGTCGCCACCGCCGGCAATTTCCTGCGCGCCGCGCCGCTGGGCATGGCGCTCGGCATCCTTGCGCTGCCGTGGCTGAGGTTCGATCTTTCCGGCCTCGGCTACGCGCTCGCCTCGGGCGCGCTGGCCTCGGGCGCGGGCTATGCCATCTGGTACGCCGCCTTGCCCGGGCTTCGCGCCGCCAGTGCTGCCACGGTGCAACTCTCCGTGCCGGTGATCGTGGCGCTGAGCGGAGTGCTGCTGCTGGGCGAGCCGATTACTCTCAGGCTTGCGCTCGCTTCCGCCGCCATTCTCGGCGGCATCGCGCTGGTGATCCTGTCGCGCCGCCATGGCTAGGAAACCCGGCAAGACCTGGTCGCGGCAGGTCAGCGAGACCAGCAACGCGCTCGACCTCGAACCCGGCGTGTTCGCTTTCGGCGATCCGCGCAGGATCGCGGAGTCGCTCAAGCGCTCGGCGGAGCGGAGCACGCGGCGCAAGGCCGCGCCTTTCCGCTCGGCCCTGTCCATGCTGACGTTCTACATCAACCGTGTCGGCCGCCAGCTCGACCCCGAGCGGCGCACCGTCCTGGAGCAGGCGAAGGACGAGCTGCGCGAGCTGTACGGCAGGCCGCGCCGGCATCCCTGAGCGCCCGCCCCCTGAGGGCGAAAAAGAGGCAAAATAAGCGCACCCGCCTTGCTTGCGCCGCCCCTTGCCGCAAGCCGCCAACGGACCACAAGCCGATGACTGTTTCCGCCCCCCGCCCCGTTTCCAGCCTGCGCGCCTGCGCCGGGAGCCGGCCATGAGCGCCAAGCCCATGCACCAGCTCATGCTCAACATCGGCCTGGGCTTCGCCCTCGCCATGCTGCTGCTGCTGGGGGTGATCGTGCTGGCGGTGATGCAGATGGCGGACTCCAACCGCCAGCTCGCACACGTGGTGACGGTGAACAACGTCAAGTCCAGCCTGGCCACGCGCATGCGCGACACCCTGCGCGACCGCGCCATCATCATGCACCACATCGTGGTGTCGATCGACCCCTGGGAAAAGGACGAGCTGTTCAAGCAGTTCATGGGGCTGGGCGAACGCTACGCCAAGGACCGCGCCGCGCTGATCGACATGCAGGAGGCCAGGCACGAAAAGAACCTGATGGAGAAGGTGGACGAGATCACGCGCGTGAACCAACCGGTGATGTTCGAGGTGATCAGCCTGGCCATGGAGGACAACAACTACGGCGCCCTCACCCTCTTGCAGCAGCAGGCGAACCCGCTGCAGAACAAGCTGGTCGCCGCGCTCGACGAAATGACCCGCCTGCAGCGCGAGGCCAACGAGCAGGCGCTGATCGACACCTACGCGTCCTATAACGCCACGCGCAACTTCATCATGGCGCTGGGCATCATCGCCGCGCTGCTGGTGGTCGGCGTGGCGCTCGCCGTCTCGCGCCGGGTGGCCACGCAAACCCGCATGCTGGACAACGAGAAGCTCAAGTTCCAGACCCTTTTCGAATCCAATTCCGACGCGGTGATCATCCTGGGCGACCAGGGTTTTCTCGACTGCAACCCGGCCACCCTGGAAATGTTCGGGCTGCAGAGCGTGACCGAGTTTCTTGCCAAGCGGATTTCCGATCTTGGCGCCTACCTGCAGCCCAACGGCGAGGCGGCCATCCCCTACGCCACGCGCCACATCGAGGAGGCGCGCAAGAGCGGCCACGCCTTCATGGAGTGGATCGGGCGCCGCAGCGACGGCAGCCTGTTCCCGTCGGAAATCGCCCTGCACGCCATGGAGCTGGAGGGGCGCCCCCTGATCCAGGCGATCATGCACGACACCTCCGAGCGCAAGCAGGCCGAGGCCGAGCTCAAGTCGGCGCGCGATGCCGCCCTGGCGGCCGCCAGGGCGAAGAACGAATTCATCGCCAACGTCAGCCACGAGATCCGCACGCCGATGCACGGCATTCTGGGCATGGCCGACCTGCTGATCCGCGAGCCGCTTGCCGACACGCAGCGCGAATATGCGCTCACGCTGCGGCAGTCGGCGCAGGGGCTGCTGGCCGTCATCAACGACATCCTCGACTTCTCCAAGATAGAAGCCGGCAAGCTCACCGTGGAGAACGTCGCCTTCGTGCCGGCCCAGGTGGTGCAGAACGTGGCGGATCTGTATCGCCCCCGCGTCCTGGAAAAATCGCTCGAACTCGAACTGGACATCTCGCCGGCCCTGCAGGCGCCGATGCAAGGCGATCCCCACCGCCTGCGGCAGATCCTGCTCAACCTCGTGGACAACGCGATCAAGTTCACCTCGCGCGGCAGCATCGGCATCGGCGCGCGCCTGGCCGAGGACGGAAAGATCATGCGGATCGAGGTGCGCGACGAGGGGGTCGGCATCGCGCCGGAGGCCAAGGCCAGGCTGTTCAGCGCGTTTTCCCAGGCGGACGCCTCCACCACCCGGCACTTCGGCGGCACCGGCCTCGGTCTGGCCATTTGCCGCAAGCTCGCCGAGCTGATGGGCGGCGATGTCGGCGCGCAAAGCCCGCCGCCGGGGGCGGCGAACGGCGCCCTGTTCTGGCTGGAACTGCCCTATGCGGCCGCGCCGCCCGGCGCCGAGCCGGTGCCGCTGGCGCCGGCGCAGACGGCGCGCTTCAGCGGGCGCGTGCTGGTGGCGGAGGACCACCCGGTCAACCAGAAGGTGCTGTCCTACCAGTTGTCGGCGCTGGGGCTCGATCCCACCATCGTCGGCAACGGCCGCGAAGCGCTCGAACGCGCGCGCACCGAACCCTGGGAACTCGTGCTGATGGACTGGCAGATGCCGGAAATGGACGGCTTCGCCGCCACGCGCGCGATCCGCGCCCTGCCGGGCAAGGCGGCGCAGGTCCCCATCGTCGCGCTCTCGGCGCAGGCCGGCGAGGATTTCCG
Source organism: Hydrogenophilaceae bacterium (assembly GCA_024709485.1). Taxonomy (GTDB): domain Bacteria; phylum Pseudomonadota; class Gammaproteobacteria; order Burkholderiales; family Thiobacillaceae; genus UBA6918. Next base: position 51,639 of record JANJWO010000070.1, on the reverse strand, counting down.
CGAACGCTGTTTCCGCGCCGGCATGAACGACTACTTGACCAAGCCTTACGAGGAGGCCGCGCTGATTTCCGTGCTGTCGCGCTGGCTGCCCGGCGCGGCCATCGAAATGCCGCCCCCCATAGACGTGGGCAAGCTGTCCCGCCAGAACCGGCTGAAGCAGGAAATGCTGCAGCTGTTCCTGCAGACGACGGAGGCCTCGCTGGATGCGCTGCAGACCGCGTGGGACAATCGCGACAGCGGCCGCGGCAAGCGCGAAGCGCACAGTCTGCGCGGTGCGGCCGCGGCCATTGCCGCGCAGGTGATGTTCCAGTCCGCCACGCATCTGGAAACCGCGTTCGCCGAATCCCGTTGGGCCGAGGCCGAGGCGCTGCTCGACGACATCCAGGCGGAATATCTGCGCTTGCGCAATTTCGTGGACCGGCTGCCGCTTGCGCAGCTGGCGGATTGACGCGGCCCCCGCCAGTTTCTAGCATGAATTGACGCATCCGGAGACAGCGACATGAAATTGCCGGCCCTACTGCTGGTTCTGCTCATCCCCGCCAGCCTGCATGCCGCCGAGGCCGGGCCGGCGCCCGCCAATCCGCCGGCGGCGGCCGCGCCGCCGCAAGGCAGCTGGATCGCCCCGGTGCAGACGCCCTACGGGCCGGTGATCATGCAGCAGGGCATGCTGCCGCCGCAGCGCGATTTCCAGATGAGCCGCGTCATTCCGCCGGAGGAGCGCAAACGCTACCTACAGATGGCCATGCCGATGATGGCCAACATGATGCAGCTCGACGCGCGCGAGGCCATGAACTACATGGTCGTCAAATATCAGGTCAAGCCCGGCGTCACGTTCGACGACGCCGTGCAGTCGCTCAAGCTGCGCGCCAACCGGCTCAATTTCAAGCTCGTGGGACAGAACCTGATGTGGAAGGATTTCCGCGCCGTGCTTGGCGACGACAGCGCGCCGCGCGTGGAGGTGTTCAGCTTCTGCGACATCGCCATCGGCCGCGAGCTGCTGAAGACCGTGCCGGAAATGGTGGTGTTCCTGCCCTGCCGCATCGCCGTCATGGAGGACGCGCAGAAGAACATCTGGCTCCTGACCCTGGACTGGGATTTCACCTGGCTGGATGCCGCCGGCCAGTCGCTGGGGCTCACGCCGGAAATCAGGCAGGATATCGCCGGCATCCGCGCCAAGATGGACGAGATGATGCGCGCCGCCGCCAACGGCGAGCTCTGATCCGTGCCGCCGCGCGCCGCGCCGGCGGCACGCGGACTTCAATCGAATTCCCGCGTGTAGAACACGTCGAAGCTGTTGGGCTGGCCCGCCCTGGCCTCCACGCGCACGTGCGGCGACAGCTGGTACATCACCTTGGCCGCCTGGTTGAGGCCGTCCAGTCCCTGCTCATAGGACAGGGTGGCGCGCGACGACAGCCGCCGGCCGACGCTGACCACGGTGCCGGCGAGATTCTCGCCCGCGCCGGCGCGCACTTCGAAACTGTCCAGGCCGAGCGCGCCGGCGAGCTGCGCCTGCACGCTGGCCGATTCGGTCTGGCTCAGCAGCGCGCCGGCCGCCAGCTGCAGCAGGGCGAACTCCTGCTGTCCGCCGCCTTCGAGGCCGTGGCCCAGCACCAGCCAGGCGAGCTTCTCGGTGTCCGGCAGCGGCGGTTCGGAATACAGCGTCACCAGCGGCCGCTGCACGGTGCCGCGCACCTGCACGCCGGCCTTGACCGTCGGCGTCTTGCGCACCGCCAGCACGTCCAGCGCCGGATTGCCGATGGGGCCGGCAAAGCTCAGCACGCCGCGTTCGATTTCCAGGCGCTGGGCGTAGGCGGAATAATGGCCGCGTTCGGTCTGGATGCGGCCTTCTCCGTACAGCGCGGCGTTGCGGGTGTACACCCGGAGCTGGCCGCCCAGGCGGGCGTCGAGCCCGGCGCCCTTGAACAGGAAGTCGTCGCCCAGGCCGAGCCTGAGATCGAGTTCGAGCGGGATGCGCTTGGCCGCGGATTTTTCGCGCGGCCCCTGCCCGACCACCACCACGTCGTCGGAAAGCTCAGGGCGGCCCGCTTCCGGCATTTCGATGCGGGCGCGTTCGGCGGTGAGTTCGCCCTCGAGGCGCAGCCGTTTCTGGCTGACGGCGAGCCGGGTCGCCCCCGACACCGACACGCGCCGGTCGCTGCGGTTGCTGACGGAGAACTTTTCAAAATTCAGCGTCAAACCGGCCTGCGGGTCCCTGAGTTCGGCTTCGCCGCTGAGGCTAATGCGGCCGTGCTGCCCGCGCAGCACGCCCTCTTCCACGCGCACGCGGTCGCCGTCGAGAACCAGCTTCAGGCTGCCGTCGGCAATCGCAATGCCTTCCTCGGCCATGGCGAAGCGGATCGCCTGCGCCGCGACGCGGCCCTCGATGCGCGGCGCGGCGAGGCTGCCGCGGCCTTCGAGTTGCGCATCGACGCGCGCATCCATGCGCACGCCCACCGGCAGCAGCGGCCGGATCAGGCGCAGGTCGGGCGCATCCAGCTGCGCCGCCCAGGCGAGCGGCGCGCTGCGCGGCAACGTGAAGCCCGCGCCCTCGCGCATCAGCACGACCTGCCCGTCTGCCTGCAGGCGGCCGGCCTCGCGGCTGGTCGCCGCGAGGCGCGCAGTGACGCGACTGGCCGCCGCATCGAGCTCGAGCGTGAGTGCGCCAAGGCCGAGCGCGAGCGCAGGATCGGCCAGGCGCACATCGCCCGACTGCCGGCGCAGCCGCAACTGGCCGTCGAGCGTGTCGCCAAGGCGCAGCTCCCACTCGCCATCGACCCTGAGATCGGTGCTGAAGGGCGGCGGCGCCCGCAGCAGCGCCAGCGCGGGCACCAGCGGCAAGCGGCTCAGGCTGCCCCGGCTGGCGAGCCCGCCGGCATCGCGACTGACCTGCGCGATCCTCACCTCCCCGCCGGCAAGGGACAGTGCGAGATCGCTCGCCTGCTGCCGCGCGCGCGACAGTTCGAGCCGCGCCGGGGCGAGCAGCTGCAGCGGCCATGCGCCCTGCAGCCTGGCCTGTTCGGCGCGCCCGCGCCAGACCAGCGCCTGGTCGAGCCCGCCGGACAGCACCGCATCGAAGCGCCACTCGCGCGAACTGGCCTCCAGCGCGAGGCGGTGGGCATTGCGGCGCCCCTGCGCCGTGGCGCGCACCGCGTCCAGATGCCGTCCCGCCAGCGCGAGCTCGCGGCCGTCCAGGCGGCCATTGAAGGCGCCGTCGGCGGCGGCCTGCATGTCGAGTTCGAGGTCGAGCCTGCCGGCGGCGAGCCCGCCCGGCAGGCGCAGGTCGCGCGCCGTCAGCGTGCCCTGGAGCTGCGGCTGGCGCGGTTCGCCGCCGAGGCTGCCCTGGCTGGCGAGCCGCCCGCCCAGGCCCAGCCTGAGGCGGGCCAGCGCCGGCGCGTCGATGTGCCAGCTCAGGCGGTCGCCGGCGCGGCCGTAGGCGCCCTTGAGCTTTGCGGTATTGCCGGCGAGATCGAGCGCCACGTCCGCCTCCGCGACATGGCGGTTTTCGATGCGCAACTTGCCGCGGCCGCTGACCGGCCGGCCCTCGAGTTCGCCAGGCGGCAGGCTGAAATCGAGGTTGACGCGCAGTTGCGGCGCCAGCGCGCCGCTTGCCTCGCCCCTGGCGTTGAGCCGCGCCACCGGAAACTTGCCAAAGCGCGCGGGATTGATCCGGGTCGCCTCGAAGCCGGCGGAAAATTCCCGGCTGGCGTCGAGCTGCAGCGCGCCGTGCGCTTCGAGGCGCCCGGCCTGGCCGGTAAAGCGCGCCGCCTCGAGGCGCAGCTTGCCCGCGCCATGGGCAAGCGCGAAATGGCCTTCGCCCCAGCTTTCCTGCACCTCGCCTTCGAGCCTTTGCCCTGCGGCGTTGCCGCTCAGCCGCAGCTCGGTGCGCAGGCGCGTGGCATGGAGCTCGCCATGCAGGCCGGCAAGATCGAGACGCGGGCTGGCAAGCCTGAGGTCCAGGTTTCCATCACGCCACTGTCCTTCGCCGGCGAAGCGTCCGGCCTTGCCCAGATCGATGGCGAGCTCGCTGAAATCCGCCTCTCGCAAATCGCCCAGCACGGCGCCGGCGAGGTTCACCAGCGGCAGGCGCTGCTGGTCGATGCGCCCCGGCAGGCGGTTGACGAGGCTGAAGTTGCCAAGCAGGCGTTCGCCCGCCTGGCCTTCGAACACCCCGGCGAAGGCCAAGTCGGCGCCGGGCGCCGCCGGCGCGAACAGACGCGGGTCGATGCCCTCACCCGCCACCACCAGCCGCGGCAGGCGGATCGGCGCGAAGGGTGCGACCGTCCCGCTGGCGAGCAGGCGCATGGCCGCGGCGCTGGCCGCGAGGCTGAAGCGGATTGCGCCCAGTTCCCCCGCCAGTTCCATCCGCGCCGCCGCCGGCACGGGTTGCTGCCGCGCGGCATCGAGCCGCCCGCGCAGGCTGAAGGGCGCATCCTTGCCGATTGCCAGCCGCCCGCTCACAGCGGCCCACGGCGTGCTGGCCGAGGCGCCGTTCAAGGCGTAGCGCGCGCCATCATCGTCGAGGCGCGCGCGCAGGTTGCGCAAGACGAGCGCGTTGCCGGCCTCGACAATGTCGAGGCGCGCCAGCTCGAGCGCGCGCACCTGCAGCTCGAACGGCAGGCGCAGGCTGGCGGGGCGACGGGGCGGGGCGGGATCGGACTTCAGCACGGTGATTCGCAGCGTTTGCGCGGCCAGCCGATCGACCTCGATGCGCCCTTGCCAGAGCGCGCGCGGCCGCCACTCGAAGCGCAGGCTTTCCAGCTCGAAGCGCTTGTAGCCGTCGCTGTAGACCAGCCTGCCAAGCGCAAGCGGCGCCCCGAGGTGGCCGTCGATGCCTTCGATGCTCAGGCGCGCGCCGCCGGCGGCATCGACCGCGCCGGCCAGCAGGCGGAAGCCCGCGGAAGTGAAGGCCAGCCAGGCCGCGGCGACGACTGGCAGAAGCAGCGCCGCCAGCAGGTAGATGAGCCGCTTCGCGATGCGCCTCAAAACGACACCCCGAGCGAGAAATGCAGGCGGAACTCGCCGACGTCCTCGCCATAGGCGAGGTCGAGATTGATCGGCCCCACCGGCGAGCGGTAGCGCGCGCCCGCGCCGTAGCCGAATACCGGCGACAGGCCGCCCGGACTGTCGGCGGCATCGCCGGCATCGACGAACACGGCCATGCCCCAGTTGCCTGCGAAGAAATGGTCGTACTCCACGCTGCCGGTGGCGAGATAGCGCACCGAAGCCGTGCCGCCTTCGAGCGTGCGCCCGAGGCTCTGGTAGGCATAGCCGCGCACCGAATTGTCGCCGCCGGCACGGAACAGGAAGTCCGTGGGAATGCCGGCGCGCGTGTCCGCCAGCACGCTGCCCAACTCGCCGCGCAGGATCAGGCGCCCGTTCGTCCCGGCGCGGAAATACTGGGTATGCCTGCCGTACAGGCGGACGAAGCTGGTGTCGGACAAGAGCGGTTCAGCGGCGGCGCCGGCCTGCAGCGTCAGCACATGGCCGCTGCGCGGGTAGAAGGCGCGCGCCGGCACTTCGCGCCGGGTCCAGCTGTAGTGCGCGGTGAGCGCCTGGTTGCGCGCGCTCACCACCTCGCCGATTCTCTGTTCCTCGGTCTGGTATTGCAGGGCCATGGTGGTCTCGATGTTGCCGCGCGTCTGGCTGCGCTTGCCCGCCAGCAGCCAGGCGCGGGTTTCCTGGCCCTCGATGTCCTCGTGCTTGAGCTGGGCGCCGAGGCTGTTCTCGTAGCCGCCGGCATCGCGCGGCCAGGCGAGCTCGGCCGCGCCCGACTGCCGCGCCGTTTCCAGGCGCGCATCCAGCTTCAGGCGCAGCCCGCGGTCAGCCAGGTCGCGCGCCAGCCATTCGCCCTGCACCCGCGCCCCGGTGTCGGTGCTGTAGCCGGCGCCGATGCTGAAGCGCTTCTCCGGGCGCTCCACCACTTCGATGCGCACCGGCGCCGCGGCCGCCTGCGCGGGGTCCGGATCGATGCGCACGCTCGCATGCGTGTAATAGCCGCTCGCCTCCAGCGCGACCTGGTAATCCAGCAGGTCCTGCTGACGGTAGGGCTGGCCCAGCTTGAGCGGGCTCAGATGGCGGATGATGGATTCCGGATAGCGCTGCGCCCCGCTGATCACGGGCATGCCGTAGAAGAACGCCGGGCCGCTGTCGACCGTCACGCCGAGGTCGGCCGCGCGCGCTTGCGGATCGATGCGCGCCTCGCTCGCGGCGATGCGCGCCGCCGGATAGCGCTGCGCCAGCAGCGGCCGCAGCAGCGCGGTCTTGGCGGCATCCCAGTCGGCCTGACGGAAGGGCATGCCGGGGCGCAGGCTGAACGAACGCTCGACCCAGGCGCGCGTCCTCGATTCGGGTTCGTCGGCCAGCGCGCCGAGGAAATCGATCCTGAGCCCGCGCACGCGCGTGCGCGGACCCGGCGTGACCGTGTAGCGCAGCGTCCAGTCGTCCCCCGCGCGCGTCATCGCGCCCTCGATGCGCGGGGTGAAATAGCCTTCGGTCGCCAGCAATTCGCGCGCGCTCGCTTCGCTCCGGCCATGCAGGCGCGCGATCTCGGCCTCGTCCAGCGCCTCGCCCAGGCGCGCCGCGCGCGCCGCTTCCAGATGCCGTTCGAGCAGCGCCTTCAGTTCGCCGGGGGCGTTGACTTCAACCGTCAGCGCGTGCGCGGGCCCCGCGCACAGCGCGGCAGACAGGAACAGGGCGGACAGCAGGCGACAGGCAGGCAAGACAACTCGCAAGCGGGCGGAATGGTTTTATTTTAGGGGGTGCGCCGCATCCGACAGAAAAAAGGCGGGGAATATCCCCGCCTTTTCCTGGTTGCGCGCCGTTCAGAGCGCCGGCGCCCCCTTGTCGAACACGATCCTGCCGTCGCGCGCATCGACGCGGATGACATCCTTGGCGGCGAAGTGCCCGGAGAGGATCTCCTTCGCCAGCGGATTCTCGATCTGGCTCTGGATCGCGCGCTTCAGGGGGCGCGCGCCGAACACCGGGTCGAAGCCGGCCTTGGCGATTTCCGCCACCGCCGCCTCGCTCACTTCCAGCTGCATTTCCATGCGCGCCAGGCGCTGCTCCAGGTACTTGAGCTGGATCTTCGCGATGGAGGCGATGTGCGCCTCGCCCAGGGCATGGAACACCACGACCTCGTCGATGCGGTTGATGAACTCGGGGCGGAAATAGTTCTTCACCTCGGCCATCACCGCCAGCTTCACCACCTGATAATCGTCGCCCGCCATCTGCTGGATCATCTGGCTGCCGAGGTTGGAGGTCATGACGATGACGGTGTTCTTGAAGTCCACGGTGCGGCCCTGGCCGTCGGTCATGCGGCCGTCGTCGAGCGCCTGCAAGAGCACGTTGAACACGTCGGGGTGCGCCTTCTCGACCTCGTCGAGCAGGATCACGCTGTAAGGCTTGCGGCGCACCGCTTCGGTCAGATAGCCGCCCTCTTCATAACCCACGTAGCCGGGCGGCGCGCCGATCAGGCGCGCGACCGAATGCTTCTCCATGAACTCGCTCATGTCGATGCGGATCAGATGCTCTTCCGAATCGAACAGGAAGCCGGCGAGCGCCTTGCACAGCTCGGTCTTGCCCACCCCGGTGGGGCCGAGGAACAGGAAGGAACCATACGGCCGGTTGGGGTCGCCGAGGCCGGCACGCGAACGACGGATGGCATCACTCACCAGGCGCACCGCCTCGTCCTGCCCGACCACGCGCTCGTGCAGCGCGTCTTCCATGTGCATGAGCTTGTCGCGCTCGCCTTCCATCATCTTGGACACCGGGATGCCCGTGGCGCGCGACACCACCTCGGCGATTTCTTCCGCGCCCACCTGCGTGCGCAGCAGTTTCAGCGCCGGCTCGGCGCCGCTGGCTTCGGCGTGCTTCAACTGCGCTTCCAGCTGCGGCAACTTGCCGTACTGGATCTCGGCCAGCTTGTCGAAAGCCCCTTGGCGCTGCAGTTCGGCCATCTCGATCTTCAAGCGGTCGATTTCTTCCTTGATATGGGCGGCGCCGTGCACCTGGGCCTTTTCCGCCTTCCACACTTCCTCGAGGTCGGCGTATTCCTTGCCCAGGCGCTCGATCTCTTCCTCGATCAGCGCCAGTCTTTTCTGCGAAGCCTCGTCCTTTTCCTTCTTCACCGCCTCGCGTTCGATCTTGAGCTGAATGAGGCGGCGGTCGAGCTTGTCCATGGACTCGGGCTTGGAGTCGATTTCCATCTTGATGCGGCTGGCCGCTTCGTCGATGAGGTCGATGGCCTTGTCCGGCAGGAAGCGGTCGGTGATGTAGCGGTGGGAGAGTTCGGCGGCGGCGACGATGGCCGGATCGGTGATCTCGACGCCGTGGTGCAGCTCGTACTTCTCCTGCAGGCCGCGCAGGATGGCGATGGTGTCTTCCACGCTGGGCTCGTCCACCAGCACCTTCTGGAAGCGGCGCTCGAGTGCGGCATCCTTCTCGATGTACTTGCGGTATTCATCCAGGGTGGTGGCGCCGATGCAGTGCAGCTCGCCGCGCGCCAGCGCCGGCTTCAGCATGTTGCCGGCGTCCATGGCGCCCTCGGCCTTGCCGGCGCCGACCATGGTGTGGATCTCGTCGATGAAGAGGATGATGCGGCCCTCGTCGGCAGCCACTTCCTTCAATACGGCTTTCAGGCGCTCCTCGAACTCGCCGCGGTACTTGGCGCCGGCCAGCAGGCCGGCCATGTCCAGCACCAGCACTTTCTTGTCCTTCAAGGTCTCCGGCACTTCGCCGTTGACGATGCGCTGGGCGAGGCCCTCGACGATGGCGGTTTTGCCCACGCCGGGCTCGCCGATCAGCACCGGGTTGTTCTTGGTGCGGCGCTGCAGCACCTGGATGGCGCGGCGGATTTCGTCGTCGCGGCCGATCACCGGGTCGAGCTTGCCGGCTTGCGCGCGCTCGGTGAGGTCGAGGGTGTATTTCTTCAGCGCCTCGCGGCTCCCCTCGGCTTCCTGGCTTTGCACCGCCTCGCCGCCGCGCACGGCATTGATGGCCTGTTCCAATGCAGCTTTGGTGACGCCGTGCTGCTTCATCTGGCGGCCGAGCTCGCCCTTGTCCTCCAGCGCGGCCAGCAGGAAGAGTTCGCTGGCGATGTAGGCGTCGCCGCGCTTCTGCGCTTCCTTGTCGGTGAGGTTCAAGAGGTTGTTGAGGTCGCGCGAAATGGTGACGTCGCCGCCGTGGCCCTCGACCTTGGGCAGGCGCGCGATGGCCTCCTCGATGCCGTTCTTCAGCGCCGGCACGCGCGCCCCGGCGCGGGCCAAGAGGCCGGAGGCGCCGCCGCCTTCCTGGCCGAGCAGCGCGGCCATGAGGTGCAGCGGCTCGATGAACTGCTGGTCGGAGCCGACGGCGTAGCTTTGCGCGTCGGCGATGGCCTGCTGGAACTGGGTGGTGAGTTTGTCGAAACGCATGGGGTCCCGCCTTCAATCTAAATTGGCACTATTGGCAATGTGGGGAAGTCGGCGGTTTTTTCAAGTTGTTTTTTGCAAAGACAGAAAACCAAAATGCCCGCCACAGAGCTCACAGAAAGCACAGAGAAAAGAACAATAAGCCAGCTGCCCGGCTAGGAACTAGGGGGTTTGTCTCTGTGTTCGCTGTGGCTTGATTTGCGCTTTTCAGGATAATGGCGGCATGAATACGCATCCCTTCATTTCCGGCCTTTCGCCCGAAGAAACCCGCAAGCTGCAGGAGGCCGTGCTGCTGAACACGGCGGCCGCGCTGGAAGAGGACATCGGCGCGGGCGACCTCACCGCCAGCCTGCTGCCCGCCGGACGCCGCGCGCATGCCCGCGTCATCAGCCGCGAGGATGCCGTGCTGTGCGGCGCGGCCTGGTTCGAGGCCTGCTTTCATGCGCTCGACGCGGACGCGGCCATCCGCTGGCACGCGCGCGAAGGCGAAGCCATCCAGGCCGGCCGGCTGCTGTGCGAAGTGGAAGGCAATGCCCGCGCCCTGCTCTCGGCCGAGCGCCCGGCGCTCAATTTCCTGCAGACCCTGTCCGGCACCGCCAGCGTCACCCGGCGCTATGCCGAGGCGGTGCGGGATACCGGCGCGGTGGTCATGGACACGAGGAAGACCCTGCCCGGATTGCGCCTCGCACAGAAATACGCGGTGCGCGCCGGCGGCGGCGCCAACCAGCGCAGCGGCCTCTACGACGGCATCCTCATCAAGGAAAACCACATCCTCGCCGCCGGCGGCATCGCCCAGGTGCTGCAGGCGGCGTTCGCGCTCGACGCCAAGGCGCCGGTGCAGATCGAGGTGGAAAGCCTGGACGAACTGAGCCAGGCCCTGGCCGCCGGCGCCACGCTCGTCCTGCTCGACAACTTCGACCTGGAAAAACTGCGCCAAGCGGTTGCGCTGGCCGATGGCCGCGCGGTGCTGGAAGCCTCCGGCAACATCACCCTGGACACCATCCGCGCCGTGGCGGAAACCGGGGTGCAGCGCATTTCCATCGGCAGTCTGACCAAGCACGTGCGGGCAATCGACCTGTCCATGCGGATCATGACCCTCTGAATTCGCCGTTCAAACGCGGCGTTTTTAAGGCATGACACAGAGGGAACTGAGACACTACCGGAATTCGCAAAAGATAGATTTCCTCTGTTTACTCTGCTTCCTCTGTGTAAAAGTTTTTCCTGAATAGCCCGTTGAATCTCTACCTTTCCTCCGCGAACTCCGCGGTCAAATAAAATTATTGATAATTGTTCTCATTAGCGTATAGAATGGCATCCAATCAAGGCCGCCCCCGGCCGCACCCCATTTTCAAGGAGCCAACCATGCGCAACATGATGACCAAACTGGCCGGCGGCCTCGTCGCCGTGCTGGCCCTGACCGCGGTCTCGGCCGAGGAAGTCGTGGTCTATTCCGCCCGCAACGAGCAGCTGATCAAGCCGCTGTTCGACGCCTACGGCAAGGAGACCGGGGTGGCGGTGAAGTTCGTCACCGACAAGGAAGGCCCGCTGCTCGCGCGCCTCAAGGCCGAGGGCGCCAACACCCCGGCCGACGTGCTGATGACGGTGGACGCCGGCAACCTGTGGCAGGCATCCGAGGAAGGCCTGCTGCGCCCGGTGAAGTCGGCCGCGCTCACCGCCAACGTGCCGGCGCACCTGCGCGATCCCGACAACGAGTGGTTCGGCCTGTCGATCCGCGCCCGCACCCTCGTTTACAACAAGGACAAGGTCAAGCCCGCCGAGCTCTCCACCTACGAAGACCTCGCCAATCCCAAGTGGAAGAACCGCCTGTGCCTGCGCACCTCGAAGAAGGTCTACAACCAGTCGCTGGTGGCGATGATGATTTACGAGCACGGCGAAGCCAAAACCGAGGACATCGTGCAGGGCTGGGTCGCCAACCTCGCCGCCCCGCCCTTCCCCGACGACACCAAGGCCATGGAGGCCGTGGCCGCCGGCCAGTGCGACGTGACCCTGGTCAACACCTATTACTACGGCCGCCTGATGGAAAAGAATCCCAAGCTGCCGCTCGGCATCTTCTGGCCCAACCAGAACCTCAAGTCCAAGAACGCCGGCGTGCACGTCAACATTTCCGGCGCGGGCGTGACCAAACATGCCAAGAACCCGGCCGGCGCCGTCAGGCTGCTGGAATGGCTGTCCTCGGAAAAGGCGCAGAACCTCTATGCCGACGGCAACCTCGAATATCCGGTCAACCCCAAGGTGAAGCCGGATGCCGCCGTCGCCGCCTGGGGCGGCTTCAAGCAGAACCTCATCAACGTCAAGGAAGCCGGCACCCTGCAGGCCAAGGCGGTGAGGCTGATGGACCGCGCCGGCTACAAGTGAGCGCGCCGCGGGGGAAGTTATAATCCGGGCCATGCCTGCCAAACCTTCCGTCTTGTCCGCCAGGACGCCCGCCCCGCCAGCGGGCGTTTTTGCTTTTGCGCGCATCGGCGGCTGGGGCGGCCTCGCGCTCGCGATCGCGCTGCTCACCGTCATTCCGGTGGCGGTGATTTTCTCCGCCTGGCTCACGCCCGAGGCCGACATCCTCGGCCACCTCGCCGAGTTCGTGCTGCCGGAACTGCTTTCCAACACCTTCTGGCTGCTGCTGGGCGTGGGGCTCGGTGTGACGATTCTCGGCGTGTCGCTGGCCTGGCTCACCGCCATGTGCGAATTCCCGGGCCGGAAGTTTTTCTCCTGGGCGCTGCTGCTTCCATTGGCGATGCCGGCCTACGTGCTGGCCTTCGTCATGATCGGCCTGCTCGACTACACCGGTCCCTTGCAGACCTGGCTGCGCGAAGCCTTCGGGCCGATGAAATTGCCGCAGATCCGCTCGCGCGGCGGCGTCATCCTGGTCATGGCGCTGGCGCTCTATCCTTACGTCTATCTCATCGCGCGCAACGCCTTCCTCAGCCAGGGGCGCGCGGCGCTGGAAGCGGCGCAGTCGCTGGGGCTCAACCGCTGGCAGGGCTTCCGCCGCGTGGCGCTGCCGATGGCGCGGCCGTGGATCGCCGCCGGCCTGATGCTGGCGCTGATGGAAACGCTGGCCGACTTCGGCACCGTCGCCATCTTCAACTACGACACCTTCACCACCGCCATCTACAAGGCGTGGTTCTCGCTGTTCTCGCTGTCGGCGGCCTCGCAGCTCTCCTCCATCCTCATCCTGCTGGTGCTGGTGCTGGCGCTCGCCGAGCAGCGCACGCGCAGCCACATGAAATACAGCGGCGTCGGCCGCGCCGCCAGCCACCGCCGCATCCGCCTCGCGCGCGGCCAGGCGCTCGGCGCCACGCTCTACGCGAGCCTGGTGTTCGGCATCGCCTTCCTGGTCCCGCTCATCCAGCTGCTGCTGTGGGCCAAGGGCGCGGCCGCCACCGACCTCGACAGCCGCTACTGGGAGTTCCTGCGCAACTCGCTGGGGCTGTCCGCGCTCGGCGCCGCCATCGTCTGCGCCCTCGCCCTGCTGCTGGCCTACGCCGGGCGGCAGCGGCCGGGGCCGCTCATGCAGCTGGTGCAGCGGATCGCGACCATCGGCTACGCCTTCCCCGGCACCGTGCTGGCGGTGGGCATCTTTATTCCCGTGGCCTGGCTCGACAATGTCATCATCGACCTGCTGAAGACCCAGGGCTGGCAGGGCACCGAGGTGCTGAAAGGCACGCTGCTGGTGATGCTGCTGGCCTACGCGGTGCGCTTCCTGGCGGTCGGCTTCGGGCCGGTGGACTCCGGGCTGCAGCGCGTCACCCGCAACATCGACGAGGCGGCGCGCGTCATGGGCACCGGCACGCTGTCGCTCTTGTCGCGCGTGCACCTGCCCATGCTGAAAGCCAGCCTGTTCACCGCCGCGGCGCTGGCCTTCGTCGACATCATGAAGGAGATGCCCATCACCCTGATGACCCGGCCCTTCGGCTGGGACACGCTGGCGGTGCGGGTGTTCGAAATGACCGCAGAAGGCGAATGGGAACGCGCCGCCCTGCCCTCGGTCGCCATCATACTGGCCGGCCTCGTGCCGATCATTTTCCTCGCCGGCCGCGGAGACAACACGCATGCTTAAACTCGATCAGGTCTCGCAGGCCTACGGCTCGCGCGAGGTGGTGAAAAACCTGTCCTTCAACCTGCTGCCGGGCCAGATCGGCTGCCTGCTCGGCCCCTCGGGCTGCGGCAAGACCACGGTGCTGCGCTGCATCGCCGGCTTCGAGCCGGTCGCGGCGGGGCTCATCGCAATCGGCAATGAAACCGTGAGCAGCCCGGCGCGGCTCACCCCGCCGGAGAAACGCCGGATCGGCATGGTGTTCCAGGACTACGCGCTGTTCCCGCACCTCAGCGTGACGGGCAACATCGCCTTCGGCCTCGGCGCGCTCGGCAAGCAGGAAAAGCAGGAGCGCGTCGACGAACTGCTGGCGCTGACCGGCCTGCTGGATACCGCGAACAAGTACCCGCACCAGCTCTCCGGCGGCCAGCAGCAGCGCGTGGCGCTGGCGCGCGCGCTGGCGCCCAGGCCCAGGCTTCTGCTGATGGACGAGCCATTCTCGAATCTGGACGTGGAACTGCGCGAGCGCCTGACCCAGGAAGTGCGCGACATCCTCAGGCGCGAGGGCATGACCGCGCTGATCGTGACCCACGACCAGAACGAGGCCTTCGCGCTGGCCGACGTGGTCGGCGTCATGCACGAGGGCGCCATCCAGCAGTGGGACACGCCCTACAACCTCTATCACCAGCCGGCCAACCGCTTCGTCGCGGACTTCGTCGGCCAGGGCGCGTTCCTGCCCGGCCTGGTGCTCAACAATGAGATGGTCGAGATCGAACTGGGCGTGCTGCACGGCGTCATTCCCACCGACTGCGACGCCACCGGCTGCGGGCAATGCGTGCTCGACTGCTGCGTCGACGTGCTGCTGCGGCCGGACGACATCGTGCACGACGACGACAGCCTGCTGCAGGCGGAAATCGAGAACAAGGCCTTCCGCGGCGCCGATTTCCTCTACACCCTCAAGCTGCCGAGCGGGGCGCGCGTCCTCTCGCTGGTGCCCTCACACCACGACCACGCCATCGGCGAGCACATCGGCATCAAGCTGGCGGCGGACCACGTCGTGGCCTTCCGGCGCGCCGGCGCGAACGCGCCTTGAGGCGGGCCGGGCGGACCCCGGCCGGCCTCGTCATTTTTTCTCCGGCAGCATCGCCAGCAAGCCGTTCAGGCGCCGCACGAAACTCGCCGGATCGTCGAGCTGGCCGCCTTCGGCGAGCAGCGCCTGCTCGAACAGCAGGTTCGCCCAGTCCCCGAAACGGCCCTCGTTGGATTCGCTGGCCAGGCGCGTGACGAGCGCGTGGTCCGGGTTGATTTCCAGCGTCGGCTTGAGCGCAGGCGCGGCCTGGCCGGCGGCTTTCAGCAGGCGCGCAAGATTCGCGCTCATGTCGCCCTCGCCGCTGACCAGGCAGGCCGGCGAGTCGGTGAGGCGGTGGGTGACGCGCACGTCCTTGACACGCTCGCCGAGCGAGGCCTTGAGGCGCTCGACCAGCGGCTGCAGCGCTTCCTCGGCCTGCTTCTGCGCGCTCTTCTCGGCTTCGTCCTCCAGCGCACCGAGGTCGAGCCCGCCCTTGGCCACCGATTTCAGCGGCTTGCCGTCGAATTCGGTGAGGTTGCCGGTCAGCCATTCGTCGACGCGCTCGGACAACAGCAGCACCTCGATGCCTTTCTTGCGGAAGACTTCCAGATGCGGGCTGTGTCTGGCGGCGGCGAACGTGTCGGCGGTGATGTAGTAGATCGCGCTCTGGCCGTCCTTCATGCGGCCGACGTAATCCTTGAGCGAGACGATCTGCGCATCCGTATCCGTATGCGTGGAGGCGAAGCGGAGCAGGCCGGCGATCTTCTCGCGGTTGGCAAAGTCCTCGCCCGGGCCTTCCTTCAGCACGCGACCGAACTCTTTCCAGAACGCGGCGTACTGCTCGGGCTGGTTCGTTGCCAGGTCCTCGAGCATGCCCAGCACCTTCTTCACCGAGCCGGCCCTGATGGCGTCGATGTCCTTGCTCGACTGCAGAATCTCGCGCGAGACGTTCAAGGGCAGGTCGGACGAGTCGATGACGCCGCGCACGAAGCGCAGGTAGGCGGGCATCAGCTGCTCGGCGTCGTCCATGATGAAGACGCGGCGCACGTACAGTTTGATGCCGTGCCGGCGCTCGCGGTCGTAGAGGTCGAACGGCGCGTGCGAGGGGACATAGAGCAGCGAGATGTATTCCTGCTTGCCCTCGACGCGGTTGTGCGACCAGGCGAGCGGCGGCTCGAAGTCGTGGGCGACGTGCTTGTAGAACTCGCGGTACTCGTCGTCGCTGATGTCCTTCCTGGCGCGCGCCCACAGCGCGGAGGCCTTGTTGACGGTCTCGTCATCAAGGGTCGGCACCTCGACGCCGTCCTTCCATTCCGTCTTCTTCATCACGATGGGCAGGGTGATGTGGTCGGAATAGGTGCGGATGACCGACTTGATCTTGTAATCCGACAGGAACTCGTCCTCGCCTTCCCTGAGATGCAGCACGATCTCGGTGCCGCGGCCGGGCTTGTCCACGGTTTCCAGGGTGTAGTCGCCGGCGCCCTCGGATTCCCAGCGCACGCCGTGTTCGGCGGTGAGGCCGGCGCGGCGGGTGGTGAGCGTCACGCGGTCGGCGACGATGAAGGCGGAATAGAAGCCGACGCCGAACTGGCCGATGAGCGCGGCGTCCTTCTTCTGGTCGCCGGAAAGCTGGCTGAAGAACTCGCGGGTGCCGGACTTGGCGATCGTCCCGATGTGGTCGATGACCTCCTGCCGGCTCATGCCGATGCCGTTGTCGGAGATGGTGAGGGTGCGCGCGGCGCGGTCGAAGGCGATGCGGATCTTGAGCTCGGGATCGCTCTCGAACAGCGCGGCGTCGGCGAGCGCCTCGAAGCGCAGCTTGTCGGCGGCGTCGGAGGCGTTGGAAATGAGTTCGCGCAGGAAAATGTCCTTGTTGGAATACAAGGAATGGATCATCAGCTGCAGCAGCTGCTTGACTTCGGCCTGGAAGCCCAGGGTTTCTTTGGTGCTGGTGTTGGACATGCCGTATTTCTCCCGTCAACGTACAAAGCAGGTGAGACGGAAACTAAGGGCAGGCGGAGGCGGTTTCAAGCCCCGGCCGGCGCGTTGACCGGGCCGAGGGCCGGCGCTCGGGGCTGCGCGCTTGGAAGAACGGCGCGGCCGTCGGCCCGCCCGTATCCCGGGCCCTAGATCCTGGAAGGCTCCAGCGTGCCGTCGAGATTGAGGTCGTCGCAGTAGTCGAGAAAATCGCCGCGCAGGGTGGAGAAATGCGTGCCGGCGGGAATGCCCACGGTCATCTGCACCGAGAACATCGGCGCCCCGGTGTGCGCCGCCGGATAGGTGCTGGTGTTGAGCTCCTCGATGTTGATGCCGCGGCGGGCGAAGAAGCTGGACAGCTTGTTGACGATGCCGGGGTGGTCCATGGCCACCACTTCGACATGGTAGGGCACCATGGGCTTGGCCAGGGTGCGTTCGCGCGTGCGCTTGCAGACGATGGCGAGATTCAGATGCTCGCCGATCGAGGGCATCAGGTCCTCCAGCTTGGACAAGGCGTTCCACGGCCCCGACACCAGCATGAGGATGGCGAACTGCCCGCCCAGCACCGCCATGCGGCTGGCCTCGATGTTGGCGCCGGCATCGAGGACGCGGTTGGTGAACTTCTCGACCAGGCCGACGCGGTCTTCGCCGTTGGCGGTGATGACGAGGTATTCGGAATTCGTTGAAGTGTTCATCTCGATTTTCTGGCCTTGTTCGGTAACGCGCAATTATACGTGCTGCATCGACCGTCAGTACGCCCGCCTACTCGCCGCGCCGGAACCACTTGTCGAGGTCGGCGAGGCTCACCTGAAACCAGGTCGGGCGGCCGTGATTGCACTGGCCGGCGCGCTCGGTGGCTTCCATTTCCCGCAATAGCGCGTTCATTTCGGGGAGGGAAAGCTTGCGGTTGGCGCGCACCGCGCCGTGGCAGGCGAGCGTGCCCAAAAGCTCGTTGCGGCGCTCGGTCACGAGCCGGGAGACGCCGTAGTCGCGGATTTCGCGCAAGAGGTCGCGCGTCAAGGCCAGCGGGTCGGCGTCCTTGAGCAGCGCCG
Source organism: Hydrogenophilaceae bacterium (assembly GCA_024709485.1). Classification (GTDB taxonomy): domain Bacteria; phylum Pseudomonadota; class Gammaproteobacteria; order Burkholderiales; family Thiobacillaceae; genus UBA6918. The sequence continues at coordinate 34,080 of JANJWO010000070.1, read as the reverse complement.
GCACCGCGCGCACGGCGACGGCGTTGGCGGCGAGGGGATGGATGTCGAAGCCGATGCCGGCAAGCGCCTCATGATGGTCGCCGATGGCGGCGACGTCGCGCGCGTCGGCGGTCACCGTGACCGGAATCAACAGCGTCTGGGTCGGCACGCGCTTCGCGTCGAGCGCGGCTTTCAGCTTCTCGTAGACAACCCTTTCGTGCGCGGCGTGCATGTCGACCAGCACCAGGCCCTTGGCGTTCTGCGCCAGCACGTAGATGCCATGGAGCTGGCCGAGCGCGAAGCCGAGCGGGTAGTCATGCGCAGACTCTTCCGCTGCCGGCGCGGTTTCGGGCTCGCGCGTCAGGGCCTCGTACATGGCCAGCGTCTCGCGCGCGCCGAGCGGCATGCTGGCCTGGCTGCCGCGCCAGGCCGGCGCCTGGGTAGGCGAAGCCGGCGGCATGGAGAAGGCAGTGTCGCCGTGCAGCACCGGCGCCTGGTGCACGGCCGCGCGGCTTGCCGCCGCGCTGCCGGACAGCGCGCGCTCGATGGCATGGAACAGGAACTGGTGCACGCCGCGCGAATCGCGGAAACGCACCTCGGTCTTGGCCGGATGCACGTTGACGTCGACGCCCTCCGGCGGCAGGGTGAAGAACAGCGCATAGGCCGGCTGGCGGTCGTGGTGCAGGATGTCGCGATAGGCTTCGCGCAGCGCATGCGCCACCACCTTGTCGCGCACGAAGCGGCCGTTTACAAACACGTATTGCGCATCGCGCCCGCTCTTGGAATAGGCCGGCAGCGCCGCCATGCCTTTCAAAGCCAGCGGCCCGGCCTGCTCGTCCACCGCCACCGCGGCCGCGACGAAGTCCTCGCCCAGCACCGCGCCGATGCGCGCATCGAGCGCTTGCGCCGGATAGCGCAGCTGGATCCTGGCGTTGTGCGCGAGGGTGAAGGCCACGTCGGGGCGCGACAGCGCCATGCGCCGCACCACCTCGGCGCAGTGCGCGTACTCGGTGGCCTCGGACTTGAGGAACTTGCGCCGCGCCGGGGTGTTGAAAAACAGGTCGGCCACGGTGACCGTGGTGCCGCAGGCCAGCGCCGCAGGCTTGACCGCGCCGGGGACCGCGCCCTCGGCCTCGATCTGGTGCGCGTGCGCGGCGCCGCGGCTGCGGCTGGCAAGCGACACGCGCGCCACCGAGGCCATGCTGGCGAGCGCCTCGCCGCGAAACCCCAGGCTGGCCACGCGCTCCAGGTCCTCGAGCGCGCCGATCTTGCTGGTGGCGTGGCGCGCCAGCGCCAGCGGCAGTTCGTCGGCCGTGATGCCGGCGCCGTCGTCCTGCACCGCCAGCAGCCTGGCGCCGCCCTGCTCCAGCCGGATGTCGATCTTGCCGGCCCCGGCATCGAGGCTGTTCTCGATCAGCTCCTTCAGCGCCGCGGCCGGCCGCTCGACCACCACGCCGGCGGCGATCTGGGAAATGAGAATGTCGGGGAGAAGCTGAATGGCGCGCATGCCGAATTATATTCGGCATGCGCCGTTGACGCTGCACGCGATCGGTAGCCGGGCAAGTTGCCCGGGATCACATTTCGCGCGCGACTTTTGTTGTCCTGCCTGCCGGCGGATGCTTGTCGAAATAGGCCTTGATGCCGGCGAGGATGGCGCTGGCGAGCTTGTCCTGGTAGGCGTCGTCGTTCAAGCGTTTTTCCTCTTCCGGATTGGAGATGAATGCGGTCTCCACCAGGATGGAGGGAATGTCCGGGGCCTTCAGCACGGCAAAACCGGCCTGCTCCACGTCGTTCTTGTGCAGGGTGTTGACCTCGCCGATTTCCTTCAGCACGTAGTTGGCGAGCCGCAGGCTGTCGTTGATGGTGGCGGTCTGCGACAGATCGATCAGGGTGCGCTTGAGGTACTGATCCTTGACGTCGATGTTGATGCCGCCGATGAGGTCGGCGTCGTTCTCGCGCTTGGCCAGCCAGCGCGCGGCGGCCGATGTGGCGCCGTTTTCGGACAGCGCGAACACCGAGGAGCCGCGCGCCTCCGGCCGGATGAAGGCATCGGCATGCACCGAGACGAAGAGGTCGGCCTTGACCCCGCGCGCCTTGTTGACCCGGTGGTGCAGGGGAATGAAGTAGTCGCCGTCGCGCGTGGGGTAGGCGCGCATGCCGGGCTCGGCGTCGATCTTTTCCTTGAGCTTGCGCGCCACCTTGAGGGTGATGTGCTTTTCCAGGCTGCCGCTGGCGCCCCGGGCGCCGGGGTCCTCGCCGCCGTGGCCGGCATCGATGGCGACCAGCATCAGACGGTTGAATTTGGGTGCGAGGTTCGCGGGCGCGGTGGCCGGCGCGCTGGCCGGCACCGCTTTCTCCGGCGGCGGGGCTTGCGCCATGTCCTGCGCGGCCGCCGTGGCGGCATACAGATCGATCACCAGGCGGTGGCCGTAATCGCCCATGGGATTGAGCGCGAACACCGCAGGCTTCACCGGGGTCTTCAGTTCGAACACCAGGCGCATCACGCCGGGACGGTTGAGGCCGCTGCGCACATTGGCCACGTAAGGGTCGGCGGCGGTGACCATCGCGGACAGGTTGGCCAGGGTTTCGCTCTGGCCGATGCCTTCGACATCGATGACCAGGCGCTCGGGATTGCTCAGCGTGAAATGCTTGAAATTGAGCGGTGCGTCGGATTCGAGGGTGATGCGGGTGTAATCGGGCGAAGGCCACATGCGCGCGGCAGTCAGCATGCCCGCAAACGCGCTCGCCTGGAGCAGCGCCAGCGCCAGCCCTGCTATGAATCGAAACCCTGCCATGTCTGCACCTCCTTCCTGCCTTGTGCGGAAAGCGCCTCGATGCGCGCCGTTCTGCCCTCGCCCGCCATTTCGAGGAAAATTTCCAGGTCCGGCTTGGGCAACAGTCCCTTGGCCTTTTCCGGCCATTCCACAATGCACAGCGTGCCGGCGTTGCAGTCATCCCTGAAGCCTGCGTCCAGCCACTCTCTGGGGTCGATCATCCGATATAAATCATAGTGTTGCAAGACAAATCTAGACAACTCATAAGATTCGACCAGGGTATATGTTGGACTTTTGACACGCCCTGCGTAGCCGAGCGCGCGCACCAGGCCCCGCACCAGGGTGGTCTTGCCGGCGCCGAGGTCGCCGCGCAGGTACACCACCCAGCCCGGCTTCAGCAAGCCGGAAAGTTTCGCCCCCAGCGCCAGCGTCGCGGCTTCGTCGGGCAACGACAGGCGGATGGCGGCGGTATCATCGGTCTTATGCATGATTCGGTCGACTATACAAAACTGGCGCAGGAGATCCGCACCTGGGGCCGCGAGCTCGGCTTTGCCGACATCGGCATCAGCGGCATCGCCCTGCAGGAAGCCGAGCAGAAACTGCTGGACTGGCTGGACAAGGGCTATCACGGCGACATGGATTATATGGCCGCCCACGGCAGCAAGCGCACGCGCCCGCACGAGCTGATCCCGGGCACGCTCTGCGTCATCAGCGCGCGCCTGCCCTACTGGCCGCAGGCGGCCGCACCCGCCGACGCCGTGCTGAACGATCCCGCGCTCGCCTATGTGTCGCGCTATGCGCTGGGCCGCGACTATCACAAGGTGCTGCGCGACCGCCTGCAAAAACTGGCGGCGCGCATCGAAACCGCCATTGGGCAATTTTCATATCGGGTGTTCAGCGACTCCGCCCCGGTCATGGAAGTGGCGCTGGCCGCGCAGACCAAACTGGGCTGGCGCGGCAAGCACACCCTGCTGCTGAACCGCGAAGCGGGCTCGTATTTCTTCCTCGGCGAAATCTACGCCAGCCTGCCGCTGCCGCCGGACGAGGCGGCCTCGGCACATTGCGGCACCTGTTCCGCCTGCCTCGATGCCTGTCCCACGCGCGCCTTCGTCGCGCCCTACGTGCTGGATGCGCGGCGCTGCATTTCCTATCTCACCATCGAGCACAAGGGCAGCATTCCGCTCGAACTCAGGCCGCTGCTGGGCAACCGCATCTACGGCTGCGACGACTGCCAGCTGGCCTGCCCGTGGAACCGCGAGGCAAGGCCTGGCGCCGTGGCGGACTTCGCGCCGCGCCACGGCCTCGATGCCGCTGCGCTGGTCGAACTGTTCGCCTGGGACGAGGAAACCTTCCTCAAGCGCATGGAAGGCTCGCCGATTCGCCGCATCGGCCATGAAAAATGGCTGCGCAACATCGCCGTCGCGCTCGGCAACGCCCCGCCTTCGCCAGCGGCGATCAGCGCGCTGCAGGCACGCAGCCGGCACCCCTCAGCACTGGTGCGCGAGCACGCGGCCTGGGCGCTCGCCCGGTTTCAGGCCGCGGGCTGAGCCCGCAGCTCTTCACGGGCGTGGCGGATCACCGAGGCGCCCGAACTCAATGCCAGCCAGGCCAGCACCAGGGCCACGGCGATGTCCGGCCAGCCCTGCGCGGTCGCCCACACGCCGCCGGCTGCGGCGATCACCGCCAGGTTGCCGAGCGCATCGTTGCGCGAGCACAACCACACCGAGCGCGCCTGCGCGTCGCCGTTGCGGTGGGCGTAGAGCAGCACCGCCACACCGAGGTTGACTGCCAGCGCCAGGAGGCTCACCCAGCTCATGATGACAGGCTCGGGCACGATGCCGGCCGTCCACTGCCAGGCCGACTTGCCGAGCACGAACACGCCGTAGCCGAGCATCAGCCAGCCCTTCCACAGCGCGGTGCGCGAGCGCCAGACCGGCGCCAGGCCGAGCACGAACAAGGCCACCGCGTAGTTGCCGGCATCGCCGAGAAAGTCGACCGCATCGGCCAACAGCGACACCGATTCGGCCTTGAAGCTGGAAACCAGCTCCACGCCGAACATCAGCGCGTTCAGCACCAGCGCCACCCACAGCGCGCGCCGGTAGGCGGGCTTGGTCGGCCCGCTTTCGCAAGCCGTGCCGCAACTGCATCCAGCCACAAAAAACTCCTTGTCCAAGCCCGCGTGCCGCACCAGCGCGCCGCAGGTAGAATGCTGTTTTCCCAGCCAATATCTTGCCACGCATGGCCAGCACCGCACACTCCTCCCTCACTCCAACCTTCTCCCAGAAGGAGAGGGCGCAAACGCTGGACCCCAACCGATCGATCGGCGTATTCGACTCCGGCATCGGCGGCCTCACCGTGGTGCGCGCGCTGATGGAGCGGCTGCCGTTCGAGAACATCGCCTACTTCGGCGATACCGCGCGCGTGCCCTATGGCGTGAAGTCGGTGGAGACCATTTCCCACTTCACCACCCAGATCGCCGAGTTCCTGCTGGAAAAGGACGTCAAGCTGCTGATCATCGCCTGCAACACCATGGCCGCGGTCGCGGCAGGGGTGGTGCGCGACCTCTCGCCGGTGCCGGTGCTCGACGTGATCGACGCCGGCGCGGCGGCGGCCAAGGACGGCAAGCGCATCGGCGTCATCGGCACCCCCACCACCATCAACAGCAACGCCTACGCGCGCGCCATCCACGACCATGCGCCCGACTCGCGCATCTACTCGCAGGCCTGCGCGCTGTTCGTGCCGCTGGTGGAGGAAGGCTGGCTGGAGCACGAGGTCACGCGCCTCACCGCCAGGGAATACCTGCGGCCCTTGCTGGCCGAGAAAATCGACACCATGGTGCTGGGCTGCACCCACTACCCGCTCTTGAAACCGCTCTTGCACGAAGTCAGCGGGCCCGGCGTGAAGCTGGTGGACTCGGCCGAGGCCATGGCCGAGCAGGCGGCGGCGGTGCTGAACGAGAAAGGCCTGGCCAATCCCGGCCCCCATCCGCCGCGCTACGACTTCTACGTCACCGATGTGCCGCTCAGGTTCCAGACCATCGGTGAGCGTTTCCTGGGCAGGACGCTCACCAACGTGCACGTGGTCAAGATGTAATTTAAGCCGGGAGGTTCTCCGCCAGCCACTCTTCCGCCATTTCGCGGATTTCGGGGTCGGCGTCATTGACGCAGACCAGCATGTGCGGGCGGATCGCCTCGCTGCCGATCAGGGTGAGAAAATGGCAGGCATCCGCGCGCAGCAGGCGGTCGTCGGAAGCGAGCAGTTCGGCGAATTCCGCCACCAGCGGCTCGCTGTAGCCGGTGCCCTGCAACTCTTCCAGGATGGCGCCGATGCCAAGACGAATGGCCATGCTGGCCTCGGGATTTTTCATCATGCGCGCCAGCGCGTGGATGCGCTGCGGTTCCCGCTTCACCAGCGCCTCGAATTTCTGGCGCTTGCCCGACTTCAATATTTCCAGCAGCCAGGCATCGAACACCTTGTCGTCGTTGACGCCCTGCGCGAGCTCGCGCAGCTTGCCCGGGGTGGCCGTGCCCTCCACCTCGAACGGGCCGATCCTGATCCAGGGCACCGACTGCACGCCGCGCGCCTCGGCCTCCTCGATGTGCACCGCGACATTGATGACTTCGAGGCGGCCGATCGCGCCCTCCTTCAGCAAAACCGTCAGCGCCTGCAGCGCAACCGGGCAATGCGGGCAGCCGCCGGTCATCAGCAGCAGGGCATCGGGCGCGCTATTGTGGTTCACCATTCGATTACCTGTCCTTGCGTCAGTGGCGCGATTTCGCGCCCGTGGATATTGCGCCTGAGTTCATCCATGATGGGCGCCTCGTTGCCGGGCTTGAGATGGGTGATCCAGATGCGCGGATTGTTTTTCAAATTGCCCAGCTCCAGGGCCAGCGAATCCGGCCAGTGGTGCATGGACGCCACGGCGATGTCGCGCAGGCCGTTCTCGAACGAGGTCTCGATGATGAGCTCGGACACGTCGCTCATTTGGTTCAGCGCATGCACGAGCGCCTCGCTGCGCGTGGTGTCGCCGGTGAACACCAGGCTGCGCGCGCCGTTCGACAGCCGGTAGCCGCAGGCCGGCACGGTGTGGTGCGCCGGCAGGCTGCTGATGCGCCTGGCGCCCAATTCGACCATGGAGCCCAGCGCCAGCGGCACGAATCTGAGCCAGGGTGCGGCGGCATCGGGAATCTCACGAAAATCCGGCCACAGCTTCCAGTTGAACAGGTGCCGGTCGAGGATCTCCAGGGTGTCGGGCAGGGCATGCACGGTGACCGGCTTGTCGCGCCGGTCGCCCACCGCGTCGATCAAAAGCGGCAGCCCCAGCACATGGTCGAGATGGCTGTGGGTGAGAAAGACATGATCGATCTTGGCCAGCTGTTCCAGGCTCAATGCGGTGATGCCGGTGCCGGCATCGATCAGCACGTCGTCGTCCAGCAGGAAGCAGGTGGTGTGGCGGCCGCTGCCGATGCCGCCGCCGCAGCCGAGTACGGTCAGCTTCACCGGCTTCCCCAAAAATCTTGAACACGGAAGACACGAGGACAAGAGGCTCTGCTTTTCCTCCTGCCCTCTTGTCCTCTTTGTCGGCTTCTCAAATGCATGCGCTTCCTACTTTGTCGTATAGACGAATACGCCATCCCAGTCCCCGGGCGGCGGCGCTGCGCGAAAATGCGCGATGCGCTCCAGGTAGATATCGTACAGCGCCCGGGGCGAATCCGTATTCAATGCCTTCAGCAGGGTCTCTGCCTCGTCCCATTGCTGCTGCCGGTAGGCGGCGAAGGCCTGCTCGAAGCGCCGGGCGCGGTCGAGTTCCGCCGCATCGATGGCGCCCTTCAGCCCCAGCGGCTCGTAGATCGCCACCGGCTGCTCCTTGCCCTTGACGCGCACGTCGTCGATCTTCATGAATACATGTTTGCTGTCCGCATCGACCGTGGTCTGCGTGGCCAGGATGCCGACGCCGTACTGCTTGGTGATGCCTTCCAGCCTGGAGCCCAAATTCACCGCATCGCCCATCACGGTATAGGACATGCGGAAAGTGGAACCCATGTTGCCCACGCTCATGCGCCCGCTGTTGACGCCGACGCCGATCTTCACGTGCGGCCAGTTGCGCGCTTCGAACTGTTCGTTGAGCGCCGGCAGCGCGGCCTGCATGTCGAGCGCGGTCTGCACCGCGGCCTCGGCGTGGTTGGGCATGTCGAGCGGCGCATTCCAGAAGGCCATCACCGCGTCGCCGATGTACTTGTCGATGGTGCCGCGGTTCTGCTGCACGATCGCGGTCATGGTGCTGAGGTAGCTGTTCAGCACCTCGGCGAGCTCGGTCGGCGGCAGCTTCTCGGAGAAATTGGTGAAGCCGCGGATGTCGGAGAACAGCACGGTCATCTCGCGTGACTGGCCTTCCATGCTGTAGTGCGTGGGGTCGCGGCTCATTTCGTCGGCCAGCTCGGGCGGCACGTACTGGCCGAACAGCCGCGTGATCTGGCGCTTGTTGCGGGTCTCGGCAAGGAAACCGTAGGCCGTGGACAAGAGATACAGGCCGATCACGGTGACCAGCGGCCCGGCCACGGGCAGCACCCAGTGCTGCTGCCAGGCGGCGTACTGCCCCGCCGCCATGCCGCCGAGCAGGAGCACGGTGAGCCCCAGGCCGTAGACCGGCCCGATCAGCGGCAGGGCGATGGCGAGCAGCAGGCCCGCAAGCAAGGTGAGCGCCAGGATCGCATCACGCGCCCACGGCGGGGTAAAACCGGTGTCGCCATCGAGCATGCCGGCGATCATGTGGGCGTGGATTTCCACGCCGGGGAAGGCGCTGGAAAATGGTGTCACGCGCAGGTCCGCGAGCCCGGGCGCGGTGGAGCCGACCAGCACCACGCGGTTTTCCAGCACATCCTTGCCGGTCTTGCCGGCGAATACGTCCTTGGCCGACACATAGGGGAACGGCGCGCCGGCGCGATACGGCACCCAGGCGCTGCCATCGCCGTTGAGATTGACGCGGATGCCGGCCACCTCGGCCCAGGGCTGGCGGTAGCTGCGGCCGAGCAGGTTGGTTTCCTCCACCCCCGCCGCCAGCGGCTCGCCGCCCATGGCGGCGCGCAGGGTCGCGGCGCTGAAGGCTTCGTACAAGCCATCCTGGTAACGCGTCAGCAGATGCACCTTGCGCATGGTGCCGTCCGCATCCGGCAGCACCGAGAAATAGCCGGCAATGCCGGCGGCGTCCTGGAACGGCTTGAGGTTGCCGCCATAGCCGATGGCTTCGACCAGCCGGCCGCCGTATTCGCCGAGCGCCGAAGCCGGCAGATTGGGCGGCGGCAAGGCGCCGGTGACGCCTGCCGGCAAACCCGGGGTGATGAAGTAATAGCCCAAGGCCAGTGTCTTGCCGCCCAGTGTTTCGGCAAAGTGCCCGTCGTAATCGAGCGCCGGGCGCAGGTGTGCATAGCGCTTGAGGAACTGCGGGTCGGCCGAGAGCTCTTTTTTGGCGAGCTGATCCAGGGTGGCGATGCCGGAGCTGATGTCGGGCTCGGCGAAGATGACATCGAAGCCCATGGCGGCGATGCCGTAGTCGTTGTACAGCTTGTCGACCAGGGCGGCCATCTTGTCGCGGCTCCAGGGCCAGCGGCCGACTGCCTTGAGGCTCGCCTCGTCGATGTCGAGGATGGTGATGCGGTCGTCGGCGCCGCGCGGCGCGCTGCTTTTCAGGCTGAGGTCGTAGAGAGCGGCATCCAGCCGCTCGACAAAGCCCAGGCGCAGGAAGGCCGCTTCATGCAGCAGCAGCAGGACGAGCCACGCCCCGGCCAGCAGCCAGGGAATGGCGTGTTTTCTGGCCTGCCGCCTCACTTAATGCGGTAGAAGCGCTCGGGAAACTCCTTGCCGGCCGGCAAGCTGTCGAAACGGTCGCCCACCGCCTCGCCCAAGTGCGCCACGCGGTCGGCCGCGCTCGGGTGGGTCTTGTACAGCAGCGCCAGGCGGTTGTCGCCGGGGTTGATCGCGGCCATGTCCTGCAGCACGGTGGGCAGGCCCCAGGGATCGTAGCCCGCGCGCGCGGCGAACACCGCGCCGATGCGGTCGGCCTCGAACTCGGCGTCCTTGTCGAGTCCGCGCGCCAGCATTTCGGCGCCGTTGCCGATCAGGTTCTGCACCGCCTGGTCGCCGCTTTTCACTTCCTTGGACACGCTTTGCGCCAAGGTTCCGATCAGCGCAGACTTCTTGAGCAGGTCGAGATGGTGCTTCTTGCTGACATGGGCGATCTCGTGCGCCAGCACGCCGGCCAGCTCCGCCTCGTTGTTGAGGCGCTTGTACAAGCCCTTGGTCAGAAAGACATAGCCGCCGGGCGCGGCGAAGGCGTTGATGTCCTCGGACTCGATCACGCCGAAGTGCCAGGTCAGATCCTTGCGCCCCGACTGCTGGGCGACCCAGCGCCCCACCGTGTTGACGTAGCGCTGCAAGGTGTCGTCCTTCACCAGCGGGGCTGCGCCCAGCAAATCGCCGGCGACCTGGCGGCCGATCCTGACCTCCTCCGCCACCGGGGTCTTGCCCAGCAGCATCAACGGCGAAATGGCCGAGGATTGCGCGGAAGACGGCTGCGCCGGCTGTTCGGTTTTCTTTTGCTTGTTCGGCTCGGGCAGCTGCAGAATGTTGCCGAGGTCGAACGCGGCGCTGCTGGCGACCTGGGCGCCGAGCAGTAGCGCCAGGATCGAGAAAATCTTTTTCATGGGGTTTCTCCCGCGGCAGCGCTTTCCGGCTTGGGCAGCGCCTTGATCTTGACGGCCTTGAGGCCGGACTTGTCGGCAAAGGCCTGGGCCTGGCTGGCCGAGACGGTGTAGCCTTCGAGTCTGGCAAGCTCCGCGGCATCGAACTTGGCGCCCTTGAGGTCCTCCTCGTTCAGGCCGCGCACCCCGGCCACCGCCACCACCCGGCTGGAATCGGATTTCTGCGTGACCGCGCCGGCCACGCCCGCCACCCCGGCCAGCCCGTTGCCGCCGGTGCCGCCCGCGCCGGCGCGCACGCTCAGCAGGCGCACCCAGCCCTGCTTGCCGCCGGCCTTGACCTGCAGCCAGCCGCCCTGCTTGGCGACGATGTCCACGGCCATGCCCTTGTTCAGCTTGCCGACCGCAGCCGAACCGGCGACAGGCTTGGACAGCACGCTCTCATCCTTCAACGCCACCCCCGGCGCGGCCATTGCCAGGCCGCTGGCCAGGGACAGCGCCAGAATTCCGCACAAACGCTTCATGCCGATCTCCTCGAATTTCATGCTTCGACAAACTTTATTGCCAGCATAGGCATAATACAAGCTTCATGGACACGTGACCGGCCATCAACGCATGGAGTTCCTGCTAAATTTCGTCGAGCGCACCGGCGCCAAGGCGGTGGGCTGGTGGGGCGCGACTTTCGGCGTGCTGGCCTTCCTCGCCGAAGTGCTGTCGACGCTGGCGCGCCCCGCCACCTGGAACCGCGCCACGCTCGACACCATCGTCAAGCAGATCTATTTCACCGCCGTGCAGATCCTGCACGTCTACCTGATCTACGTGCTGGCGATTTCCTGGGTGATCATCACCATCACCCTCTCCACCGCGCGCAACGTCGGGCTGTTCGACGCCGCCGCCGAAATGATCATCCGCGTGCTGCTGCTGGAATTGCTGCCGTTTTTGACCGCGCTGCTGATCGCGCTGCGCTCGGGCTCGGCCATCAACACCGAAGTGGCGCTGATGAAGGTCAACAACGAGCTCGATGCCCTGTCGCACTGCAAGGTGGAGCCCATGCAGTTCGAATTCCTGCCGCGCATCGCGGGCGGCGTCGTCTCCGTGATCGGGCTGACGGTGCTGGGCAGCGTGCTGACGCTGCTATTGGCCTACCTCGCCATTTACGGGCTGAGCGCCACCGGGCTTTCGGCCTTCTCGACCACGATTTCCTCGGTCTTCAGCCTGCCCGTGCTGTTTGGCCTGGCCGTCAAGTGCATCTTCTTCGGGCTCGCCGTGACCACGCTGCCGATGGCCGCCGGGCTGGAGACGCCCAAGAAGCTGTTCATGGTGCCGGTATCCGTGCTGCGCGGGATGATGCGGGTGTTTCTGGCCCTGGTCCTGATCGAGGTGCTGTCATTAGCGTTGAAATACATCTGACCGGCTTTGCCGACGCCGGAGGGCTCGCGGCCGCGGTGGAAACCCTGCCCGCCGACCAGGCTGCCGTGGTTTCGCCGGATCTTCCGCTGCGCGCCAATCAGTCCGCGCGCGAGAACATCGCGCTGATCCCGCTATATCAGAAGCACTTCGATGCGGAAGAAGCATCGCGCCAGGCCCGGACTTTGCTGGAACAGCTTGGCTTCGCCTCGATTGGCGACAAGCGCGACCCCGACATGAAACCCGCTGAACGCTTCGTGGCCAAGCTGGCCCGCGCCCTGATCCTCAGGCGCTCGCGGCTGATTATCGAACGCCCCGGCGCCATGCTGTACGATATTCCCTATCCGGCGTTCCTGCGCGAGCTGGCAGCGCGCTACGACGGCGCGCCCGCGACCTGGGAAGTGTTTGATTTCGACTGGAATCGCCCGCTCTACTAACGCAAACAATGTTCAAGAACCTGCACCTCAAAGTAGGCCTCTTCGTCATCGCCGTGCTGGCCCTGGCGCTGGCATTCCTCGTCTATGTGCTGCATGCGCGCGGTTTCTTCGAGCAGCGCCTGCACCTGCAGCTGGCCGCCGCCAGCGCCGAAGGCATCAGCCCCGGCATGCCGCTGACCTTCTCCGGCATGCCCATCGGCCAGGTCACCAGCGTCAACCTCAACGAAGCCGGCGGCATCGTGATCAAGGCGGAAGTTTCCAAGAGCGGCGCCCGCTGGCTCAGGACCGACAGCAGCTTCAACCTCGACAAGCCGCTGGTCGGCGGCGCGAAGATCAAGATCAGCAGCCCGGATCTCTCCTCGCCGCAGTTGCCGGACAACTCGACCGTGCTGCTGCTGGTCAGCGACCCCACCCAGGAAATTCCGCTGTTGATCGAGCGGGTGAAGAACATCCTCGCCAACGTCGAGCACATCACCCGCCAGGACGGCGAGCTCAACGGCACGCTGGCCAATGCCAAGACCATCACCGCGCGCATGAGCGGGAAATACGGCGTGCTGGAAGGCGTGCTGGGCAGCGAGGAGAATGCGCGCCCGGTCGTCAACAGTCTGAAGAATCTCGAGGGCTTGACCGCCAAGCTGAACGAGGTGTCGGCCAAGGTCGACGCCATGCTGGCCAAGACCGACCGCTGGCTGTTCGCCGCAGACGGCGTGTCCGAGCAGAGCAAGCAGGCGCTCGTCCAGGTGCGCGCCATGCTCGCCGACGCCCAGGGCAGCCTCAAGCGCGTGGACGAGCTGCTGAAAAATGCGGTGGCCATTTCCGCCGACGTCAAGGACGGCACCCAGGATCTCGCCAAGCTGCGCACCGACATCGACGACTCGGTGCGCAAGGCCAATGACCTGCTCAACGACATCAACCGCATGTGGCCGTTCGGCGGCGACGCGGACATGAAGCTGCCATGAGACATTTACTGCTCGCCTTGCTGGTCATGACGCTTTCCGCCTGCGGCGGCGGCCCCAGGCCGCCGGATTGGAAACAGGACAGCGTCAGCCTGCTCGAACGCTACAAGAAAGCCGAACTCAAGGGCCAGAACAGGCTGGCCGAAAGCTACTTCGAGCAGGCCCTGGACGCGGTCGGCGGCGCCGCCAGGATCGAGGAAACCGCGCGCCTGCATCTGGTGCGCTGCGCCACGCGCCAGGCCAGCCTGAGCTTCGAACCCTGCAGCGGCTACCTGGATTTCGCCAAATTCGGCGCCAGCGCGGAAGACCAGGCCTATTACCGCTTCCTCGGCGGCCAATGGGACACGCTCGACCCCGGCAAACTGCCCGCGCAGTACCGCGACTTCCTGGCCAATCGTGAGCCGGCGAAAACCGCCGACACCCTGCGGAACATCAGCGATCCGCTGTCTCGCCTGATTGCGGCTTCCATCGCCGTCATGCACCGGCAGGCGGATGACGCGACCCTGGCGCTGGCCGCCGAAACCGCTTCCGAGCAAGGCTGGCGCAAACCCCTGCTGGTTTACCTGAAGCTGCTCGAAAACCGCGCCGTGCAGAATGGCGACCAGGCCGCCGCGGAAAAGCTGCGCGCCCGCATCAAGCTGGTTGAACACACGCTGTAGATTTGCGGCTCTTGCGCCGTCCGGGAACGGCCCGCCGCGGGCTCGATAGCGGCGCACCGCGCCATTTCCCGCCCCGGAACGGTTTTTTTGCCGGCAATTATTGACAACTCGCCTGCCGCCGCTTACCGTTCATGGGATTTTCTTACTACAACACAAATCAGGAGGCATCACAAATGAACAAACTACCCTTCTTGGCCGCCAGCCTGCTGGCCCTCTCCGCCGCCGGCGCCCAGGCCGCTCCCGCTCTGATGTCGGCCGAATGGACCGCCCAGGCCTGCGATGCCTGGAACAAGGACGACACCCTGGCCGACGGCCTGGCCGACAAGTGGATCAAGAACGACAAGGGCCGCGGCTACAAGATCATCCAGATGTATCGCACCGATTGCGGCGAAAAGTACATCAGCGAAATGAAGATCATGGCCAAGGACGGCAAGGCCATGTGCGTGTATGGCGGCAAGCAGCAGACCGCCGCCCTCGACTATGACGTCGATTATCTGATGCACGCGACGACCGAGCGCTGGAACCAGATGGGCGCAGGCGAATACGGCCCGATGCGCGCCATGATGTTCGGCCGCCTGAAGTTCACCGGGCCCAAGATGGAGGCCATGAGCGTGATGGGGCCGTTCGAGGCTTTCTTGCGCCTGCCGGGCAAGATCCACGCCGATCAGGCCTGCCCCAAGTAATCCGGGCCTGCGCGCCGTCAATAAAAAAGCCGGGGCAACCCGGCTTTTTTATTTCAAAATCCTGTTCACCGCGTGCTCCGCGGTAAATTTTTGTCTTGGTCTTGAGTAAGGCCGGGGATTCAATGCAGCTGCGGCGGCGCCGAATCCGCCGCCATGCCGCTGGCCAGTTCGTCCGCCGTGGCTGCGCGGATGTTCAGGATGCTGACCACGCAAGTCGCGTTCTGCCCGGCCAGCGGATGGTTGCCATCCACGGTCAGCTTGCCGTCCTCGATCCTGGTCACATAGAAAGTCCTGGTTGCGCCGTTCTCGCCGGCCATCTCGACCTGCGCGCCCAGGCGGCGGAACTGCGGCGGCACGTTGTCGATTTCGTCGGTGAACGTCAGCTCCGGGTCGTATTCGCCGAAGGCATCCTCGGGCGGCAGCGTCACTTCCACCCGATCGCCGATTTTTTTCCCCACCAGCGCGGACTCGATGCTGGGCAGCAGCCCGCTATTGGCGCCCTGCACATAGCCCACAGGCAGATCGTGCTGCTCGACCACGTTGCCTGCCTGGTCGAGGATGGAATAAGTGATGTAGACGACCAGCCCGGACTGGACTACTTGCTGATTCATTTGCGGACTCCAGATTGAGAGCCTGCATTTTCCCGTAAAAACCGGGGCCCGTCTAACTCGACCGCCGCATGGTGCCGCCGGCTTCGGCCTCCCGGCCCTCGCCGCGGCAGATGGGCTGGTCGAGCTGCGAGGGCGGAGTGACCCCAAGCAGCGCATACAGGCGCTTCAGGTTATCGCGATAGAGCTTGTCGAAACTGGCGACGGCATGGGCCGGGTTGTAGTCGCCGAACCACCAGAACCAGTCCGAGCTTTCGCAGGTCGCCAGCTGCCTGAAGACGGCTTCGCGCGCATGGGCGTCGAGCGCGCCGGAAGCGATGATCTTGTCGAGGGTGCGTTTGGCGTCGCACAGCAAATCCCAGGCGGTATTCTTGGCGGGATCGCCGATCCAGGTGGAAAACGTGCCATATACCCAGCTGCCGGCGGTCAGGCCGGGCAGCCTGCCCAGCTGCCCGTCCTGCGCCGCCGCCAGATATTCGCTGAAGGTGGTCATGCGGATGAAGGGGTGCGCGGCCAGCGCCGCATACAGTCCGGACAGAAAATAAAAGCCGTTGTAGGGGTAATACTCCCAGGCGTTCTCGCCGTCGAGTATCACCGACACGACGGCCTCCTCCACCCCCGCCTCCTTGTGGATGCGTTCGAGTTCGCCGATGAAATGCGCCACCGCATCGGCGCCATGCCACTTGGAATACTCGAAGCCGATCAGATCCGAGAGCTTGTCGTCGCGAAAAAAACAGACTGTCGGATTGTCGGGCCCGTCGATGCGGTACGGCCGGTACAGATATCCCGCCGCCGAACCCGTCTCGATACCCGCCTGCCTGAGGCTGTTCGCCAGCACCGCCCCGCCGCTTGCCGTCCATTTCGCGCCGGCCGCGCCGAACTGGCGGGCGACGGCATCGGACAGGCCGCCCTCGGCCGGCCACAGCCCGGCCGGAGGCGTGCCGAAGCGGCGTGCGTGCGATTCGAGGGCGCCACGAATATGCTCGGCAACCCGGCCCGGCCCGCCGGGATAATGATGCGCGCGCGGCAGCACGACTTCGGGCCAGGCCTCGCGCGCCGACTGGAAATCGATCAGCAGCGGCGCGATGGGATGGCTGTGCGGGGTCGAGGAAAGCTCGATGCGGCCGGCCTCCGCCAAGGCGCGGTAGCGCGGGATGAGGCCGCCGATCACGCGCGCCATCAGGCCCAGCAGCGCCTTGCGATCTTCGAGATCGAACCCCTCGCCCTTGGCCATCAGCCTGACCGGAAGCGGATCGCTGCGGCAGATCGTCTCGCCTATCCAGACCAGGTGATACCACACCAGCAGGTCGGCGAGATACTGCCCGGAAAGATAATCCAGCGCCCTGCCGCCGAATTTTTCCGCCTGGTCGTACAGCTCGTGCAGGCGCTTGTAGTAGGGATAGGGCGCCACCATCCGCTCGTGGCCGAGGCGGAAGCCGCATTCGAAAGCATACTCGCGCTCGGCAGGCGTCAGGTCGTCGTAGCGCTCGCGCGCCAGCAGCCGCAGCAGCGGATCGCGGAAATGGCCGGCGGCGAACTGCTCGGCGTAATCCTCGATCTGGTCGAGCAGCGCCGGCACGAAGTTGAATACCACGCGCGCGCGCGGCTCGGCTTCGAGGTGCGCGGCCATGTCCGAATAGTCCTTGAGCGCATGCAGATAGCTCCATGGCAGACGGTATTCCCCGGTTTCGGAATCGCGGTAATCGGGCTGGTGCATGTGCCAGCACAGGATCAGATGCAGCTTGCCCTCGCTCATGTCGTGCGCTCAGCGAACGTAATGGATATGCTGGCCCAGCATTTCCGGCGTGATCATGGTCACGCCGCCGGGCGAGACGTAGAACGAACGGGCATCGCGTTCGCGGTCGAAGCCGACTTCCAGCCCTTCCGGGATCACGCAGCCCTTGTCGATGACGACTTTCCTCAGCCGGGCGCGGCGCCCGATCACCACATCGGGCAGCACCACCGCATCTTCCAGCGTGGCGTAGCTGTTCACCTTGACGTTCGAGAACAGCACCGAGTGCTTCACCGCCGCACCGGATATGACGCAGCCGCCGGAAACCATGGAATCGGTGGCCATGCCCCTGCGGTCATTGTCGTTGAACACGAACTTGGCGGGCGGCAGCTGTTCCTGGTGCGTCCAGATCGGCCAATTCTTGTCGTACAGGTTCAAATCGGGCGTGACGCCGGCAAGATCGATGTTGGCCTCCCAGAAGGCGTCCACGGTCCCGACGTCGCGCCAGTAGGGCTCGGCGCCCTCGCTTCCGACGCAGCTGTCGGAAAAGCGGTGCGCGATCACGCGGTAGCGCGGCACCATGTAGGGAATCAGGTTCTTGCCGAAATCATGCTCGGAATGTCGGTCGTCGGCATCGCGTATCAACTGCTCGTACAGGAACTTGGCGTTGAAGATGTAGATGCCCATGCTGGCCAGCGCCCGATCCGGGCGGCCGGGCATGGGCGGCGGATTGTCGGGTTTTTCCAGGAATTCGGTGACGCGCGCGTGCTCGTCCACCGCCATCACGCCGAACGCCCTGGCATGCTCCAGCGGCACTTCCAGGCAGGCGACCGTCATGTCGGCCTGCTGCCTGACGTGGCAGGACAGCATCTCGCCGTAGTCCATCTTGTAGACGTGATCGCCGGCCAGGACCAGCACGTATTCGGGGTCGTACTTGCGGATGATGTCCATGTTCTGGAACACCGCGTCGGCCGTGCCCTTGTACCAGTCGGCCTCGATGCGCTGCTGCGCCGGCAGCAGCTCGATGAACTCGTTGAACTCGCCGCGCAGGAAGCCCCAGCCGCGCTGGATATGCTTGATCAGGCTGTGGGCCTTGTACTGGGTAAGCACGCCCACGCGCCGAATGCCGGAATTGAGGCAGTTGGACAGCGGGAAATCGATGATGCGGAACTTGCCGCCGAACGGCACGGCGGGCTTGGCGCGCCAGTCGGTCATCTGCATCAGCCTGGAGCCGCGGCCGCCCGCCAGGATCAGCGCGACGGTTTTCTTGGTCAGCAAGCTGACGAAGCGCGGTTCGTTGTCTAGCGGGTTTCGCATGGCCTGCCTTTCTTTTCGCGATGAGCGCACATATTCTTATGATAGGCTCTGATCCGGAAAAACATGTTAAGTGCCTTCGCCGACCCCCGCCTGCTCGATCTCGCCGCCGGCCGCAGCCACGACCCCTTCGGGTTCCTCGGCTGGCATCCCGAAGCGGACGGCCACGTCGTGCGCGTATTCGATCCCTACGCCGACCATGTCGAAATCATCGGCCTCGGCGCCATGCAAAAGACCGATGCGCGCGGACTGTTCGAATGGCGCGGACCGACGGCGCCGGAAATCCCCTACCGCATACGCGGCAGCGATGCGCATGCCAGCATCGAGCGCTACGACCCCTATTGCTTCCCGCCGCTGCTGTCCGAGCATGATCTGTACCTCTTCAACGAGGGCCGCCTGCTGCAGGCCTACAACATGCTCGGCGCCCAGCCGGCCACGATAAACGGCGTCGAGGGCGTGCGCTTCGCGACCTGGGCGCCCAATGCCGAGCGGGTTTCGGTGGTGGGCGATTTCAATCACTGGGACGGCCGCCTGCACCCCATGCGCTCGCGCGGCAGTTCCGGCGTCTGGGAACTGTTCCTGCCCGGCGCGCCGCCCGGCGCGCACTACAAGTTCGAGATCCGCAACCGCGCCAGCGGCGCGGTGATGGTGAAAGCCGACCCCTATGCGCGCTGGTTCGAACGGCGCCCCGGCACCGCGCCGCGCATTTGCGCCGCATCGAACCACGCCTGGCAGGACGCCGGCTGGCTCGAACGGCGCAAGCACTGGGACTGGCTGCATGCGCCGATCAACATCTATGAAATCCACGCCGGCAGCTGGCGTCGCCATCCGGACGGGCGCTTCTACAGCTACCGCGAGCTGGCCGACAGCCTCATTCCCTACCTGCAGGACATGGGCTACACCCATGTCGAGCTGCTGCCGCTGTCCGAGCACCCGCTGGACGAGTCCTGGGGCTACCAGAGTACCGGCTATTTCGCGCCCACCAGCCGCTACGGCACGCCGGACGATTTCCGCGCCTTCGTCGACGCCTGCCACCGGTCCGGCATCGGCGTGATCCTCGACTGGGTGCCGGCGCATTTCCCGCAGGACGACTGGGCGCTGGCGCGCTTCGACGGCACCGCGCTGTACGAGCACGAAGACCCGCGCCGCGGCTATCACCACGACTGGGGCACGCACATCTTCAACTACGGCCGCGCCGAGGTGAAAAACTTCCTGCTCGCGAGCGCGCATTACTGGCTGGCGGAATTCCATGTCGACGGCCTGCGCGTGGACGCCGTCGCCTCCATGCTCTACCTCGACTACTCGCGCAAGGCGGGCGAATGGCTGCCCAACCAGTACGGCGGGCGCGAGAACCTGGAGGCCATCGATTTCCTGCGCGAGCTCAATGTCATGGTGCACGAGCAGTTCCCCGGCGCGCTGACTTTCGCCGAGGAGTCGACCGCCTGGCCCATGGTGTCGCGCCCGGCCCATCTCGGCGGCCTGGGCTTTTCGCTCAAATGGAACATGGGCTGGATGAACGACACCCTGGGCTACATGCGCGAAGACCCGGTGCACCGCCGCTGGCACCACAACCAGCTGACCTTCGGCCAGCTCTACGCCTACACGGAAAACTTCCTCCTGCCGCTGTCGCACGACGAGGTGGTGCACGGCAAGGGCTCGCTCATCGCCAGGATGCCCGGCGATGTCTGGCAGCAGTTCGCCAACCTGCGCTTGCTCATGACCTGGCAGTTCGCCAGCCCCGGCAAGAAGCTCAATTTCATGGGCAACGAATTCGGCCAGGGCCGCGAGTGGCGGGTCGGCTGGGAGCTGGACTGGGGGCTGCTCGGCATGGACTGGCATGCCGGCATCCAGCGCCTGGCGCGCGACTTGAACCGCCTGTACCGGGATGATCCCGCGCTCTTCGGCCTGGATTTCGAAAATGCGGGCTTCCAGTGGCTGGACTGCAACGATGCCGAGCATTCCGTCTACAGCTTTTTCCGGCGCGCGCCGGACGGGCAATGCACCGTCGCGGTGTTGAACTTCACCCCCGTGCCCCGCCATGCTTACCGGCTCGGCGTGCCGGCCGCGGGTTATTATCGCGAAATCCTCAACACCGATTCGGCGCTGTATGGCGGCTCCAACACCGGCAACGGCGGCGGCCTGCACAGCGAGCCCCTGCCCTGGATGGGGCAGCCGCATTCCGTCATCCTGACCCTGCCGCCGCTGGCCGGCATATTGCTGAAGCTCTAGACATGCTGCTAACCGAACTCCCTTCCTGGCAAAAGCTGCAGGCGCATCGCAAGACCTGGGACGGCGTGCGCATGCGCGACCTGTTCCGCGCCGACCCCGGGCGCTTCGATCGCTACAGCATCAGACTGGACGACTTTCTGCTCGATTACTCGAAGAATCTGGTCAACGACGAAACCCTGGCCATGCTGCGCCAGCTGGGGCGGGAGGCCAATGTGCCGGCGTGGACCGAGGCCATGTTCAACGGCGAGAAGATCAACTTCACGGAAAATCGCGCGGCCCTGCACGTGGCGCTGCGCAACGATCCGCTGAAGCCGATCCTGGTGGACGGCCACGACGTCATGCCCGGGGTGCTGCAGGTGCTGAACCAGATGCACCGCTTCACGCATGCGGTGCGCGAAGGCAAATGGCGCGGCCACACCGGCAAGATCATCACCGACATCGTCAACATCGGCATCGGCGGCTCGGATCTCGGCCCCATGATGGCCTGCCGCGCGCTCAAGCCCTACGGCAACGCGCGCATCAACATGCATTTCGTCTCCAATATCGATCCCGACCACATCGGCGACACGCTGGATGACCTCAACGCGGAAACGACCCTGTTCATCGTCTCTTCCAAGTCCTTCACCACCCTGGAGACCCTGTCCAACGCCAGGATCGCGCGGCGCTGGCTGGTGGAGCGGCTGGGCTCGGAACTGGCCGTTTCGCGCCATTTCGTGGCCATTTCCACCAACGCCGAAGCCGTCAGCGCCTTCGGCATCGATCCCGCCAACATGTTCGTGTTCTGGGACTGGGTGGGCGGCCGCTATTCCATCTGGTCGGCCATCGGCCTGCCCATCGCGCTCTATGTCGGCATGGATCATTTCGAGGAGCTGCTCGCCGGCGCGCGCGACATGGACCAGCATTTCCGCGCCGATCCGCTTGCCAGCATTCCCGGCACGCTGGCGCTGCTGTCGATCTGGTACCAGCATTTCTGGGGCGCGCCCAGCCACGCCATCTTCCCCTACGACATCCATCTGTCGCGGCTGCCGGCCTACCTGCAGCAGCTGTGCATGGAGTCCAACGGCAAGAGCGCGACGCGCCTGGGCGAGAAGGTGAACTACCCGACCGGCGAAATCGTCTGGGGCGAGCCGGGCTCGAACGGCCAGCACGCCTTCTTCCAGCTGCTGCACCAGGGAACGCGATTTGTGCCCACCGACTTCATGCTCGCCGCGATCACCAGCCACCCCATCGACGGCCTGCACCAGATGCTGGTCGCCAACTGCTTCGCGCAGTCCGAGGCGCTCATGCTCGGCAAGAGCGAGGAGGAAGCGCTGGCGGAACTGCAGGCCGAAGGCGCGAGCGAAGAAACCATCCGCCTGCTGCTGCCGCACAAGACCTTCCCCGGCAACAAGCCCTCCAACACCATGCTCTACCAGCGGCTCACCCCGCGCACGCTGGGTCGGCTGGTCGCGCTATACGAACACAAGACCTTCGTGCAAAGCACGCTGTGGAGCATCAACGCGTTCGACCAATGGGGCGTGGAAATCGGCAAGCGCCTCTCCAGCGCGCTGATCAAGGAACTGGGCGAAGGCCAGGTCGCCAAGTCGCACGACGCCTCCACCAACGGCCTGTGCGCGCATTACCAGCGCCTGAAGCTGGGGTAAGGCCGGGCGTGCCGCGCTGAATTTCGCGCCCTAATCCTCCAGCAGCGAGATGGCCGCTTCGGCGCTGCGCTTGTCGATGTCGAACTGCAGCACGCAGTACTCGGTCTGCTCGTCCACCGGCGTGGGGTCGTCGGCGCAGCTGCATCCGGCGATGATGCCCTGGTAGAAGATGCCGGCCTTGACCAGGATGCGCTGCGGCTCCTCGGCGACGTTGAGCACCACGACGTCGTACTTGTCGCCGCTGACATGGCTGCTTCTCGACAGGCCTTGCTGCAGCGGCAGCGCCGCCATGCCCAGCTGCCGGATCTCGTCCTTGAGCACTTCATTGAAATGCGGGTTTTTCCAGGCGCCGAGCGCCCTGATCAACTGTGGCATAAGCAATTACTCCTATGCGGGTGGCACGTGGCTTTGATTATGCCTGTTTGGAAGGACCCTTGTCTCGAATCAGCAACTTCCGCGTCTCTTCCGCCAAGCCCAGCAGCAACGCGAAAGGCAGGGCGAACAGCCACGCTTCCGCGGTCAGCGGCGCCGTGCCGAACAACTTGTTGCCCCAGGGCGTGTAGACGATTGACAGGATCAGCAGGGCTTCGGCCGCCAGCCCGCCCAGCAGCATGCGGTTCTCGAACAGGGAAAAATGCCAGGCGGGCAGGCGCGGGTGGCGGCACACGAAGACATTGACCATCTGGGCCAGCACGATGGCCGCAAGGCATGCGGTCGTGGCCTGCAAATAGCGCGGATCGGCCGCGGCGAGCGTCTGCCCGTACTGCCATCCGCCCGCGCCGAGCACGAAGAAAAAGGCCGCCATCGCGCCCAGCGCCTCCAGCGGCCCCAGGAACAGGTAGGCCCGCATCAGCAGCCGCCAGGACAGCAGGCGTTCGTGCCGCGGGCGCGGCGGCGAGCGCATCACGTCGGCATGCGGCTTTTCCGCCCCCAGGGCCAGTGCGGGCAGCATGTCGGTGCCAAGATCGATGGCGAGAATCTGGATCACGGTCAGCGGCAGCGGTATGCGGAAGAGCACGAAGGCCAGATAGGGGATGATTTCCGGGACATTCGAAGTCAGGATGTAGGTCAGGAATTTCCGGATATTCCCGTATACCGTGCGCCCCTCCTCGATGGCGCTGACGATGGTGGCGAAGTGGTCGTCGAGCAGCACGATGTCCGCAGACTCGCGGGCCACATCCGTGCCGGACCGCCCCATGGCCACCCCGATGTCCGCAGTTTTCAGCGCGGGCGCATCGTTCACGCCGTCGCCGGTCACGGCCACGATTTCGCCCTTGCGCTGCAACGCCTCGACAATGAGCATTTTCTGGTCGGCGGTGACGCGGGCGAACAGAACCTCCGGCGCGTCCAGCGCCAACTGCAGGCTGGCCTGGCCCATTTGCCTGACGGCCTCGCCCAGCACGACCTTCGGCTGCCGGCCCCTGACGATGCCGACTTCGCGCGCGAGCGCCAATGCAGTCTGCGGGTGATCGCCGGTGATCATGATCACGCGCACGCCCGCCTCGCGGCAGCGCGCCACCGCCTCGCGCACGTCCGGGCGTGGCGGATCCTCGAGGCCGACGAGGCCGCACAGCTCCAGGCCGCTCTCGGAGGCCTGCTCGTCGGGCCGCAGCGGTTTCCACGCCAGCGCCAGCACCCGCAGCCCGCGCCCGGCCATCTCTTCCTGGGCCTGCCGGAAGGCCGCCTGCGCCGCCTTGTCGAAGGGATGCGCTTGCTGGCCGTCGGCCCAGGTCGCGCACAACGACAATACGGTTTCCGGGGCGCCCTTGCACCACAGCTGGCCGTTTCCTTCACGCGCCCGGGATATGACCGACATGCGCCGGCGTTCGGCATCGAAGGCGATTTCGCCCGCGCGCGCGCCGGGTTCCGGGAGCGTGCCGGCAAACCGCCACAGCGCGATTTCCATCGGGTCGCCGCTCGGCTGGCCGTCCGGAAACTTCAGGCTATTGCAAAAGCGGGCAATCGCGCGCAGCCGGGAAGCGCTGCCCGTGACGGCATATTCCGCCGCTGTCTGCAGCCGGCCGGTATACAGCTCGCGCACGTTCATGCGGTTCTGCGTGAGCGTGCCGGTCTTGTCGGTGAGGATGACGGTTGCGCTGCCCAGGGCTTCCACTGCGGGCAGATGGCGCACCAGCGCATTGCGCTTCGCCATGCGCTGGGTGGCCATGGCGAGCGACAACGTCACCGTGGGCAGCAGGCCTTCCGGCACGTTGGCGACGATGATGCCGATGGCGAACATGAAATTCGCCCAGAACGGCAGGCCGATGGCATGGCCGATGGCATAGAACGCCGCGCCGAGGCCCAGCGCCAGCACCGCCACCAGGCGCGAGACGCGGCGGATCTCCTTCTGCAGCGGCGACTCGGTCTCACCCGCAGTCTGGGTGAGATGCGCGATGCGCCCGAACTCGGTGCGCATGCCGGTGGCATACACCACCGCGCTGCATTCGCCCGCGACGACGAGCGTGCCCGCAAGCAGCAGGCAGCGCGCCGCCAGCGGGTCCAGGGTCTCGTCAGGCTCGCTGCTTCGCGCCTTGGGACGCGACTCTCCGGTCAAGGTGGCGAGATTGACGCGAACGCCAAATGCTTCGATGAGGCGGCAATCCGCCGGCACCTTGGCGCCCTCGGCCAGCAGCACGACATCGCCCGGCACCAGTTCGGCGGCGGCTACGGCCAGCGTCCGGCCTTCGCGCCTCACTTCCACGCGCTGCGGCAGGAGTTGCTGCAGCGCCGCCAGCGCCCGTTCGGCGCGATAGGCCTGCCAGAACGAAAACACGCCGTTGATGACGATGACGCCGACAATGGCCAGGGCAAGCTCGAACATGCCCTGGCCGGGGCTGACATGGTTGGCCAGGAAGGCCAGCGCCGCCGCAAACCACAATATCAGCGCGAAGAAATGCCCGAACTCGCGCAACAGCATGCGCCATGGCGGCTCGCGCTTGGCGGCCTCGATGCGGTTGTGGCCGAACTCGGCCAGGCGGCGGCTGGCCTCGCGCCTGTCCAGCCCCCGACTGTCGCTGCCCAAGCCGGCCAAGACCTGCCCCGCAGTCTGGCGGGCGAGGTTCATGCCGGACGGGGTCATGGGAGTCGGCCGCCTTCAGCGGCGGCGGATCTCGTTGATGAGCTCCATCTGGATTTCCTGAATTTCCACCAGCCGCTCCCACTGGCGAGACAGCAGATGATCGAGCTTCTGGTGCAGATGCCGGATCTCCAGCTCGGCCTTGAGATTCACCTGGTAGTCGCGCACCGCCCGCAGCCGGTCGCGCGCCTCCTGGCGGTTCTGGCTCATCATGATGATCGGCGCCTGCACTGCGGCCAGGCAGGACAGGCAAAGATTGAGCAGGATGTAGGGATAGGGATCGAAGGGGCGTGCCGCCAGGAGGTAGGAGTTGAGGAACATCCAGATGAACATCGCCACGCCGAAGGCGATGATGAAGGGCCAGCTGCCGCCGAAATCGGCGACGCGGTCGGCCAGCCGCTGGCCGAGGGTCAGGCGGGCGTCGAACTCGACATCGGCGTTGGCCGAGAGCGTTTCCTGCTTTTGCAGGCTTTCCAGCACTTCCTGCTCAAGCTGGGTCAGCTCGCCCTTCTCGGTCTTCAGCACTTCCTCGACATAGCGCTGCTGGAAATGCTGGAGGTCGTTCAGGCAGATCCAGCCCGCCTCGTCCCAGCGCCCCGTCTCCTGGCGAATCAAATCCGAGATGGCATGGCGCACGATCGCCGCCGGCCGCAAGGTGCCGGCTCGTTCGGAACCGCAGATCTGGCAAGCTTTTTTGCTATGGATAAAATTCTGCTCCATGGTGAAAACGCCTCCCCGCCCTTTTCAGCATAGTCGTCAATACCTCACCTGCACCCGGTAGGTCAGAACAGATTTCCCCTCTGCCGGCACCGCGATGCGCCACACCGCAGTATCGGCCGCGGCCTTGAGGTGAGGGTGCGACTCGGACTGCACCTGCCAGTCGCCGGGCATGGGCTCGGCCACCTTGACCGTGACCGCTTCGCTCTTGGCGTTCCTGATGGTGATCTCGTACGCGCTCTCGAATACGTAGTTGTAGCGCGAGGAACCACCCAGCTTCTTGAAATCGGTCTGCTTCCTGTCGGCGGTGACGTCGAAGGCACTGCCCAGCTTGAGGCGCACGGTTTCGTTCTTGGGCGTATGGTCGATGCGGTCTTCGCCGATGAATTGCGCATTGCCCTGGCCGTCTTTCTTGTACACCCGCACCACGCCCTTGGGCAGCGGGATGCCCAGCCCCTCGCCCTTGTTGGCGAATTCGACGAATACCCCGGCCTTGAGCTTTTGCCCGAGTTCGCCGTACTGGCCGGAGTAGTAGTAGTTCTGACCTTCGAACAGCAGTTCCTTTTTCACCGCAACGGTCGACGCGCTCATCAAAGCCACCTGCTTGATCTGGTTGTCGGCGATGGTGGTGGGGCGTTCCAGCGTATAGAGGTGGTATTCGAACAAGGCCTCCTGGCTCAGGTCGGCCGCTTCGGCCATGGCGGTCTTGGCCATGAGCGGCGCCGGACGGCCGCGGCCCAGCTCGTCCTGCACGCGGTTCACGTCGCCCGCAACCAGCTGCAGCCTGGCATTGTCATACGCGGTGCCGCTGCGATTGCTGAGCGTGACCCAGCCGTTGATGTCGAGATGGTCGTCCTGCTCGTTCAGTTCGGCCACATAATCGGCTTTCCACGACAAGCCTCCGGTCAGATAGGAAAGCTCCAGATCCTGCACGCCGGCGGCGGCGCTGCCCAGGGTGATGACCAGGGTGGGCTGGTCGCGCAGATTGTCCGGCACGCCGGCGAATGCCAGCCTCCCCGGCACGCCGGTTTCGATGCGGTCGGCGAACTTGAGCACCGTCCCGCCGTTGGTCGCCAGCACCGTGGCGGTTTCCCGCTTCTCGGCGCCGGTGGCGGGATTGACGCTGACGACGGCGACCTCGCGGCCGACATGCTTCTCCAGCAGCTTCTGCGGCGTCAGCAGATCGAAATCGAAGTTCTGCTCGATGAGCCTCAAGCCGGCGGGACTGGAAAGGCTGCGCAGCAGCGCGGTTTCCGGGCGCATCTGGGCGGAGACCTCGCGCCAGGCGAGCTGATCGACCCCGCGTTCCAGCCTGACCTTGCGGTTGTCTTTCACCAGCGCCAGGTTATCGTTGTAAATGGTGACGGCCACCTCGCGCTGGTCGGCGCGCGTGACGAGCTTCTCATTTTGCGGCGCGGCCATGGCGCCGGAAAGCGCCACGGCCGCGGCCAAGCCTGCGAGAAACCGGTTTTGTCTCATGAAATGTCTCCTTGTTGATCAAGATTCCGGATGACAGGCCGCGCGATCGGCGAGGACGAGGACGCGCCGTTGCGCATGAATCCGGCTGGCGGGGATTTCCTCCCCCGCCTGCCAGCGCCTGACGGCATCGCGTTTCCCGGCCCCGCTCACCAGGAACAGGACCGTGTGCGCCTGCGACAGGCGCCGCGCCGACAGACTGATCCGTTCCGGCGGCGGCTTGGGCGCGCCCTGCACCGGCAGCACATCCGCAGCGTCCGGCCCGGCGCCGGCATCGCGGCCGGGGAACAGGCTGGCGGTGTGGCCGTCTTCCCCCAGGCCGAGGAGCACGAGATCGAAGCAGCCTGCATCCTGCAACTGCCGGCCATAGCGCAACGCGCACTCGGCGGCGCCGAGTTCCGCGGGCGGGATGAAAATCTGGCCGGCGGGAATCGGCACGCGATCGAGCAGGGCGCGCTTCGCCTGGAAGCTGTTGCGCTCCGGGTGTTCCGGCGGCAGGCAGCGCTCGTCGCCGAAATAGACATGCCATTTTTCCCATCGCATCGGCTCTTCGGCCAGCATGCGATAGAGGTCGAGGGGCGTTTGGCCGCCCGCGAGAACGATGGAAAAAATGCTGCCGCTTGCGGCTTCGCACCGCCGCACGATATCCAGCGCAGACTTGAGAAGCGAATCGCGGTCGGGGTGAACCTGCCAGTCTGGGCCCATGATCGTTTCCGTCATTTGTCCGGTAATGGCATGATAGCGGCTGGCAGAGACATTCCCAAACCGGCAATAATGGCTTCTTCATCCAGCAAGGGCGGCGGTGTCGACACGCGGGCGCTCAGTTCCGGGGTGGTTACCCACGTAGGCGGGGAAAACGCCCCCAGCCCGGTGCGCGAGGAGGAATTGCGCAACCGCTTCCTGTCTTTCGAGCCCATGTTCGACCGCAAGGGTCAGGTCGTGGCGCGCGAACTGGTGTTGCGCGGCCAGGACGTGTCCCACGAGCAGCCTGAAGAGCTGAGGCGCATGAACGAGGACATGCTGCTGACCGGCCTGTACTCCCTCGCGCAGGACGGGCTGCTCAATGATCAGCCCTTGTTCGTGAAAATCAGCCACGAGGTTCTGCTCTCCGAGGCGCTGACGCAGCTCGCGCACCCGGGCATCGTGTGGGTGTTGAATGACGCCGGCCCCAAGGTGGCCGATCAGGTCAGACGATTGTCGGCCCTGCCCGCGATGCGCTTCTGCCTGGAAGCGCCGGGGCCCGACCCTGCTCCGAACACCTGGCATTTCCAGCGCATCCCCGCCAGCGCCAAGCCAGGCGGATCGCCGACCGGGCGCATCATCGTTCAAAACATCAGCCGCGAGTTTGAGCTGTCCCGCTGGCCGGATTCCGCCTGGTTCATGGGCGAATACTTCACCGGGCCGCGCGCCGAACCGCATGCGAAGCCGGACCACGACCTGCGCCTGGAACTGGCCGCCGTCGCGATGCGGCAGACGCTGCCCAGCCTGATTCAGTTCGTGCGCCTGAACCCGGCTCTGGAAACCCAGTTGCTGAGAATTGCCCATTCCATGGCCGGCGGCTTGAGCACGGAAGCGGATTCCGCGGCGCACGCCATGATCAAGATGGGCGGAAAGCGCTCGCAGCGCGTCGCCCTTCTCACCGCGCTGGCCGGCACGCCGGTGACGGCCGACAACCGCCTCTACACCCAGGTCGCCCTGAGCCGCGCCTTGCTGATGGGCAAGCTGGCCGGCTCGATCACGGACATCCCGGACCCGGACGAGGCATTCGAAGCCGGCCTGTTCTCCACCTTTCCGGCCGCCTTTGCCATCTCCGTGAATCAGCTCTATCGGCGCATCGGCCTCCCGCGCCAGGTTTACGAGAGCCTGGCGGGCCAGGATACGCCGATCAACAAGCTGCTTCGCCTCGCGCATGCCTGCGAGCATCAAAACAGCGCGCTCATGTCCGGACTCTCCGTCGAACTTGGCGTTTCCATGGACAGCGTGGCCGCCTCCCACGTCGAAGCCGCGGTCGCGGCGGAAGACGCCGGCTCGCGCCTGATTTGATTCAGCCCGGCCGAGGCTGCCCTGGAAACTGTCAGGAATTCACCGACGCGGTAAAATTGCGCCTTTTCGACAGCAGGCCCATAGAACGTGACTCCTGTACTCGTCTTCGATATCGAGACCATCCCGGACACCGCCGGATTCGCCCGCCTGCATGACCTGCCTCCCGGCATCGCGGACGGCGAAATCGCCGAAATGGCCTTGCTGCAGCGGCGCCAGGCCACTGGCAGCGATTTTCTGCCGCATTACCTGCATCGCATCGTGGCCATCTCCTGCGCATTGCGCAGCGGCGACCAGTTCAGGGTGTGGACGCTGGGGCGCGATGGCGAATCCGAGCATGACATCGTCCAGCGTTTCTACGACGGCATCGAGAAATACACCCCGCAACTGGTGTCCTGGAACGGCGGCGGCTTCGATCTGCCGGTGCTGCACTACCGCGGCCTGATGCACGGCATCGCCGCCCAGCGCTACTGGGAATGGGGCGAGGAGGACAAGGAGTTCAAGTGGAACAACTATTTGAACCGCTACCATACCCGCCATCTCGACCTCATGGACGTGCTCGCCATGTATCAGCCGCGCGCCAATGCGCCGCTCGACGAACTGGCCAAGCTGTGCGGCTTCCCGGGCAAGATGGGCATGGACGGCAGCCAGGTATGGCATGCCTTCCAGGCCGGCAAACTGGGCGAGATCTGCGATTACTGCGAGACCGATGTGGTCAACACCCATCTGCTCTACCTGCGCTTCGAGCGCATGCGCGGGGCGCTGTCCACCGCGGCCTACCACGAAGAAACCGCCAGGGTGCGCGCGGCCTTGCAGGCCATGGAAGGCGAACACTGGAAAGACTTTCTTTCCGCCTGGAAGGAATAGACCGTGACAGTCGTCCAGGTTGATGCCCTCGACCACGAGGGCCATGGCATCTGCCGCGTGGAAGGCAAGGTCACTTTCGTCGACGGCGCGCTGCCCGGGGAAACGGCGGAGATCTCCGTCTTCCGCAAGCACCCCAAGTACGACAGCGCCAACGCCACCCGCATCCTCCGGCCCAGCAGCCAGCGCGCCGTGCCGAAATGCGCGCACTATGGCCGCTGCGGCGGCTGCGTGCTGCAGCACATGGAAGTGAGCGCGCAAGTCGCGGCCAAGCAGCGCATCCTGGAGGAGAATCTGCAGCGCATCGGCAAGGTCAGGCCGGAGATCATGCTGCCCGCGCTTTACGGCCCGGCCTGGGGCTACCGCCACCGCGCGCGCTTCTCGGTCAAGCGCGTGGACAAGAAGGGCGGTGCGCTGGTGGGGTTTCACGAAAAAAAATCATGGTTCATCGCCGACATGCAAAAGTGCGAAGTGCTGCCGCCGCAGGCCGCTTCGCTGTTCATGCCCATGCGCGAGCTGGTTGCCAAGCTGTCGAATTCGGACCGCATCCCGCAGATCGAACTGGCGATCGGCGAAACCTCGACGGTGCTGGTCTTCCGTCTGCTCACCCCCTGGAACGACGAAGACGGGGAAATCGTACGCGCGTTCGCCGACGCGCATGAGGTGGAAATCTGGATCCAGCCCAAGGGCCCGGATACCGCCGTGCCCTTCTACCCCGAAAACGGCAAATTGCTGCAATACAGCCTGCCCGAATTCGGCGTGGTGCATCCCTTCCGTCCCACCGAGTTCACCCAGGTCAATCCCCACATCAACCGGGCGCTGGTGCACCGCGCCATGGCGCTGCTGGATCCGCAACCGCATGAGCGCATCGCCGATTTCTTCTGCGGACTGGGCAACTTCACCCTGCCCATTGCCCGCTCGGGCGCCAGCGTCGTCGGCCTCGAGGGTAGCAAGGCCCTGGTCAGCCGGGCGCAGGAAAACGCCCGGCTGAACAGCCTGCCCGAGGTCGAATATGCCGTCGACAACCTGTTCGAGATGACGCCCGAGAAATATGCCGCGCTCGGCCGCTTCGACAAGCTCTTGATCGACCCGCCGCGCGACGGCGCCATGGAACTGGTGAAATCCCTGCCCGCCGACAATCCGCCCCGCCGCATCGTCTACGTTTCCTGCAACCCCGCCACGCTGGCGCGCGACGCCGAAGTGCTGTGCCATGTCAAAGGCTACGGCCTGAAGGCCGCCGGCGTCGCCAACATGTTCCCGCATACCGCGCACGTCGAATCCATTGCCCTGTTCGAACGGCCCTAGACCGAGCCCCGGCAGGCCTGCACGGGGACTTTCCGCCTCGCGCACAAAACTTCCGCAGCCGCGTGAAAACAGGCTATTTGCAGTAGAATTGGCATTTTTTACCGTCAGCAAAATTCCAAATGGCGTTAATCGTTCAAAAGTACGGCGGCACCTCGGTCGGCAGCGTCGAGCGCATCCGCAATGTGGCGCAAAGAGTCGCCAAGTTCCGCGCTCAGGGGCATCAGGTCGTCGTCGTGGTATCAGCCATGTCCGGTGAAACCAATCGGCTCATCGCCTTGGCCAAGGAAATGCAGACCCCTCCCGACCCCCGCGAGCTGGACGTCATGATCTCGACCGGCGAACAGGTCACCATTGCCCTGCTTGCCATGGCGCTGAAGGATCTTGGAATAAAAGCCAAAAGCTATACCGGCTGGCAGGTGCCGATCCGCACCGACCATGCCTATACCAAGGCCCGCATCGAAAACATCCCGGACACGAACATGCGCGCCGATCTCAATGACAGCCACGTCGTCGTCGTGGCCGGATTCCAGGGCATCGATGACGAAGGCAACATCACCACGCTGGGCCGGGGCGGATCCGACACCACCGCGGTGGCCCTGGCGGCCGCGCTCAAGGCCGACGAATGCCAGATCTACACCGATGTCGACGGCGTCTACACCACCGACCCGCGCATCGTGCCCGAAGCCAGGCGCCTCAAGACCGTCACTTTCGAGGAAATGCTGGAAATGGCGAGCCTGGGCTCCAAGGTGCTGCAAATCCGCGCGGTGGAATTCGCCGGCAAATACAAGGTGAAACTGCGCGTGCTGTCGAGTTTTGAAGAGGAAGGCGACGGCACGCTGATTACTTTCGAGGAAGACGAAAACATGGAACAGGCCATCATCTCCGGCATTGCCTTCAACCGCGACGAAGCCAAGATCACCGTTCTCGGCGTGCCGGATAAACCCGGCATCGCCTACCAGATTCTCGGACCGATCGCAGACGCCAACGTCGACGTCGACATGATCGTGCAGAACGTCGGCCACGAAAACACCACCGACTTCACCTTCACCGTGCACCGCAACGATTTTGCCAAGGCCATGGACGTCTGCCGCAAAACGTCCGCAGCCATCGGTGCGCGCGAAGTCATCGGCGACGACAAGATCGCCAAGGTCTCCATCGTCGGCGTCGGCATGCGTTCCCACGTCGGCATCGCGCGCAAGATGTTCGAAGCGCTTGCCAACGACGGCATCAACATCCAGATGATCTCCACATCGGAAATCAAGATTTCCGTGGTGCTCGAAGACAAGTACATGGAACTCGCGGTGCGCGTGCTGCACCAAGCCTTCAACCTCGACAAGGCTGCCTGAAAAGCGTCCTAGAGTGGCGAAAGATGTCGTTTTCCGGTATCCTTGCGCCTCTTCCGGAGACGTGGCCGAGAGGTTGAAGGTACTCCCCTGCTAAGGGAGCATGCGGGCTTAAACCTGCATCGAGGGTTCGAATCCCTCCGTCTCCGCCAAAAACAAAAAAGCCCCTTCGCGGGGCTTTTTTATTCACCCAGTCACGGCAAGCCGGACTCGTTCCCAAGTGTGTAGCCTCAACCGGAACGCGCGCAATTAATCATTGAAAATGCCGGACACCCTATACATCCAGCAATTGTTTTTGTGTATAATTTTGCCTTCGCAGCGCGCCCGTAGCTCAGCTGGATAGAGTACCTGGCTACGAACCAGGGGGTCAGGAGTTCGAATCTCTTCGGGCGCGCCACCACACAAAAAAGGCTTGCATTGCTGCAAGCCTTTTTCTTCTTCTTTGGTCTAGCTTAGTCTGGCTAGGCTAGACGGCCCAAGACTTACTTGACCGCCTTCGCAGCACTCTTGCCGGCACTTTGTTCCGAAGCCAGGCCCGCCGACAAATCGCCTTTGAGCTTCTCCACGCTGGATTTGCCGAAGCCCTTCACCTTGTCGAGCTCATCCACTGACTTGAAGGGGCCATGCTTCTCACGGTATTCGATGATCGCCTTTGCCTTTGCGGGCCCCAGGCCTTTCACACCTTCGAGTTCGGACTGGGTGGCGGTATTGATATTGACCGCCGCCCAGCTCGATCCAATCAGAAGAAACATAAGGGCGAACAGCTTCATAATGAATTTCATCTTCTTATCTCCTCCATATGGTTTAAAAAGCACAACTGCGTGAGGTCAACTCACCCGCATAATTTAGCTGTTCCTGTGCAATCGCGACATCAGCCAAAAGCCATAGGCCCGGCCGCGCGCGACTAGGCCAAAAGTTATATCCCTGCGCGCGTCCGCATGTTTGGATGCGGTTTGGTATTTATGGGGCAGGTCAATGTTTTTGGCGTGCAGGAAAAGCGGGCGCAATAAAAAACCCCCGCCATGTAGCGGGGGTTTTGTTGTAGATGTCTGACGATGACCTACTTTCGCAAGCGTGATGCTCACTATCATTGGCGCGAAGGCGTTTCACGGTCCTGTTCGGGATGGGAAGGCGTGGTGCCACC